>NZ_QKZN01000009.1:0-284230 GCF_003254285.1 Cupriavidus phytorum
ACCGGCGAGCTGCCGCTGGGCTGGTACACCGGCCGCGACAGCCCCAACACGCGCCGCCTGGTGGTCGAGCATGGCGGCTTCCTGTACGACTCCGATTACTACGGCGACGACCTGCCGTTCTGGACCGAGGTGGAAGTCACCGGCGGCGAGAAGAAGCCGCACCTGGTGGTGCCGTACACGCTGGATTCGAACGACATGCGCTTCGCCACGCCGCAGGGCTTCAACACCGGCGAGCAATTCTTCCAGTACCTGAAGGATGCGTTCGACGTGCTGTACGACGAAGGCGACCCGAGCGGCCAGGACAGCCCCAAGATGCTGTCGATCGGCATGCACTGCCGCCTGCTCGGCCGCCCGGGCCGCTTCCGCGCGCTGCAGCGCTTCCTCGACTACGTGCAGGGGCACGACAAGGTGTGGATCTGCCGCCGTGTCGACATCGCCCGGCACTGGGCGCAGGTGCATCCGTTCCGGGCGGGCGACGCCGCTGCCGAAGCGCGCGCCGCCTGCCAGGAAACTGCCCCGGCCTGACCCCGCGCCGTCGCTGTCGCCATAGTTGTGTACGATATAGCCGTGTTTCGTCGCCAGTTCGGGCGACAGGCTGAATGTCCGTACCCTGATATGGCAACCACATCGAAAAAGGCGGCGCCGCGCGCCGCCGCCAAAACCCCGCGTCGGGCAGCCACCAAGGCCGCCCCCAAACCCGTGCCCAAAGCCGCAGCCAATGCCGCCCCGGACGACGAGACCGGCCAGGAAGGCGCCGCCAGCGAGGCGTCGGCAACCGAGGCGATCTACCTGAGCCTGCTCTACGCCATCATGGAGCACCGCCTGCTGGCCGGCACCAAGCTGGTCGAGGAACGGCTGTGCGAAGTGACCGGCGCCAGCCGGGCACGCATCCGCCAGGTGTTTGCGCGCCTGGCGCACGAGAAGCTGGTGACGCTGGTACCCAACCGCGGCGCCTTTGTCTCCAGCCCGAGCGTGGACGAAGCGCGCGAGGTGTTCCAGGCGCGCCGCGTGGTCGAGCCCGCGCTGGCCGCCGAACTGGCACAACGCGCCACACCCGCCAAGGTGCGCAGCCTGCGCCGCCATGCCATGGAAGAAGACAACGCGCGCGCTCGCGGCGACCGCGCGGCGATGATCCGCCTGTCGGGCGAATTCCATATCCTGCTGGCCGAGATGGCCGGCAACGCCATCCTGGAAAAGCTGATCCGCGAGATGGTGTCGCTGACCTGCCTGATCATCACGCTGTACGACCGCCCCGGCGCGCCCGCCTGCGCCGAGCACGAGCACCGGCAACTGATCGACGCCATCGAGCAGCGCGATGCCGCGCGCGCCAGCGCGCTGATGGCCGAACACCTCGAGCACATCGAAGGCTCGCTCGACCTGAGCATGCCGGACAGCGGCGCGCCGGACTTCTACAGCATCTTCAGCAAGGGCTAGACCCCTACCCTGCGCCCCCGGGCGGGCATTGCACTCCGCGTCCGGCAGCCTAGACTGGCTGCATGACAAGGCGGAGCGCCAACGCGCCGCAGGGAGGTCCATCATGGCGACCATCGAGCCGCCCGCCGCCACCGGGCGGGCACCGCTGGCGTTCGCGCGGCTGTATGCGGATGCGGCCGGCGAATCGCACTTCGCGCCGCTTGCCGTTGCCGTCACCGAGCGCCTGTTCGCGCCGCCCGCGCGCGCGTTCTGGGTGTCGCCGCTGGAGGAAGCCGCCCGGCAAGGCTTCCTGGTCGTGCCCGCTGGCTGGGTTGGCGAACCCCACCCGTCGCCGCTGCGCATGTGGATCTTCGTGCTGGATGGCGCAATGGAATTCGAGGCGAGCGATGGCGAACGCCGGGCCCTGCCGACAGGCAGCGGGCTGCTGCTCGAAGACACCACCGGCAAGGGCCATGCCAGCAAGGTGATCGGCACTGCCGACGCCACGCTGGCCGTGGTGCAGATGCCGGTGCCGCCGGGTTGAAGCGCATGACCGCGCCCGAACCAGCGGCATCCGCCAAGCCGCCCCCGCAGTTGGTGCCCACCGGCTATCGCCAGGGCATCATCACCGCCATCACCGTGCTGCTGGGTTTTTCGCTGGGGTTCTGGCGCTTCTGGGGCTTCGAAAGCCCGGGCGAATGGGACTGGCGCTCGCTGGTGGCGGCGGTGGCGCTGCTGGCCGCGGTGGTGCTGCAGATCGTCGCGCTGTTCCGCGCGCTGCGCGTCGAGGACGATGCGGTGCCGGAGTATCGCAAGACGGTGCGCTGCTTTATCGCCTCGGCCATCGCGCTGGTGATCGGCCTGGCCGCGGCGATGATCGATGCGGCGCTCGAAACCTAGGGCCCGATGATTTCGATGCTGTCGACGCGGTCCGGATAGAACGCCAGGTACGCGCCGATGGCGGCAACGGCGGCATACGGCGCCTCATAGCTCCACACCGCGTTGCGCCCGCGCTCGCCGCCGGCCGGAATGGAGAAGTAGCTGCAGTCGCCCTTGTACGGGCAGTAGGTGGCATGCGCGCTGCGCTCGAGCCGCGCCATGTCGACGTGCGCGCGCGGGATGTACTGCACCGGCGCATAGGCCGCCTCCTGCAGGGTCAGCGCCGCATCGCTGTCGGCAATCGTGATGCCGGCCACCTTGACCACCACCCTGCCGGCGGTCGGCGTGATGGTGATGGGATGGTCGGGGCCGGGGATCCTGACGGGCTTGCCTGGCATGATCGTGCTCCTGCATGGCGGGATGCAGGACATTCTAGGCGCTTGCCGGTCAATGTGCCGCGGGGTGGTCGCCGGCCTATTCGACCTTGACGTTGGCCTTCTTCACCAGCGCGGCGTAGCGTGCGGCCTCGCTGCGGAAGAAGGCGGCGGCGGCCTCGGGCGTGCCGGGCTCGATCACCGTGCCCTGCTTCTTCATCGCTTCCAGCACTTCGGGCGAGGTGAAGGCCTTGGCAAAGGCATCGTGCGTGCGCTTGACTTCCGCCGCCGGCATGCCCGCCGGCCCGATGACGGCAAACCAGCCGGCGACGTTGTAGCCCGGCAGGCCCTGTTCGGCGATGGTGGCAAGGTCCGGCGCGGCGGCGGAGCGCTTGTCGCCGCACAGGCCGATGGCGCGCAGCGTGCCTGCCTTCAGGTGCGGCGCCACTGCGTTGAGCGCGACCACGCCCATTTCCACCTGTCCTGCGAGCAGGTCGTTGACCATCGGTCCCGTGCCCTTGTATGGCACGTGACGTGCCGTCACGCCCGCTTCGTCCAGGAACATCTCGCCCGCCAGGTGGATGATGGTGCCGTTGCCCGACGAGGCGTAGTTGTAGCCATCGGGCTTCGCCTTGAGCAGCGCCACCAGCTCCTTCACGTTCCTGGCCGGCACCTTGGGGTTGACCACCAGCACCAGCGGCGTGGTGCCAATCACGCTGATCGGCGTAATGTCCTTGATCGCGTCGAACGGCATCGCACGGAACACGCTGGGGTTGATCACGTGGTTGTTCGACACCAGCCCGAGCGTGCTGCCGTCGGGCTGCGCCTTGACCACCGCGGCGGCGCCGGTGATGCCGCCGGCGCCGGGCAGGTTCTCGATCACCACCGGCTGGCCGAAGGCCTTGCCCAGCGCCGGGCCGGCCGCGCGCGCGATGTTGTCGACGCCAGAACCGGCGCTGATCGGCAGGATCAGGCGCACGGGCTTGCCCGATCCGCCCTGGGCCAGCGCTTCGAAGCCCGGCACGGCGAGGGTGACCGCGAGCGTGGCGGAAAGCGCCAGCGCGGACTTGAGCAGGGTGCGACGTTGCATGCGTTGTCTCCGTAATCGTTATCGTAGGACGTGGCGGGTGCCGCTGTGCCGCGGCATACCCCTCAGGCGCTTGCGCGGCGGTCCTTGCCGAGCCGCGCCAGGATCTCTTCGTTGTGCTCGCCGGCGCGGGGCAACGGGCTGCGCACGCCCGGGCGGCGGCCGCCCATCAGCAGCGGCAGCAGCACCGTGGGCGTGGTCGAGCCGTCGTCGGCCTGCATCGGCACCAGCCCGCCGCTGGCGAGCAGGTGCGGATCGTCGAGCAGTTGGTCCGGGCGCATGATCGGTGCATAGGGAATGCCGGCGGCTTCGAGCTTGGGCGCCAGTTCCGCGCAGCGATGGTGGCGCAGGATCGCACCCAGTTCTGCCAGCAGTTGCGGGCGCACCGCGACGCGAGAGGTGTTGCTGGCGTACTCCGGCTTGTCGACCAGTTCCGGATGCTGCAGCACGCGACACAGCGTGACGAACTGCTTGTCGCTGACCGCGCCGATAAAGAGCTGCTCGTCCTGCGCCAGCGTGAACACGTCATACACGCTCCACGCCGACACGCGCGACGGCATCGGCGGCGGCGGCTCGCCGGTCATCGCGTACTGCTGCATGTGCTGCGAGGCCAGGAACACGCAGTTCTCGAACAGCGCGCTCTGGATCTCCTGCCCCTTGCCCGTGCGATCACGCTCGCGCAGCGCGGCGAGCACGCCGATCGCGCCGAACATGCCGCCCATGATGTCGTTGACCGAGGTGCCGGCGCGCAGCGGCCGGCCGCTCGGGCCGGTCATGTAGGACAGGCCGCCCATCATCTGCACGACTTCATCGAGCGCCAGCCGGTGCTCGTACGGGCCGGGCAGGAAGCCCTTGTGCGACACATAGATCAGGTGCGGGTAGTCGCGCGACAGCGTGCCGTAGTCCAGCCCCAGCTTCTGCATCAGGCCGGGTCGGAAGTTCTCCAGCAGGATGTCGCTCTGGCCCGCCAGTTCCGCGGCGGCGGCCCGGCCTTCGTCGGTGGTGATGTCGAGCACCACGCTCTTCTTGTTGCGGTTGAAGGCGCGGAAGAAGCCGATGCCCAGCCCCGGCAGGCTGCGCGTCTTGTCGCCGCCGGGCGGCTCGACCTTGATGACTTCGGCGCCCAGGTCGGCCAGGATCATGCCGCAGGTGGGGCCCATCACCATGTGCGTGAACTCGACCACGCGCACGCCGGCGAGCGGCAGGGAGTTGCTGTTGTCTTGGGTCATCTCGCTGTCTCAGGCAGCGGTGGCCGCGGGGCGGCCCGCGTAGGTCTTGGGCAGGCCGGCACGCCACAGCGTGCCGTGCAGGGTCTCGTCGCGCAGCCAGCCGGCCACGTCTTCGCGCAGCGCCAGCAGGCGCCCGATGTTGATGCCGGTATCGATGCCCATGCTGCCGAGCATATAGGCCAGGTCTTCGGTGGCCACGTTACCGCTGGCGCCGGGTGCATGCGGGCAGCCGCCGATGCCGGCCAGGCAGGCATCGAAGCGGGTCACGCCGGCGTCGAGCGCGGCATAGACATTGGCCAGCCCAAGCCCGCGCGTGTCGTGGAAATGGCCGCACCAGAAGCGGTCGCCGGCGATATCGACGGCGCGCGCGAACAGCTCTCGCACCATGCGCGGATCGGCATAACCGACGGTATCGGCCAGGCTGACGCGGTCGGCGCCGGCATCGAGCAGCGCCTGCATCAGCCGCAGCACTTCTTGCGCATCGACATGGCCCTGCAGCGTGCAACCGAACGCCGTGCCGACACCGCCTTCGATCAGCGTCTTCGCGCCGCTGGCATCGCGCGCGGCGCGGATGCGCGCCACTTCGGCAACGACTTCATCCGGCGTCTTGCGCAGGTTGGCCAGGCTGTGCGCATGGCTGGCCGACAGCGGCACGATCATCAGGTCGGCGCCGCTGTCGAGCGCGTCCTGCGCGCCGCGCAAGTTGGGCACCAGTACCGAAGTGAAAAGGCCCGGCAGCGTGCGCGCGAACGCGACCAGTTCAGCGGTATCGGCCAGTTGCGGCAGCAGGCGCGCGGGGACGAACGAGCCGACTTCCAGTTCGCGCAGGCCGGCGGCGTGGGCGCCGCGGATCCAGGCGAGCTTGCTGGCGGTGGGCAGGATGGTGCGGATGCTTTGCAGGCCGTCGCGCAGGCCGACTTCGCGGATCACGGCTTGGCGGGGAAAAGGGCGGGTCATGGTTCTCCGGGACGGGTGTGGCGTCCCTCGGTGGGAGCGATGGAAGAACTCTAAGAGTTTCTGCACCGAAGCTGAAACGATGATTCACGAAGCAGGACATGCCGAAACGGAAAGTCACCGAACTGCGACCCGCCCGGCCTCGGGATTTCCCGGACGCGACATCACCGCCCGGGCAACAGGCGTAGCATTCCAATCCGGAAACACTGGCGCCCCCACTTATGCGAGACCTCGACCTCACCACGCTGCGCCTGTTCGTCGCCGTTTGCGAAACCCGCAACATGGCGCGCGCCGGCGAGCAGGAACACATCGTCGCTTCCGCCATCAGCAAGCGCCTGGCGCAACTGGAGGAAACCGTAGGCGCCACGCTGCTGGAACGCCGCCGCCGCGGCGTCATCCCCACGCCGGCGGGCGAGATCGTGCTGGCGCATGCGCGCGCCATGCTGGCGGCGGCCGACCGGGTCACGCGCGACATGGCCGACTACGGCTCGGGCGTGCGCGGGCAGGTGCGGCTGCTGGCGACGGTGTCGACCATGGCGGAATCGCTGCCGGACGACATCGCCGCCTTCATGCAGTTGCCAGCGCACCGCGACGTACGCGTGACCATCGAGGAAAGCCTGAGCAGCGAAGTGGTGCGCGCGCTGCGCGACGGCACCGCGCCGCTCGGCATCTGCTGGGATGCGGCGGACCTGGAGGGCTTCCAGACCCGCCCCTACCGCGCCGACCACCTCGCCGCCGTGGTCTATCCCGGGCACCCGCTGGCGCGCGCGGACAGCTGCCGCTTCGAAGACACGCTGGACTACGACCAGATCGCCATGCCGGCGCAGACCGCGGTGCAGATCATGCTGACGCGCTATGCCGCGATCCTTGGCCGCCGCATGGCGCATCGGGCCGTGGTGTCGACCTTCGACGCCGCGCTGCGCTGCGTGCGCGCGCAACTCGGCATCGTCATCATCCCGGCCGAGATCGCCACGCTCGTCGCCACGGCCTTCGGCCTGCGCGTGATCCCGCTGCGCGACGACTGGGCGCGGCGGCGCTTTGCGATCTGCTGCCGCGACTTTTCGCTGCTGTCCCCCGCGGCGCAGTTGCTGGTGCAGTTCCTGGAGGACGCCGCGGCGAAGGAGGCCGTGGGCGCCGTGCCTGCGCCGGCCGGGGCACGGCGCAGCCGGTAAGTCGCTGCGCAACTTCCTGTGCGTTTCGAGGGTTAGCCCGAGGCGTTTTCGCAAGCTTATGTTGCGTGCCGTTGCGTAGACTGGCTTGCGTTTTTCGCCGCCGGCCACGATGGTTGGATAGCAAAGGCCGGGCGAAGCCTGAATCACGACAATGCGCGCCGCCATGGCGCAGGAGCACGCAAATGAACTTCCACGGCAAGAACGTACTGGTCACGGGCGCACGCGGCAACCTTGGACGCGCGGTCGCGCATGCCTTCGCGCAGGCGGGCGCGCGCGTGGTGCTGCTGGACCGCCATGACGCGCCGTTGCCGGAGACCGGCAGCGGCCACCTCGCACTGCAGGCCGACCTGCTCGATGCGGACAGCCTGGGGCAGGCCATCGGCCAGGCCGTGCAGGCCTGCGGACGCATCGACGTGGTGTGCAACCTCGCCGGCGGCTTTGCCATGGGCACGGGCATCCACGAGACCAGCGCGGCCGACTGGAACCGCCTGTTCGACATGAACGTGGGCACGGTGCTGAACATGGCGCGCGCGGTGGTGCCGCACATGCTGGCCGCGGGCGGCGGCGCCATCGTCAACGTCGGCGCCAATTCGGCGGCGCGCGGGCTGGCGCAAATGGGCGCCTACTGCGCCTCGAAGGATGCGCTCGCGCGCGTCACTGAATCGATGTCAGCCGAGCTGCGCGACCAGGGCATCCGCGTCAACGCGGTGCTGCCCAGCATCCTCGACACGCCCGAGAACCGCCAGGCGATGCCGGATGCCGATACCACGCGCTGGGTTGGCCTCGACGCGCTGGCCGACGTGATCCTGTTCCTCGCGTCGGACGCTGCACGCGCCGTGCACGGCGCGCTGCTGCCGGTGGTCAACCGCGCCTGACGCGCTGCCGGCGCGCCGCGGGCGCGGCCGCGCCGATGGCGCTGGCCGCTTCCTGGATCTGCTGGCGCAGCCAGCGCCGCAGCCGGTCAGCATCGGTGCGTGCGTGCCAGATCTGCATCATGTCGACCGGCGGCAGCGCGAACGGCACCGGCAGCATCACCAGGTCCGGATCGCGCGCCACCGCTTCCTGCGCGACCGAGCGCAGGCAGGTCAGCAACAGCGCCGAACCACGCACCAGCCGGCTCGGCGCCAGGAAGCTCGACAAACCCGCCACCACCGTGCGCCGGTGTCCCAGCCGCGCCAGTGCGCGATCGACCACGCCGTTGAGGTCGCCGGTCAGCGTGGTCAGCAGGTGCTCGCACGCCAGGAACGCATCCAGGTCGAGTCCGTGGGCGATGCGTGGATTGGTGCGCGAGGCCAGCACCACGAAGTCCTCGCTGCCCAGCCGCTGCTGGTGGAAGGTGTCGGGCAGGTTCTCGTAGAAGCCGGCGATCGCCAGGTCGCAGGTGCCCTTCTCCAGCTCCTCGCGGGGCAGCTCGCCGCGCGTGTTGTGGGTGACCAGCACCACGCCGGGCGCATCGCGGCGCAACCGCGGCAACAGCGCCGGCAGCAGCAACTGCTCCATGTAATCGGTGGTGTAGATGTGGACGGCCTCGCTGCGTGCCAGGAAATCGCGGCCGTCGCAGGCGTCGTAGAACGCATCCAGGTCCGCCACCAGCCGCTGCACCTGCGGTGCCAGCGCATGCGCGCGCGGCGTCGGCGTCAGGCCGCGTGGCGCGCGCACGAACAGCGGGTCGCCCAGTTCGTCGCGCAGCCGGTTGAGCTTGTGGCTCAGCGCCGGCTGGCTCAGCGCCATGCGCGCCGCCGCGCGCGAGGCGTTGCCTTCCTGGTACAGCACATGGAAGACATAGAGCAGGTTCAGGTCCTTGCCGGCGATATTCATTTTTTGGATGGCAGGCATCGAAGATTCGAAGTTTTCGAATCATAGCCAGCTGCGTAGGATGTTGCCAATGCCGGGGCTGCCCCGGCCGACCGTGGACGCAAACCGGAGAACCCACATGAACATCCTGATGGTGCTGACCTCGCACGACCAGCTCGGCAATACCGGCAAGAAGACCGGCTTCTGGCTGGAGGAATTTGCCGCGCCCTACTACGTCTTCCGGGACGCCGGCGCCGACATCACGCTGGCCTCGCCCAAGGGCGGCCAGCCGCCGATCGACCCCAAGAGCGACGACCCGGATGCGCAGACCGATGCCACGCGCCGCTTCCGCAGCGATAGTGCCGCGCAGCAGGCGCTGGCCAGCACGCTGACGCTGGACCAGGTGAAGGCCGAGGACTTCGACGCGGTGTTCTATCCCGGCGGCCATGGTCCGCTGTGGGACCTGGCGGAGGACAAGCGTTCGATTGCGCTGATCGAGCAGTTCGACCGGCTGGGCAAGCCGGTAGGTGCGGTGTGCCACGCGCCAGGGGTGCTGCGGCACGTGAAGGGCGCGGATGGTCAGCCGCTGGTGAAAGGCAAGGAAGTCACGGGCTTTACCAACAGCGAGGAAGCGGCCGTGCAGTTGACCGAAGTGGTGCCGTTCCTGGTGGAGGATGTGCTCAAGGCCAGTGGCGGACGGTTTACACGCGGGGATGACTGGGCCAGCCACGTGGCGGTGGCCGGGCGGCTGGTGACGGGGCAGAACCCGGCGTCGTCGGAGGCGGGGGCGGAGGCGGTGTTGGGGTTGTTGAAGTAAGGCCTGCGGGTTCACACTGCTGCCGGTTTGCTCCCCTCGCCCGCTTGCGGGAGAGGGGCCGGGGGAGAGGGCAGGCGGTGGCAATACTGACGCGCGCAACTTCGTGGAGGCTCTGGCCCTCTCCCCCACCCCTCTCCCGCGCGCGGGAGAGGGGTGCCTTTGCCCGGTGGTGGCAGCTGTGGCAAGCGGCTAAAGGTGCAATGCGTCGATCAGGCTCGCATCACTGCGGCACCAGCTCCACCCGCTCCCGGCTCGCCTTTTCCACCGCCTTGCGCGTATAGACCAGCGGGAAATACTCCCCCTTGGCCCACAACGGTGCGAGGTCGCGGTAGTGCGGGCTGGCAGGGTTGCCCGACTGCCCCGGCGTGTTGATCACGCGCGAGGCGTCCCAGTTGCCGACGTCGAGCACCATGCGGAACGACGCGCCGGCGGTCAGCCGGAAATCCGTATTGCGGTAGCTGGTGTTCATCGGCGTGAAGGCCGAGCCGCCGATCGGGCCCGCGTTGACGTTGAACTGCTGGCGTTCGGCATCGCTCAGGATCGGGTCCATCGGATGCGTGAACACGGCGGTGTGGAGCTTGCCCCATTGCCAGCCGCGCGGGTCCGGGCCGAGCTTGGCTTCGACCTCGGCCATGGCGGCCTTCAGCGATTCCAGCATCACCGCGTTTCGCCGCTCCGGCGGCATCCACGGCCCGGGCTGCTCCAGCACCGCCACCACGCGCGCGGCGTCGCCGGCGCCGACCAGGCGTGCGGCTTCGGGCGGTAGCGCAGCGCGCACCACGGCCTGGCGCAGGTGCTTGCTGAACCAGACCTCGAACAGCGCCGCGGCGGCGCTGTCCGCACGCTCGTTGCCGTTCCAGCCACGCAGCAATTCAAGGCCGCGTGCCAGCTGCGGGTCGTCGCTGCGCACCTCCTGCAGCAGTGCAACCACGCGCTGCGCCGGCAGCGATACGGTGTCGTTCTGCCACGCCATCGAATCCTGCACCGAGCTGCGCGGATTGGCGCCGACCACGGCCTTGAGCCGGCGCGCGCGCGAGCTGTCGCTCCATTCATAGCCCACGCCCAGCCTGGCCGCCGGGTGCTCGGGCGGGATGTTGTTTTCATTGGCGGTGACGATATAGCCGGGCGCCGGGTTGTAGGCCCACGGCAGTTCGTCCATGTTGCGGTAGCCGGCCCATTCATAGCGGCCGTCGCCTGCCACCGGCGTCAGGCCGTCCCAGTTGGGACGCTTGACGGTCAGCCCGCCCGGGATCCAGCCGATATTGCCGCCGGTGTCGGCATAGACCTGGTTCTCGCCCGGCGCGCCCCAGCGGTTCATGGCGGCGCGGAACTGGTCCCAGTTGCGCGCGCGCATGTAGTCCATCGAACCGAAGTACGGCGCCATGCCGTGGTCCAGCCACGCGGCGCGCAGCGCCCACGCATGCCCGGACCCGGACACCAGCACCGGGCCGTGGCGGGTGAAGTCGAGCGTGATCTTGCGCGGCGCGGGCTCGCCCTTGACCGCGATCTCTTCGGTGATGGTCTCGATCGGCTCCCAGCGGCCCTTGTACTTGTATTCGCGCGGGTTGGCCGGGTTCAGCTCGTAGCCGTACAGGTCTTCCTGGTCCATGTAGAACCGCGTCAGGCCAAAGGCGATGGTGCCGTTGTGCCCGATCGAGATGCCCGGCAGGAACGGCTCGCCCGCGCCGATCACCGACATTCCCGGCGCATTCAGGTGGCTGATGTAGCGCAGGCTGGGCGCGCCGTGCGAGCGGTGCGGATCGTTGGCCAGGATCGGCCGGCCGGTGGTGGTGCGCTTGCCGCCGATGACCCAGTTGTTCGAGCCCAGGCTGCGGCCGGTATCGCTGTTGGCATCGACCACGGCATAGAGCTGGTCGAGCGGGATGCCGGCGGCCTGCGCGCCGCTCCAGGCTTCCTTGGGAAAGCGCGCGGCGGCGGTGGCCAGTTCGTAGGCGCGGCGCAGTTCGGCCGCCGGCACGGTGCAGGGATCGATGCCGGGGTTGAGCTTCGGCTCGATCTGCGGGTCGAGCTCGCGGCGCAGCCAGTCGGCGCGCGCGGCCTGGGTCTTGGCCTCGCAGTAGAGGCGAGCGCGGTCGACCTCGCCGGTGAAGTTCAGCGTCAGGCCGTGGTGGCGGATGCGCACGATGTCTTCGGCCTGCCAGCGCGCCGGCTTGTAGTCGAGCTTGCGGAATTCCGGCGGCAGCAGCTCGGGCTTCTGCTCGGTCAGCGCGACGTAGGCGTTCACCCCTGCGACGAAGGCCTCGGCCACGCGCTTGGCGTCGCTGCCATAGGCCAGCCATTCGCGGTACATGTCGCCGCGAAACAGCACCGCGCGCGCCATGCGGTCGCCATCGGCATAGGCCGGACCGAAGTCCTTGGCCATCTCGCCGAGCCCGCGCTTGCGCCACAGGTCGATCTGCCACAGGCGGTCGCGCGCGGCCATGAAGCCCTGCGCATAGAAGGCGTCGTAGAGCGTGCCGGCATAGATATGCGGCACGCCCCAGCGGTCGACCAGCACGCTGGCGGGTTTCTCCAGGCCGGGCACGGCAAAAGTGTGTTGACGGGCGGGCGCTTCGGCCATGGCGGCCGGGATGGTGGCGAGCAGCGCCAGCGCAGCGGCCAGGCGGCGGGGGGTGCGTAACATCAGGTCTCCTCGTGTTGTGATGGCTGCAGATGTCTTGCAGTTCACACCGAAGATAGTGCATGGCCGGCCGGCGCGCGAGTGCGGCGGCCGATCTCCGCACGCCGCGTGGCGTGCCGGTACCGGCGGCCCGGATGCTTAGTAGACGTCGCGCCGGTAGCGGCCGTCGTCGGCCAGGCGGCGCAGCGCATCCTCGCCCAGGATGTCGGCCAGCGCGTCATGGACGCCGCCGGCCATGCCCTGCAGGCTGCCGCAGACATAGATGGCCGCGCCGTCGGCCACCCATTGCCGCACGCCATCCGCCTGCAGGCGGATGGCGTCCTGCACGTAGCGCGGCGCGCCGCCGTCGCGCGACCAGGCGTGGTCGACACGTGCCAGCGTGCCGTCGGCGCGCCAGCCGGCGAGTTCCCCGGCAAAGAAGGCGTCATGCTGCGCCGAACGCTCGCCGAACAGCAGCCAGTTGCGCCGCCGCCCGGCCGCGGCGCGGGCCTTGAGCTGGGCCCGCAGTCCGGCCAGCCCGGTGCCGTTGCCGACCAGGATCAGCGGCCGCTCGTCCGCCGGCGGATGGAAGCTGCGATTGGTGCGGATACGCAGCGCGATGCGGCTGCCCAGCGCGGCGTGTTCGGTGAGCCAGCCCGAGGCCAGGCCGAGGCGGCCACCGCCTTTGCCATCGCCGTGGCGGGTCTGGCGCACCAACAACTCGAGCTGGCCGTCGCGCGGCAGCGAGGCGATCGAATATTCGCGGTGCGGCAGCGGCGCCAGCGCATCCACCAGCTGCTGCGGCGCGACGCCCTGCAGCGCGGCAAGGTGCGGTGCGGGCAGCGGCATGCGCGTGGCCAGGGCCGCGGCCAGGGTGGTGTCGGCGCCATCGCAGCGCACCGGGGTGGCGCCTTCCAGGCCGAGCTGCGCCAGCAGCCGGTCGACTTCGGCCGGCGCGTGGCACGGGCCGATCTCGGCAATGTCGCCGGCCTGCCAGTCCGGCGCCGCGCCGTCCGGGGGCGCCAGCACCAGATGGAAGGCCGGCGCGCCCTGGCTGCCGGGGTTCAGGTGATGGCGCTGCGCCAGCCGCCAGTGTTGATAGCGCGGACGTTCCCAGTCGGCGATCTCGGCGCCGCCGCTCAGCGCCGACAGGTGGTTCTGCCAGTGACGCAGCGCGCCGGCGTCGCCGTTGTCGACTTCGATCAGGTCGAATAGTGGCTGGGCGCGCTGGCGCTGCAGCCAGCCTTCCAGCGCATGGCCGAAGGCGCAGAAGCGCGCGTAGCTGCTGTCGCCAAGCGCGAGGATGCCGTAGCGCAGCCGGTGCAGGCCATCGGCGCCGGCCAGCAGGCGGCGGGCGAAGCCCGAGGCGCTGTCGGGGGCGTCGCCCTCGCCGGTGGTGCTGACCACGAACAGGGCCTGGCGGCAAGCGCGCAGACGCCGCCCATCGACCTCGGCCAGCGACAGCAGTTGTACCGGCAGGCCCGCGCCCTGCAGCGCGGTGGCGGTCTGCAGCGCCAGCTGTTCGGCAAACCCGGTCTGGCTGGCATAGACCACCAGCGTCGCATCGTCGCCCGTGCCGGCCAGCGCCGCCACCCGCGCGCGCCGCTGGCGGTGATGGACCACCACCGCGCCGCAGAACCCCGCATACGCGGCGACCACGCCGGCGGCCATGGCCAGGCGCGACGGCCCGAGCACGGACAATGCCACGCCGCCGGCCACGGCCAGCCAGCCAGCGCCGGCGATGGCGGACGACACAGTGCTGCCGCTCATGCCAGCATCGCGGCAAAGGCCGGCGAAAGATGTTCGAGAAAGCCCTCCGCGGTGCGCACCAGGAAGCGCGCGGCAATGCCGTGGCGGCGCGCGTGCGCCATGCCGGCATCGGGCCCCAGCACCGTCAGCGCGGTGGACAGCGCATCGGCCAGCATGCACTGCGGGTGGATCACCGTGACCGAGGCCAGCGCGTGGCTGGCCGGATAGCCGGTGCGCGCATCGATGGTATGGGCAAAGCGGCGGCCATCGCTGTCGAAGTAGCGCCGGTAGTCGCCGGAGGTGGCCACCGACAGCCCGTGCAGCGCGACCAGCGTTTGCTGCGCGGCATCGCTGCCCGGCCCCGGCGGCGCTTCCAGCGCGACCCACCACGGCATGCCGTCGGGCTTGACGCCATGGCCGCGCAGTTCGCCGCCGATCTCGGTGAGGTGATGGTCCAGCCCCTGTTCGCATAGGTAGCGCGCCACCGCGTCGACGGCGAAGCCCTTGGCGATGGCGCAGAAGTCCAGCGCCACGCCGCCCGGCTGGCGGGCGCGCCCGCCGGCGGCATCGACTTCGATGCGGGCCCAGCCGCAACGGCCGCGCGCGGCCTGTACGTCGTCTGGCGACGGCGGCGCCTGGCGCGCCGGGGCCGGGCCGAAGCCCCACAGGTCGACCAGCGGCCCCGCGCTCGGGTCATAGGCGCCGCCGCTGTCGCGTGCCACCTGCAAGGCGGTTTGCAGCACCGCCAAGCAGTCTGCCGGCAAGGCGTGCCAGCTGCCCGCCGGCGCGCGGTTGAACCGGCTCAGGTCGGAATCCGCTTCCCAGTTGCTCATCTGCGCGATCACGCCCGCAAGCACGGCCCGGATGCCGGCGCCGATGGCGGCGACGGCACCGGCATCCGCATCCGGTGGCAGCAGCGCCGCCACCGACCAGCTCGTGCCCATGGTGGGTCCGCCCCAGCGCTGCAGGCGCGCTCCGGCGGGCGGCGGCTCGGGCGGCGCGCTCAGCGCAACGGGTACCAGGACGCGGTTCACGCCGTGCAACCGGCTTATTGCGGCAGCACTTCCACCGTCACCGCATAGACGGCGCGGCGCGACTTGGCCTGCTTGAAGGTGGTCTTGTCGTCCTTGACCTCGGCTTCCATCCAGTACATGCCCGCGGCCGGCCACTTGACGCTGAACTTGCCGTCGGCGTCGGTGGTGGCGCTGAACTCCTGCAGCTGGTCGCGGTAGCGGATGCCGCCCGGCACCACCGCCACCTTCAGGTTGCTGGCGGGCTTGCCGTCGAGCAGCAGGCGGAAGCTGGCGGTGTCGCCGGCGACCAGGTCGTTCGGGTGCGTGATCGGCGCCAGCTCCAGGCCGCGGCCGACGGTGCGCAGGCCCTTGTCGCTGGGCTTGCCGGCGGTGACGAAGGATTCGATGCGGCCCTCGGCCTGCGTGACCTGCAGGTCCTGCGCGTTGGCCGGGACTTCCCTGGCGAAGTTCTCGGCGCTGCCGCGCCAGCGCTTGGGCTGGCCGTCGACCTTGTAGCTGGCGAACAGGCCGTTGTTGACCACCGCCACGCGATACGTGCCGGGCTGGGTCAGGTGCAGGTCGAAGGTGCTGCGGTACTTGCCGGTGGCAGCATTCTGCGCCTTGACCGCACTGCCGTCGGGGGCGGTCACCTGCAGGTTGTCGAGCCGCATCGGCACGTGCTCGAAGTAGAACAGGTCGTTGGAGACCGCGGCGTCGACCGTCACCCACGGATCGCTGCCGGACAGCACGGTGGCCGACGGCAGCAGCCATTGGCGGTGCGCGTGCGCGGCCAGCGGCGCGAGCGCGGCCAGGGCCAGCACGGCGGCGCGCACCGCGACGCGGGAAGATGCGGCGTACATCAGGGAAGGTTTCATGGTCGGGCTCCGGGATGGTTAAGGCTTCAGGTCGACGGTGACGCCGCCGAGTTCGTGTTCGCCCTTGGCGCGGGCGCTCTGTGCCGATTGCGGCGGCCACGTGAACGGCACGCGCAGCAACTCGCGCCCGCCCACTTCACGCGCGGCCTCCACCACCAGCTGGTAGTTGCCCGCGGGTAGCTTGCCCAGCGGCGCCTTGCCGTCGCTGAAGCTGACGCTGTGCTCGCCCGGCGCGCGCGTGGCGCCGGAGACGCCGTCGGCCGGCATGTGCAGGTCGCGGCCGGCCTTGCGCCACCACTGGCGCATGTCCTTGAGCCACTTGGTGCCCTCGCCGTCCTTGAGCTTGCCGTCGTACCAGACCGCCAGGGTCTGCACCGGGCTCTGGTCGGCGCGCTCGAGCCACATCGCCACATAGGGCCGGTGGTACTCGGCCACGCTCAGGCGCGGGATGTCGACCTTGACGTTCAGGTCCGCGGCCAGCGCGGGACCGGCCAGCGGCACGGCGGCCATGCCGGTCAGGGAGACGGTGAGCAGTCGGCGCATATCGGAGAAACCTCGTCAGTGAGATGCAGGAAGAAGATCGGCGCGAGTGCGACCGATCAGTGGATAAAAAGGATCGCCAGCAGCACCGGCACCACCAGCCCCAGCCCCACCAGCGGCCAGGTCGCCACGCGCCCGCCCGCATGCAGCTTGAGCAGGAACAGGCCGGTCACGCAGAACACCAGGCATGCCAGCGCAAACGCGTCCAGGAACAGGCTCCACGCCGCGCCGGTGTGGCGGCCCTTGTGCAGGTCGTTCAGGTACGAGACGGCCCCGCGCGAGGTGTTCTCGTACTGCGCCTCGCCGCTGTCGAGCGCGATGCTGACCCAGGCGTCGCCGCCCGGGCGCGGCAGCGCCACGTAGATTTCGTCGGCGGACCATTCCGCCTCGCGCCCGCTGGCGTCGATATCCAGCGACTGCGCCAGCCAGTCCGCCAGCACCGCGGGGACCGGCGCCGTGGTCTCGCCCGACTGCGACCCGGCGGCCGGGGCCGCGGCCCGGACCTTGTCGAGCACGCGCGCGGGCAGCGTGGCGTGCCGCGTCTGCACGGCCGGCCTGGCCTCGATCTGGCCGGCGTGGTTCAGGGTGAAGCCGGTGACCGCGAACAGCAGCATCCCGACCAGGCAGATCGCGGAACTGATCCAGTGCCACTGATGGAGATGCTTGAGCCAGAAGGCACGGCGCTGCTGGCCGGCGGCCGGCTGGGTGTCGGTCATTGCGGTGGGTCGGCAGGCGTGGCCTGGTCTGGCAACGCCCGGTCTTGCCTTGATACGGGTAGCTGGAGCGCCCCCTCGAACGCTCACATGGCGTCAGGATGTGCCATGACCGGCACAAGGAGGTGCGGAAGAGAGAAGGATAATCGTTCGCATTTGAAAGCGCAAACGGTGGGCGGGCGGGGCGGATTACAGCGCATTACAACGTCAAGCCGCGCGCCAGGCCCGGTCTCAGACCACCGCCGTCACCGCCCAGCCGGCCACGCCGCTGGCCACCACCACCAGCCACGGCGGCAGCTTCCAGCGCATCAGCGCCACCAGCGCCAGCGCCACCAGCACGATGTCCAGCGGGCCCTGCACCGCGCTGGTCCAGACCGGATGCCACAGCGCCGCCAGCAGCAGTCCGACCACGCCGGCGTTGATGCCGCCCAGTGCGGCCTGGGCACGCTGGTTGCGGCGCAGGCTTTCCCAGAACGGCAGCGCGCCCAGCACCAGCAGCGCGCCGGGCAGGAAGATGGCCAGCGTGCACAGCAGTCCGCCGGCCAGGCCCGTGGGCGGGTTCTGCATGGCCGCGCCGAGGAACGCGGCGAAGGAAAACAGCGGCCCCGGCATCGCCTGTGCCGCGCCGTAGCCAGCCAGGAAGGCTTCCTTGCCGACCCAGCCGGGCGCGACCACGGCCGCATCCAGCAGCGGCAGGACTACGTGCCCGCCGCCGAACACCAGCGCGCCGGCGCGGTAAAAGGCATCGAACACGCGCACCGCCGGATCGGCGGCCCACTGCGCCAGCAGCGGCAGGCCGGCCAGCAGCGCGGCAAACAGCGCCAGCGCCAGCACGCCGCCGCGATGCGTTACCGGCAGGCGCAGCGGCTCATGCGCGCCGCCCAGCGCCGGCCGCAACAGGGCCATGCCGGCCACTGCGGCGGCGGCCATCAGCGCCACCTGCGCCCAAGGCCCCGGCCACGCCAGCACGGTGCCGGCGGCCACCAGCATGATGGCGATGCGCACGGGGCCGACGCACAGTGTCCGCGCCATGCCCCACACCGCCTGCGCCACCACCGCCACCGCCACCAGCTTCAGCCCGTGCAGCACGCCCGGCGCCGCGGCCATGCCGTAATGGGTCACCCCCAGCGCGAACACGATCATGGCCAGCGCCGACGGCAGCGTAAAGCCCACCCAAGCCGCCAGCGCGCCGCCATAGCCGGCGCGCGCCAGCCCCAGCGCGATGCCGGTCTGGCTGCTGGCCGGTCCGGGCAGGCACTGGCACAGCGCCACCACGTCGGCATAGGCCGCCTCGCTGAGCCAGCCGCGCCGGCGCACCAGTTCCTCGCGGAAATACGCCAGGTGGGCCACCGGCCCACCGAACGAGGTCAGGCCGAGCCGCAGGAAGATCAGGAACACGGCAAGCGGCCCGTCGTGGCGGCGGGTGTCGTCGGAAGGGCTGGGCAAGGAAGCCATTGGGCGGTTTGCGGGCAAACGGAAGCGTGTGGAGGCGTGCGCAGGACAGCGCAGATTCTGACCGATTTTGCCGGCGCGGGGTGACAAAGCGGAGGCGGAAGCACGCGCTCGCGCCCAGCGGCACGTGCGAAGCGTTGCATAGCGCACAAGGTCGCGCCCGGCTTTTGAAACCAATCAACCACACCGTCAGTGTGGCGTAGCTACCTCAATCAAGTTACGTCCGTTTTGCGCCGTTATGCCGCAGACGCATGCGCCGTTGGCCCTTGTCCCCAGCAGGCGGTCTCGCGCGCCCACCGGCGTGGCACGGCGATGCGCATCACCGACGAGAAGCGTAAAGCGCGAAGAAGATGGAGGAGTGGAAGCGATGCTGCACAACCTGAGCCTGAAGAAAAAACTGCTGTTGCCGCTGGTGTTGAGCTGGGTCTGCCTGCTCGGCATCACGCTGTGGAACGCGTGGCACATCCGCACGCTGCGCATGGAGGAGCGCCGGCTCGACCTCGCCCACGTCACCGACACCGCGGTCTCGGTGGTGGCCGAGTACGAAGCCCTGGCCAAGGCCGGCAAGCTGCCGGCCGAGGAGGCGAAGCAGCAGGCGATCGAGCGCGTGCGCGCGATGCGCTTCGGCGCCGATGGCTATTTCACGCTGATGCGTTCCGACACCGTGGTGCTGATGCACCCGTTCAAGCCGGAGATGAACGGCAAGGCGATGGAGGGCATGAAGGACCCGAACGGGGTCTACCTGTTCCGCGACATCGCCGCGATCGGCAAGGGCCCGGGCAAGGGTTTCGTCGAATACCTGTGGCCCAAGCCGGGCGCGCAGGCGCCGCAGCCCAAGCTGAGCTACGTCGCCAACTTCCGCCCCTGGGACTGGAACTTCATCGCCGGACTGTACCTGGACGACATCGAGGCGGCGTTCCGCCAGGAACTGTGGAAGGCGCTGGGGCTGCTGCTGGCGGTCGGCGCGCTGATGTCGCTGGTGATGGTGCGGGTCGCGGCCAGCCTGCAGCGCCAGCTGGGCGGCGAGCCGGCCACCACCGCGCAGATCGCCGGGCGCATTGCCGAAGGCGACCTGGCCGGCCAGGTCGAACTGCGCGCCGGCGACCAGCACAGCGTGCTCCATGCCATGCACCGCATGCAGGCGCGCCTGACCGGCGCGATCGGCAGCATCCGCGGCTCGGCCGATTCGATCGCCGGCGCGGCCAAGCAGATTGCCGCGGGCAATGCCGACCTGTCGCGCCGCAGCGAAGAGCAGGCCGCCTCGCTGCAGGAAACCGCTGCCAGCATGGAGCAGCTCACCAGCACCGTGCGCCAGAGCGCCGAGAATGCGCGCCAGGCCAGCCACCTGGCCGAGGGCGCGTCGGACATCGCCGTGCGCGGCGGCGCCATCGTCAGCCAGGTGGTCGACACCATGGGCGAGATCAAGAGCGCCTCGGGCAAGGTGGTCGACATCATCGGCGTGATCGAGGGCATCGCCTTCCAGACCAATATCCTGGCGCTCAATGCCGCGGTCGAGGCGGCCCGCGCCGGCGACCAGGGCCGCGGCTTCGCGGTGGTGGCCGGCGAGGTGCGCACGCTGGCGCAGCGCAGCGCCACCGCGGCCAAGGAAATCAAGGCGCTGATCGGCAATTCGGCGCAGCGCGTCGAGGACGGCGCGGTGCTGGTCGAGAACGCCGGCAAGGCGATGGACGAGATCGTCGACGCGGTCAAGCGCGTGACCGACCTGATGGGCGAAATGCGCGCCGCCACCGAGGAGCAGACCGGCGGCATCGAGCAGGTCAACCAGGCGGTGTCGCAGATGGACCAGATGGCGCAGCAGAACGCGGCGCTGGTGGAACAGGCGGCGGCCGCCGCCGCGTCGCTGGAAGACCAGGCCGAGGCGCTGCACCGCGCCGTGGGCCAGTTCCGCCTGGCAGCCTGAACCGGGCTGCCAGGGGCGATCGCCCCTTGCCATCCGCCTCCCGCGCCCTGCGTGTATGATGAAGCGAAGCCGGCCGCACAGGCGGCCGGCTCAGTGCATCAGACCGTTACCGCAGACCACTGACAGGAGCGCACCATGATGGCATTCATTGGCACCGTGTTCGTTGGCCTTATCGTCGGCCTGATCGCCAGGGCGGTAAAGCCCGGCGACGACAAGCTGGGCTGGATCATGACCATCATCCTGGGCATCCTGGGCTCAGTGGTCGCGGGCTATGTCGGCCGCGCGCTGGGCTGGTACCAGCCGGGCGAGCCCGCGGGCTGGGTTGCCTCGGTGCTTGGCGCGATCGTGCTGCTGATCATCTACGGCATGGTGCGCCGCAAGGCCTGACTGGCGCGGCGCACGCCGGCCGCGTCGTTGTCGGCCAGGCCCGGCGCCTGGGGCTGGGGCGGCGGCGGCATCGCGGCCACCTCCTGCCGCGCCGGCGGCTGCATCGCGGCTTCCAGTCCCGCGCCCAGCCCCTCCGCCAGGACCGTGCCGCGCATGCCGTCGGCCGGTGACGCCATGGTCGGCGCGAGCGGCGCGCGCAGGCCCGGCGCCGCGTCGCGGCAGCGCAGCAGCGCGCGGTCGCCGCCCGGCGCCATCGCCGACACCTGCGGCGCGATCGCGCGCAGCACCCGCACCGCCAGCGCGCTGGTAAAGCTGTAGCGCGCCGCGTAGGGTTCGCGCACATTGACCACCACGGTGCCGAAGAAGCGCTCGCCCAGCGTGAACACGAAGGTCGCCGAACGGTTCACCGAGCGCGACGAGATCAGCCGCCCGCCCGGCCCGTAGACCTGGAAGCGCTGGTCGCCGGTGCCGGTCTTGCCAGCCACGGTCAGCGTGGCGCCATCGCGCCCAGGCACCGTGAAGGCGCCGCGGATCGACTTGGCGGTACCGCGCTCCACCACATCCAGCATCGAACGGCGCGCCAGCTCGGCGACCTCGGCCGGCAGCACGCGCTTGCCCGGACCGGGCTGCAGCACGTAGCGGGTGGCGTACGGGGTGCCGTCGGCGAAGGCCAGGCTGCGCACCGCCGCGTTCTGCGTGACCACGCCGCCCGCCAGCAGGATGCCGGCCAGCTCGGCCAGCGCCGCGGGACGGTCGCCGGCGGCGCCGATGGCGCTGGCATACGACGGCGTCAGCGAGTCGAACGGATAGCCCAGCCGCTGCCAGCGCCGCGCGATGCGCACGAACGCGTCCTGCTCCAGCAGGGTGCGGATGCGGTTGTCCTGGCCGGCCTTGCTGCGCGTCTTGAACAGCCACTTGTACACCTCCTGGCGCTCGGCGGTGCTGGCGCGCAGGATTTCCGGCAGCGTCGCGTCGGGGTGCTGGTCCAGGTATTCCACCATCCACAGTTCCAGCGGATGCACCCGCGACAGGTAGCCGCGGTCGTTCAGGTTGAACTTGTCCTTGCCGTACTTGCGGTACAGCGCCGGCAGGTCTTCCTTGGCCAGCTGCTTGTCGCCCAGGCGCGCGCGCATGATGCGGATATAACTGTCTTCATCCAGCGCTGGCCGCGCGCTCAGCAGCGTCACCGACATGCGCACCGCGTTCAGGTGCGGCGTGGTCATGCGCACCCGCCCCAGCAGCGTGGCCAGGCGTTGCTCGGAAGTCTTGCCGCGGTAGCGCTGGTAGAAGTTGGTCATGTAGGCGCTGCCCTCCTGGTCGGCAAAGCGCTCCAGGTAGGCGCGCCGGCCCGGCGCGTCGCGGTCTTCGAACAGGTTGCCGATGTCCGGGCTGGCGTGGAAGGTCTCGTAGCGCACGATGTCGCGCATCATGCGGATGAACACCAGGTTGACCGAATGCTGGAACGCGGTGCGCACGGTCAGGTTGCGCAGGCCCGACTCGCGCTCGAAGTTGGTGAAGCTCTGCAGGCCGCCGCCGGTGTAGAAGGCTTCGCCGGCACCGCCGGCATACTTGCGCTCCATCGCCGCTTCGAGCATCGCCATCAGCTCGCGGTCGGCCGGCTTGCGCGCCTTGGCCAGGTAGTCGACCGCCCAGCGGCTGAGCGCGTCCTGGCGCGCCAGCGGCACCGCGGCCAGCTCGGCGCTGGTCATGCCGGCATAGCGCGCGTGCAGTTCGCTGATGATCTCCAGGTAGGTCACCAGCGTGCGCAGCTTCGCGGTGGAGCCCAGGTTCAGGCGCGCGCCGCTGTTGATGTCGAACGGCTGGTCGATATTGTCGGCCTGGATCCGCACCACGCTGGCATTGCCGACGCGCTCGTACAGCGTGAAGCTGGCCATCAGCCGGGACGGATCGTCGTGGTCGCGCAGCAGGTTGTGGCCATACAGGCCCATGGCGCGCGCGTCGGCCTTGTTGTTCACGCGCTGCAGCGTGTCGACGACGATGCGCTGCGCCTCGCGGTTGATGGTGCTGTCCACGGTCAGGTCGAGCCGGTCCATGTCGTAGCGGCTCTCGACCCCGGTCAGCCGGCCGATGTCGGCGCGCACGCGGTTGACGGCCTTGCGCGTGACAAAGGGCTCCTGCGGCGGGCGCTGCGGCGCCGACGCCTTGTCCAGCGGCTGCGCCAGCGCGGCGTCGCGCAGTTCGGCGGTGATGATGTTGTTGGCCGCCATCAGGCGCAGGTAGCTGCCGGTCAGCGCGTCCAGGTTGGTGTCGTCGCGGCGCAGGTGGTACGACGGGCGGCGCTGCGAGATGATCAGCGACAGCGCCCGCTTGAACGCCTGCGCCTGGCGCGGGTCCGGCGCGCGCTGGTCCATCTCCTTGAGCAGCCGGTTGACCTCGCTGAAATCCTCGCCGTACCAGACCCACAGTGCATCGCCGATGCCGTTGATCTCGCCAAAGCCGGCGCGCGCCGACAGCGGCACCGTGTTCAGGTAGTCGACCACGATGCGCTCGCGCGCACGCTGGGTGTCCGGGCCATCCAGGTAGGCGCGCAGCGATGCCGATGCCATCTGCCGGAATTTTTCCGGGATCGAGGTGGTACGGCCTTCCGGCGAATGGCGGTATTTCTCGATCTGCGTCGCCAGCGTGCTGCCGCCGGGCGCGTCGTGCGACTTGTCGGCCAGCCGGATCATCTGGTCCAGCACCGCGCGCGACAGCCGGCGCCAGTCCAGCGCCGGGTTCATGTTGGGATATTCCGGGTTGAGCAGGCCCTGGTTCTCGACGTACAGCAACGCGCTCACCAGCACCGGCGGCACCGCGCCGAAATCGGCGTACTGGCGCTGCGGGTAGCGCTCGAACGCCAGCGTCAGGCCGTTGCAGTCGCGCAGCAGCAGGCCCGCCTGGTTCTTCTCGCGATAGGGCGTGAACAGCCCTTCGTCGATCAGCCGCACCATGTCGGGCGACATGCGCGCCTGCTCGGCGGGCACGTAGCCGCGCTGCTCCAGCCGCTGCGCGAACAGCGGCAGCCTGCCGTAGCCCATGCGGGCGTCATAGGGTCCGGAATGCGGGAAGCGGATGCTGTCGCTGGCTCCCGGCTGGATCTCGAACGTCAGCCGCTGGCCCAGGCTGCCGATCAGCCGCGCCTGCCAGTGCGAGTTGCGCACCTCGCTTGCGACAACGCTATACACGACATAGGCGCCGCCCGTGAGGGCGACCGCCAAGCCAGCGAAAATCCAGCCACGACGCGACACGTTTGGGCTTCCTTGGTGGGCCGGCGCAGCGCGCGAATTCCTCCATGCGCCGGCTCGAAGCGCGATGTTTTCGCGGTGCGCGCCTACCGCGCGCCCGCCTGTCTTGATATTAGTAGGAGTCGCGCCCGGGTGCATCAAGCACGCGTGGGCGTCGCGTGCCGTTGCAGTCGGGCGTCACCTCAGGCAGCGCCTGCGCCACTTCCCGCGCGTCCGAAAGGCGCCGCGGATTATCGGCCAGCCGCGGTGCGCCCGACCGGCCTGCCGATCAGGGGATAGCCCGGATCGTTGTAGCCCGGCGTCGAGGCATGGCCCGGCGACACCAGCGCATCGATCATGGCCTCTTCGTCGGGCGTGATCGCGGCACCGAGCGCACCGAAGTAATCCTCGAACTGGGCCAGCGTGCGCGGGCCGGCGATCACCGACGAGATGATGGGGTTGGCCAGCACCCAGGCCGTGGCGAACTGGCCCGGCGTCAGCCCGCGCGCTTCGGCATGGGTCTTGAGCTGCTGCGCGATGACCAGCGATTCCTCGCGGAATTCGGTCTCCATCATGCGGCGGTCGGCGCGGCCTGCGCGCGTGCCCTCGGCCGGAGCCTGGCCGGGCGCGTACTTGCCGGTCAGCACGCCGCGCGCCACCGGGCTGTAGGGCACCACGCCCAGCCCGTAGTGCTCGCACGCAGGCAGGATCTCCACCTCCGGCAGCCGGTTCAGCAGGTTGTAGTACGGCTGGCACGCGACCGGGCGCGGCACGCCCAGCTCGCCGCACAACCGCGCGATCTCGGCGATGCGCCAGCCGCGGAAGTTCGACACCGCCCAGTAGCGGATCTTGCCGCTGCGCACCAGGTCGCCCATGGCGCGCACCGGCTCTTCCAGGTTGGCGCCGGGATAGTCGCGATGCAGGTAGAGGATGTCGATGTAGTCGGTCGCCAGCCGGTGCAGGCTGTCCTCGACCGCGCGCGTGATCCACGCGCGCGAGTAGTGGCCGTGGTTGGGCGCGGCCTGCATGGCGTTGCCGAGCTTGGTGGCCAGCACCCAGTCGTGGCGGTCGGCGGTCAGCAGGCGCCCGACCATCTGCTCGGACGCGCCCTTGCTGTACACGTCGGCGGTATCGATGAAGTTCACGCCGTGGTCACGCGCGCTGCCGACGATGCGGCCGGCCTCGGCCTCGTCGGTCTGGTCGGCGAACATCATGGTGCCCAGGCACAGCGCCGAGACGCGCAGGTTGCTGGCGCCGAGGCGGCGGTACGGCATGGAGAGATCTGGCATGGCGGCTCCTTGGTTGGGACAGCCCACATTGTGCCGCCAGCCGGCCAGGCTTGCCGGCGTGGCCTCAGGCGCGCGGATCGGAACGGGCTGCGGCAGCGCTGGCGCCGCGGCGCTTGCGGTATTCCTCGCGGCCGACGTAAGCGGCGGCGGCCGCCACCATCAGCGCCAGCCCGTACCAGGTGAGCGCGTAGCCGAGGTGGTTGTTGGTAAAGGCGGTCACCGTCAGCCCGCCCACGGGCCAGGCCTTGGGATCGGCTCCGGCCGGCGGCGGCACCGCAGCGGCGTCGATGAAATACGGCGCGACCTGGCCCAGGCCGCGGTGCGCGGCGATCGCCGCGACGTCGCGCGAGAACCACTGGTCGCGCGCCGCGTCATTGTGGCGCAGCAGGCCGGTGCCCGGCTCGCTCATGCGCAGCAGGCCGACCACTTCGCTGGGGCCGCTGCCGGCGGGCGCCACGCGCGCGCGATACGGTTCGGCGACGAAACCGCGGTTGACCAGCACGGTGCTGCCATCGGCCAGCCGCAGCGGCGTCATCACCCAGTAGCCGCCGCCCTGCTCGGTCACGGCCTGCACCAGGGTCTGGCGCTCGTCAAGGAAGGTACCGCTGGCGCGCACGCGCCGGTATTCGGCATTGGCCTTGGTCAGCCCCGCCCACTGAGCCGGCGCGGGCGCCGCCACCGGCGGCGCATGGACGCGCTCGGCCACCTGGGCGATCAGGCCGAGCTTCCACGCGCGGCGCTCGACCTGCCAGTTGCCCAGCGCCACCAGGCCGGCGATGGCCGCGGCGGCGAACAGGGCCAGTGCGGTCAGCCAGACTGGCGACAGCGGGCGCGGGGATTCGGGGGCGCCTTGGCTGGCGTGGGCGGTGCGCAATTTTTCGACCGGCGCGCGGTCGTCGGTGGAACCGGTCAAGGCAGGGTCTTGGTGGTATGCATGCCCGGCATCATATTGGAATTCAGGTGGAACATCACCCACAGCGTGCCGGTCAGCGTGATCACCACCAGCACCAGCGTGAAGATCAGCGCCAGCATGTTCCAGCCGCCCTCGGACCTGGCGTTCAGGTGCAGGAAGTAGATCATGTGCACCACGATCTGCACCGCGCCCAGCGCCAGCAGCACCATCGCGGTGGTGGAGGACTGCTCGAACACCCGGCCCATCACCAGCCAGAACGGAATCGCGGTCAGGATCACCGACAGCACGAAGCCGGTCACGTAGCCGCCGAGCGAGATATGGATCTCGCTTTCGCCGTGGCCGTGGCCGTGGCCGTGGTCGTGGCCGCTGGCGGGCCCATGGCCGTGGGCCGGCAGCGTGTCGTCGTGCGCGCTCATGGCAGCACTCCCATCAGGTAGACAAAGGTAAAGACACCGATCCAGACCACGTCGAGGAAGTGCCAGAACATCGACAGGCACATCAGGCGGCGCTTGTTTTCGGGGATCAGCCCGTGGCGGCGCAGCTGCACCACCAGCGTAACCAGCCACACGATGCCGAAGGTCACATGCAGGCCGTGGGTGCCGACCAGCGCGAAGAACGAGGTCAGGAAGCCGCTGCGCTGCGGCCCGGCGCCCTCGCCGACCAGATGCGCGAATTCGTAGATCTCGACTGCCAGGAAGGCCGCGCCCAGCAGGCCGGTCACGGCGAGCCAGCCCTGCGTCGGCCCCAGCCGGCCCCGCTGCGTCTCCAGCATGGCAAAGCCGTAGGTGATCGACGACAGCAGCAGGAACGAGGTGTTCAGCGCCACCAGCGGCAGGTCGAACAGCTCGGCACCGGACGGCCCGCCCGCATAGTTGCGGCCCAGCACGCCGTAGGCGGCGAACAGGCACGCAAAGATCAGGCAGTCGCTCATCAGGTAGAGCCAGAAACCGAGCAGCGTGCCGTTGGGCACGTGGTACTCCTCGGTCATGTAGAAGCGCAGCTCGGCCGGCTGCGCGGGCGCGGCCGCGCGCTGCGGCGGGGCTTCGTGCAGGCGCGTGCCTTCGGCGGTAAAGGGAGCGAAGGTATCAGCCATGGCTCGCCAGCAGCGCGCTGCGCTCTGCCTCGGTGCGGTGGACGGTGTCGGCCGGGATGTAGAAATCGCGCCGGTAGTTGAAGGTATGGCCGATCGCCGTGACCAGCGTGGCGGCGAAGGCCAGTACCACCAGCCACCAGATGTGCCAGATCAGCGCGAAGCCACATAGCGTGCTCAGGCCGGCCAGGATGATGCCGGCACCGGTGTTCTTGGGCATATGGATCGGGATAAAGCCTTGCGCGGGGCGCTGGTAGCCGTGCGCCTTCATCTGCCACCAGGCATCGTTGTCATGCACCAGCGGCGTGAAGGCAAAGTTGTACGGCGGCGGCGGCGACGAGGTCGACCACTCCAGCGTGCGGCCGTCCCAGGGATCGCCGGTGACATCGCGCAGCGACTCGCGGCGCAGGAAGCTCACCACCAGCTGCACCAGGAAGCAGCCGATCCCCAGCGCGATCAGCAGCGCGCCTACGCCGGCCAGCTGGAACCAGATCTGCAGCGAGTGGTCCTCGAAATGGCTGACGCGCCGGGTCACCCCCATCAGCCCCAGCACATAGAGCGGCATGAACGCCACGTAGAACCCGACCAGCCAGAACCAGAACGAGCACTTGCCCCAGAACGGATCCAGCTGGTAGCCGAAGGCCTTGGGGAACCAGTAGGTGATGCCGGCCATCAGCCCGAACAGCACGCCGCCGATGATCACGTTATGGAAATGCGCGACCAGGAACAGGCTGTTGTGCAGCGAGAAATCCGCCGGCGGCACCGCCAGCAGCACGCCGGTCATGCCGCCGATCACGAACGTCACCATGAAGCCCACGGTCCACAGCATCGGCACCTCGAAGCGGATGCGCCCGTGGTACATGGTGAAGAGCCAGTTGAACAGCTTGGCCCCGGTGGGGATCGAGATGATCATGGTGGTGATGCCGAAGAACGAGTTCACGCTGGCGCCCGAGCCCATCGTGAAGAAGTGATGCAGCCACACCAGGTACGACAGCACCGTGATCACCACCGTGGCATAGACCATCGAGGCATAGCCGAACAGGCGCTTGCGGCAGAAGGTGGCGACCACCTCGGAGAACACGCCGAACACCGGCAGGATCAGGATGTAGACCTCGGGGTGGCCCCAGATCCAGATCAGGTTCACGTACATCATGGCGCTGCCGCCAAGGTCGCTGGTGAAGAAGTTCATGCCCAGGTAACGGTCGACCGCCAGCATCGCCAGCGCCGCGGTCAGCACCGGGAACGCGGCGATGATCAGCACGTTGGTGCACAGCGCGGTCCAGGTGAAGATCGGCATGCGCATCAGCGTCATGCCGGGCGCGCGCATCTTGACGATGGTGACCAGCAGGTTGATGCCTGACAGCAGCGTGCCCACCCCCGCCACCTGCAACGACCACAGGTAATAGTCCACCCCCACGTCCGGACTCTGCAGGATGCCGGACAGCGGCGGATAGGCCAGCCAGCCGGTGCGCGCGAACTCGCCGACGAACAGCGACATCATCACCAGCACCGCGCCGCCCACAGTCATCCAGAAGCTGAAGTTGTTCAGGAACGGGAACGCCACGTCGCGCGCACCGATCTGCAGCGGCACGACAAAGTTCATCAGGCCGGTGACCAGCGGCATGGCGACGAAGAAGATCATGATCACGCCGTGCGCGGTGAAGATCTGGTCATAGTGGTGCGGCGGCAGGTAGCCCAGGTTGTCGCCGAAGGCAATAGCCTGCTGGATGCGCATCATGATGGCATCGGCAAAGCCGCGCAGCAGCATCACGATGCCGAGGATCATGTACATGATGCCGATGCGCTTGTGGTCGATGCTGGTGAACCACTCGCGCCACAGGTAGCCCCACTTGCCGTAGTACGTGACCCCGCCGGCCAGCGCCAGCCCGCCCAGCGCCACCACCGCGAAGGTGGCGATCAGGATCGGCTCGTGCAGCGGGATGGCCTCCCAGCTCAGGCGGCCGAAGAGTTGCGTGGCGAGTTCGGATCGCTCCGGCATGTGGATCTCCAGGACAACAACGGCGTTCTAGCTCACGGTCATTCGCACGGCCTTGCGCACCGCCCTGCGCAGCGCCGCCAACAGCGCAGGCGCGCTAGCGCAGCACCTCGCCGGCACCGGCCGCGCCGGTTCCGAACAGCGGTTCGGCCAGCGTGTTGCTGGCGGTGCAGACGGCGGCACCCAGGCCCGCGGCGCGTTGCGCATCGCGCGCCATCAGGTCCTTCTGGCAGACCTGCCCGGCCTGCACGCAACGGTTCACGATGGCATCGAACAGGTTCGCGTCGACGCTGCCGTAGCGCCGCACCGGCTCGCGTTCGCTGGGCTGCGCCAGCTGCGTGTAGGTGGCCCGGCTCAGCGGCGCGCCGGCGGCCCGCACGGTCTGCACCCAGCGGCCGAATTCGTCGTCGCTCAGGCCATGGAAGCGGAAGCGCATGTGCGAAAAGCCCGCGCCGCTGTAGTTGGCGGAGAAGCCCTCGTAGACGCCCGGCCGGTTGACCACCGCATGCAGGCGCGTTTCCATGCCCGGCATGGCGTAGACCTGGCCGGCCAGCGCGGGGATGAAGAACGAATTCATCATGGTGGTGGACGTGATCTTGAAGCGGATCGGCCGGTCGACCGGGGCGGCCAGCTCGTTGACGGTGGCGATGCCCTGCTCGGGGTAGACGAACAGCCACTTCCAGTCCATCGCCACCACCTCCACCGTCAGCGGCTGCGTGCCAGGCGGCAGCGGGCGGCTTTCGTCGAGCCGGGTCAGCGGCTGGTAGGGGTCGAGCTTGTGGGTGCTGACCCAGGTGATGGCCCCGAGCGCGATGATGATCAGCAGCGGCGCCGACCAGATCAGCAGCTCCAGCACCGTGGAGTGGTCCCAGTCGGGGTTGTAGTGCGCATCGGCGTTGGCGGCGCGGTAGCGCCATGCAAACACCAGCGTCAGCACGATCACCGGCACGATGATCAGCAGCATCAGCCCGGTGGAAATGATGATCAGGTCACGTTGCCGGACCGCAAGATCTCCGGCCGGCGACAGCAGCGCGGCGTTGCAGCCGGCCAGCGACAGCAGCACTGGCAGCACGACTGGCAGCAATAACCAGCGGATCGGGCGGTGCATGGACATTGTCTGACCGGAAGATCGCATAGCTTTCGGGCCCGCGCCATTTGTACGCCGCGGCGCAAGTGACTTAGACTGGTCTGAGCAACTATGGCAGTGTAGGCGCTCAAGTGCCATTCTTCATGGTGCAATTTGCAGCGCCCTCACCCACAGACACGGGAGGTATGCCGATGACCACCGCGACCCACCAGCACCGGGCGTCTCCTACAGCACCTCCCGCGCCCGGCGCCGCGCATGTCGCGCCCGCGGAAATCGCCACCGGCGTGGTGATCGGCCGCGCCTCGGAGTACTTCGATTTCTTCGTCTACGGCATTGCCTCGGTGCTGGTGTTCCCGGCGGTGTACTTTCCGTTCGCCGACCGGCTCGACGCGCTGCTCTACGCCTTCGCCATCTTCGCGCTGGCCTTTATCGGCCGGCCTTTCGGCACGGCGCTGTTCATGGGCATCCAGCGCCGCTGGGGCCGTGGCGTCAAGCTGACCGTGTCGCTGTTCCTGCTCGGCACCGCCACCGTCGGCATCGCGTTCCTGCCCGGCTATACCGCGCTCGGCCCGGCCGCGATCGTGCTGCTGGCGGTGTTCCGCACGCTGCAGGGCGTGGCCTTCGGCGGCTCGTGGGACGGGCTGCCCTCGCTGCTGGCGCTGAACGCGCCCGCGCAGCGGCGCGGCTGGTACGCGATGCTGGGGCAGCTGGGCGCGCCCACCGGCTTTATCGTCGCCGGTGCGCTGTTCCTGTTCCTCAACCTCAGCCTCGAGCCGCACGAGTTCCTGGCGTGGGGCTGGCGCTATCCGTTCTATGTCGCCTTCGCGATCAACGTGGTGGCGCTGTTCGCGCGGCTGCGGCTGGTGGTGACGCACGAATACACGCAGCTGCTGGACGAGGACGAGCTCGAGCCCATCAGCACCACCGAGATCGTCAGGAAGCAGGGCTACAACCTCCTGCTGGGCGCATTCGCCGCGCTGGCCAGCTTTGCGCTGTTCCACCTGGTGACGGTGTTCCCGCTGTCGTGGGTTGCGCTCAACGGCTCGCAGCCGGTCACCGACGTGCTGGCGGTGCAGATCGCCGGCGCCTTCATCGGCATCCTCGGCACCATCGTCTCGGGCGTGATCGCGGACCGGATTGGGCGGCGCACCACGCTGGCGCTGATGGCCATCCTGATCGGCATCTTCAGCCTGTTCGCGCCGTGGCTGATGGGCGGCGGCCCGCTCGCGCAGGACCTGTTCATCCTGCTCGGCTTCGGCCTGCTGGGCCTGTCCTACGGCCAGGCCGCCGGTGCCGTGACCTCCAACTTCGAGCGGCGCTTCCGCTACACCGGCGCGGCCCTGACCACCGACATGGCGTGGCTGTTCGGCGCCGGCTTCGCGCCGCTGGTGGCGCTGGGGCTGTCGGCGGAATTCGGCCTGGTCGCGGTCAGTGGCTACCTGCTTTCCGGCGTCGCCTGCACGTTGCTGGCGTTGCGGATCAACCGGGCGTTGGGGACGCATGTCTGACGGGTGCAGCGCGCCCGCGCAGCGATCGCCGTAGGTCGCGCACAGTGCCCGGGGCCGGGTTTACCGGTGCCCGGCAGCGTTCTGAGTACAATTGACGCCCGCCAAAATCCCGTCGTTCCGGATGTGATTCCGGAACCGAAGCTTATGAAAACGGAAACCACGGACGTCGTCATCATCGGCGCTGGGCCTGCGGGCTCGGTCGCTGCCGGCCTGCTGCGCAAGCACGGGATTCCGGTGCTGGTGATCGAGAAAGAAACCTTCCCGCGCTTCTCCATCGGCGAAAGCCTGCTGCCGCAAAGCATGGCTTATCTGGAGGAAGCCGGCATGCTGCGCGCGGTGGTGGAAGCCGGCTTCCAGTACAAGAACGGCGCCGCGTTCGCGCGCGGCACGCAGCGCACCGCCTTCGACTTCCGCCAGAAGTACTCGCCCGGCTGGGGCACCACCTACCAGGTGCAGCGCGCGCAGTTCGACCACGTGCTGATCCGCGAGGCCGAGCGCCAGGGTGCCGAGGTGCGTTTCTCGCATGTGGTGGAGAACGTCGATGTCAGCGGCGCGCAGCCGGAAGTCACCGTGCGTGTCCCTGATGGCAGCCAGTACACCGTGCGGGCGAAGTTCCTGCTCGATGCCTCCGGCTTCGGCCGCATCCTGCCGCGCCTGCTGCAGCTGGAAACGCCGTCGGGCTTTCCGGTACGCAGCGCGATCTTCACGCATGTGGAAGACCGCATCCCGACCGGCACCTTCGACCGCAACAAGATCCTGATCAGCGTGCATCCGCAGCACCAGGACGTCTGGTACTGGACCATCCCGTTCTCCGACGGGCGCTGCTCGCAGGGCGTGGTGGCCGAGAAGGCGTTCCTGGACCGCTACACCGGCACCGAGACCGAGCGACTGCAAGCGCTAGTCGCGGAAGAGCCGGGCCTGGCCACGTTGCTGGCCGACGCGCAATGGGACACCCCGGCGCGCCAGATCGCGGGCTATTCGGCCAACGTGAAGTCGCTGTGGGGCAACGGCTATGCGCTGCTCGGCAATGCCGGCGAGTTCCTCGACCCGGTGTTCTCGTCCGGCGTGACTATTGCCTTCAAGTCAGCCAGCCTGGCGGCGCAGTGCCTGGTGCGCCAGCTGCGCGGCGAAGCGGTGGACTGGGAGCATGAGTTCGCGCGGCCCCTCAAGGCCGGCGTCGATTGCTTCCGCGTGTTTGTCGAAGCCTGGTACGAAGGTCGTTTCCAGAAACTGATCTTCCATCCCAACGCCACCTCGGAAATCCGTGACATGATCGCGGCGATCCTGGCCGGCTATGCGTGGGACCGCAACAATCCCTTCGTCACCGAGCCGCGCCGCCGACTGGCGGTGCTGGAAGAATTCTGCAAGGTCTGATGCGCCTCACCGTATGCCAGCCTGCCCTGGCGCAGGCGGCTCTGCAAGGACAACAACCATGAGCCATCCGACCGTGCTGGTCACGGGTTCGTCGCGCGGCATCGGTCGCGCCATTGCGCTGCGGCTGGCCCGCGACGGCTATGACGTGGTGGTGCATTGCCGCTCGCGCCGCGACGAGGCCGACTCGGTCGCCGACGCCGTGCGCGCGTGCGGGCGCAAGTCACGCGTGCTGTGCTTCGATGTGTCCCGGCGCGAAGACGCCGCCGGCGCGCTGCTGACCGATATCGCAGCGCATGGCTGCTACTACGGCGTGGTCTGCAACGCCGGCCTGGCACGCGATGCCGCCTTCCCGGCCATGACCGGCGCCGAGTGGGACGAGGTGGTGCACACCAACCTCGATGCCTTCTACAACGTGCTTAACCCGGTGGTGATGCCGATGGTGCAGCGCCGCCAGCCGGGCCGCATCGTCACGCTGTCGTCGGTGTCGGGGCTGGTGGGCAATCGCGGCCAGGCCAACTACAGCGCGGCCAAGGCCGGCATCATCGGCGCCACCAAGGCGCTGGCGATCGAGCTGGCCAAGCGCGCCATCACCGTCAACTGCGTCGCGCCGGGCCTGATCGACACCGACATGGTCGAGCCGCACGTGCGCGACGAAGCGCTGCGGCTGATTCCGGCGCGGCGCATGGGCACGCCCGAGGAAGTCGCCGCGACCGTGGCCTTCCTGCTGTCGCCCGATGCGGGCTATATCACGCGGCAGGTGATCTCGGTCAACGGCGGGATGTTCGGCTGACGCGCCGGTTGACGCGCCGGCTGATGCACCGGTTGACGAACCATCAGGCCGCCGTGAAGCCTGGCAGCGCGGCGATTTCGCTGGCCAGGAACTCCAGCAGCACCCGCACCGGCGCCGGCTGGTAGCGCCGCGTCGGGCAGACCAGGAAGGCTTCCTGCGCCGGGCCCTGCCAGCGCGGCAGCACCCGCCGCAGCGCGCCGCTGTCGAGCAGGTCCTGCACCAGCCACGCCGGCGTCATGCCGAAGCCGGCGCCGGCAAGAAAGCTCTCGCGCATCGCCAGCGAGTTGTTGACGCGGTAGCGGCACGGCGCGCTCACCAGCGCCTGTCCGCCCGGACCGTCGAGCACGATGTCGTCGCCGCTGGCGAGCCAGGTAAAGCGCAGGATCTGGTGGCGCGCCAGGTCCGCCGGCTGCCGGATCCTCGGATGCCGCGCCAAATAATCCGGCGCCGCCACCAGCAGGCGCTGCGACACCGCGATCCGGCGCGCCACCACGTGCGGCGGCAGCGTGGCGCCGAGGCGCACCGCCACGTCGACCCCGGCTTCGACCAGGTCGACGAAGCGGTCGTCGAACAGCAATTCCACCTCGACTTGCGGATAGCGCTGCTGGAACGCCAGCACCAGCGCGTTGAGCCGCAGCACGCCGAAGCTGGCGGGCGCGCTCACGCGCACGCGGCCCGCGGGCTGGCCGGACGCGCCACGCGCGTCGCTGACGGCCTCGCCGTATTCGTCCAGCACGCGCCGGGCGCGCTCGTAGAAGCGCCGCCCGGCCTCGGTCGGCAACAGGCTGGTGGTGCTGCGCGCCAGCAGCCGCACGCCCAGGTCGCGCTCCAGCGCGGCCACAATCTTGCTGATGGTCGGCTGCGTCGACTGCTGCTCGCGCGCTACCGCCGACAGGCTGCCCAACTCCACCGCGCGCATGAAGACCTGCATTGCCCGGATGGTGTCCATGCCGCTCCTTGTCTTTCTCATTCCGAATTGGAATGAGCAATATGCCATTTTGCCTGCTACCTGGCATGAGTGGAATGGCCTAACTTTGGTCCCATGCCGGCAACGTTGCCGGTCCACATCACAGGACCAATCCATGATTTCCAATCTAAGTTTCCTGCGCCGCGTCGCGGCAGCGACCCTTGTCGTCGCCGTCGCCAGCGGCGCAGCGCTTGCCAGCCCCTTGCAAGACCAGGGCTGGCTGACCAGCTGGATGGCCAGCCAGCAGCCGGTGTGGCAACCGGATGCCCTGCCGCTGCCTGCCGGTGTGCCCTCGGCGCTGACGGACCAGACGGTGCGCCAGGTGGTGCGGCTGAGCGTGGGCGGGCAACGGCTGCGCGTGGTGCTGTCGAACCCCTATGGCCGGCAACCGCTTGTGATCGGCGCAGCGCAGTTGGCCCCTCACGCCGGCGGCGGCCGCATCGATCTCGCCGGCAACCGCGCCGTGACTTTCGGCGGCAGCGCGACGGTGACCATCCCGGCGGGCCAGTCGGTGGCAAGCGATGCGATCGCGCTCGATACGCCGGCCCTAGGTGAACTTGCGCTCAGCCTTTACCTGCCCCAGCGCACCGCGCTCGAATCGTTCCATTGGGATGGCCGCCAGACCGCATGGCTGGCTGCGGGCAACGCCACCGCGCAATCCATGCTGGCTGCGCCACAGGTATTCAGCGCGCGGGTCCTGTTGAGCGAGGTGCAGGTCGAAGCCCCGGCCGGCGCGGGGGCCGTGGTGGCGATCGGCGATTCGATCACCGAAGGCAACGGCTCCACCCCCGACGCCAACCGGCGCTGGCCGGACGTGCTGGCGCAGCGGCTGGCTGCCGACGGCGTGGCCGTGCTCAACGCCGGCATCTCCGGCGGCCGGCTGCTGCGCGACGGCATGGGCGTGTCCGCGCTGGCACGGCTGGAGCGCGACGTGCTGAGCCAGCCGCATGTCCGCACCGTGATCGCGGCCATCGGCATCAACGACATTGCCTGGCCGGGCTCGACCTTCGCGCCGCACGACGCCGTGCCCAAAGCCGAAGAACTGATCGAGGGCTACCGGCGCCTGATCGCCCGGGCGCATGCACGCGGCGTGCGCGTGATCGGCGCCACCATCACGCCGTTTGCCGGCGCATTGCGCGATACGCCGATCCGCGGCTATGACAGTCCGGGCAAGGAAGCCGTGCGGCTGGCGGTCAACGACTGGATCCGCCACGGCGGCGCGTTCGATGCGGTGATGGATTTCGACGCAGCGGTGCGTGATCCGGCGCGGCCGCAGGCGCTGCTGCCGGCATTCGACAGCGGCGATCACCTGCATCCGGCCGATGCCGGCTATCGCGCCATGGCGGCGCAGTTCGACCCGAGCCTGCCTGCCCTTGCCGGTCAGTCGCGCTCCGGCGCGCCGGGCGGGAACAGCGGGCGATAGGGCCGCGCCTCGTCCACCGCGCGCGCAAACGACGGCCGCGCCAGCAGCCGCTGGCGATAGGCACGCACGTTGCCGCATGACTCCGGAATCGGCTGCACCCAGTCCGCGTAGAACAGCGACGGCGCGGCGGCGCAGTCCGCCAGCGTGAAGGCATCGCCCGCGGCCCATTGCCGCGCCGCCAGTTCGGTCTCGAGCCACGCATAGGCGGACTCCAGCAGCTTGCGGTACTCGACCACGCCATGAGGATCGCGATTCGCCGCGGGCCGCAGGTAGTCGGCCACGATGCGCTGCATCGGCGTCATCACGTACTGGTCGAAGAAGCGGTCGAGCAGGCGTACCTTCAGCGCCGCATCGGGTGGCTCCGGCAGCCAGCGCACCGGGCCGCGGTGATGCTGGTCCAGGTATTCGATGATGATGCTGGACTCGAACACCGAACGGCCGTCATCGACCAGCAGCGGCATGCGCCGCAGCGGCCAGCGCTTGCCAAGTTCGTCCATGTGCTGCGCGTGGTCGGGCGACAGCATGCGGAAGTCGAAGGGAATCGCGTTCTCGTACAACGCCACGAGGACTTTCTGGCAATACGACGAAAACGGGTGCGCGTACAGCTCCATCGTGATCTCCGGTGGTGTGGGGTATGCCTAGGGAATGTCGGCGCGCGGCTAGCGCTGCGCGGCGAAGCGATCGGTCGCGGCAAGCAGCTGGTCCATGATGCCCGGCTCGGTCCACGCATGGCCGGCGCCTTCGATCAGGTGGAACTCCGCCTGCGGCCAAGCCTGGTGCAGCGCGTAGGCATAGCGTGCGGGGCACGGCATGTCATAGCGGCCGTGCACGATCACGCCGGGGATATCGGCCAGCTTGTGCGCGTCGCGCAGCAGCTGCCCCTCTTCCAGCCAGCAGCGGTGCGTGAAGTAATGGTTTTCCAGACGGGCGAAGGCCAGCGCGAAGTGCCCGTCGTCATGCCTGGCGCTGTTCCCTGCATCCGGCAGCAGGGTAATGGTCTCGCCTTCCCACACGCTCCAGGCGCGTGCCGCCTCCACCTGCTTGTCGCGGTCGGCGCCGGTCAGCAGCTTGCGGTAGGCCGCCATCATGTTGCCGCGCTCCGCTTCCGGCACCGGCGCCTGGAAGCGCGCCCACTTGTCCGGGAACATCTCGGACACGCCGTACTGGTAGTACCAGTCCAGCTCCGCCTGCGACACCGTGTAGATGCCGCGCAGCACCAGCTCGCTCACGCGCTGCGGGTGCTTCTGCGCATAGGCCAGCGCCAGCGTCGAGCCCCACGAGCCGCCGAACACCAGCCAGCGCTCCACCCCCGCCAGCACGCGCAGCCGCTCGATATCGTCGACCAGGTGCCAGGTGGTATTGGCCTCCAGCCCCGCATGCGGGGTCGAGCGCCCGCACCCGCGCTGGTCGAACAGCAGCACGTCATAGCGCGCCGGATCGAACAGACGCCGGTGGTCCGGAGAAATGCCGCCGCCCGGCCCGCCATGCAGGAACACCGCGGGCTTGGCCCCTGGCGTGCCCACGCGCTCGTAGTAGACGACATGCCCGTCGCCGACATCCAGCGTGCCGGTTTCGTAGGGCTCGATTTCGGGGTACAGGGTGCGCAGGGCGGGCATGGGCGGTCTCCGGATTCGGGAGGCACAGTGTACGCCGGACGCCTCGGGTGGCGCACCCGAGTGGCCGCTAGACGCGGTCGAGCAGGCGATGTGGCAGGGCCGGCAAGCTGACCGAAATGGCATCGCCCGGCCGCACCACACCGCCCGCGATCACGACGCCCATGACGCCTGCCTTGCGGATCAGCGTGCCGTCACGCGTCCGGCTCAACACCTGCGCCAGAAGACCGGGCCGAAACGCCTCGATCTGGCCACAGGGGTTGCGCAGGCCGGTCAGCTCTACCACGGCGCTGGAGCCAAGCCGCAACCGCGAGCCGACAGGCAGCGCGTGCAGGTCCAGGCCCTGCGTCGTGATGTTCTCGCCCAGCGCTGCAGGACCGATGTCAAATCCGGCGCGCAGCAACTCCTCGTGGAGTTCCGCGCCGATAAGGTGGACTTGCCGCAGGTTGGGCTGGGTCGGGTCGACTCGCACGCGCGAGCGGTGCTTGACCGTCTGGCCCGCATGCGCGTCGCCTTCGACACCAAGGCCTTCAAGCAGCCGGATCTCAGTGCGAGGAAGCTTGGAAAACTCGTGCGTGGCTGCGGCAGCCACGGCGAGAACAGTGGGGGATGTGCTCAATCGATGCTCCCGCGCGACAGGTCGATATCGACTAGTACCCAGAAACCGCCCTCGTACTGGCGGCTCTCAACCCACTGTTGCAGGTCGGAAGGCCCAGGTATCGGCTCGCCATCAGCGAAGTGCGCTTCGGCGGCCTGCTGGACGTTGCCTGGGATCTCGGACCAATCGTCGGCTGCTGAGAAACAGCCCGGGAAATCCGGCACGGTGATGCCGTGCGCGTGCGTCGCATCGCCGGGCTCGATATGTACGGGATATAGCATGGGTAATCCAATGGCAATACGCATGCAAGACTGGTTCAACGTTGCGTCACTGTACCGCAGACCAGGCGCTAACCTGCGAACGCTGCCATCACCCAATCCCGCAGCAACCGCGTAGCCGGACGCTCCGCCGCCCGCTCGCTGTACACCAGGTCATAGCGGAAGCTCTCCAGCGCCAGGTCAAAGGGCTGCACCAGCGCGCCCGACGCCAGTTCTTCGGCCACCAGGGTCAGGCTGAGCAGGCCAACGCCCTGTCCGGCGATGGTGGCTTGCACCGCGTGGATCTCGTCGGTGAAGCGCAGGCCAGCCTGCGGATCGGTGAGCTCGACGCCGGCCTGCGCCAGCCACTGGCGCCAGACAGGCGCGCGCGTGTCATCGCGCGCGGCGGCGCCCCACTCGAAGTGCACCAGCGTGGCGTGCTTCAGGTCCTGCACGGATGCCAGTTGCAGGGCGGGACTGCAGACCGGCGTAAAGCGGTCGCGGAACAACGGCTCGGTTACCAGCCCCGGATAGCTGCCGCTGCCGTAGCGGATCGCCGCGTCCGCATCGTGGTCCAGGTCGATGATCTGGTCCGACGCATCGAGGCGCAGGGTCCAGTCGGGATGTGCGGCGCGGAACTGGCCGGCGAGCGGCGCGAGCCGCCTGGCCATGAACGCCACCGTCGACGTCAGCGTGGCCACGTGCGGGCGGCCGCTGCGCTGCACCGCCTGCACGGCGCGCTCCATGCCGTCGAGGCCATCCCGCACGGCGGGGAACAGTTGATGTCCGGCCGGCGTCAGGCGCACCTTGCGGGTCTGCCGCTCGAACAGCTTTACGCCCAGGCTGTCTTCCAGCGCACGGATCTGGTGGCTGATGGCGGTCGGCGTGACGTGCAGTTCGTCGGCGGCGTGCTTGAAGCTGGCGCGGCGGGCGGCGGCTTCGAAGGCGCGCAGGGCGCCGAGGGGCGGCAGTTTGCGCAAGGCGTCTCCATGGATGAGTTTGCCTCATGCATCGACTGAAAAGCGACCATTTGTCGCGGTCGACGCTGGCTCAGATACTTTGCACATCGGCTGGCCTGCAAGGCGAACAGCCGATCACAAGATGAATTTTACTAAATCATTACCGGAGTCAGCGATGCACCTCGAACAAGTCCACACCCACCCCGATCCCTATGCCCCCTACCTGCTGTCGCAGGCCATCCGGGCCGGCGGCCTGCTGTTCGTGTCCGGCCAGGCCGGCGTCGGCGACGATGGCGCCATCGTCGGCCGCGGCGACTTCGACGCGCAGGCCGAGCAGGCCTTCAGCAACCTCAGGCGGGCACTGCAGGCGGGCGGCTCGGGGCTGGACCGCGTGGCCAAGGTGACGATCTTCCTGACGTCGATGGAATACTTCCCGAAGATCGTCGCGCTGCGGCGCAAGTGGTTTTCCGCACCCTATCCGGCCGACACCATCGTCGAGGTCTCGGCACTGTATTCGCCGGACGCGATGATCGAGATCGAAGCCATCGCGCTGGCCACGGAGGACGCGCAATGAGCACGCCCGCCGCGCTCTCGCTGTTCGATACGCCGGCGTTGAACGGCGTGCCGCTGCGCAACCGCCTGGTGGTAGCACCGATGACCCGCATCAGCGCCACCGACACCGGCGTTCCCACCGAGGCCATGCGCCGCTATTACGCGGGCTTTGCCCGCGGCGGCTTTGGCCTGATCGTCAGCGAGGGCATCTATACCGACCGCGCCCATGCGCAGGGCTATGCCGGCCAGCCGGGACTGACCGACGCGCAGCAGGCGCAGGGCTGGCGTGGGATCGTGGACGCGGTCCACCAGGCCGGGGGGCGCATGGTCGCGCAACTGATGCATGCTGGGGCGCTGTCGCAGGCCAACCGCTTCCGCGACGATACGGTAGGGCCTTCGCCCGTGCAGCCCAGGGGCCGGCAGCTGACCGCGTATGGCGGCACGGGCGCCTTCCGCATGCCGCGCGCGATGGACGAGGCCGAGATCCTGCAGGCCATCGATGGCTTTGCGCAAGCGGCGCGGCTGGCGCGCGCAGCCGGCTTCGACGGCGTGGAAATCCACGGCGCCAACGGCTATCTGCTCGACCAGTTCCTCAACGGCCATACCAACGTGCGCCAGGACGCCTGGGGCGGCGGCATCGCGCAGCGCATGCGCCTGCTGCTGGAGACGATTCGCGCGGTGCGCGCCGCGGCGGGGAGCGATGCCATCGTCGGCGTGCGCATCTCGCAGGCCAAGGTCAATGACTTTACCTACCAGTGGCCCGAAGGCACAGAGGGCGCAGCCGTGGTGTTTGCCGGCATTGCGGCAAGCGGCGTCGACTACCTTCATGTGACCGAGCATGAAGCCTGGCAATCCGCCTTCGCTGGCAGCGATGCATCGCTGGTGCAGCACGCCCGGCGCGCGGCGCCGGGGCTGCCTATCGTCGCCAACGGCAGCCTCACGGAGCCGGTGCGCGCGGCCGGCATGCTGGAGCAAGGTGCGACGCTGGTCGCGCTCGGACGCGGCGCGCTGGCGAATCCGGACTGGCCGACGCGAGTGCGCGCAGGACAACCGGTGCGGCCGTTCGATGCCGCGGTGCTGGCGCCGCTGGCCGGCATCAAGGAGGCGGAACTGGCGTTGCGCGAGGCGCCGGCGGAGTTGGCAGGCTGATGGCTTGCCGCCTTACTGCCCTGCGCGATCCCTGCGCCAGTTGGCCGGCGCGGTACCGAACTGCGCCGAGAACCAGCGCGTGAAGGCGCTGGCCGAACCGTAGCCGAGCAGCTGCGACACGCGCAGCAGCGAATAGCGCGGGTTCTCGACATAGCGCCGCGCCAGCTCGCGCCGCACGTCGTTGAGGATGCCGGTGAAGGTCTCGCCCGCGTCGTCGAGCTGGCGCTGCATGGTGCGCAGGCTCAGGCCCAGGCCCTCGGCCACGGCCTCGCAGGTGGCGCGGCCCATCGGCAGCATCAGGTAGATGGCGGCGCGCACTTCGTGGCTGATCGACTGGGGGTTGGCACGCGGCAGGGTATCGATGAACTGCTGCGCATAGCGCGCCATGACGGGATCCGCACCCGGGTTGGGTGCGTCGAGATCGGCGGCGCGGCAGACGATGCCATTCCAGTCCGCATTGAACTCCAGCGGACAGCCGAACAGCCGGCGATGGACGCGCAGGTCGGCCGGCGCCGCATGCGTGAAGCTCACCCCGATCGGCTGCCAGCGCGGCCCCAGCAGCAACGCGCACATGCGGAACACGACGCCGATGGCCAGCTCGGTGGCCTGGCGCGAGGGCGCGTCGCTCAGCACCTCCTGCCGGATCACCACGGCGCTGCCGGCATCCTCCAGCAACAGCGCCACCGAATCGTTGACCAGGTGCCGATAGCGGATGGTGGTGGCCAGCGCGGCGCGCAGCGTGGGCTGCTGGCTGATCAGCAGGCTCATCACGCCAAAGTCCGACAGCTGGCGCGACTCCGCCATGCGCAGCCCGAAGGTGATGCAGTCCGAGGCCTGCGCCGCGGCTTCCAGCAGCGCCACGCAGGCGCGCAGCGGCACCCGCCGGTCAGGATCGTCCAGCCAGGCGCGGCGCAACCGCGCCTGGCGCAGCATCGGCAGCGGGTCCAGGCCGAGGTCGCGCGCTACTTCCAGGAAGTTGGTCAGTGCGGCGGCACGTATGAGCGTTTCCAAACCGTTCTTGCCTTGCGATGGTTGCGATGTCCTGCGCCGTGGCGGGGGCCTGCCTGTCCGCCGCAGCAGGATCATAGGCTGCCTGGCATGAAATGCAAAGTCAGCGGTAGCCAATGCAAAGCCGGCCCGGGCCGCGCTGCCTACAGTGGCAGGCATGTGCAGTGAACCCTGTACCAACGCAAGATCCAGGAGACCAGAATCATGGCAAATGTCGTCCGCATGTACGAGACCGGCGGCCCCGAAGTGCTGCGCTACGAACACATGGAAGTCGGCGAGCCCGGGCCGGGAGAGGTCCGCATCCGCCACGTCGCGGTGGGCCTGAACTACGCCGACACCTATTTCCGCAACGGCACCTATCCCGTGCCGCTGCCCAGCGGCATGGGCGTGGAAGCCGCCGGCGTGGTGGTATCGGTCGGCCCGGGCGTGACCAACGTGGCGCCGGGCGACCGCGTCACCTATACCGGCTTCGTCAACACGCTGGGCGCATACAGCACCGAACGCCTGGTGCCGGCCGCACCGCTGATCCGCCTGCCCGACAGCATCGCCTTCGAAACCGCGGCGGCGATGACCATGCGCGGGCTCACCTCGGCCTACCTGATGCGCCGCATCCATCCGTTCCAGGCCGGGGACACCATCCTGCTGCACGCGGCGGCGGGCGGGGTCGGGCTGATCGTGTCGCAGTGGGCCAGGCTGCTGGGCCTGACCGTGATCGGCACGGTGTCGACCGAGGCCAAGGCCGAGGTGGCGCGCGCGCACGGCTGCGACCACATCATCTACTACACCCGCGAGGACGTGGCCAAACGCGTGCGCGAGCTGACCGATGGCGCCGGCGTGGCGGTGGTGTTCGACAGCGTCGGCAAGACCACCTTCATGGGCTCGCTGGATTCGCTGCGCCGCCGCGGCACCATGGTTTGCGTCGGCACCGCCTCGGGCCCCGTGCCGCCATTCGATCCGGCGCTGCTGGCGATGAAGGGCTCGCTGTTCCTGACCCGGCCCGCGCTGGCTGACTACATCGCCGATCCCGCGGAAAAGCAGGCACTGGCCGACGAGATCTTCGGCCATGTCGCCGCGGGCCGTATCCATATCGGCATCAACCAGCGCTATGCGCTGGAAGACGCGGTCCAGGCGCACCATGACCTGGAAGCGCGCCGCACCACCGGATCATCGATCTTCGTTATCTGAAACAACCGAGAAGGAGGAGACACCCATGCATGCGGAACCACTGACCTGCACCATCGGCGCCGAACTGACCGGCGTCAGCCTGGCCGATGCCTCGCGCGACGCCGGCCTGTTCGCCGAGATCAAGGCGCTGCTGCTGCAGTACAAGGTCCTGTTCCTGCGCGACCAGGACATCACCCGCGCCGAACACGTTGCCTTTGCCCGCCAGTTCGGTGAACTGGAAGACCATCCCGTAGTGGGCAGCGACCCCGAGCATCCGGGTCTGGTGCAGATCTACAAGTCGCCCGACAGCAAGGTCGAGCACTACGAAAATGCATTCCATTGCGATGCCACCTGGCGCCAGGCGCCGCCGATGGGCTGCGTGCTGCGCTGCGTGGAAACGCCGGCGGTCGGCGGCGACACCATCTGGGTCAACATGGGTGAAGCCTACCGGCGCCTGCCGCAGGACATCAAGGCACGCATCGAAGGGCTGCGCGCCAAGCACAGCATCGAACATACCTTCGGCGCCAACATGGCGCCGGAGAAGCGGGCCGCGCTGGCGGCGCAATTCCCGATGGTCGAGCACCCGGTGGTGCGCACCCATCCGGAAACGGGCGAGAAGATCCTGTTCGTCAACGCCTTCACCTCGCACTTCGCCAACTACCATCGCGGCGACGTGATCCGCTTCGGCAAGGACTTCATGCCCGGCGCGGGCGACCTGCTGCACTACCTGTGCGCCCAGGCCGAGATCCCCGAGTACCAGGTGCGCTGGCGCTGGAAGAAGCACAGCGTGGCGATCTGGGACAACCGCTGCACGCAGCACTACGCGGTGCAGGACTATGCGCCCACGGTGCGCAAGATGGAACGTGCCGGCATCATCGGCGACGTGCCGTTCTGACGGAGGAACGCAGACATGCAATCACATCTTGTGCCTGCGGCACCGCAGGCCTATGCCTATCCCCTGCTCGTCAGGCAACTGCTGCTCAATTCGCTGTCGCTGTACGGCGACCAGCAGATCACGTACCGCGGACAGCTGCGCCACAGCTATCGCGAGTTCCGCCAGCGCGTTGGCCGGCTGGCTTCCGCGCTGGCTGCGCAGGGCGTCACGCACGGCACCACCGTGGCGGTGATGGACTGGGACAGCCATCGCTACCTGGAGTGCTATTTCGGCGTGCCGATGATGGGCGCGACGCTGTTCACGGTCAACGTGCGGCTGTCGGCGCAGCAGATCCTGTACACGCTGAACGATTCCGGCGCCGAGGTGGTGCTGCTCCATCCGGACTTCCTGCCGGTGATGGAAGAGATCCGCGACCAGCTGACCAGCGTGCGCAGCTTTGTCCTGCTGGCCGATGGCCAGCCAGTGCCGCCGAGCTCGCTGCCGTTTTGCGGGGAGTACGAGACGCTGCTGCAAGCGGCCTCGCCCGACTTCGACTTCCCCGAGTTCGACGAGAACACCCGCGCCGCCACCTTCTACACCACCGGCACCACCGGCGATCCCAAGGGCGTGTGCTACAGCCATCGCGACATCGTGCTGCATGCGCTGGCCTCGGCCACCAGCCTGTGCGCGCCGCGCGAAGGGCAGCGCCTGCACCGGGAAGACGTCTACATGCCGATCACGCCGATGTTCCACGTGCTGGCCTGGGGCATCCCCTATGTCGCGGTCATGCTCGGGCTGCGCATCGTGCTGCCGGGGCGCTACGCGCCGGATGTCCTGCTGCAGTTGCGCGAGAGCGAGCGGGTCACGTTCTCGCACTGCGTGCCAACCTTGCTGCAGATGCTGTTGCAGGCGGCGCAGGCAAGCGGCCAGGATTTGTCGGGCTGGAAGCTGATCATCGGCGGCTCGGCGCTGCCGCCGGCGTTGTGCGATGCCGCGCTCGAGCGCGGCATGGATGTATTTGCCGGCTATGGCATGTCTGAGACCGGCCCCATCGTCGCGCTGGCGCAGTTGCCCCCGGGCCATGCCAGTGCCGATCGCGAGACCGAAGTGCGCATGCGCTGCTCGACGGGCCGTCCGGTGGCCATGGTCGACTTCCGCCTGGTGGACGAGTCCATGCACGACGTGCCGCGCGACGGCAAGGCGCGCGGCGAGATCGTGCTGCGCGCGCCGTTCCTGACCCGGGCCTACCACGGCAAACCCGAAGCGTCGGCCGAGCTGTGGGCCGGCGGCTACCTGCATACGCAGGACATCGCGGTGATGGGCGCCGACGGCTTCGTGCAGATCGTTGACCGCATCAAGGACGTGATCAAGACCGGCGGCGAGTGGGTCTCGTCGATCGAGGTCGAGAGCCTGGTCACGCAGGTACCGGGCGTGCAAGAGTGCGCGGTCATCGGCGTGCCGGACGCGCGGTGGGGCGAGCGGCCGATGGCATACGTGGTGCGCAAGCCTGGCGCCACGGTCACCGCGGATGCGATTCGCGCGTCGCTGCTGGCGCGGGTCGAAGCCAACCGGCTCAGCAAGTATGCGGTGCCGGAACCTGAGCGGATCGTGTTCGTCGACGAGATCCCGAAGACCAGCGTCGGCAAGATCGACAAGAAGCGCTTGCGCGCCACCGGCGCCTGAACGGGCGGCAGGAAAGCGAAAGGGCAGCCTCTTCCGAGGCTGCCCTTTTGCATTGCCAGGCAGGGCTTTACTGCTGGATATTGAACGCCTTGACGATGCCGGCATTGCGCTCGAACTCGGCCCGCACCGACTCGCTCAATTGCGGCAGAGGTTGCGCCGGCAGCGGCTCATAGCCGAGCGCCTCCATGCGCTCGCGCACCCTGGGCGCGGCCGCGGCCTTGTAGGCCGCCGCGTGGATCTTCTCGGCCAGCTCGGGCGACAGCTTCGACGACGCGATCACGCCGACCCAGTTGCTGAACTCCATCTCCGGGTAGCCCATTTCGGCGAAGGTCGGCACCTGCGGCAGCAGCGCCGAGCGGCTCTTCGACGCCACGGCATAGACCTGCACCTTGCCGGCGCGGATCATCGGCAGCGAGGTCACCATGCCGTCGTACATCACCGCGATCTGATTGCCCATCACCTGCGTCAGCGCCGGCGCGGAACCGGCAAAGGGCACATGCTGCAAGTCCAGCCCGGCCTTCTGGTTCATGATCATGCCGGCGTAGTGCGAAGCGGTGCCGGCACTGTACGAGGCAAAGCTGAGCTTGCCCGGATTGGCCCGGGCGTAGCTGACCAGGGCCTTCAGGTCCTTGGCCGGCAGGCCAGGCGCGCCAATCATCACCATGCGCGAACGCGCCACGGCGGCGACGGGCCTGACGTCTTTCAGCGGGTCGAACGGCTGCTTGAGCACATGCGGGATCTCGGTCAGTACATTGCTGGCGGTGACCATGATGGTCTGACCATCAGCGGGCGCGGCCAGCATGGTGGTGAGGGCAATGCCACCGCCGGCGCCGGGCTTGTTGTCGACCACCACGGGGTGGCCGAGGTCCGCGGACAGCTGGTCCGCCAGCAGCCGCGCGAGCACGTCCATGGTGCCGCCGGCTGGAGCCGGGACCAGCATGCGGACCGGCTTGCTGGTCCAGGCCATGGCAGAGGGCGCGGCCAGCGCGAGGGTGGCCGCCGCGGCGGCGATGCGCAGCAGGAAGGCGGGTCGGGTGGTCATGTTGTCTCCGTTATCTAGTATGGCTGCTGCTTGCCCGGCGTGCCGGCAGCGCGGCCAGGATTTGCGCGCGTTCGGCCTCGCTCAGGCGCAGCCAGCGGCCGATTTCAAGCCGGGTCCGGCCGCAACCCTGGCAATAGCGGTTGGCAAGGTCCATCCGGCAGATGTTGATGCAGGGATTGGCGAGGGCGTCGGGGTGATGCATGGCGGACTCCTGTCATGCCTTGCGGGGCCGGCGTTGCACCGGCCCCGCCCACGGCCGTCAGGCGGCCGCGCGCAGCGGCAGGTTCTTCTGCCCCGACTTGCGGTTGGGGGCCATGCCGTTGGCCTGCAGCGTGGCCTCGGCACTGTCGTACCAGGTGCCGATGCGGTAGATCTCGCGCGCTTCCTGGCCCGAGGCGATTTCGCGGCCCAGTTCGCGCGCCACGCGCACGCACTGCTCGATCTGCTGCACCGAGGTCATGCGGTTGCCATGCTGGTCGATGATGGTGTCCTCGATGCCGCAGCGCGGATGCAGGCCCATCGCCATCGCCATCATGTTGAACGGCAGCACGTTCTTCAGCAGCGACTCGGCGGTCAGCGTGCAGCCGTCCGGGGCGCGGTGCACGAAGTTGAAGAAGTTGAACGGGTTGGGGCCGTCGAAGCCGCCGCCGATGCCGATCCAGGTCAGGTTGAGCGGACCGGTGTAGACGCCCGCGCGCACCAGGCGCTCCAGCGTTTCCAGCGCATGCATGCCGGTCAGCTGGAAATGCGGCTGGATGCCCGACGCCTGCAGCCGGCGCAGGTGCTCTTCGACCCAGCCCGGGCCGGCCGGCACCGTCATCTCGCGGTAGGCGGCCTGGTAGGCCGGGTGCTCCAGCGAAGTCCCCTTCAGGTACTCCGGATAGAGCAGCTCCATGATGTTCATCTGCGTGGTGTTGATGGCCACGGTGACCTGGTCCGGCTTGGGCTGCAGCTCCGCCAGCATGTGGCGGGTGTCGTCGGACAGCCACTTGGCCTCCTGGCCGTCGTCTTCCGGCGCGAACGAGATCGAACCGCCGACCTGGATGATCATGTCCGGCACCGCGGCGCGCACGCCGGCGATCAGCTCGTTGAACTTGGACAGGCGCTTGGAGCCCTTGCCGTCGAGCTCGCGCACGTGCAGGTGCAGCACGGTGGCGCCGGCGTTGTAGCAATCGACCGCCTTCTGCACCTGTTCTTCCATGGTCACCGGGATGTCCTCGGGGAAGTCCTGCGGCATCCACTCGGGGCCATACGGGGCCACGGTGATCACCACCTTGTCCATGTTCTCGGGGTGCAGGGAATCGTCGAGGAATTGCATAGATCGCTCCGGTTGGTTGGTGACTGGAGTATCGATCAACGGAACGCGGCGATTTGACGATCCGGGACAACCGATTTACATTTCGGGACACTCAGGGAAAGCCCGGAAGCCGCTGTCATGTCCTACTACCTGCGCAGTGCCAGCCTGACCAACTACGTCGAAGTCGCGCGTGCGCTGGGGCTGGATCCGTACCAGCAGCTCAGGTCCGCCAGGATCAACCGCTCGGTGCTGCTGGACCCCGATATCCGCATCCCGGCGGCGGCGGTGGGCCGCCTGCTGGACGCGTCGGCGCGCGCCGCCGGGGCCGAGGATTTCGGCCTGCGCATGGCCGAGCTGCGCGAGTTTTCCAACCTGGGTCCGCTGGCCTTCGTGGTGCGCGAGGAACCGACGCTGCGCCGCGCGCTGGAGTCGATGGTCCGCTACATGGGGCTGCAGAATGAAGCGCTGGCGATGCGCGTCGAAGACAGCGACGACCTGGTGATGATCCGGCTGCAGGTGCTCAGCGAAGCGCCGGGCACCTTGCGCCAGGCCACCGACCTGGCGGTAGGCGTGATGTTCCGCATGCTGAAGCTGTTCCTGGGGCCATCGTGGCGCCCGCGCAGCATCTGCTTCACGCATCCGGCGCCGGCTAGCACCGCGACGTACGCGCGCGTGTTCGGCATGGCCGGCTCGTTCAACCAGGATTTCGACGGCATCGTCTGCCAGGCAGCGGACCTGGAAGCGCCGTTGCCGTCGTACGACCCGGTGATGGCGCAGCAGGTGAAGCAATATCTCGGCACGCTGCTGGCGCAGTCGACCGCGGCCACCATGCCGGACATGGTGCGCAAGCTGGTGTACGCGCTGCTGCCGACCGGGCTGTGCTCGGTGGAGCGCGTGGCCCAGCATCTCAGCGTCGACCGCCGCACCGTGCACCGGCGCCTGGAGCAGGCGCATACCTCCTACTCCGACATCCTGGCCGAGGCCCGCGCCGACCTGGTGATCCGCTACCTTGAAAACCGCGAGCGGCCGCTGTCGGAAGTGGCCGCGCTGCTGGGGTTCTCATCGCTGAGCGCGTTCTCGCGCTGGTTCAGCGGGCGCTTTGGGCGCAGCGTGTCGGCTTGGCGGGCGCTGCACCGATGATTTCGTGGCGGTCAGGCGTCCGTGCTTCCGCGAAGGCAATTCGCTTAACAGCGAATATTTCCGTTATGTCGAATATTCGCTATAGTGGAGTTATTCACTGAACAGGAAATAAGCGCCACCATGCCCGTGTCGACCGTCGTGGAGGACTCCCTGGTCGGACAACTGCTGGAGTCACTCCGGGAGCTGCCGGATGTGCAAGCCAAGTTGGTCCGGCCGGAAACCGCTGTTCATCAAGTCGCAGGCCGCATTGACGCCAAGATCGATCTGCACGTCGCCGGCAAATCCATTGTGTTGCTGGTTGAGAGAAGGAAGTCTGTCTTTCCACGCGATGTGCGCCAGGCGTTGTGGCAGTTGAAGTCGCTGCACCACGGTCATGCCGCCGAGGTGCAGCCCCTGCTGATCGCCGAGTCACTGTCACCGGGAGCAAAAGAGCTGCTCAGAGCCGAGCGCATCGGCTACTTCGATAGTGGCGGAAGCATGTTCCTGCCTGCCACTGGGGCCTACGTCTACATCGACAAACCAGCTCCGAAAACTTTTGAAAAGTCGGTGCGATCGCTCTTCTCCGGTCGGCGCGCCCAGGTTTTGTACGCGCTGCTGATCCAGCACAAGGAATGGTTTGGTGTTACCGAAGTGGCCGAGCGGGCGCAGGTGGCGCCATCTACAGTTTCGGAAGTACTCAGTGAGCTAGAGCGGTTCGACTGGCTACTGTCGCGAGGGCAGGGACCAGGCAAGGAGCGGCAGTTGCGTGAACCAGGTGCGTTGCTCGATGCCTGGGCGAAGCAGCTCGCCACGCAGCGCGTGCCGGTGCTGCGCCGGTACTTCGTTCCTGGATTGAAATCCGAGGCACTGATGGAACGGCTCGGGCAGCTGTTCGATACGCACCAGGTCGCTTACGGGGTGAGCTACGAAGCCGCCGCACAGCGTTATGCCCCCTTCCTGTCCGGCATCTCGCAGGTGCGATTGCGGCTGCTACCCGGCACCAGTGCCGCCGCGGCAATGGCTGAGTTGGGTGCGCGCGCCGTCAATGAAGGGGCCAACCTCGCGGTCATCGAGGCGAAATCGGCGGGAGAACTGCTGTTTCGGCAAAACGTCGGGGGTGTCTGGTTGGCCAGCCCGGTCCAGGTCTATCTCGACCTCTTGCTCGGTGAAGGCCGCGCCAAGGAAATGGCCGAGCACTTGCGCAAGGAGAGGATCGGATTCTGATGGCAAAACCCGCAACGTTCGATGGCTACAGCGACCAATACACGACCGACTGCGAACGCGTCCTCGTAACACTGCTGCGCGGGCTCGGACCGTGGAAGGACTCTGTCTACCTGATCGGGGGACTCACGCCACGATATCTCGTTTCCGCACGGCCTCCGGAAGTGCCGGCGCACGCCGGCACTCTGGACGTGGACATTGTGATCGACCTGCAAATCCTGGCTGATACCGAGGCTTATCACACACTCGAAGATAACCTCAGGAAAATGGGTTTCGAGCGTTCCGAGAACAGCGCTGGCGCAAAGCTTTCCTGGCGTTGGCAGACCCGCACGGAACATGGTGCGTTGATGGTGCTGGAACTGCTGGCGGATGCACCGGACATCGCTGGTGGCAAGGTGCAGCCATTGCCGACCGAAGGCACCATCTCGGCACTGAACATCCCATATTCGTCCATTGTTTTTGACCTTCACCAAGTTACTGAGATCCAGGCTGAGCTCCTCGGCGGCAATGGAATCGTGACGGAACACATCAGGCATGCCAACCTCGTCAGCTTTACCTGCCTGAAGTCGTTCGCCTTCGACCAGCGCTTTGAACGCAAGGACGCACACGACCTGATCTATTGCATCGAACACGCAACCGAGGGACTGGACGCCGTGGCCGCAGCGTTTCAGAAGGAGCGCAACGGCAAGCACGGCACCGTCCTCGAGGCCTCACTGGCGATCCTGCGCAGCCGCTTCGCCAGCGACGAAAAAGCCGAAGGCTATCGCAAGGACGGTCCGGTGTCGGTCGCAAAGTTCGAGCTTGGCGAAGGCGACGAGCCAGACCAACGTGAGGCAAGGATATTGCGTCAGCGGCAGGCCTGCGACGTGATCGAACAACTCCTTGCCCGAATCGGATAAGGAGCGCAACCACGCGCCACGCCATATCGCGCAAAGGCCCGGTTCAAAACTTGTGCCGGATCCCCAGCGCCACGCCCACCATGCTGCGTTGCCCGTTGGCTGCGGCATAGCTGTTGCCCAGCGACAGGCTGTTGGCATAGACCGTGGCCAGCGATTCCAGCATCAGCCCGGCATTGCGCGCATAGGCGGTGGACACGTACACGTCGGTGCGTTTCGAGAATGCATAGTTTGCGATAAAGGCCACCTGCCACGGATTGGCCACCTGCGTGTCGCCGAACAGGCTCCGGACGTTGTCGTAGTTGTACTCGAGCGTCAGCCCCACGGCCGGGGTGACCTGGTAGTTGGCGCCGATCCAGTAAAAGTCGTCGCGCTGGATCACCACGTCGGCGGCGTTCTTGTTCTGGCCCCAGCGATAGCCGCCCATGACCTTGGCCGGGCCGAAGGTGTAGCTGGCGCCCACCACGGCCTTGCGCAGGGTGCCGTTGCTGGTGCCGATGGTCGGATTCCACTGGTCGTAGCCGACGGTGGCGCCGAAGGGTCCGGCGGCATACGCGAGCGAGGCGCCATAGGCGGTGTCGCGCCGGAACTGTCCGGGCACTTCGCCATTGCCACCGATCGGCGTGGCGATGCCGACCGTCTGCGGCAGCGCCAGCCCGACGCCGAACGACCAGTGCGCGCGCGCCGTCAGCGGGCCGAACTGGCCGGTGTACTTGACGGTGTTGTCCTCGCGGAAATTGGCGCCGGCCTGCAGCACCACCGGTTCGTATTGCGTGGCGTAGGCCGTGGGCGAGAAGTTCGCCAGGGCTTCAAAGATCGACGTGTACTGGCGGCCAAAGCTGAACTGGCCGATGTTGGCCTGCCGCACGGCGACAAAGGCCTGGCGACCGAACAGGCGCCCGCCTTGCTGCAGCGCGCCGTTGTCCACGCCGAAACCGCTTTCCAGCACGAACGATGCCTGCCATCCGGCGCCCAGGTCCTCCATGCCGCGCAGGCCCCAGCGGGAGCCAGACAGGCCGCCAGAGGCCATGCGGAACACCTTGTCGCCCGGCCCCCGGTTGAAGCCGTTCGCCGCGACCGGCACGGCGCCGACGCGGTTCACGTACTCGACGTTGATGTCGGCCACGCCATACAGCGTGACCGATGATTGCGCGGCGGCCGCCAGCGGGCACCCCAGTATCAGGGCCATGACGGTGTTTCTGGTTTTCATCTCTCTCCTCCTTGTTGGCCCGGCCTTGGTGGCCGGATGTTCTTGTCGTGACGCGCCCTGCGGCGCGCTCAGGCCTGCTGCGCGACCAGCGTGTCCAGTTCTGCCAGCAGGGCATGGGCGCGCGGCCAGGGACCGTAGCCGGCGGCCGGGTTGAGGTGGCCGACGTTGCCCAGGTCCACCAGCCGGCTGCCCCACGCGGCGGCCATTTCAGTGACGCGCGCATGGCTGGCCAGCGGATCGTTGCGGCTGGCCGCCACCAGGCTGGGGAACGGCAACGGCGCCAGCGGCGTCGGCAGCCAGCCGGCTTGCGCCAGCGCTTCTTGCGCCGGATAGCCCGGCGGCAGCGGCTGCGCGAAATCCGGCGGCGTCACCAGCAGCGCGCCCCGGATGGGACGGCAGTGGCGCGCCGCCCAATGCACCGTGATCATCACGCCGGCGCTGTGCGCCACCAGCACCACCGGCCCGTCGATGTCCGCCAGCGCCGCCTCGAGCGCGGCGACCCGGGCGGTGCGGCTGAGCTTGTCGTGCTCCAGCGCGGGCACGCAGCGGGCGTCATGGCCCTGGGCCAGAAGTTCGGCTTGCAGCAGGGTCTGCCAGTGCTCGGCGACGTGGTCGCGCAGGCCCGGCACCATCAGGATGGTGGGCGAGGGGGTAGCAATCATGGTGGGATCGGGAAAAGGTCAGGCAGGAACTGCGTGGCGCACCGGTTGGCCATCCAGGCGCCGCAGGTCTGCGGCATAGTGTCGACGGCCGATGCAGAACAGCAGCGTGGCGGCGGCGCCGGCCAGCGGAATCCATTGGAGCGCACCGGTCAGGCCAATGCGGTCGGCCAGTACGCCGGTCAGGAACGGACCCGGCGCCAGGCCCAGCAGGTTGTTGATCAGCGTCAGCGTGGCAAACGCGGTGGCGTGGATGGCGGGGCGCGTCAGGTTGGCCACCATCGCGCTGGCCGGGCCGGCGCAGCCGCCCACCACCAGCATGCCGGCGCCGATCAGCACCAGCTGGGCCGTGCCGGCGGGCAGCCGGAACGCCGTCATCAGCAACACGCAGCAGGCCAGGCTGTAGCCGATGGCCATGTGCCATTTGCGCCCGGGCGCGCGCCGCGCCACGCGGTCGGTCAGCGCGCCGCAGACCACCATGCCGGCGCCGGCCACCAGCACCAGCAGCGCCGCCACCACGCCGGCACGGCCGGTGGCCATGCCGTACTCGCGCGCCAGGAAGCTCGGCAGCCACGCCAGCAGCGCGGCCATCACCAGCAATTGCAAGGCGCTGCCGGCACAGGCGCACAGCATCGAGGGCAGCGTCAGCAGCTCGCGCACGATCCGGCGCGGCGCCAGCTGGCGCGCCGTGGCCGCGTCGCTGCTGCCGTCGTCGTTGGCGGCGCCAACACGCTGCTGCAGCCCGCGCAAGCGCCGCTCGCTGATCGTCAGCGCGTAGCAGGCCACCATCGCCAGCCCGAACGCTGCCATGCCGCCAAAGGCCATGCGCCAGCCGAAATGCGCGGACAGGATGCCGCCCAGTCCCATGCCCAGCACCGAGCCGAACGCGCCGCCAGCGATAAACGCGGCGCTGAGGCTGGCGCGCAGGTGGCGCGGGAACACCGACACCACCACCGCGATGCCGACGCTGCCGTAGGCGGCCTCGCCGATGCCGACGCACAGCCGCGCCAGGAACATCTGGCCGAAACTGCCCGCCAGCGCGCAGCCCAGCGTGGCCAGGCTCCACAGCGCCGCCATCAGGATCAGGCTGCGCACCCGGCCCCAGCGGTCGGCCAGCAGCGACAGCGGCAGCGCGAGCACCCCCACCATCAGCGCCACCACCCCGCCGAGCGCGCCCAGCTCGGTATCCCCCAGCTGCCATTCGGCCTTCAGCAGCGGGAACACGGCATTGAGCACCTGGCGCGACATGTAGTCCGACAGCAGCAGCGCAAAGGTCAGCGCAAACACCAGCCACGCATAGCGCGATCCGGCAGCAGCGGGCGCAGCGGAAGTCGGCGCGGCGGATGCGGCGGCAGCAAGGGCAAGGCGGGATCTGGGCATGGGCGTCTCCGGAAGCCGGCCGGCGGTCTTGGCGCCGCCGTGTGTTCAGTGCCCGCGCAAAGTGGCGGGCGAGCGCAGCCAGTATCTGGGGATCGGGACTACCCGGTTTGATATTCCGGGACGTACGCTTGACATTACGTGACAGGTGGGGAAAACGCCGAGACAAAAAAAACCGGCACCCTGAGGTGCCGGTTTTCTTGGCGAACCCGCCGTCAGGCGGGAAGCGCGAAGCTCAGTCTTCCAGCTTCGGCAGCGAAGCGCTGACCTGGGTCGACAGCAGGCCGGTCCTGGCATACGTCTGCAGCTTCTCGCGCGTATCGACGATATCCAGCGTGCGCATGGTCAGCTGGCCGATGCGGTCCAGCGGCGTGAACATCGACTCGCCCTTCTCCATGGTCAGCCGTTCCGGCTTGTAGGTCAGGTTGGGCGAAGTGGTGTTCAGGATCGAGTAGTCGTTGCCGCGGCGCAGTTCGATGGTGACCTCGCCGGTGATGGCGCCGGCGACCCAGCGCTGGGCGGTTTCGCGCAGCATGATGGCCTGCGGGTCGAACCAGCGGCCCTGGTACAGCAGGCGGCCCAGGCGGCGGCCGTTGTCGCGGTACTGCTCGATGGTGTCTTCGTTGTGGATGCCGGTGATCAGGCGCTCGTAGGCGATGAACAGCAGCGCCAGGCCCGGGGCTTCATAGATGCCGCGGCTCTTGGCCTCGATGATGCGGTTCTCGATCTGGTCGCTCATGCCCAGGCCATGGCGGCCGCCGATGCGGTTGGCTTCCATGAACAGGTCGACGGCATTGGCGAAGGTCTGGCCGTTCAGCGCGACCGGCTGGCCTTCCTCGAAGCGCACCGTGACTTCCTCGCGCTTGACTTCGACATCATCGCGCCAGAACTGCACGCCCATGATCGGCTGCACGATGCGGATGCCCGAATCGAGATGCTCCAGGTCCTTGGCCTCGTGGGTCGCGCCCAGCATGTTGGAGTCGGTCGAGTACGCCTTCTCGGCCGACATCTTGTAGTCGAAGCCGTTCTGGCGCATGAACTCGGACATCTCGGCGCGGCCGCCCAGTTCGTCGATGAACTGCTGGTCCAGCCACGGCTTGTAGATCTGCAGGCCGGGGTTGGTCAGCAGGCCGTAGCGGTAGAAGCGCTCGATGTCGTTGCCCTTGAAGGTGCTGCCGTCGCCCCAGATGTTGACGCCGTCTTCCTTCATCGCGGCGACCAGCATGGTGCCGGTGACGGCGCGGCCGATCGGGGTGGTGTTGAAGTAGGTGATGCCGGCGGTGGAGATATGGAAGGCACCGCACTGCAGCGCGGCGATGCCCTCGGCCACCAGCTGCGCGCGGCAATCGACCAGGCGCGCTTCCTCGGCGCCGTAGGCCTTGGCGCGGCGAGGGATGTCGTCGTAGTCGGGCTCGTCGGGCTGGCCCAGGTTGGCGGTGTAGGCGTAGGGGACGGCGCCCTTCTGGCGCATCCAGAGGAGTGCCGCGCTGGTGTCAAGGCCGCCGGAGAAGGCGATACCGACGCGCTGGCCGGTAGGAATGTGCTGCAGGATGGTAGTCATCGCCAGAAATCAATGTGAATTTGTCGGCTCTTGGACGGGCTTCCACTGCGTCGGCCGCAAGCGGCCGGGGGCGGCGGGAAGCACGGCGACGCGGCCGGCCGAGTCACGTGCCGAGTCAGTGCCAAACGCGAATTGTGACACGGCAACGCCCACGCGCCAAACGCGGGGTCCGGCGGGGGCGCCTGCGCCACCCCGGCCGCGCCGGCCGCGGCCCGGCCATACCGTTCAAATCCGGCGAACGCGCCTTTCAAAACTCTCGACTGGTTCGGCCCGATACCCCTCCCTATACTGCGCCGCACTGTGATCGGAAAGCGGAGTCGTCATGCTGCATCGCGCCCTGGAAGGCATCCGGGTCCTGGATTTGTCGCGCATCCTGGCCGGCCCCTGGTGTACCCAGAACCTGGCCGACCTGGGCGCCGAGGTGACCAAGGTCGAACACCCGGAGCGCGGCGACGATACCCGCGGCTGGGGACCGCCCTACCTCGACGCACCGGCCGGTACCGAGGGCGATGCGCGTTTGTCCGGCTATTTCATCTGCTGCAACCGCGGCAAGCGTTCGGTCGCAATCGACTACGGCACGCCCGAAGGTGCGGCGCAGGTGCGCGCGCTGGCGCGCACCGCCGACGTGCTGGTCGAGAACTACAAGGTCGGCACGCTGCGCCGCTACGGGCTGGACTACGACGCGCTCAAGGCGATCAACCCGCGCCTGGTCTACCTGTCGATCACCGGCTTCGGCCAGAGCGGGCCGATGGCGGACAAGCCCGGCTACGACTACGTGTTCCAGGGCATGGGCGGGCTCATGAGCTACACCGGCCAGCCCGATGGCACGCCCGGCGCCGGCCCGCTGCGCACCGGCGTCGCGGTGGTCGACCTGAGCACCGGCATGTATGCCACCTCCGCGGTGCTGGCCGCGCTGTACCAGCGCCAGGCGACCGGCGTGGGTGCGCACCTGGACATCGCGTTGCTCGACGTGGCCGTGGCGATGAACGCCAACCAGGCCGCCAACTACCTGGTCTCGGGCCAGAACCCGCAGCGCAGCGGCAACGCCCATCCCAACTGCGCGCCGTATGAAGTGTTCCGCTGCGCCGACGGCCACCTGATTCTGGCAATCGGCAACGACGGCCAGTTCGCGCGCTTCTGCGCCGTGGCCGGCATCCCGGCGCTGGCGCAGGACCCGCGCTACGCCACCAATTCCGCGCGCATCGAACACCTGGACGCCTTGCGCGCGCAACTGACCGACCTCTTCCCTACCCGCACCCGCGCCGCCTGGACCGAGGCCTTCGATGCGGCGGGCGTGCCGTGGGGCCCGATCCACACCATGGACGAAGTCTTCGCCCATCCGCAGGTCAGGCATCGCAATCTGATGCAGGTGGCCGAGCACCCCGTGATGGGGCGCGTGCCGATGGTGCGCAACCCGATGCTGGCCGGGCACGATGCCCCGCCGGCACCGCCGCCGCTGCTTGGCGAACACAGCCCGCAGCGCTGACCGCCCTGCCACGAGATCTATAACCCCGACCCGGAGACATCCCGATGAAGCCAGCCCTTTTCGCCATGGCCCTGCTCGGCATTGCCAGCAGCGCGCACGCCGCCTATCCCGAGCGGCCGATCAAGCTGATCGTGCCCTATGCGGCCGGCGGCACCACCGACATCATTGCCCGCATCGTCGGCACCCGCCTGGGCCCGGTGCTGGGCCAGCCCGTCGTGATCGAGAACCGTCCCGGCGCCGGCGGCGCGGTCGGCAGCGCCTACGCGGCCAAGCAGCCCGCCGACGGCTACACCCTGGTGATGGAGGTGGAAAGCTCGCACGCGGTCAACCCCAACGTCTACCTGAAGACCGCCTACGACCCGGTCAAGGACTTCGCGCCGATCAGCAACCTGGCCGACGTGCCGAACGTGCTGGTGATCAATCCCGCCTTCCCGGCGACGGACCTGGCAAGCTTCATCAAGCAGCTCAAGGCCAATCCCGGCAAGTATTCGTTCGGCTCGTCCGGCAACGGCGGCCTCAGCCACATGAATGGCGAACTGTTCATGAACGCCACCGGCACACGCATGCTGCACGTGCCATACAAGGGGCTGGGCCCGGCGCTCAACGATGCGGTGGCCGGGCAGATCCAGGTGGTGTTCGACAATATCCCGTCGTCATCCGGGCTGATCCAGGGCGGACGTCTCAAGCCGCTGGCGGTGGCCGCCAAACAGCGCCTGACGGTGCTGCCCAATGTGCCTACCTATGCCGAGGCCGGGCTGCCGGCGATGAACAACCCGTCGTGGTTCGGCCTGGGCGCGCCGGCGGGCACGCCCGCCGCCATCCTCGACCAGCTCAACGACGCGGTGCGCCAGGTGCTGGCCGAGCCGGAGGTGGTCGCCGCCATCGAGAAGCAGGGCGCGATCCCGGCACCGACCTCGCGCAAGGCCTTTGGCGACCTGATCCGTGGGCAGAATGCGCACTGGAAGCAGGTGGTCGAAGCGATCCACTTCACCAAGCTCCAGTAAGCCACGAGGACCGACATGAGCACACTTCAGCAGGAACCGCACGCCGGCGTCGAGATCGACGCGCGCGGCATTGCCACCGTCACCATCCGCGAGGCGGGCTCGCTCAATATCCTGAGCACGCCGGTGATCGCCTCGCTCACGCGCGCGATCGAAGCGCTGGCCGCCCAGGACGGGCTGCGCGTGCTGGTGCTGCGCGGCACCGGCGACAAGGACTTTATCGGTGGCGCCGACATCAAGGAGATGGCGGCGCTCGACCGCGCCAGCGCCGAGGCCTTTATCAGCGGCCTGCGCCGCCTGTGCGATGCCGTGCGCCACCTGCCGGTGCCGGTGATCGCGCGCATGCCGGGCTGGTGCCTGGGCGGCGGACTGGAACTGGCGCTGGCGTGCGACCTGCGCATCGCCGCCGACACCGCGCAGCTGGGCATGCCCGAGGTGAAGGTCGGTATCCCGTCGGTGATCCACGCCGCGCTGATGCCGCGCCTGATCGGCAATGCGCGCACCGCGTGGATGCTGCTGACGGGCGAGATCTCCGACGCAGCCGAAGCGCTGCAGTGGGGCCTGGTCAGCCGCGTGGTGCCGCTGGCCGAACTGGACCTGGAAGTCGAGCGCGTGGCCGCGCTGCTGGCCGGCTTTGGTCCGGTCGCGGTGCGCCAGCAGAAGCGCTTGCTGCGCGAGTGGGAAGACGCGCCGCTGGAGGTCTCGATCGGCAACAGCGTGACCGAGTTCGGCAGCGCCTTCGACACCGGCGAGCCGCAGCAGCACATGGCCACCTTCCTGAACCGCAAGCGCTGAAACGCTGAAACTTGAATCAGGCAGTTACGGCGCCGTGGCCGCCACGGCGCCGCCTTCGCGCGTGGCGACCACGCGCGGATCGTTGAGCAGGAACTGCGCAAAGGCTTCGGCAAACGCCGGCAGCTTGCCGTCGGCGCGCACGATCAGGTTCAGTTCGCGCAAGGCCCACGGCTCGGCCAGCCGCACCCCGGCCACGCGCGCCTCGCGCAGCGCCTGTGCCGCCACGCTGCGCGGCACCAGCGCCACGCCCACGCCGGCCTCGGCCAGCGACAGCACCGCATCGAAGCTGTGCGCATGCAGGCGTACATTGGGGCCCTTGCCCGCGCGCTGCGCCATCTCGCGCAGGAACAGGAAGTTGCTGCTGGTGCGGCTCATGCAGACAAAATCGAACGCCAGCGCCGCGCCAAAGCGCACCTCCGGCTCGCGCGCGAGCGGATGGTCCGCCGCCATCACCAGGATCAGTTCATCGCGCGCGTAGCGCACCGAGCGCACGCCGGCGGCATCGTCGCCGGTATGGAAATCTCCGGCCAGGATGCCGACATCGGCCTCGTGCGCCGCCACCGCGGCCAGGATCGCCTGGCTGGCGCGCTCCTCCAGGTCGATGTTCACGTCCGGGTTGGCCAGCAGGAAGCGGCTCACGCTGGGAATGATGAAGCCGTTGAGCGAGCTGCTGTTGGCCAGCAGCCGGATATTGCCCTTCAGCCCGGCGGAGAAGCGTCCGACCTCGCCATGCATGCGCTCAACCCCCAGCAGCAGCTCGCGCACATGGACCAGCAGGGTTTCGCCGGCCGGCGTCAGCTCCATGCCGCGCGCAGTGCGCACGAACAACGGCGTGCCCATGGCGTGCTCGAGGTTCTTCAGCCGGTAGCTCGCCGCCGACGCGGTGATGTGGGTGGCCGACGCGCCCCCCGACAGGCTTTGCGCATCGGCAATGGCCTGGAACAGGCGCAGGTCGGTCAATTCGTAACGCAAGGCAACTCCATTCGGGCCGCGGCAGTCGAAACGGTTGGCGCCGGGCGGGCGCTCTCGCCGGCCATTCTAGTGCACCTACGCCGGCGTTCCGGCGGCCGCCCCACCCGCGCCGCCTCGCGCATTAAATGTGGACGCCGTCCATTTTCTTTGCTAAGGTATTGTGGACGGCGTACACAAAGCGTGTCGCCATTTTGCCGAGATCCCCGCGGCCCCTACAGCCCCACCACCGGCCGCCCCTTCACAGGAGTTGTCATGCAAGTCCAGCCCTATCTGTTTTTCGAAGGCCGTTGCGATGAAGCGGTCGAGTTCTACAAGCAGACCCTTGGCGCCAAGGTCAACGCCCGCATGACCTTTGCCGACAACCCCGATGCCGGCAAGGGCGGCGAAGGCTGCCAACCCGGCGCCGGTGCCCAGGACAAGGTCATGCACCTGGAATTCCAGGTCGGCGACAGCATCATCCTGGCCTCCGACGGGCAGTGCTCGAACCAGGTCGCCTTCCAGGGTTTCGGCCTGGCCATCACCTTTCCCGACAAGGCCGGGGTGGAGAAGGCCTTCAACGGCCTGAAGGAAGGCGGCCAGGTGCTGATGCCGCTGGACAAGACCTTCTTTGCCGAACAGTTCGGCATGGTGGCCGACCGTTTCGGCATCATGTGGATGCTGCTGACGGCGCCCAAGTAAGCCAGCGAGCAGGTTCCCGGCCAGCGGCGCGCTTCGGGCCACAGCCCGGCGATGGGTTTACAATGCGCGCCGCCCGCCGGAGAAACCTAGCCATGGACGATCGCATCAACGAACTCGAAATCAAGCTCGCCTTCCAGGAAGACCTGCTCGATACCCTGAACAGCAACGTGGCGCGCCAGCAGCAGCAGATCGACCTGCTGCAGGAGCAGTTCCGCGCGCTGTACCAGCAGGTGCGCAGCGCCGCCACCACCGCGGCCGAAGCCGACCCCCTGCAGGAAATCCCGCCGCACTACTGAGCCGGCCCCCCGGCCGATGTGACGGAACGCGACCCCTGGATACGCGGTCTGACAGGCTGATCCCACTTCCCGCGCCATCCCATGGCGCGCCCGATCCGCCACATGCGCCTGACGCCTTCCCTGCTCCTTGCCGCCGCCTGCATCGCCGGCTCCGCGCCGGCCCTGGCCGGCTACAACATCTGGACCGGCGAATATTCCCTGACCCGCCAGGAACTGCAGACCGAACTCGACAAGCGCTTTCCCGCGACGCTGCGCTACGCCGAAGTCGTCAGCGTCCAGCTCAGCCACCCGCGGCTGGTGCTGGATGAAGCCAGCAACCGCATCACCACCCATGTCGATGCACGCCTGACCAACGCCCTGCTGCCGTCGCCCCCGGTCGACGGCAAGCTGGCATTGAACAGCGGCATCCGCTATGACCCGGCCCGGCGCGCGGTGCTGCTCGACAACCCCACCGTGCAGCAGGTCGAAGTCGCCGGCATGGGGCCCTACCGCGAACAGCTCAACGCCATCGGCGCCGTGGTCGCGCAGCAGCTGCTGAAGGACTATCCGATCTATACCTTCAAGCCCGAGGAGCTGCGCGTGGGCGGCAAGGAGGTGGAACCGGGGGCGATCACGGTGGGCAAGGAAGAGGTGCGGGTGGAGGTGAAGCAGCGGTAGGCTCGGCCTTCAGGCTGCCTCCCTCCCATCCGACCTTACCTCGGCATCAGCCCTTGGTTCCCCTGAACACCACCCCCAACCCCGCCAGCACCGCCCCCATCCCCGCCAGCGCCAGCGGCGCCATGCGGTTGCCCAGCAGCAGGTAATCCAGCGCCGCGGTGCCGGCCGGCACCAGGTAGAACAGGCTGGTCACGTTGACCAGGTTGCCGGCGTGGATCAGGCGGTAGAACAGCAGCGTCGCGCCGATCGAAATTCCCAGCGCCAGCCACAGCAGCGGCGCGGCGAACGCCAGCGTGGCTTCGAAGGCGAAGGGCTGGAACGGCAGGCACAGCAGGCAGGCCCCCAGGCTTGCGCCGTACTGCAGCGGCAGCACTTCGGCGGGCGCGCGCGGGCTGCGCTTCTGCAGGATGGCGCCGACCGTCATGCTGGCCAGCGAGGCCAGCGCGCACAGCACCCCCGCCGGCGACAGCCGGGCCAGCAGCAGGCTGTCGGCAACCACCATGGCCAGCCCGGCGAATGCCAGCGCCAGGCCGCCCAGGCGCGCAGCGCTGGCGCGGCGCTCGGTCAGCAGCAGCGTCAGCATCGGCTGCGCCCCCAGCACCGTGGCCAGCACGCCGGGCGTCATGCCGTGGTCCAGCGCCAGAAAGTAAAAAACCGCGTAGCCGCCGATCAGTAGCAGGCCCGCGCCGGCCGTATGCAGCCGCTCGCCGCGCGGCGGCAGCAGGCGCCTGCGCGCCAGGCCGATCGCGCCCAGCACGGCGCAGACCAGCGCAAAGCGCAAGGTCAGCAGGGCGAACGGGGTGGCGTGGTCGAGCGCCAGCCGGGCGGCGATGGCGCCGCTGCTCCATAGCAGCACGAACAGCGGCGTGGCCCAGAGGGCGGAGGAAGTGGAGCGCGTGGTGAGCGTGTCGCGCGCGGCGTCGAAGCGCGCCGCGCAATCTTCTTGGTTGTTCATGGCTTGTCATCTGTCGTCAGCTTGGCGGGCTCCGGCGACGCGCATCGGCATGCGGCCACGGCACGGCGACAGCGCGCACAGGCGTGCGTCGGCCATGCGCGCGGGCGCACGAAGGCGGGATTACCGGAGACGAGAAGGGCTGGGGCGCGTGCCCGTCAGCCGCGCGGCGGCGGCGGGTGTGCACCGCCGGAGAACGGCGGCGGCGGCGCGACAGATGTGAACGCAGGCTGGCGACGCGGGCACGGCAACGCACGGCCCGGAGGCGCGGCGATGACGGGGCGTTGACGGTCTGCGGTCATGGTGGAAAGCGGAAGCCTTGAAGAAAGATCGACCGGCGTCGGTCAAAGTGGTGTGGCGATGCTATGCCTGCACGGCGCTCGCGTCAACGGGATCCTGCAGTGTCCTGCTCCAGCCGCGACACCAGGGCCTGCAGCGCCGGCGCGCAGCCGGCCTCGACCTTCAGCGCCAGCATGGCGTCGGCACGCGTGGTGCCCAGGTTGAGCGCGGCCACCGGCTTGCCCATCTGGCCGGCCCAGACGCAGAAGCGGTAGCCGGAATAGACCATCAGCGACGAGCCCACCACCAGCATCGCGTCCGCGGCTGCCAGCGCCGCGCGCGCGGCGTCGACACGCGCGCGCGGCACGGATTCGCCGAAGAACACCACATCAGGCTTGAGGATGCCGCCGCAATGGCCGCAGTCGGGCACCTGGAACTGCGCGAACAGCGGCGATTCGAAATGCACGTCGCCGTCGGCCGCGGGCGGCGCGATCACGTCGCGCAGTGCGGCGTTGCGGGACACCAGCCAGTCCTGCAGGCCGGCGCGGTCGTGGCTGGCGCCGCAGTCCAGGCAGATGGCATTGGCCAGGCTGCCGTGCAGCTCGATCACGCCCTGGCTGCCGGCGCGCTGGTGCAGGCCGTCGACATTCTGCGTGACCAGCGCCGTCATCCGGCCCTGCTCGCCCAGCCGCGCCAGCGCGTGGTGGGCATCGTTGGGCCGCGCCTGCCCCGCCAGCGGCCAGCCGAGCATGCTGCGCGCCCAGTAGCGCTGGCGCCCGGCGTGCGAGCCGAGAAAGGCCTGTAGCGTGATCGGCGGGGAGCGTTGCCACTGGCCACGCGCGTCGCGGTAGCCGGGAATGCCGGAATCGGTGCTGATGCCGGCGCCGGTCAGCACGAACAGGCGCGGGTGGCGCTGCACGAAATCGAACAGCGCCGCCCCGGCTGCCGGGGAGGGCTGCGATGGCTGCAATGGCTGCATGGCCGGGACGCTCGGGTGTGTGCTCAAGCGGCCGGATCCTCGGCATGGCGCGCGGCCTGGCGCGCTTCCCATGCCCGCAGCGCCTCGCGGTAGCGGTCCATCTCCTGGTAGTAGTAATCGAAGATGCAGGGATCGCAGCCGGAGCCGCAGCACTCGCCATCGGCGGGCCGCTCCGGCGGCTCCGGGCGGGGATCGTCAGGGGTAAGCGTGGAACCAGCGACGGGGACTTCGGGGGACACTTGAGACACTTGCAAATCGCGCGCGCGGCGCCATGGCAAACCAGCCCCCAGTATATTCCGGCGCGCCCGCCCCTGCCCCGCGGTGCCTGGCAGCGCCGCAAGCCGATCTGAACGCTTCCGAGGTCCGTGTTGAATTGTTTTGGCGGGCGGCGTGCACAGGGGCCTGCACGCCACGTTTTGCCGGAAGATAGCCGGACTTCCCGCCCCGGCAACCGGCCACGCAGCGGACTGCGACCCCGATCGAGCCATGAAGGCAGCCCCACACCAACGCCCGCGCCACGCCGGCACGAAGCGCCTGCTCGCCGCCATCGCGCTGGCCGCCGGCGCCGCGACGGCCGCGGAGCAACCGGCAGCCGGCCATGACGCCGGCGCTGCCGTGAGCCCCGCAGCTCCTGCCCACGCCCGGCCCGCCGCGGCGGCTCGCCCGCGCATCTGCCTGGTGCTGTCGGGTGGTGGCGCGCGCGGCGCCGCGCATATCGGCGTGCTCAAGGTGCTGGAGGCGATGCGTATCCCGGTCGACTGCATCGCCGGCACCAGCATGGGCTCGCTGGTCGGCGGCGCCTACGCTACCGGCATGGGGCCCGCTGAAATGGAAAAGTTGGTCAGCGGCCTGAGCACCAACAAGCTGTTCAAGGAACGGCCGCCGCGCCAGGACCTGACCGTGCGGCGCAAGCAGGACGACTTCACCAACCTGCTCACGCCGGAGATCGGCTTGCAGGCAAGCGGCGTGCTGCTGCCGAAGGGCGCGGTCTCCGGCGTGCAGCTGGAGACGGTGCTGCGCCAGCTGGCCAGGACCCCGGGCTACCGCGATTTCGACCGCTTGCCGATCCCGTACCGCGCGGTGGCGACGGATCTGGTGGCGGGCACGGCGGTGGTGTTCAGCGAGGGCGAGCTGGCCAACGTGATGCGCGCCAGCATGTCGGTGCCGGGGGCGGTGGCACCGGCGGAATACGAGGGCCGGCTGCTGGTCGACGGCGGGCTGACCGACAACCTGCCGGTGGGCGTGGCGCGCAGCATGGGCGCCGATATCGTCATCGCCGTGAACCTGGGCACGCCGCTGATGAAGCGCGAGGCGCTGACCTCGGTGATCGGCGTGACCGGCCAGATGCTGAACATCCTGACCGAGCAGAACGTGCGCGCCTCGCTGGCCTCGCTGCGGCCCACCGACGTGCTGATCGAGCCTGCGCTGGGCGACTTTTCCGCGACCGATTTCGACCACCTGTCGACCACCATCCCGATCGGCGAAGCCGCCGCGCGCAAGGTCGCCGACCGCCTCGCGCCGCTGGCGCTGCCGCCGGCGCAGTATGCCGAGCTGCGCGCGGCCCAGCAGGCGGTGCAGCCGCCCGACACCCGCCCCGTCGACGAGATCCGGCTGGCGCCGCTGCATCGCGTCAACCCGGACTATGCCACCGCGGTGATGCAGACCCGCCCGGGCGAGCCGATCGACCAGGCCGCGCTGGACCAGGACATGCGCCGCCTGTTCGGCACCGGCGACTTCGAGCACGTCAACTACGGCATCCTGGAAGAACCGGGCCGGCGCGTGCTGACGGTCAATGCGGTGGAAAAATCGTGGGGCCCCGACTACCTGCGCTTCGGGCTGGGACTGAGTTCGGACTTCCGCGGCGACGCGTACTTCAACCTGGTCGGCAGCTACCGGCGCACGTGGCTCAATGCGCTGGGGGCGGAATGGCGCACCGACGCGCAGGTGGGCCAGACCTCGGCGCTGAGCAGCGAGTTCTACCAGCCGCTGGATACGCGCCAGTTCTTTTTTATCGCCCCGCGCATCGAGCTGGAGCGGCGCCCGGTCAATGTGTTCCAGGGCAGCACGCGCATCGCCACCTACGACGTGCGCCGCTTCGACCTGGCGCTCGACGTCGGCAGCCAGTTCACCAAGTACGGCGAGCTGCGCGTCGGCGTGCAGGCCGGCTCGGAGCATGCCACCCTCAGCACCGGCCCGGCGTCGCTGGCGCCGGGTCCGGGCAGCATCCGGCGCGGGGCCATCACCGGGCGGCTGTTCTTCGACCAGCTCGACAGCGTGGACTTCCCGCGCTTCGGCTATGCGGGCGGGGTGCGGATCTACGCCTCGCAACCGGGGCTCGGAGCCGACCAGACCTATATCAAGGCCCAGGCCGACGGCATCTATGCCCATTCGTTCGGCGACCACACGCTGTCGTTCGGCTTCAAGGTCGGCGGCAATCCGGGCGGCAAGCCGCTGCCGAACTACGACCAGTTCCAGTGGGGCGGCTTCCTGCAGCAGTCCGGCTACGCGACCGGCCAGCTGATGGGCGGCAACCTGCAGTTTGCGCGGCTGGTGTACTACAACAAGCTGGCGCGGCAAACCCTGCTGCAGGGCGTCTACGCCGGCTTTTCGCTGGAGGCGGGCCGCGTGGGCGACCCGCTGGTGCCCGGCAGCCCGACCGGGCTGCTCAAGTCCGGCTCGCTGTTCCTGGCGCTCGACAGCCCGCTCGGGCCGCTCTACCTGGCCTATGGCCGCGCGGCGGCCGGCGTCTTCAGCTTCTACCTGTACCTGGGCAAACCGTTCTGACGCGGCGCGGCAATGTGCGTCTCGCCGTACCCCTCCAAAGTTGTATGTAATGTCTTAATTCAAATGTCTATACTTTTCCCTGTCACCAAGACCCCCTCTTGAATGACAACCTTCCCCGGTCGCCGCTTCCCCAGCGGCGACTTTTTTATGGGCGCGTGGCCGACGAGGGCCCGCCTATAATCCCTGCCTCGGGCTGCACTTGCGGCCGTCTTCGCGCCGGTTCCGCGCGCACCCTTCATGCAGATCGACTTCCAGCATTTCACGCCGTGGCTTTCGCTCGCCGGCGGGCTTGTCATCGGCCTCGCGGCGGCGCTGATGATCCTCGGCCTGGGCCGCGTCGCCGGCATCAGCGGCATCGTCGGCGGCCTGCTGCGGCTGCCGCATGGCGACACCGCATGGCGCGCCGCCTTTGTCATCGGGCTGCTGCTGTCGCCATGGCTGGCCACTGCCTTCGATGCCATGCCCGCGGCACGCATCGACGCGGACTGGACCGAGGTGCTGGTAGCCGGGCTGCTGGTCGGCGTGGGCACGCGCTATGCCGGCGGCTGCACCAGCGGCCATGGCGTATGCGGCCTGTCGCGCGGTTCTGTGCGTTCGCTGGCGGCCACCGTGACCTTCATGGCGGCCGGCTTCCTGACGGTGCTGGTGCAGCGCCACGTGCTGGGAGGCTGAATCATGGGCACCCTGCTGGCGTTGCTGGCCGGACTGGTGTTCGGCATTGGCCTGATCCTCTCCGGCATGGCCAACCCGGCCAAGGTGCTGGGCTTTCTGGACCTCGCGGGAATGTGGGACCCGTCGCTTGCCTTCGTCATGGCCGGCGCGATCGGGGTCGGCGTGGTGGCTTTTGCGCTGGCACGCCGGCGCCAGCGCTCGTGGTTGGGGCTGCCGATGCAGTGGCCGGTGCTGACCGCGGTCACGCCGCGCCTGCTGCTGGGCAGTGCCGCCTTCGGGATCGGCTGGGGGCTCGCCGGCTTCTGCCCTGGCCCCGCGCTGGTCGCGCTGGGTGCGGGCTATGCCAAGGCGTGGGGCTTTGTCGCGGCGATGCTCGCGGGCATGGCGCTATTCGAGGTGGCGGAAGGGCTGACGCGGCGGCGCCGATGACGCAGCGCAGCATGCAAGCAGTACTGGCCCGCGGCGCCGGAGCGGTTTAACATTGCGCGATTATCGAACGACAGTAGACCACTCCCAGCCACCCATGGATGTCCTCCGCCCCATCGGTCTTGGCCATGCCCAGGCCGACACCGTCCGCGTTGCCCGGCCCCAGGCCGACCTGCTCGCCAGCTTTGCCGGCGATCCCAATTTCATGCTGTCGCTGGCGCGCGGGCTGACCGTGCTGGAAGCGTTCTCCGAGCGCAAGCGCCCGCTGACAATCTCGCAGGTGGCGCAGCGCACCCAGCTCTCGCGCGCGTCGGTGCGGCGCTGCCTGTACACGCTGGAGCAGCTGGGCTATGTCAGCCAGCAGGACGGCCAGTTCGCGCTGCGCCCGCGCGTGCTGCACCTGGGGCACGCGTATTTCTCGTCGACCTCGCTGGTGTCGCTGGCGCAGCCCATCCTGGACAACCTGAGCGCGCGCATCCACGAGACCTGCACGCTGGCGATCCTGGACGGCACCGACATCCTGTACCTGGTGCGCTCCGAAGTGCAGCGCGTGCTGAACTACTCGCTCGGCATGGGCAGCCGCCTGCCGGCCTACTGCACCTCGAACGGCCGGCTGCTGCTGGCGCACCAGCCCGCCACGGTGCTCGACGGCTTCTTCGAGCATGCCGAGCTGCGCCCGCGCACGCTGCAGACCAAGGTCTCGCGGCAGGAGCTGGAAGCCTGCTTCGAGCGTGCCCGCGAAGTGGACTATGTGATCGTCGATGAAGAGCTGGAGCCCGGCCTGCGCGCCATGGCGGTGCCGGTGCGCTCGGCCTCGGGCATCGTGCTGGCGGGGCTGAGCGTGAGCGTGCGCGCCGCGCGCGTCTCCGAAGCGGACATGATCACGCGGCTGCTGGCGCCGATGCGCGAGGCCGCCGCGGCGATCGGCCGGATGATCGGTTCCTGATCTTGCCGCTGGCCGGCAGCCGGGCTTACCGGCCTGACTGTGCGCGCAGCCGCGCGGGACTGAGCATGGCGGCGGTCACGCCGTGGTCGGCAATGTGCGCCGGCAGCGGCCGGCCCTGCGCCAGCGCGGCGCAGGCCTCGCCCATTGCCGCCGAGGTCTGGATGCCATAGCCGCCTTGCGCGGCCACCCAGAAGAAACCTTCCGCCTCGGGATCGAACCCGCCCACCAGGTCGCCGTCGGCAACAAACGAGCGCAGTCCGGCCCAGGTCCGCGCGGGGCGGCGGATCGTCAGCGTGGTAGCGGCCTCGATCTGGTGGATGCCCATGGCAATGTCCAGCTCCTCGGGCTGCACGTCGTGCGGTGGTACCGGGTCGGCGTTGGCCGGGGAGCCGAGCAGCATGCCGGCATCGGGCTTGACGTACCAGGTCTCGTCGAAGCCGTAGAACATCGGCCAGCGCGAGACCTCGATGCCATCGGGCGGAGCAAAGACAAAGGCTGAACGCCGGCACGGCTGCAGTCCCACCGGCGCCACGCCCGCGCGCGCCGCGACCACGTCGCACCACGCGCCCGCCGCGTTGACCAGCACCGGCGCGCGATAGAGGTCTGCGCCGGCATGGACGTGCCACAGGCCGTCGCGCCGCTCGATCGCCCCGGCCTCGGCGCCGCAGGCGATCACACCGCCGTGATGGCGCACGCCGCGCAGGTAGCCCTGGTGCAAGGCATGCACGTCCATGTCGGCGGCATCGGGCTCCAGCACCGCGCCCAGCACCAGTTCCGGCCGCAGCACCGGCACCAGCGCGCACGCGCCGGCCTGGTCCAGCCGCTGTGCCCGTGCCCCCATGCCGGCCAGCACCTGCCAGTGCGCGTCGAGCTGGTCCTGTTCGCCTGGGCGCGCCAGCATCATGGCGCCGCGCGGCGACAGCACCGGATGGTCGGCAAAGCCCGCGGGCGGGGCATCGAGGAAGGCGCGGCTGGCCATGGTCAGGCCGCGCACCTGCGGCGTGCCGTAGCTTTCCAGGTAGAGCGCGGCCGAACGGCCGGTGGCGTGGTAGCCCGGCTGCGCCTCGCGCTCGAGCACGATCACGCTGCCCGCGCGCGCCAGCCAGTACGCCACCGAGGCCCCGGCAATGCCGGCGCCGATGACGAGGTAGTCAGCCGAAAACTGCTTGCCGCCGGCCGGAGCCGGATCGCTGTGGACCATTGCCGTGCGCCTCCCGTGTCATGCGAACTGGCGGGCAATGTAGCGTAAACCAGGCCGGGAGCGGGGGGAGCGCGCCGGATCCGAGGCGGGCGTATCAGCCGCGGTGCGCCAGTTCGAGCGCGAACACCAGCCGCTGCAGGAAGTTCTCCATGCGCCCGTCCGGATTGACGAAGGCACAGCCGAAGTGGTGGATGGCGCTGTCGTCGTGCCCCACCAGCCAGTGGCCGACCACCTGCATGTCCACCTCCAGCTTGCCCAGCTCGCGGAAGTCCAGCCGGCACTTCGCCACCGTGGTGCCAACCGGCAGGTGGTCGGCGGTGACGGTCTTGGAGCGCAGGCCCACGCCGGACAGCGACAGGTCGGCGATATCGAGGCCCAGCACGGTCTTGTCCGGCATCGGCATCTCGCAGCGGTAGCCCTTGGTCACCAGCGTGCGCGCGCGGAAATGGCGGCGGCGCTGGAAGTGATAGAGCTTGTCCGGAAACTCGACGACAAAGGCGGGCCCGTCTTCATAACGCGTGGCCGCCGGCTGGCCCACCACGAAGTTGACTGGCACGCCGCGCAGCAGCCCGGAGAACGCATTCTCTTCGGAGGTCATCAGCGACATCCGTTCGGGCTCGGCATTGCACCAGTCGAACACGAAGGTGCGGTTGACCGGGTCGACATGCAGGATCGAGGTGACGAACTGGTGCGCGGTGCGGGTGCGCACGCTCAGCATGCACTTCTGCCACGCCAGGTCGCGCAGCACCGTGCCGATCTGCGAGTTGTGGGTCAGGCGATAGCGCTCGTCCGCCGGGTCGGCTTCGGCGTCGTGATCGGCGGGCCCGGGGGCGTCGTGCTGGTTCATAGGTTCACGCAACATCTGGAGGGGCTGGGAGCGACGGCGATGGCGCAGCCACGGACCAGCCGGAGCCCGTCGGCGGCACCGGCCTGCCGGCCGCGCGCCGCATGTTAAGCGCCTGCACCATAGGCCGGCAAGACCGATGATCTCACTTCGGCAAATCTGTGGCAGAACTTGAGGACAGACTTCCGGGGGGTAGCGCTTGCGTGCCTTTCAGGCCTGCGGCGGCGGTGCGAGCGTGGCCTGCGCGCACTCGCGCAGCCATGCCAGCAGGGCCAGCCGGCGCGCGTCGTGCTCGAACGGCGCGGGCGACAGCAGGTGGTAGGCCGAACCGTCGGCCGCAAAGCCGAACGGCCCCGCCAGCCGGCCGTCGGCGATCTCGTCGGCGGCCATGAGCTGCGAGGCCATGGCCCAGCCCAGGCCCGCCGCCGCGGCCTGCAGGCTCAGATAGAAATGCTCGTACCAGGCGTCGCCATCCAGGCGCAGGCGGCCCGCGTCATCGGGGCACGCCGCCTGCCAGCGCTGCCAGGCCTCGGGCCGCGTGCGCGTGTGCAACCGCACCGGCGCCACCGCGGCACCCCCGGCGGCCTGAGGCCGGCACACCGGGCCCACGCGTTCCTGCACCACCTCGCGCGCATGCCAGCGCGCATCGAAGGCAAAGTCGTTGCGCCGCAGCGCCAGGTCGGCGCCGCTGCGCGCAAAGTCGATCGGCCCGCCCGCCGCCATCAGGTGCAGCGGAATGTCGGGATGGAGCGCCGCAAAGCGCGGCAGCCGCGGGATCAGCCAGCGCATGGCGATGGTCGGCTCGCACGACAGCACCAGGGCCCGCCCCGTCGGCTGTGTGCGGATGCGCGCAGCGGCGGCGGCCAGACCCTCCATCGATTGCGTCGCCGCCGCAAACAGCGAGCGCCCCGCCTCGGTCAGGAAGACGCCGCGGTTGCGCCGCTCGAACAACGCCACGCCGAGTGTGTCCTCCAGCTGGCGGATCTGCCGGCTGACCGCGCCATGGGTCAGGTGCAGTTCCTCCGCCGCCCGGGCAAAGCTCTCGTGGCGCGCCGCGGCCTCGAAGAATCGGATCCATCCCAGCCAGTGCATCGGTTAGTTTTTCTCACGGAATCGCGCGAGTATATATCGGTTGTGGGGGTGCTTTCCGGCACGCAGAATTGGGTACGCTTGATCCCCAAGAACCGGGATCGGCCAGAAAACTCAACATATCCTGACGCAACATGCCCCCTCTCGCCGAATCCCTGGCGGTCGCCACGGTGACCGTGCTGGCCGTGATCAGTCCCGGCCCCGACTTCGCCATGGTCACCCGCAACAGCTACCTGTACGGCCGCAGCGCCGGCTTGCTCAGCGCGCTCGGCATCGCCCTGGGCGTGCAAGTGCATGTGCTCTATACGATGTTCGGGGTGTCGCTGCTGATGGCGCACGCGCATGGCGTGCTGACGGTGGTGAAGGCGCTGGGCGCCGTCTATCTGATCTGGATCGGCCTGCAGACACTGCGCCGGCGCGACGCGCTGACGGTAGACCTGCGCGGCGGCCGTGCGCTCGCCCCGCTGGCGGCGCTGCGCATGGGCCTGCTGACCAATGCGTTGAACCCGAAGACCACGCTGTTCGTCGTCAGCACCTACACCCAGGTGGTGGACGCCCGCACCCCGGTACCGGTGCAGTGGGCCTATGGCGGATTCATGTCGGTGGCGCACCTGGCATGGTTCAGCGTGGTGGCCTGGGTGTTCACCGCGCCGGCGCTGCGCGCGGCCATGCTGCGGCGCCAGCGGCTGCTGGACCGCGCCATCGGCTCGGCCCTGTGCGGGCTGGGGGTGGCGCTGGGCTTCAGCAACCTGGCGTAGGGCCTGGCGCCACCAGCGGCCAGGCCTGGCGCAACAGATGTTGCGGACCCTGCGGACCGAGCCGGCTTTCAAACAACACCAGCCGCGCGACGCGCCACGGCGCGCTGGCCAGGGTGCGGTGCGCATCGAGCCACGCGCGCAGCGCGCTCTCGGGCACGGTCGGCTTGCAGCGGGCCAGGGTCACGTGCGGATGGAAGCGCCGCCGCTCGGGCGGGAAGCCGGCGGCTTGCGCCAGTGCCTGCCCCACCTCGGCGTGCAAGGCGCGCAGCGCGTCCAGTCCGGGACGGGGCGCGAGGCCGGCCCACAGCACCGACCCCGGGCCGCTACGGAAGCGACCGGTGCCATAGGCCTGCAGCGAGAACGCGGGGGTGCGCAGCATCGCGAGCGCGGCACCGAGCTTTTCGACCGCCTGTGTTGCCTCGCCCAGCCCTTCGCCGAGGAAGTGCAGGGTCAGGTGGACCTGCGCGGGCGTCGCGGCGCGCACGCCGGGTGCGGCAGGCAGCGTCGACAACAGCCCCACCGCCTGTGCGGGCGGTACTTCCACTGCGATGAACAGGCGTGCCATCGCTGCGCGGCCCGTGTCGGCCGGTGTCAGCCCATCGCGGCGGCGATGCCCTCGCGCCGCAGCAGCGCGCGCTTGCGCTCGATGCCGCCGGCATAGCCGGTCAGCGCGCCGGCGCTGCCCAGCACGCGATGGCAGGGCACGATCACCGACAGCGGGTTGCGGCCGACCGCGCCACCGACCGCGCGCGCATGCGTGGGCGGCAGCCCGAGCGTGCGCGCCAGTTCGCCGTACGAAGCGGTGGCGCCGCACGGGATTTCCAGCAGCGCCTGCCACACGCGCTGCTGGAACGGGCTGCCGGCAAAGCGCACCGGCACGGTAAAGGTGTCGCGGCGGCCGGCAAAATACTCGGCCAGCTCAGCGGCGGCGCGGTCCAGCACCGCGGCGTCGGCGGCAGGCACGTCGCGGCTGCCGGCAATGCCGGCGGGATGGTACTTCTGCCCCGCGAAGAAGACGCCGGTCAGGTGCCCGTCGCGCGCACGCAGCAGCACGGTGCCCAGCGGGCTGTCGATATGGCGATAGCTGGTCATGGGAGGCTCTCCGGTTGCGCCGCGGCCGGCGGCGTGTCCTTCATCGTTTCATAGCGGTGCCACAGGTGGATCGCGGCGTAGGCCCGCCACGGCGCCCATTGCGCGGTGCGTTCGTGCATCGCCCGCACGGTGCTGACGCCCAGCACCTTGCGCAACGCATAGTCGGTACCGGGGAAGGCATCGGGCCAGCCCAGTGCGCGCATGGCGACATACTGCGCGGTCCAGTCGCCGATGCCGTCGATCTCGCGCAGCGCCGCCACCGCCTGCTCCGGCGCCGCATGCGGGTCGAGCGCCAGCGTGCCGTCGGCCACACGGCGCGACAGCGCCTGCAGCGTGCGGGTCTTGCCCGGCGACACTCCGGCCTCGCGCAGCGCAGCCTCGGGCAACGCCGCCAGCGCGGCCGCGCCCGGGAAGGTGTAGCGCAGGCCGTCCGGCGGCGCGCCGTCCAGCGCCTGCCCCGCGCGCTGTGCCAGCGCGGCCAGGATGCGCCGCGCCTGCACCACCGAAATCACCTGCCCGACCACGGCGCGCACCGCGATCTCGAAGCCGTCGACGCAGCCTGGCAGGCGCACTCCCGGCATCGCCTCGGCCAGCTCGCCCAGGTGACGGTCCACCACGTCGGGGCGACAGCCCAGGTCGCACAGCCGGCGCACCTTGCCCAGCGCTTGCGGAATCACGCGCGCCAGCGACGCCGACAGCGTCACGCGCAGCACCAGCCGGCGCGGCACATGCTCGATGCGCACCCAGCCGAGGTGTGCGCTGCCGCCGGCTTCGACGCGCAACGTGCGCAGATAGGCGCCCTCGCGGATGGCTTCGATGCCGTCGACCGCGCGCGTGGCCAGGAAGCGCAGCCATGCGTCCCAGGCAAAGGGCGGGCGGTAGCCGAGCTCGAACACCAGCCGGTCGGCCACGCCCTCGGCGGCACGCCGGCGCAGCGCCAGCGGCGTCAGGCCGTAGCGGGTCTTCAGCACATCGTTGAAGCGGCGCACGCTGCCGAAGCCCGCCGCCAGCGCCACGTCCGTCACCGGCAGCGCGGTGTCGGCCAGCAGCCGCTTGGCCAGCAGCAGCCGCTGGGTCTGTGCGTACTCCAGCACCGAAACGCCGAACTGCGCGTCGAACAGCCGCCGCAGGTGGCGCTCGGTCACGCCGATGCGCGCCGCCAGCGCGGCCACGCTGCCGTCGGCCATGAAGCCTTCGTCGATCAGTGTGGCGGCGGCCTGCGCCAGCCGGCCGGAAATATCGGCCAGGCCGTGCCCGGGCGCCAGTTCCGGGCGGCAGCGCAGGCACGGGCGAAAGCCATGCTTTTCTGCCGCGGCGGCGCTTTCATAGAACGAGCAGTTCTCGCGCTTGGGAGTGCGTACCGCGCACACTGGCCGGCAATACACGCCGGTCGACGAGACCCCCACGTAGAAGCGTCCGTCGAAGCGGCGGTCGTGCGAGGCCACGGCCTTGTAGCAGGTATCGGGATCGAGGTTCATGACGGCATGCTACCGCCAGATGCCGGTGCGCATCCGCTGGTTTCGGACATTTCCCTCTGGCGCGCGGGGATCGGTTGGGGCACAGTTGCCCTGCCCTTATCTTTCCCATCGGAGACCCCATGCGCCGCACCGCCCTGCAACTGTCACTGCTTGCCACGCTGGCCTGCGTGCCGGCGCTGGCGCAGCCTTCGGCAGCGCCGGCACAGGCAGTGCAGGCGGTGCAGGTGGCATCGGTCGAAGGCATTACCGAACACCGCCTGCCCAACGGCCTGCGCATCGTGCTGGCACCCGATGCCGCCAAGCCCACCACCACCGTCAACATCACCTACCTGGTCGGCAGCCGCCACGAAAACTACGGCGAGACCGGCATGGCGCACCTGCTCGAGCACCTGCTGTTCAAGGGCACGCCGTCGCTGCCGGGCAAGACCATCCCGGGCGAGTTCGCGCGGCGCGGCATGAGCGTCAACGGCACCACCGCGCAGGACCGTACCAACTACTTCGAGACCTTCACCGCCAGCGACGACAACCTCGACTGGGCGCTGCGCATGGAGGCCGACCGCATGGTCAACAGCGTGATCGCGCGCGCCGACCTCGACAGCGAGATGACGGTGGTGCGCAACGAGATGGAGATGGGCGAGAACAGCCCCGGGCGCATGCTGATGCAGCAGACCATGGCCGCCGCCTATCGCTGGCACAACTACGGCAAGGCCCCGATCGGCGCGCGCAGCGACGTGGAGAACGTCAGCCTCGACAACCTGCGCGCCTTCTACCGCCGCTATTACCAGCCCGACAACGCGGTGCTGGTGGTGGCGGGCAAGTTCGATCCCGCCGCCACGCTGGCGCTCATCGAGCGCTATTTCGGGCCGATTCCGCGCCCGCAACGCGTGCTGCCGCCGGAGCCCACGGTCGAGCCCGCTCAGGAAGGCGCGCGCGAACTGGTAGTGATGCGCCCCGGCGACACCCGCCTGGTGGCCGCGCAATACCATGTCAGCCCCGGCGCGCACCCCGACACCACCGCGCTGTCGCTGCTGACCATCATCCTGGGCGACACCCCCGGCGGCCGGCTGTACAAGGCGCTGGTGGAGCGCGGCCAGGCTACGTCGATCGGCAGCGCGTTCTATGCGATGAAGGACCCCGGCGCGCTGCTGTTCATGGCGCAGGCGTCGAAAGACCAGCCGCTCGCGGCCGCGCGTGCCGGCCTGATCACGCAGATCGAGGGCTTTGCCGAAGCCCCGGTGACCGAGGCCGAGTTGGAGCGCGCGCGCGTGCGCATGCGCAACGCCTACGAGCAGTACATGAACGACCCCGGCGCGCTCGGGATTGCGCTGTCCGAGGCCATCGCCAAGGGCGACTGGCGCCTGTTCTTCCTCGCGCGCGACCGCATCGAGACCACCACGCTGGCCGACGTGCAGCGCGTGGCGCTGAACTACTTCCAGGCCTCGAACCGCACCCTTGGCGTGTTCCTGCCGGCCGAGCAACCGCAGCGCGCGCAAGTGCCGGCGGTGCCCGACATCGCGGCCATGGTCAAGGGCTACCAGGGCCGGCCGGCGCTGCCCGCGGTGGCGGCATTCGATCCCAGTCCCGCCAACATCGAAGCCCATACCACGCGCCAGACGCTCGCCAACGGCATGCAGCTGGCGCTGCTGCCCAAGCCGGCGCGCGGGGAAGTGGTGCACGGCGTGCTGGTGCTGCGCATGGGCGACGCGCAGAGCCTGCAGGGGCTGACCACGGTGGGCACGCTGACCGCCGCGATGCTCCGCCGCGGCAGCGCCGGCATGGACCGCCAGCAGATCGCCGACCGCATCGAGGCCCTGCGCGCGCGCGTCGGCATCGCGGGGGGCCCGGAGCAGGTGACGGTCAGTTTCGAGACGCGCCGTGCGCACCTGCCGGAGCTGCTGGCGCTGTTGCGCGACCTGTTGCGCGCGCCGACCTTCCCCGAAGCCGAATTCGAGACCCTGCGCCAGACCAGCATCGCCGAGCTCGAAAGCGTGCAGCGCGAACCCGGCGTGCTGGCCGCCAATGCGCTGGGCCGGCACGGCGACCCCTACCCCGCGGGCGACCCGCGCCATGCGCGCACCATCGCCGAGAATATCGCCGACCTGCGCGCTGCCACGCTGGCGCAGGTGCGCGAATTCCATGCGCGCTTCTACGGCACGGGGCATGCGCAGCTGAGCCTGGTCGGCGATTTCGACGGCGCGGCTGCCGTGGCGCAGGCGGCCATGTTGTTTGGCGACTGGACCGCGCCGCAGCCGTATGCGCGCGTCGACCGTCCGTTCGTGCCGATCCCGGCGGCCGAGTTCACGCTGGCCACGCCCGGCAAGGCCAACGCCGTGTACCTGGCCACCGCGCCGATCGACCTGACCAACGATGCGCCCGACTATGCGCTGATGATGATTGCCAACCGCGTGCTGGGCGGCGCCAGCTTGCGCAGCCGTCTGGCGGACCGGCTGCGCCAGCGCGAAGGCATGAGCTATGGCGCCAGCAGCTGGGTACAGGTAGGCGCGCTCGACCGCGCCGGCCGCTTCGGCGTGCGCGCGCAATATGCGCCGCAGAGCCTGGCGCGGGTGCAGCGCGCCGTCAGCGAGGAACTGGAGCGGCTGGTGCGCGACGGCATTACCGCGCAGGAACTGGCCGAGGCCGTCAGCGGCCTGCTGCAGCAGGGCATGGTCAGCCGCAGCAACGACGCCGCGCTGGCCGGCGCGCTGGCCAGCCAGCTCTACCTGGGCCGCACCATGGCCTTTACCGCGGAACTGGAGCAACGCCTGCGCGATGCCACCCCAGAAGCCGTCAACGCCGCCATCCGCCGCTACATGCAGCCGGGCACGCTGTCACGCGCCTATGCCGGCGACTTCGCCGGCGCGGCGGCGCAGGGCGGTACAACCGGCCAGGCAGCGGGCACGCCCGCCGGCACTGCGACCGGCTCAGGCGCCGCTGGCAACGAAGCCGGCAGCAACGAAGGCGGCGACAGGGCGCCCGCGCGCCTCTGACATGTGCCTGACATAGATCGGCAACCATACTCCCCGGGCGGTGGCGCATCCGCGAGCGCAGGCAACGCGGCGCCAGGGCCTTGCCCCGACCCCGGGTTGACTGTATATTCGTACAGTATAAGTCGATACAAGAGGTGTGGATGTCAATCGTGCGAGCTGGCAGCAAGGCAGAAGCGCTCAGGCTTCTGGCCTCGGAAGGCGTGCTGGCGCTTGAGCTGGACTACGAGACCGGATGGCAGGACGCCGTCGAACTCGGCAGGCTCGGAGAAAAGCGCGGTATCAAGGTGCAATATCGCGGACAAGAAAGCATCGCCGTCCGTTCCCGCGAAGCCCTGATCGAAGGGCTGGCCAAACCCAAGGCCACATTCCGTCAACGCAATCTCTATTGCCAGTTCGATCTCGGCACGCTGGCGGACCATGAACTGCTCGACCTCGAAGCCAAGGCCACGCGGCTCGGGGACTATATTCTCGCCGGCCACCTGCTGCGCGAGGTCGATGGCGTGTGGCCGCAATAAGCGGCCTGAGCGACCTGAGCGACCTGAGCGACCTGAGCGACCTGAGCGACCTGAGCGACCTGAGCGACCTGAGCGACCTGAGCGACCTGAGCGACCTGAGCGCACCTGCGTTCACCAGAAAATAAAGAAGCCGCCCTGCAGGCGGCTTCCGTCACGTTGCGCCGGTCACGCCGGCTACGCCAGGCACGCGGATCAATGCCAGACCCGTGTCGCGTTGGCCCAGCGCGCGGCGCATGACTGCGCCACCGGCGCGTCGATGATGTCGTTGGCGGCAGCGTCGGCCGGTGCCGTCGCGGCAGTCTCCAGCGCGGTGCGCCACAGCACCGCCGACACCAGCGTCTTGCACTGGCGGCGCTCGCCATGCGCCAGCGCCAGCAGGCGCTCGTAGCCATCGATCACGATCAGGCGGTCGCCACGGCGCGGCTGCAGCGTGAGCATGAACAGGTGGTCGCACTCGCACTGCATGCTACCGCCGCTGACCGCCACCACGATCGCGCCGGGCAAGGCGATGCCGCTGCCCTGCACCTCGGTACGCAACCGCGCCAGGTGCGCCTGAACGCGCGGGTCCGGGGTGGCGCCGACGCTGGCCGCCATCTGTGCCGGCAGCGCGCAGAGCGCCATCAGCTCGGCCGGCGACACCGCCAGCGTGTACGCCTGCAGCGTGGGGCGATAGGTCGCCACCACCGCGCGCAGCCGGTGCGGCGCGCCGTCATCGTGTCCTGCCTGCGGCGCACCGTCGCGCCCGCGGTATTGCATCGTGTCCATGTCGACTCCTGCCACGCGGGCCGTTGAGGGTCAGTCGCGCAGCAGATGCTTGGCGATGATCATCTGCTGGATCTGCGTGGTGCCTTCGTACAGGCGCAGCAGGCGCACATCGCGGTAGAAGCGTTCGGCCTTGTATTCGGCGATATAGCCGGCGCCGCCGTGGATCTGCACCGCACGGTCGGCGACGCGGCCGACCATCTCGGTACAGAACATCTTGGTGCAAGAGGCCAGCATGCTGACTTCCGGATCGCTCTTGCCGGCGGGCTTGGCATCGTAGCGCTGGGCGCAGTCGCGCACCATCGACAGGCCCGCATAGAGCTCGGCCTGGCTGTCGGCCAGCATCGCCTGGATCAGCTGGAAGTCGCCGATCGGGCGGCCGAACTGCTTGCGCTCCTTGGCATACGCCACGGCATCGGTGATGAGCCGGTGCGCCATGCCGCAGGCCAGCGCCGACAGGTGCAGGCGGCCGCGGTCCAGCACCTTCATGGCGGTCTTGAAGCCCACCCCCGGCACGCCGCCGATAATGTTGGCGGCCGGCACGCGCACATTCTCGAGCACCACGTCGCAGGTCTTGGTGCCGCGCTGGCCCATCTTCTTGTCGGGCTTGCCCAGCGAGATGCCCGGGGTGTCGGCCGGCACGATGAACGACGAAATGCCGCCGGCGCCGGGTCCGCCGGTGCGCGCCATCAGCGTGAAGGCGCCCGCGCGCGGCGCGTTGGTGATGAAGCGCTTGGTGCCGTTGATGACGTAGTGGTCGCCGTCCAGCTCCGCTTTGGTCTGCAGCGAGGCCGCGTCGGAGCCGGCGTTGGGCTCGGTCAGCGCGAACGAGATGATCATCTCGCCGCTGGCGATGCGCGGCAGGTACTGCTGCTTCTGTTCCTCGGTGCCATCCATCAGGATGCCCTGCGAACCGATGCCGACGTTGGTGCCGAAGACCGAGCGGAAGGCGAACGCGGTATGGCCGAGGTCATAGACCACATCGCATTCCTGCGACATCGACAGGCCGATGCCGCCGTAGTTCTCGGGGATGGAGATGCCGAACAGCCCCATCTCCTTCATGTCGGCGACGATGTCGGCGGGCACGTCGTCGGTTTCCTCCAGCGTGTCTTCGGCGGGCTTCAGGCGTTCGTCGATGAAGCGCTGCACCGAGGCGCGCAGCAGGGCAAAAGATTCTTGGTCTAGGGCCATGGTGATTCTCCGGGTCAAGCCAGTACGTCAGTCTGGCCGCCTATGGTACGCCGGTGGCACGATTTGACAATCCATTGGATCTTGGACAGAAGCGTCAGTAAAATTTGACAATTGGCCGCCCCGGGCTCTCAGCTGACGGACAGCAGGCCGGCCATGCCGATGCCCAGCGCCGCCAGTGCGTCGCCAGCAATCAAGCCCCCGCCAAGCAGCGACGCGGTGTTCATGTCGTGCGGCAAGCCTTGCTTACGCGTCCCGCGCGCTCCGAGCACGGCGCCCACGGTGGCGAGCACACCGCCTGCCGCCATCCATGCCGCCGCCGTCAGGTTGACGAAACCGCCGAACGACGATGCATAAGGCGAGGGCAGGATCACGGCATCGAGCATGAAATCCGCCGCCCGCCCGCCCCGTCCGGAACGCGCAAAGCGCTGCCAGCCAGGATGGCCGAGGATGGCGCGGCGCAACAGCGCCGTGGCCAGCCCGATCAGCAGCCCGGCTCCAACCGCCAGGTACTGGCCGGTCCGGTCCTGCGACAAGCCACGGAGCACGCCGACGACCTTGTAGGTCATGGCCGAGGTCCAGCGCGCCGGCTGCTGGTCGGCCGGCAGGCTGGTCTGGTCCAGCGCCAGCACCGGATAGGCCTGCAGGAACAGCCGCGCCATCGCCACCGCGACCAGTGCGCCGACCACGATGCCCGCCACCTGGTAGCCGAACTGCACCATGCGGTCGCTGCCCAGGCGCCAGCCGGTGGAGCGGTCCTGCTGCATGTCGCTGGCTTCGGCGGTGGCCACCAGCAGCACCGTGGCGGCGATCAGGCCGACCTGCGGCGCACGCAGGCCGGCGGCCGCCATCAGGATCACCGAGAGCACGAACGCCGATGAAATCGGATTCTGGTCGACCATGCCGACCGAGATGCCGTTGACCAGCGCGAATACCAGCGCGAGCAGCACGGCGATCAGCTGGAAGGCCAGCGGCTGCCCGAACCACATCACCCCCGCCGCCACCGTGGCCACACCCCACATCAGCGCCCAGGCTGCTACCCAGCCCATGCCGGGCCCGCGCCGCGACGCGGCGCATTTGGTTGCGGCTGGCGGTATGTCCGGTTGCCGATGGTGCCGTGCCCGCCAGCGCCGGCACGCCTGCATCAGCAACTGCGCCAGGTCGACCACAGCCGCGCCCATGATCATGCCCAGCGCCACCAGGAAGGTGGCCTTGCGGTACGGCTCGCCCGGCGCGAGCCAGCCGGCGTCGATAAACCAGGGGGTCATGGCCCAGCCGGCCAGCCCGCCCACCAGCGCGGCCACGCCCACGCGCGCGCCGACGATCATGCCGGCGCCGAAGGTGGCCGCGGACAGGTCCAGCGCGGCCAGCCACGGCACGCGCCCGGCCCCCAGTCCGCTGGCCAGGCCCAGCGCCGTGCCGCCGCCGAGGCGCGCCACCGAGCGCCGCAACAGCGCCGGATCGGTCAGCGCGCGCAGGATGTTGGCCACCGCCAGCCCCGACGGAAAGGTCAGCTGCATGCGGTCCACCAGCAACGGCGTGTACAGCATGCCCACGCCCACCCCGAACATGCCGATGCACAGCAGGTACAGCACCAGTTGCCACAGCGGCGGCTGCGCCATCCCCAGCCACGCCATCGCCTGCAGCACCACCGCCATGCCGCCCATGCCCGCCACCGACGCCGCCGCGGTCTGGATGTAGTTGGCGCCATGGCGCCCGGACGCGCCATAGCCGGCCGTCACTACCGAGCCCAGGATGCCCGCCAGCACCTGCCCGCCGACAAAGAACCCCAGCGAGAAATTCATGTACGCCGCGGCGACACCACCCAGCGGCCCCAGCACCAGCATGCCGGCCGCGCCCAGCATCAGGTGGTATTGCCAGCTGCCAGGCGATGGCAGCCAGGCCGCGCGCGGCGCGGCATCGGAGGGCAGGACGGGCATGGCGCGGCCCCTTCAGCGGAACAGTGTGCCTGTTGCGAAGCATAGGCGAAGCACAGGGGGCGGGGGCGCGGCGGATGCGGCGGGTTTGCGCTGCCGCAGTGCCGGCGTTGGCCGCAGGGGTTTACACTAGTTTCGCACGCAACTATATGGCCGATATAGTTGCGCCCACAACCATCCCGCACAGACCATCGCCCGTCATGCCAGACCTCCACGCGCCTCACCTGCCGGTGCCGCCCGCACCACCGCCCGATTGGTCCCGTCCCTGGCCGCAGCGCATCCCGGTGCTGATCGCCGGCGGCGGCCCGGTCGGCCTGACGCTGGCTGCACTGCTGGCGCGCCAGGGCATTGCCACGCTGGTGGTGGAAGCCGACGACGGCTACTGCGCCGGCAGCCGCGCGATCTGCATGGCGCGGCGCTCGCTGGAAATCCTGGGCTGGGCCGGCGCCGACCGGGCCACGGTAGCAACCGGCCTGCCGTGGGTCGGCGGGCGCAGCTACTATCGCGACACGCAAGTGCTGCACTTCCAGATGCCGAGCGAGCCGGGCGAGCGCTTTGCGCCGATGGTCAATATCCAGCAGTACTACCTGGAGGCCTTCGCCCACGATGCCGCGCTGCGCGGCGCGTCGCCCGCCGACGTGCGCTTCGGCGCGCGCCTGCGGACGCTGCGCCAGCACCCCGGCGGCGTGGTCGCCGAGATCGAGACCGGCGCTGGCGCGGTGGAGGTCGATGCGCAGTGGCTGGTGGCGTGCGACGGCGGCCGCAGCACGGTGCGCGAGCAACTGGGCCTGCGCATGGAAGGCACGCAGTACGAAGGCCGCTACGTGATCGTCGATATCGTGCAAAAGACGCGGCGCGAGGTGGAGCGGCTGGCCTGGTTCGACCCGCCCTCCAATCCCGGCTCGACCCTGCTGATGCACCGGCAGCCCGACGATGTCTGGCGCATCGACTACCAGATCCGCGACGACGAAGACCCCGACGAAGCGGTCAAGCCCGAGAACGTGCTGCCGCGCGTGCAGAGCCACCTCGACATGATCGGCGAAACCGAGCCGTGGCGGCCGCTGTGGATCTCGATGTACAACGCCAAGTGCCTGACCCTGCAGGACTACCGCCATGGCCGCGTGCTGTTCGCCGGCGACGCCGCGCACCTGGTGCCGATCTTTGGCGTGCGCGGGCTCAATTCGGGGCTGGACGATGCCGGCAACCTGGCGTGGAAGCTGGCATGGGTGCTGCGCGGCCAGGCCGGCGACAGCCTGCTCGATACCTACTCCGCCGAGCGCCTGCACGCCACGCGCCAGAACCTTGCCTACGGCGCCAAGAGCACCGAGTTCATGGCGCCGCCCGACTTCGCCTTCAAGCTGATGCGCGAGGCCACGCTGCGACTGGCGTCATCCGAGCCGGCCGTGCGTTCGCTGATCAATCCGCGGCAGTCGGCACCGATTGCCTATGTCGATTCGGCGCTGAACGGTCCCAGCGACTTCGGCAGCGACTGTCTGGGCGCGGCACCGGGCGTGCCCGCGCCGGAGTTGCGCGTGGACGGGCCGGACGGCATCCGGCATCTGACGCAATGCTTCGGGCAGCGCTTCACGCTGCTCTGGTTCGGGCATACCGCCGATCGATCTGCACTGCCCCAGCCGCTGGCAGCGCTCACGCGGGAACATCCGCAAGCCCTGCACGCGTTTGAAGTCGTCACCGGCGCCCCGGCCGGCGCCGCCGCGCTGGCCGACGTCGACGGCCGGGCCCCCGCCCGCTATGGTGCCAGCCCCGGCACGCTATATCTCATCCGTCCCGATGGCTATGTGCTGGCACGCTGGCGCGAACCGTCATGGGATGCCGTGCGCGCCACCCTCGCCCCCCTGCTGCAAACCGGAGCCCGCCATGCAAGCTGAAGACCTCGACCAGGCCTACACCCGACTGTGCGAAGCCATGGGCCGCACCGGCGAAGCCCGCGCGCCGCTGCTGCTGGCGATGGTGTGCCTGGGCCTGATGAGCCGCCAGCAAGCACTGGCGCCGGTGCTGGCGCTGATCGACGAGGCCGAGGCGCGCAGCCGGCAAGAGGGGCCCGGGGACTCTACAATGCCGACGCCCGAAACGGAAACGCCATGAAGCCACTGCCACGCCTCGAACAGTTCCTGACCTACCGCCTGCACCAGGTCAACAAGCTCAGCGACAAGGACAGCGCCTCCGCCTACCTGGAGCAATGCGGGCTGCTGCTCAGCGAGGGGCGCTGCCTGGCGGCGATCGGCGCCTTCGCGCCGCTGTCGGTCAATGCGCTGGCGCAACGCGCCAACCTGACCAAGGGCCAGGCCAGCCGCTCGGCACAGGCGCTGGTGGCGCGCGGGCTGGTCAGCAAGGAAGCCAGCGCAGCCGACGGGCGCGGCGTGGTGCTGTCGCTGACCGCGCAGGGCAAGCCGCTGTACCGGCAGGCGATCGCCATGATCGCCCGGCGCAATGAGGAGATCTTCGGCTGCCTGAGCGAAGACGAGCAGGCGCTGCTGGGCAGCCTGCTCGACCGGCTGGTGGCGCACGCCGGCCAGCAGGACGCGGAAGGCCCAGACGACGACGCGGACGCCTGAGCGCTCAGCGGCGCAGGTTGTCCACCTGCGCGCGGGCGCCGTCGCGGCGCGCGGCCTCCGCCATCTCGTTGCTGACCACGGTCTGTCCGATCGGCGCCAGCGCAATGCCGGCCAGCTTCAGGTGCTGGATCGCGAACGGGATGCCGATGATGGTGACGAAGTTGGCCACCGCCGCCATCACGTGCCCGATGGCCAGCCACACGCCGGCAAAGACAAACCACAGCACATTGCCCACCAGCCCGAGCGCACCAGTGCCGACATCGTCGCGCCCGGTCAGCTCGCGCCGGCTGATGGCCTGCTTGCCGAACGGAAAGAAGGTGAAGCTGCCGATCACGAAGCAGGCCTTGCCCCAGGGAATGCCGATGATCGAGATAAAGGCCAGCAGCCCTGCCAGCCACCAGGCCAGGCCCATCACCACGCCGCCAAGGATGAACCAGAGGAAGTTGCCGATCGCGCGCATGCTGTCGTTGCACCAGTGAAGAGAGGAACACGCATGATACGCAATGGCGTCGCGCCGGCATGGCGCAAGAGGGCTTGCGCGGCAAAAGCGTACCCGTTTCTGCGTGCTGCGGCGGGGCCATTCAAAGCCATGCCGCGGCGCCTGCGGGCCGGCTAAAACGCCTGCTTTGGCTGGCTAGCCAACGCACGCGACTGCGTCGCCTTCCCGGCTTGCGGGCGCAAAGCGTACCCGTTTCTGCGTGCTGATCGGTGGGCTGTCGCGTTTGGCAAGCCCGGTAACGCGGCGATCTGAGGCGCGCATCGGAAAGCGTTTCGGAATCGCGGCGAATTTCGTTCCCGTTTTCAGACTCCGACCCTGGCCGTGGACCGTCCATCCCCGGAACATGACCTGGGCGCGATGAACGGGGAAGCAAGATGGATGTGCAGGTGCGGGAGCTCCACGGAAACTGGGATCTGGGCTTTGCACTGGACAAGCACACCCGCAGCAGCATCTATCTGGGCGAAGACGCATGGGGTCATGCCATGTTCGAGACGAAGCGTTCCCCGGCCGGCGAGGCACTCTATCAGTTAAAGTACCGACAGGACTGGAGCCAGGCTCAGCCCATCGCCATGCAAATCGCCGAGAGTATCTACCCCCGCTTTCCCGACGTCGGCTGCATTGTTACCATGCCGGCGTCCCGACATCGCGCCCGGCAGCCTGTACTGGAAGTTGCGACTGCCCTTGGTAGAATCGTGTGCCGCCCCGTCCATTACCGAACCTTGTCCAAGGCACGGACAGGACAAGGCCTGAAGGACATGGGAACGAAAGCGTCTCGCGTGGCGGTACTGGCCGGGCAGATCAGGCTGCATGACGAAATGCCCGGATCCACGCGTCGCAATGTCTTGCTGATCGACGACCGGTACGACACAGGCGCATCGTTGGAGGAAGCGTGCCGGGTTCTGAGAGGTTACGCGAAGGTCGCAGGTATCTACGTAGTGACCATAACGTGGTGAGGTGCGACGGATGAGCAAGATCTTTGTTGCGGGCTCGATCAGCATCAGGCAACTCGATCCCATGGTCAAAGCACGCATCGATAGCATTGTCGCGGGCGACCACACCGTCATCATCGGCGACGCAAACGGAGCCGACAGTTCCGTCCAGGCATATTTAAGCAGCAAGGATGCGGCACAGATCGTCGTCTACTGCAGCGGGCCCAAGCCTCGCAACAACCTGGGCGGCTGGGCAGTGGTTTGTGTCGACGCCAGGCATGCAGCGCCTGGCACGCGCGCCTATTTCACCGCGAAGGATATCGAGATGGCGAAGGCCGCGGACTTCGGCCTGATGATCTGGGATGCTCGCAGCACCGGTACGCTTCACAACGTCATGGAGTTGCTGCTGCGCGGAAAGGTAGCGGTCGTCTTTATCAATACGACTAGGTCCTTCCTGACCGTGCGCGGTGTTGAGCAACTCGAGCGGTTGCTTTCGTTCATGGCGGCGCCGGCCTTGCACAGAGCACAAGACAAACTGGATCTGCGCTCCCGCTTCAGCCAGTTGCGCAACGGGCAGGCCGCAATGTTTGCCGACGCAGGCTAAGCCGGAAACACCACCCTGACCCGCAACCCCGGGCCGGCATCCTCCAGCACCACCCGCGCGCCATGCGACTGCGCGATCTCGGCGACGATGGCGAGGCCCAGGCCGCTGCCGCCGGTCGGCGCATCGGCGACGCGATAGAAGCGGTCGAACACGCGCGCGCGCTCTTCGGCGGGGATGCCCGGGCCGTTGTCGCTGACCACCAGTTCCACGCTGCGGCCGTCGGCACCGCGCCGCACCGCGACGTCGATGCGGCCGCCGGCGGGGATGTATGCGAGCGCGTTGTCCAGCAGGTTGGTCAGCAGGATGCGCAAGGCATCGGCATCGCCGCGCACGACGGCGGGGGTGGCGTCGGCGCTGCCGTCCAGGCCCAGGTCGATGTCGCGATCGAGCGCGGCCTGGGCCATCTCGGCGACCACGGCCGCGGCCATCTGATGCAGTTCCACCGGTTCGTGCGGGGGCACGGCCGCGCCGGGTTCCTGCCGCGCCAGCGTCAGCAGCTGGGTCACCAGGTGGGTCAGCCGCTCCAGCCCCTGGCGCAGCTTGGCGATGGCTTCGTCGCGTGCGGCGCCGTCGTCGGCACGCTCGACCAGTTGTGCCTGCAGCTGCAGCGCGGTCAGCGGCGTGCGCAGCGCGTGCGCGGCATCGGCGACGAAGGCGCGCTGGGTGTCGATAGCATGCGAGAGCCGCGCCAGCAGCTGGTTCAGCGCCGCGCTCAGCGGCGCGATCTCGTCGGGCATCGGGCGCACCGCCAGCGGCGCCAGCGTGTTGGCGTCGCGTGCGCGCACCTCGGTGGCGATCTCGCGCAGCGGCCGCAGGCCGCGGCCCACCGCCATCCACACCAGCCAGCCCAGCAGCGGCAGCAACAGCAGCAGCGGCGCCACCGTGCGCAGCGCCATGCGCGCGGCCAGCGTGCGGCGCGCGCTCATCGGCTGCGCGATCTGCACCACGGCGGGCCCCAGCTGCATGCTGTACAGGCGCCACTCCCCCTGCTGCGTGGTCACGTTGGAAAAACCCAGCTCGGCGCGCGCGGGCAGTTCCGGATGCGAGTGCGACAGGTAAAGGCTGCGCCCGGAGCCATCCCAGATATGGATCACCACATCCTCGTCGGCATGCGCGAGGTCGCCGGGCGCGCCGATGAAGGGCGGCGCCACCGGGTTGGGAAACTGGCTCGGCAGCGCCGCGGCCATCTGCTTCATCTGGTAGTCGAACAGCGCGTTGGCCTCCTGCCGCGCCTGCCCGTAGATCAGCGCGGTGGCGATGGCGATCCCGGCCACCAGGCCGGCCGCCAGCCAGGCCAGCAGCGTTCGCTGGATCGAGCGCATCAGCTGCCCTCCTCCTCGCCAGCGGCCGCCGCTTCGCTGTCCAGGCGCGGCACCACATAGCCCACGCCGCGGATATTGCGGATCAGCGCCGCGCCGAACTTCTTGCGCAGCGCGTGGATGTAGACCTCGACGGTATTGCTGCCGACCTCGTCGTCCCAGCCATAGAGCCGCTCCTGCAGCTGCGGCACCGACCACACCTTGCCCGGGCGCGCCATCAGCGCCGACAGCAGCGCGAACTCGCGCGCCGACAGCCGCACCGGTTCGCCGCGGCAGGTGGCTTCGCGCGTGGCGGGGTTGAGCACGATGTCGCCGTAGGTGACCAGCGGTTCGGCGCGCCCCGCGGCGCGGCGTGCCAGCGCGTGCATGCGCGCGGCCAGCTCCTGCAGGTCGAAGGGCTTGACCAGGTAATCATCGGCGCCGGCATTGAGTCCGGCGACACGGTCGGCAACGGCGTCGCGCGCGGTCAGGATCAGCACCGGCGTGGGCACGCCGCGCGCCCGCAGCGCGCGCAGCACCTCCAGGCCGGGGCGGCGCGGCAGCCCCAGGTCAAGCAGGATCAGGTCGTAGCAAGCCTGCCCGTCCGCCGCGGTGCTGGCCGCGGCCAGGCCCGCCTCGCCGTCGCGCACCCAATCGACGGCAAAGCCTTCCTGGCGCAGCGCCAGCTTGACGCTCTCGCCGATCATGGCGTCGTCTTCAACCAGCAGCACGCGCATGGCTAACCGTTCCCGCCCGCGCCGCCGAGGCGTTCGGCCAGCGCCTGCGCCAGCCCCGCCAACGCCGGATGGCTGGCGGTGATGACATGGACCGGCACCGCCTCGAGCCAGCCGCGCATGCGACCCTTGGCGACAAAGCGCTCGGCGAACACCGACTCCCGCAGCGCCGGCACGAAGCGCGGCAGGATGCCGCCGCCCAGATAAACCCCGCCGCGCGCCCCGATCACCAGCGCGATGTCGGCCGCGACCGAGCCCAGCAACCCGAAGAACACCGCCATGGCGCGCTGGCACAGCGGGTCGTTGCGCTCGAATGCGCCCGCGGTGACCTGCGCCGGCTGCAGCGGCGCGAGCAAAAGCGTACCCGTTTCTGCGGCCAGCGCGGCATGGATATGCGACAGGCCGCTGCCGCTCAGCAGCCGCTCGGCCGAGACCCGGCCGACGTTGCGATGGGCCGCGCGCCACGCGATCCATTCGTCGTCGGTGTCGGGCATCAGCTCGATATGGCCGCCTTCGCCGGCCAGCGCCACGGTCTGCCCGCCCGGTGCCGGCACCAGCCCGGACACGCCCAGGCCGGTGCCGGGCCCGACCAGCGCCAGCGGCGCGCTGCGCACCGCGGTGCCGGCGCGCACCTGCGCCAGGCCGTCGGCGGGCAAGTGCGGCAGCGCCAGCGCCAGCGCGGTGAAGTCGTTGATGGCCACCAGCGTCTGCAGCCCCAGCGCGCGCCGCATGCCGTCGATCGAGAAGGTCCAGTTGTGGTTGGTCAGCCGGACCTGGTCGCCGGTCACCGGATTTGCCAGGCCGATCGCGGCGTGACGCGGCGTGGCCTGGCCCGCGCCGGCGAGGCCGTCGAGGTACTGGCGCAGCGCCGCCTCCAGCGACGGAAAATCCGCCACCTTCAGCGCCGTCACCGGCCCGATCCGCATGGGCGCGGTCTCCAGCGCAAAGCGCACGTTGGTGCCGCCTACATCGCCGAGCAGGCGCGGGAAGTCAGCGGAGAAGGATGCGGTAGTGGCCATGGCAGCGGATCTCGTTCCTCGCGCAAAGGCGGGCAAGTGGGGCGGTCAGGTCTTGAACACGTCAAAGCCGTGCCGGTGCCGCGACAGCACCAGGCTCACCGGCAACGACGGCGTGGGGCCCTGCAGCGCGCGCTCCAGCACCGCGGCCTTGGCCGCGCCGGAGACGGAAAGGAACACGCGCTCGGCGGCCAGCAGCGCGGCCAGGTTCAGCGTAATGCGCGCATGCGGCGCCACCGACGGATGAGTGATGGCGTAGCCCGGCTGCGGCTCGCTCAACGCGCTCTGCAATTCGGGCGCATCCGGGAACAGCGAGGCGGTGTGGCCGTCCTCGCCCATGCCCAGCACCACCACGTCGGGCTGGCGGAACGCGGCGTTGGCGCGCGCCACCGCCTGCGCGGGCGCGGCGGCGTCCTGCGCGTCGGCGATCAGCGGCACGAAGGCGGCGCTGGCCGCGGCCTCGCGCAACAGGTGGGCGCGCACCAGCGCGGCGTTGCTGTCGGCGTGGTCGGGCGGCACCACGCGTTCGTCGACCAGCGTAACGGTCACCGCGTCCCAGCGCACGTGCCGGTGGCGCAGCCGCTCGAACATCGCCACCGGCGAGCGTCCGCCCGAGACCGCCAGCACCGCCCAGCCCTTGACGCGCACGGCGAGCTCCAGCGCATTGCCGATCGAGATCGCCAGGGCCTCGGCCTGGTCCATCGGCGTGGGATGTTCAAACAGGCGCATGGCGGCTTCCTTTGCAGTGGTGCGAGCCGATGGCTCAGGCTTCCTCGTGCCACAGGCCGCCGTCGCGCGACATCAGCGCCGACGACGCCGCCGGGCCCCAGGTGCCGGCGGTATAGGGCTTGGGCGGGACCGTGCTGGCTTCCCACGTGTCGATGATGGGCTCGACCCAGCGCCACGCCTGCACCTGCTCGTCGCGGCGCACGAACAGGCCCAGCCGGCCGCGGATCACGTCCAGCAGCAGCCGTTCATAGGCGCCGGCGCGGCGCACCTTGAACGAGTTGGCGAAGTCCAGGTCGAGCGAGGTGGGCGTCAGCTCCAGCGTATCGCCGGGCTGCTTGACCAGGCAGTACAGGCGGATGCTTTCCTCGGGCTGCAGCTGGATCACCAGCCGGTTCTGCGGCGACTGCGTCAGCGGCCGCGGGAAGATCGCGTGCGGCACGTCGCGGAAGTGGATCACGATCTCGGCCACACGCGACTGCATGCGCTTGCCGGTGCGCAGGTAGAACGGCACGCCCTCCCAGCGCCAGTTGGCGATCTCGGCCTTGATCGCGACAAAGGTCTCGGTACGGCTGTCCGGCGCGATGCCTTCTTCCTCGAGGTAGCCGGGCACCGGCTTGCCGCCGATGGCGCCGGAGCGATACTGGCCGCGCACGGTCTTCTCGGCCACGTCCTGCGGCGTGATCGGCCTGAGCGCCTTCAGGATCTTGATCTTCTCGTCGCGGATGGCGTCTTCGCTCAAGCTGGCCGGAGGCTCCATCGCCACCATGCACAGCAGCTGCAGCAGGTGGTTCTGCACCATGTCGCGCAGCGCGCCGGTGCGGTCATAGAAATCGCCGCGCGTTTCCACGCCCAGTTCTTCGGCGATGGTGATCTGCACGTCCTGCACCCACTCGCGGCGCCACAGCGGCTCGAACAGCGCGTTGCCGAAGCGGATCGCCATCAGGTTCTGCACCGACTCCTTGCCCAGGTAATGGTCGATGCGGTAGATCTGCTCTTCGGCAAAGAACTTCGCCACCGCGGAGTTGATGGCCTCGTTCGATTCCAGGTCATGGCCCAGCGGCTTTTCCAGCACGATGCGCACATTGGGTGCGTGGCGCGTATTCAGGCCGGTGCGCGCCAGCTGCTCGCAGATCGACACGAACAGGTGCGGCGCGGTGGCGAGATAGCACACCACCACCTCGGGCTTGCGCGACAGCAGCTGCTCGGCCAGCGCATCGAAGTGCGCCGGCACGCGTGCATCGGCCTGCACGTAGACGATGCGCGCGCAGAATCTGTCCCATGACTCGGGCGGCGCATGGGCCAGCGCGGGACGCACGCTCTGTTCCAGCGAGGCGATGTAGTCCGCGCTCGACATCGGCTGGCTGCCGGTGGCGAGGATGCGTGCGGCCGGATGCAGCAGCCCCGCGTGGTGCGCATCGAACAGGGACGGCAGCAGCTTGCGCCGCGCCAGGTCGCCGGTGCCGCCAAACAGCACCATGTCGAAATCAGGCATGCTCACCCTGCGCTCCTTGAGGATTCGAGTTGTCGCGGCCGGCGCGCAATGGCCGGCCGAGTTGCGGCCAGTTTACGTGAGTCGCCCCGGCTTGGCGAGGCAAGCGTACCCATTTCTGCGTGGTTGGCGTCGGCCGCGTGCGGGCCATCAGGCGCCCTGCGCCGTGCAGGGCCCGGCAAAGTGCGCTAGGCTGAAAGCTCCCCCGCAGGAGAACCCCATGCCACGTCATCCAGTGCTCGAGCGGGTCACCGCCCGCATCGTCTCCCGCAGCACCGCCTCGCGCCAGGCGTATCTTGACCGCACCCGCGCCATGGCCGGGCAGAAGGTCGAACGCGCGCAGCTTTCCTGTACCAACCTCGCCCACGCGGTGGCCGCCATGCCGGACGCCGCCAAGATCCGGCTGAAGGCCGACGAGCGGCCCAACCTGGCCATCGTCTCGGCCTACAACGACATGCTGTCCGCGCACCAGCCGCTGGCCGCGTTCCCGCAATGGCTCAAGGAAGCCGCGCTCGAAGCCGGCGGCACCGCGCAGTTTGCCGGCGGCACGCCGGCGATGTGCGACGGCGTCACGCAGGGCCAGGACGGCATGGACCTGTCGCTGTTCTCGCGCGACGTGATCGCGCTGGCCACGGCGGTGGCGCTGTCGCACCAGATGTTCGATGGCGCGCTGTACCTGGGCGTGTGCGACAAGATCGTGCCCGGCCTGGTGATGGGCGCGCTCTCCTTCGGCCACCTGCCCGCGGTGTTCGTGCCGGGCGGGCCGATGACCACCGGCATCAGCAACGACGAGAAGGCGCATACGCGGCAGCTCTATGCGGAAGGCAAGATCGGCCGCAAGGAACTGCTCGAGGCCGAGACCCGCTCCTACCACGGGCCCGGCACCTGCACCTTCTACGGCACCGCGAATTCGAACCAGATGCTGATGGAAATGATGGGCCTGCATCTGCCGGGCACGGCCTTCGTCAATCCCAACACGCCGCTGCGCGAAGCGCTCACGCGCGAGGCCGCGCGCCAGGCGCTGAAGCTGGTGCACGGCGGCGAGCGCTATACGCCGGTGGCCGAGGTGCTGGACGAGCGCGCCTTCGTCAACGGCATCGTCGGGCTGCTGGCCACCGGCGGCTCGACCAACCACACGCTGCACCTGATCGCGATGGCGCGCGTGGCCGGCATCGTGCTGAGCTGGGACGATTTCGACGAACTGTCGGCGGTGGTGCCGCTGCTGGCGCGCGTGTACCCGAATGGCAAGGCCGACGTGAACCAGTTCCAGGCCGCCGGCGGGCTGGCGGTGGTGATCCGCGGCCTGCTCGCACTCGGTCTGCTGCACGACGACGTCACCACCATCGTCGGCCAGGGCCTGCAGGACTACACGCGCGAGCCGGTGCTGCGCGACGGCCAGCTGACGTGGATCGACGGCCCCGCCGCGCCGCTCGATGACAGCATCGTGCGCACCGCCGACGCGCCCTTTGCGCCGGACGGCGGCATCAAGCTGCTCGACGGCAAGCTGGGCCGCGCGGTGATCAAGACCTCGGCGGTCAAGCCCGAGCACCAGGTGGTGCAGGCGCCGGCGATCGTGTTCGAGCATCAGGACGATGTGCTGCATGCCTTCAAGCGCGGCGAGCTGGAGCGCGACTTCATTGCGGTGCTACCCTGGCAGGGCCCGGCGTCGTGCGGCATGCCGGAGCTGCACAAGCTCACGCCCACGCTGACGGTGCTGCAGGACCGCGGCTTCCATGTGGCGCTGGTGACCGACGGACGCATGTCGGGTGCATCGGGCAAGGTCCCGGCCGCCATCCATGTCTGCCCGGAAGCGCTGCGCGGCGGCGCGATCGCGCGCGTGCGCAGCGGCGACATGATGCGCGTCGACGCGACCACGGGCACGCTCGACGTGCTGGTGCCCGACGACGAATGGCAGGCGCGCACGCCGGCGCGCCCGGACCTGAGCGCCAATCGCCATGGCGTCGGCCGCGACCTGTTCGCAACCTTCCGCCGCCAGGTCAGCACGGCCGAAAGCGGGGCCTGCACGCTGTTCTCGGACGAGGCCGAGGCGCAGGACGCGCGCGGCTAGCCCGGTTGGCGCGCGGGCTGGCGCGTCGGCTGCTGCGTCGGCTGGTGCGACTGCGTCGCGGCCGGCCGCGACGCTGCCGACGGCGCGCTGTCGGCCACCTTCACCACGCCCGGCACCGACGACGCGCCCGGCACGTGCAGCTCCTGGATCGGCACCGCCAGCTTGCTGCCGGCCTGCTCCAGCACCTGCTTGATGCGCTCGTAGAAGGCGAAGCGCACGTTCCAGTAATCGTCGTTCGAGGTCCAGTAGCGCACGTTCAGCGTAATGCCCTGCTGGGTGTAGTTGACCACCATGGTTTCGGGGGCGGGCTCGGCCAGCAGCCGCGGCTCGCGCGCCAGCATCGCGCGCAGCGCTTCCAGGCTGCGCTGCACGTCGCTGTCGAAGGTCACCGTGGCCTCGATGTCGGCGCGCCGCGTCGCGTTCTCGCTGTAGTTGGTGATGGCGCTGCCCCACAGCTTGCCGTTGGGCACGCGCAGGCAGACGCCGTCGAAGGTGGTCAGCTCGGTCATGAAGAGCCCGGTTTCGCGCACGGTGCCGGCCACGCCCTGCGCGTCGATGTACTGGCCCACGCGGAACGGGCGCAGCAGCACCAGCATGATGCCGGCGGCAATGTTCTGCAGCGTGCCCTGCAGCGCCAGACCGATCGCCAGGCCGGCAGCGCCCAGCATGGCGATGATGCTGGCGGTCTGCACGCCGAACTGCGACAGCACCAGCACGATGGTCAGCACGCGCACCATCCACTGCAGCGCATTGGCCAGCAGCGGGCGCATGGTGGCATCGACATGGGTGCGGCCCAACGCAGCGCGCGCCGCGGTACCGACACGGCCCGACAGCCACCAGCCGATCATCAGGATCAGGATGGCCGCGAGGCAGTTCATGCCCTGGTTGATGCCGAAGCGGACCAGGTAGGACCAGCCCGCCTCAAGCTGGTCGGCATCGATAAAGTTGAGATCCATGGGAGCGGCTCCGTTTGCGGTTGTTGTCAGGGTTGTCGACGGTGCTGGCCTGGGGCGGCGATGCGTACCCGTTTCTGCGTGCCGTGGCGATGCCCGGACAGACTTGCCCGAACGCTGGCAAGAGGTTCACGCTTGACAAATTAATGCGCATTGAATGCACGATGTCAGACGTTCACCGACAAAGCCGGAAACACGGCACATAGAAGGGGACAGGCGAAGCCCAGGCGGGTTCCCAAGACTTGGGCCGGATTTGGTGGGGTGTCAGCGCCAGGCCTTGCGCCGCAACGGCTGGCGCCGGACCGCCCGCAAGCGCGTGAACGCTACGCGCCCGCGCGCCAGACGCCGGGCGTGACGCCGAACGCGGCCTGGAAACGCCGGCTCAGGTGGCTGGCGGAGGCAAACCCGGCGCGGGCGGCGACTTCATGCAGCGGGCGGCGCGGATCGGCCAGCAGCCGTTGCGCCCGCTCCAGGCGGGTCTGCAGCACCCAGGCATGCGGCGGCATGCCGAACGAGACGCGGAACATGCGCGCGAAGTGGAATTCCGACAGTCCCACCATGGCCGCCAGTTCGCCCAGCGTCGGGTTGCTGTCGGGATGGCTTTCGATCCAGTCGCGCACGGTTCGCCGCGCCTGCGCCGACAAGCCACCGCGCCAGTCGGTCGGGGCGGCGCGGCCGGCATGGTTCAGCACCAGGTGGCTGAGCGCCTCGTGCGCCAGCGCATTGCCGGCCAAGCGGGACTCGGGCAAGCGCCAGTCGAGCGCGGCAAGCTGCTGGCTCAGGGCATGCAGGCGCGGATCGTCGGCAAAGGTCAGGTCGCGCAAGGCCACCGAGCGCGGTTCGCGGTCGAGCAGGCGCACGCAGTGCCGGGCCAGGGTTTCGGGACGGAAATACAGATGCAGGAAGCGCTGCGGGCCGCCGACATGCCAGCGCGACTCGTGGTCGGCCGGCAACAGGCACAGCCTGCCCGGGGCGCCCTTGTTGCCGGGCTGGTCGCGCCGGTAGGTGGCGTGGCCGCCCTGCAGGTAGACCGACATGGTGTGGTGGCCGGGCCTCGCATAGCCTGTGCTGTCGTCCCGGTTGCGCCACAGCGCCACGCCCAGGCCATCGCCCAGCGGGGCGGCGCGCTCCAGCGAAGCGCGCGAGCCGCTGAGCGCGGCGAACACCGCGTGGCGCTGGAGCGGATCGGTCGGCAAGGTCATGTGGCGCAAGGCGTGGCGGGATGCGGGCGGCTATGCGGTCGGCGATGCGGGTGGCAACAATCGGGCACGACTTTCAGCGACGAAAGTTGGCGCGCGAGGCCTCACTATACCGCCGTCAGCACCACTGCCGCGCACGCAGAAACGGGTACGCTTTGGCTGTCGCCATGCCGCCCTGCACGCGCCCCGCGGCCAGTTCACGCGGGATGTTCATGCAGCTTGTCGCGCGCCGCCAGTGCCGGGAACAGGCGCATCCACACCGCCACCACCAGCAGCGTGCCGACGCCGCCCAGGACCACCGCGCCGACCGGGCCGAACAGCGCGGCGGTGACGCCTGACTCGAACTCGCCCAGCTGGTTGGAAGCGCCGATAAACACCGAATTGACGGCGCCGACGCGCCCGCGCATGTCGTCGGGCGTGTCGAGCTGGACCAGCGTGGAGCGCACCACCACGCTGATCATGTCGGAAGCGCCCAGCACCACCAGTGCCGCCATCGACAGCGGCAGCCAGGTCGAGACCCCGAACACCACCGTGGCGACGCCGAACACCGCCACCGCGGCAAACATCACGCGTCCGGCGCGCCGGTTCAGCGGATGGCGCGCCAGCCACAGCGCCATCGCCAGCGCGCCGATGGCCGGGGACGAGCGCAGCAGCCCCAGCCCCCACGGTCCGGTATGCAGGATGTCGCGCGCGTAGATCGGCAACAGCGCCGCGGCGCCGCCCAGCAGCACCGCGACCATGTCCAGCGAGATCGCGCCCAGCAGCACCGGACGGCTGCGGATATAGGCGAAACCGGCAAAGACGGTGCGCACGCTGACCGGCGCGGTCAGCCGCTGCGCCGTCTGGCGCAGCGTGATGCCGCCCACCAGCACGGCGGCGATGGCGAACAGCGTCGCGCTCAGCGTGTACACCACTCCCGGGCCGGCGACATAGGCGAAGCCGCCGATGGCCGGGCCGATGATGATGGCGGCCTGCCCCGCCGAGCTGGCCAGCGCGACCGCGCGCGGCAGTTGGCGCGGCGTGACCACGCTGGGCAGCAAGGCCTGCAGCGTGGGGTTCTCGAACGCGCGGGTGGCGCCGATCAGCGCGACGAAGACAAAGATGTGGTGGCTGTCGATCCAGCCGCCCAGGCTGGCGGCGGCCATGCCGGCGGCCAGCAGCGCCTCGAGCGACTGGCAGGTGCGCACGATGCGGCGCCGGTCGAAGCGGTCCGCCACGTGGCCCGACATCAGGATCAGCGCCACCGACGGCAGGAACTGCACCAGCCCGACCATGCCCAGCATCAGCGGGTCGCGCGTCAGGTCGTACATCTGCCAGCCCACCGCCACGGTAAAGATCTGGTAGCCGATGGTGGTGCAGAGCCGCGCGAACCAGTAGCGGCGAAAGACGGAATCACGGAAGACGCTGTCCGGCTCGGCGGCCGGGACGGTGGCAGGGGAAGACATGGATGGGGCAGGAAGGGAGCGGAGCTTGCGTCCGGGAAGCGGGTTCGCCGTGCGCAAAAGGCAGATTCTAAAGCGTGCGCTTAATTGCTGCATGCAGATGCCCACGCCTGCACACGGGATACTCAAAATGTGCCGGTTGAAGCGCGAATGTTGCCTCGTTGTCAGCACAATGATGCAGAGACGCGACACGTGCCCGCGATGCAATGCAGGGCTTCTCGCTTTTGAGAATCACTCGCATTTATAATCGCCGCCCATTGGCGCGACCGTCCGGACCACCGCTTCCGGCGCAGCGGGACGCGCCGCTCTCCCCAGGAACCTCACCTTGCAGCCCGCTTTCCGCCTGACCGGGGGTGCCATCGGCGCCGCCCTGCTGTTTGCCCAGATCGCCGCCATGCCGGCCCATGCCGCCGAACCGGCTTCCGCGACGCCCGTCACCCCTGCCGCCGCCAGTGCCGAAGCCACGCTGAACACGGTCACCGTGGTCGGCAACTGGCTCGAAAACGCCAACGAGGCCAAGGTGCTGGAGCATCCGGGCGCGCGCACCATCGTCGACCGCGAGACCTTCGCCGAAGCCGGCGCCAACAATGTGCGCGAAGTGCTGCGCCGCATCCCGGGCGTGCAGGTGCAGGAGAACAACGGCACCGGCGGCAGCGATGTCTCGCTGAACGTGGGTGTGCGCGGGCTCGCTTCGCGGCTGTCGCCGCGCTCGACCATCCTGATGGACGGCGTCCCGCTGGCGGTGGCCCCCTACGGCCAGCCGCAGCTGTCGATGGCGCCGCTGTCGCTGGGCAACCTCGAGACCATCGACGTGGTGCGCGGCGCGGGCTCGGTGCGCTATGGCCCGCAGAACGTGGGCGGCATCATCAACTTCGTGACGCGCCCGATTCCGACGACCTTCGCCGCCGATGCCTCGGTCTCGACCGACATCTACAGCCACGGCGGCAACGTCAAGACCAACCCGACCGCATTCATCGGCGGCACCAACGCGCAGGGGCTGGGCGGCGCGCTGCTGTACTCGGGCATCCACGGCAACGGCTATCGCGCCAGCAACGATCACGTCAATATCGACGACCTGCTGCTCAAGGGCGCGTACCGGATCTCGAAGACCGACTCGCTCAGCGCCGCGTTCCACTACTACGAAGGCACGGCCGGCATGCCGGGCGGCCTGACGCCAGGGCAATACGCCGCCGACCCGTTCCAGTCGGTGCGCCCCTATGACAACTTCAGCGGACGGCGCCACGATTTCAGCCTGAAATACAGCCACAACGACGCTGACCGCAAGTTCGAGGTGCTGACCTACTACACCGACAGCTTCCGCGGCAGCAATATCGAGCAGGAAGGCACGGGCGCGCAGGCCGGCCGGCGCCGCCTGACCGCGGCTCCGCGCAACTATCACACCTTCGCGATCGAGCCGCGCTACTCGCAGCTGTTCCGCGGCGACAGCATGAGCCACGAGGTCAGCGTGGGCTACCGCTTCCTGCGCGAAGCCAGCGACGAGCAGGCATCGCGCACCGCCTACTACGTGCCGGGTTCGGTCGATGCCACCACGCTGCCGTCGCCGGTCTACCAGTGGCGCACCGGCGGCACCACCGCCAACGCGGTCTATATCGACGACACCATCAACGTCGGCAACTGGACCATCACCCCCGGCCTGCGCTACGAGTTCATCCGCTCGTACGTGACCGACAACTTCAGCGGTGTGCGCCGCGACGTGTCGTCCAACGAGCCGCTGCCGTCGCTGGCGGTGATGTACCACGTCAGCGACCAGTGGAAGCTGTTCGCCAACGCCGGCGTGTCGTTCGGCCCGCTGCAGTATTTCCAGATCGCGCAGACCACCAATGGACTGACGCCGGAAAAGGCCAAGACCTACGAGATCGGCACGCACTTCAACGCCAATGGCTGGGGCGGCGAGCTGACGCTGTTCAACATCGACTTCGACGACGAGCTGCAGCTGCGCGGCGGCACCGGCGGCGCGCCGGATGCTTGGACCAACCTCGGCGCCACCACCCATCGCGGCGTCGAATCGTCGCTGCGCTATGACTTCGGCGCGCTCGACAAGGCGCTGATGGGCCTGTCGGCCTACGCCACCTACACCTACACCGAAGCCACCTACAACCAGGGCAACTTCGCCGGGCGCGACCTGCCGTTCTATTCGCGCCACGTGGCCACGGTGGGCATGCGCTACGCGCGCAACCGCTGGTCGTTCAATGTCGATGGCTTTGCGCAGTCCAAGCAGCATTCGCCGGGCGACCCGAGCAATTCGACCACCTACCAGACCGCGGAAAGCGCCAACGGCGCGCTGGGCGATATCCCGGGCTATGCGCTGATGAACCTGCGCGTGGGCTATGACTTCGGCAAGGCGGCGCAGAACCTGAAGCTGGCGGTGGGCGTGAAGAACGTATTCGACAAGCGCTATTTCACGCGCTCGACCGACAACAATGCCGGCAAGTATGTGGGCATGCCGCGGACGTTCTATATCCAGGCGTCGCTGGCGTATTGATTGGCTTGAAAAGCGCCAGGCAAACCCTCGGAACAGCAAAACGGCTCGCCATTGGCGAGCCGTTTTGCTTGGCACGAGCGCGATGATCAGACGATCTCGCGCGTCTCCAGGAACTGCAGCTCCGGGAACCGTTCCTGCGTCAGCCGCAGGTTGACCATGCTCGGCGCCAGGTAGACATGGTCGCCGGCACCGTCCAGCGCCACGTTGTGCCCGGCCTTGGCGATCAGCTTCTCGATCTCCGCCGGCGTGCCCTTGAGCCAGCGCGCGGTGGCGCATTCATGCGATTCGAAAATGGCATCGACGCCGTACTCATGCTCGAGCCGGTGCGCCACCACGTCGAACTGCAGGATCCCCACGGCGCCCAGCACCAGGTCGTTGGACGCCAGCGGGCGGAACATCTGCGTGGCGCCCTCTTCGGCCAGCTGCTGCAGGCCCTTCTGCAGCTGCTTGACCTTGAGCGGGTTGTTCAGGCGCGCGCGGCGGAAGAATTCCGGCGCGAACGACGGGATGCCGGTGAACTTGAGCGGCTCGCCTTCGGTGAAGACATCGCCCAGGCGGATGGTACCGTGGTTGGGCACGCCGATGATGTCGCCGGCGTAGGCCTCTTCGGTGGTGTTGCGGTCCTGCGCCATGAAGGTGATGGCGTTGTTGATCGCCACGGTCTTGCCCGCGGACACGTGCAGCAGCTTCATGCCGCGCTCGAAGCGGCCCGAGCACACCCGCACGAAGGCAATGCGGTCGCGGTGGCGCGGATCCATATTGGCCTGGATCTTGAACACGAAGCCGGTGAACTTGGGCTCCTGCGGCTCGACCACGCGCGAATCCGTATTGCGCGCCAGCGGCGGCGGCGACAGCTCGCACAGCGCATCCAGCAGCGACTGCACGCCGAAGTTGTTGATGGCCGAGCCAAAGTACACGGGCGTCTGCTTGCCGTTGAGGAAGGCCTCCTTGTCGAAGGTGTGCGAGGCCCCGCGCACCAGTTCGATCTCGACGCGCAGCTCTTCGGCCTGGCTGCCGAGGATGCGGTCCAGCTCGGGATTGTCCAGGCCGTCGAGGATCGCGGAGGTGCCCTTGTCGCCGTGCGGGTCGAACAGCTGCACCTTGTCGTCGATCAAGTGGTAGACGCCGCGGAAGGCCTTGCCCATGCCGATCGGCCAGGTCATCGGCGCGCACTGGATCTGCAGCACGTCCTCGATTTCATCGAGCAATTCGATCGGCGAGCGGCCTTCGCGGTCGAGCTTGTTGATGAAGGTAAGGATGGGGGTGTCGCGCAAGCGGCAGACGTTCAGCAGCTTGATCGTCTGCGCTTCGACGCCGTTGACCGAGTCGATCACCATCACCGCCGAGTCCACCGCGGTCAGCGTGCGGTAGGTGTCTTCGGAGAAGTCCTCGTGGCCCGGGGTGTCGAGCAGGTTGACGATGTTCTCCTGCGCCTTGCCGTCCGCGCTGTCGCGCCGGTACGGGAACTGCATCACCGACGACGTCACCGAAATGCCGCGCTGCTTTTCCAGCTCCATCCAGTCCGAGGTCGCATGGCGGTCAGCCTTGCGCGCGCGCACTTCGCCCGCGACCTGGATCGCGCCGCCGAACCACAGCAGCTTTTCGGTCAGGGTGGTCTTGCCCGCGTCGGGGTGGGAGATGATGGCGAAGGTGCGACGACGCGCAATTTCAGGAACGAGCGAGCTCACGGCAGCGGAATCAGACTGGGAAATATTGGGATGGCCCGGCGGTGGCCGGAACCAGGACCGGCAGCGCCGCGGGCGGCCGCAGGGCCGGGCCCTGCGGGCACGCGAAGGGAATGGGGCGTTATTTTACCGGTTTGGGCGCCGCTACGGGATTTGCGTTGTCGCCGGCCGGGCCCGCGCCCTGCGCCTGTCCGCTGGGCGCGCTGCCGCTATTCGGCCAGCTTGTCCGCCGGCTTGCCGCGCAGGCTGCCGAACTGCAGCGCGTACTGGCGCGTCAGCTCGGCGCCGAAGAAAAAGATCTGTGCCGAGTAGTACACCCACAGCATCAGTGCCACCACCGATCCGGCGGCGCCATAGGACGAGGCCACGGCGCTGTTGCCCAGGTACAGCCCGATCAGCCGCTTGCCGATCGAGAACAGCAGCGCGGTGATGACCGCGCCCATGGTGACGTCGCGCCAGGCGATACGCGCATTCGGCAGCATCTTGAAAATCACCGCGAACAGCACGGTCACCACCGCGAACGAGAACAGCGAGGAGATCGCTTCGGCCACCGGCGCGAACCACGACTGCGTCCACAGCTGGCCCCAGATGCGCTCGACCACCGCCAGCCCCGCATTGACGATCAGCGACACCAGCAGCATGAAGGCCAGCACCAGCACCAGGCTGAACGACAGCAGGCGCGTGCGCAGCAGCTGGCGCCAGCCGGCGGTGTCGGGCACCGGCACGTGCCAGATGTCGTCCAGGCTGCTTTTGAGTTCGGCAAAGGCGCTGGTGGCGCCGACGAACAGGATGCCGGTCGCGATCAGCGCGGCCATGCCGCTGCCGCCGGCGCGGTGCGTCGCGGCCAGGATGCCCTCGATGGCGGCGGCGCCCTGGTCGCCGACCAGCCCTTCAAGCTGCGCGAAGATCTCGCCGCGCGCCGCCTCGGCGCCGAAGAACAGGCCGGCGATCGAGATCACCAGCACCAGGATCGGCGCCAGCGAGAACAGCATGTAGAAGGACAGCGCCGCACCCTTGCTGGCGGCACGGTGCGCGAACCACGAGGTAATCGCGGCGCCCACCACGCGCAGCGTGCGTGCGCCGGTGTGGCGGTCGGGCAGCCAGTGCGGGCGGTGCCGGCGCGGCGGCGGCACGCCGTCGGCGGCAGACGATGAGGAAGGTTCGGTCTTGTCAGTCACGGCCTGGTGCTGGCGCGATCCGGCGCGGGGACCGCGGATGGATTGCGCCGGCCCGCGCGGCCGGCGCTGCGTTCATCATACTGCGCATCGCGGCGCTTGCCCAAGGCGCGCCTGGCGCGGCGCGCCGCAGGCGACCTGCTACAGTAAGACCAGGCATACCTGCCGGCGCATCCGTTGCCCGCGCGCCGGCGCAAGGAGGCACCCGTGACCTGCAACCTCCGCGCACGCCCGGCGGCCGTGCTGGCAATCATCGCCGTGCTCGGCTGCGCCGGCTGCGAGCGCAGCCAGCCCGGACCCAAGCCCATCTCCGGCACCGCGTCGGGCGCCGTGCCCTCGGCAGCGCCTGCCGCGACACCGTCCAGCCCCGCCAATCCCTCTGGCACCTCGGGCCAGCCCCGTTGACCGCGCGCGCCGCCCCGGCGCGTACCCGTTTCTGCGTGGCCACGCACCACGGCGTGATATTGGCGCGATGCATCGCGGTTACTCGCATGCATGACTGATGTAAGGCCAGTTTCAACCGTGCAACGGGCCGCGAGGCCGTGGCGCCACGCGTCGCGCGCACGGCAAGGCGCCGGCCAGTGCGCGCCGGCGGACGCCAGCGCCATGCCCGCGCCGCCACGGCGCCGGCGCAACGCGTTGCAGTGGCGAAACCGATTGGTCCAGCGCCGCCGCGCAGTGGCTGCCAGGTACCGCGAAGCGCCTCGCAAAGCCGCGTGGCACAAGCGTTTGCGGCCCTTGGCACACTTGTCGCTCTGGCTTCGCCAGGGCGCAAAGCAGGTCTGCGCCAGTTAAGTCAAACCGGTCGCTTGCGTGCTGGAGATCACCACATGCGTAACCCGCCTTCCCGCATGACGGCGCGCCGGCGTGCATACCGCCTGGCCGGCCCGCCGCCGTCAGAGACGGACCTGGTGTCGGCGCCGCTGCTGCCCTATCCGCGCGCCCGGGTGCAACTCGCGCGCAGTGCGCACGGCATGGCATGCATGGCGATCCGCAGACCGGCGCAGGCCAGTCCGTCCTGCCGGCGTCATGCTGGCAAGCGGCGCGCGTGACGAACTGACACAACAAGCGGGCACGCGAGCCAGCGTGACCGCGCCGATTAGTGTTCCGTCCCCCGGCGGGCACTTTTTTTTCACAGGGAGGAGCCGACCATGAAAGCTGCAATGCTCGCCACGGCGCTGGCGATCGGCTCGGGCAGCGCGGCGGCGGCCAGCTACGCGTGGTTCGACCGCCCCGACGCGGATGACGCGAACAGCCACGCCGCGGTCAGTCATGACGTCTATGTGCGCGGCTTCGGCTGGGCCTGGGGAGAGCTGCGGCTGGATCCGGACACGACTGGCGGCGAAGCGCTGGCCCCGCCCGCGCGGCACGCACGCGACGGCCAGCGCCGCCGCGACATGGTGCCGTGGCCCGCGCAGGATGCCTGCGAGCCGCCGCGGCGCGCGCGCGGCAAGATCAGCATGAACCTCGCCACCGCGCCCGTGCAGGCGTATGGCGGCGGGTTCGCGAACGGGGTCGCGGATGGGAAGCGGGCCGCAAGGCCCCCGCGGGTGGTGCGCTGACGTGCCGGCCGGCACGGGGAAAGGCGGAACCGGCGAGCGGACGTCGCCGGTTCCCCTTTCCCGCCGGCGCATGTCCGGGCCCGTGGTACTGGCCGTGGTACCGGCCGCGCCGGCAACCGGCACAGGACCGGGGCTGTTGACTGCCGCTATTCCCCCGCCGAGGCGTGGCTCTCCACACGGATATTGTGCTTGTGCATGAGCCGGTACAGGGTCACGCGTGACACGTTGAGCTCGCGCGCGGCCGGCACCACGTGAAAACCGTGGCTGGCCATCACGGTGCGGATCGCTTCGCGCTCGGCCTCTTCGCGGATCGCATCGAGGGTCTTGCGCGGCAGTTCGGCGCCGTTGTGCAGCTGCAGGTCTTCGGCGGTGATCTTGCGGTTGTCGGTCATCACGATGGCGCGGCGCACGCGGTTGATCAGTTCGCGCACATTGCCCGGCCAGGCGTACTGCATCATCGCCTGCGTCGCGCACGCGGAGAACCCGCGGATGCGTCGGTGCGCCTCGTGGCCGTGCTCGGCCAGCACCGCATTGGCCAGCAGCAGGATGTCCTCGCCGCGCTCGCGCAGCGCCGGGATCGACAGCGTCAGCACGCACAGCCGGTGGAACAGGTCCGAACGGAAGCGCCCGTCGCCCTGCGCCGCGACCAGGTCCACGTGCGTGGCCGAGATGATGCGCAGGTTGAGCGGGATCGACTGGTGGCCGCCCAGCCGCGTGATCGTGCCCTGCTGCAGGAAGCGCAGCAGCGCCACCTGGCTTTCGAGCGGCAGGTCGCCGATTTCGTCGAGAAACAGCGTGCCGCCCTCGGCCTGTTCGATCCAGCCAATCTTGCGCTGGTTAGCCCCGGTAAACGCGCCCTTTTCATAGCCGAACAGCTCAGACTGCACCAGGTGCGAGGGAATGGCACCGCAGTTGATGGCGATGAACGGGCCCTTGCGCCGGCTCGAGGCATCGTGGATCGCCTGCGCGGCCAGTTCCTTGCCGGTGCCGGACTCGCCCGAGATGAACACCGGCGCTTCGTTGTGCGCCACCTTGGCGAGCGAGCGGAACATCGCCCGCATCGCCGCGCATTCGCCGATCATGGTGCCGCGCGACGCGCTTTCCTGCGGGCGCGTGCCATGCAGCGACGCCATGCCGCGCGCATGCCGCAGCGTGTACAGCAACTCCGGCATCGAGAACGGCAGGCGCACGTAGTCGACGCAATAGTCGCGGATCATCCGCCGTACGCGCTCGTTGGCCAGCATCGCATCGGAGGTGATCGCCACCCAGGTGATATGCAGGTACTGCAGCGCCTGTTCCAGCTGCGTGAACTCGGCCTCGCTGTAGTCGGACTGCAGGTCGATCACGCCGGCCGTGGGCGGGCAGGCGCGCACCGTGCGCTCGGCGTCGCGCACCTGCGCGACGCGGCGGATTTCCCATTCCGTGCCGATCACGGACGGGTCGAAACCAAAATCTTCATGACGCGACACGACCACGAGCTGTGCAGTGCGTGACGCCTTGCACAGTCGGTCCATCACGATCTCCCGGACGTTAGGCTTGTTCTTGGTGCCGGCACCCGTGGCCGCCGCAGCGGCGCGCGTCCGTGGCGGACGGTGGGGCTGAACTGGCTGCGGGCATGCGCCCGCGGTCGACGTCGGTGTCACGAGCTGGACAGACTGCGGGTGGATTCATCAGGCGCGGCAAGGTAATCCGCGCCCGGCTGGAGCTGCTCGCGGATGCGCCGCCGCACGGCCTCCTTCTCGCGCATCAACTCCACGCGAGGCGCCTGCGGCGACTGGCCGGAGTATTGGTAGTAGAGCGTCTTGTAGGTCAGCTGGCTCAGGATCCATTCCTGCAGCAGCGTGCGCTGGCGCGCCAGTTCCCCTTCGAGCAGCCGATGGCGACGCAGCAGGTTGGACACCGCCGCGCGGGCGCTGTCACTGAGTTCGCTGTCTTCGGCAAGCAGGGCAACAACATCCGCGGTGGCCGCGTCGCTCACGGCCCGTTTGGCGGGCACTTCGCCTGCGGCTTCCCCCACGGCAGCCCAGGCTGGATGCATAGATCGGATGGATCGGTTACTGGACTCCCTGACAGGCCCGATGACGGGTCGCCGGATCTCTCCTGCGGTCATGATTATCCCCGTTGAACAACATCCCCCGGCACTGCACGTCTACGTTTACCACTTTTCAGTCTTGGAATTTTCTTGTCTGCGTGGCGCGCATGTTGTCCGCACGCTCCCGGATTGTGGACGGCGCCGTCATCGATATTGACGGTCTCTGTCGCGAAAGCGCTGCCGTCCTGGCGCATTGCGCCGGCGCGCTTCCGGCGTGGCTCCGGCACCGTGCCGCATACACCGGAGTCAAGAAGGGGCGCTTGCCGCGCCCCTCTTTGCCACGCCTATAGTTCAGTGCATTTGCGGCGGTTTGTCCAGCCCCGTGTGGGTGACTTACAGCCAATCTCATCCATTGGTATGAGCCCTCGCGCACACACGCGAGAGCGCTGGCATCGGCACGCCGCGGCGCGCCCGCGCGTGCATACGGCGCGAACATACTACGCAGAAACGGGTACGCTTCGACACCCCACCGCGGCAGGGACATGACCATGCCGAACCCCTGAATCGCTGCCTCGGCCTGCACGCAGAATCGGGTACGCTGCACCGGCCTCGCGACATCGGCCGCGCGCAGAAACGGGTACGCGGCAGCATCGTGCAAATTGCGCTGCGTGTCATCACGGCGATAAAAAAGGCGGCCCTGGGGCCGCCCGCTCGCGGAGACTCGACGTTGATGCGGCGCGTGCGCTCAGTGTCCCGGAAGGTAATAGAACTTGAAGATAAACACGGCGGCAATGATCCACACCATCACCGGCACGCTGCGCGCGCGCCCGGTCAGCAGCTTGAGCGCCGCATAGCTGATAAAGCCGAACGCAACGCCGTTGGCGACGGAATAGGTGAAGGGCATCCCCAGCGCCGTCATCACCGCGGGCACCACTTCGGTGACGTCGTTCCAGTCGATCTCCAGCAGTTCGCGCAACATCAGGCACGACACATACAGCAGCGCCGGCGCGGTGGCATAGGCCGGCACCGTTCCCGCCAGCGGCGCGATGAACAGTGCCGCGAGAAACAGCACGGCCACCGTCACCGCGGTCAGGCCGGTACGTCCGCCCGCCTGCACGCCCGAGGCGCTTTCGATATACGCGGTGGTGGACGAGGTGCCGAGGAACGAGCCCGCCATGATGGCGGTGCTGTCGGCCATCAGCGCCTTGTTGAGCCGGTCCATCTTGCCGGCCTTGAGCAGTCCCGCGCGGTTGGCCACGCCCATCAGCGTGCCGGTCGCATCGAACAGTTCGACCAGGAAGAACACCAGCACCACGTTGATGATGCCGATCGACAGGGCCGCGGTGATGTCGAGCTTGAACAGCGTCGGGCTCAGCGACGGCGGCGCGGAAAAGACACCATGGAAGGTATTGCCGGCGAAGGCGAAACTCAGCAGCGTGGTGAGCAGGATGCCGATCAGGATGGCCCCCTTCACGCGCAGGTGGTCCAGCGCCACGATCACGAAGAAACCGACGATCGCCAGCACCGCCGAAGGCTGGTGCAGGTCACCGATGGTCACCAGCGTGGCCGGGCTCGCGGTGACGATGCCGGCGTTCTTCAGCGCAACGATGGCCAGGAACAGGCCGATGCCCGCGGTGATCGCCACGCGGATCGAATGCGGGATGCCATTGACGATCATCTCGCGCACGCGGAACAGCGTCACCAGCAGGAACAGGCAGCCGGAGATAAAGACCGCACCCAGGGCCGCTTCCCACGGGAAGCCCATGCCCTTGACCACGGTGTACGCAAAATACGCGTTCAGGCCCATGCCGGGCGCCATCGCGATCGGATAGTTGGCGTAGAAGCCCATGATCAGCGTGCCGATCGCCGCGGCCACGCAGGTGGCAACGAACACCGCGTCCTTGGGCATGCCTGCATCGCCGAGGATGGAGGGATTGACGAAGATGATGTACGCCATCGTCAGGAACGTGGTGATGCCGGCCAGGATCTCGGTACGGACATCGGTATGGTGCTCGCGCAGCCTGAATACCCGCTCGAGCAGCGACGGTGCGGCGTGGGGCGCTGCGGGGGTGGATGTGCCCGGCTTGGAAGCGGGATCCGGCATCGACATGAATGGTCTCCTGGTGTCTTATCGTGTCCGCGGCAACTGGACCCCGGTGGGTCAGTTCCGGCGCCGGTCGGGCCGGGGCTGGCGCAGCGCCTGCCCCGACCGGCAAGCGTACTCTGTACCGCCCGGCCCTGCGCCGTCACGGCGGGCACGAATAAGCAACATGCAAAAGGCGTGATGATCCCACGACGCGCACGCGGCGGGCCAGTCCGTCACGCCCGCTGCCGGCAGAGGCATGGGGCCGCCCCCATCTTGACGCTGGCGGCAATCCCCCGTATAAACGCGCCTAGATTCAAGCGACGAGGCAACAGTTCATTCGTTAGCCACCGTCTGGTACTTCGGTTGTCCATGGTGTCCTTTCCTTGAGTTCCCCGTGTCGGATGACGTGTTCGTCATGCGATCTTTTTTGTCCTTTTTCTGGAAAGCAAATCATGCAAACCGGTATCGTCAAGTGGTTCAACGACGCCAAGGGCTTCGGCTTCATCAAGCCGGACGCAGGTGGTGACGACCTCTTCGCTCACTTCTCGGAAATCCGTGCCGACGGCTTCAAGTCGCTGCAGGAAAACCAGCGCGTGCAGTTCGAAGTCAAGAATGGCCCGAAGGGCCTGCAGGCCGCGAACATCACCCCGCTGTAAGCGTTGACGCCACGGCGCACCTGGTGTGCGCCACGCAGCGTAAGAACCCCGCCCCTGGCGGGGTTTTTTGTTTTCTGTCGCAGCATCGCGGTGCTGCCGTTTCCCCTCCCCCTTCACCCCGCCGCTTCCTCGTCTTTTCACGCGTCTCGCCCTGATTGGACGCAGCTCGTCACTGCGTCGCCCCGCTTCGCAGAAACGGGTACGCAATGTTGCAGCGCAGGGCGACAGGCCCGTGGTCAGCGCTCGCAGAAACGGGTACGGGCTATCCCCCTGAGCCTCACGCCTTCCGGCGAATAATCACGCAGAAACGGGTACGCACTGGCCGGCTGCCCTGCCCTACGCGTCCCTCGGTACGCAGAATCGGGTACGCCTCGAAAATTTTTTATGTCCCGTCTGCGCTTCCCGCGGCCGCGCAGGCCCGATCTATCCACATCCCATGCCCCGGGCAACCGCCGCAGAAACAGGTACGCACCTTGTTGCGGCGCAGAAGCCGGCCCTTGGTGCCTCCGCATGCCGGCCGTTCGCAGAAACGGGTACGGCCTTGCGACGATTGACCGGCAAGCGCGTTCGCAGAATCAGGTACGGACCGACGCGGCATTGCCATGGGGCAAGTCGCTGAGCGCAGGACGGCCTTCAAGAGAGTCGCAGAAATGGGTACGCCGGTGCGAAGCCTCTGCGCATCACGTATACGTCGGGTGTGAGTACTAGCTTTTTGTGAGAGGGTCCTGTACAATGGAAACTTGGTGAAAGGTCCGCTCGTATCCGAGGCGCAAATTACGCAGAATCGGGTACGCCCTGGCGGGCCGCTTCAACATCCGTGCACGCAGAAACAGGTACGCCGAAGAGGGGAACCGGGCGCGAGGCTCCGGTCGCAGAAATGGGTACGCCGCAGAAACTGGTACGCAGGCGAGTCCAGGCGCGGGCGATCCGAGGTCGGCGCAGAAACGGGTACGCTTTGGCGGGGGTTTTCGCAGAAATGGGTACGCGGGCGCGGTTCGAGGTGCCGGTAGTGCACCGGGGCGCGAACTCGTTTCTGCGGGGATAACCGCGTGGCGGCACCGTTATCCACCGTTTTTGGCCGGAACCGGCGCTCCAGCGCCCCTTGCGACCAGGGTTCTCGCAGAATCGGGTACGCTTTGCGGGGTCTTGCCTGTGGAGAAGCCTGTGGGCGACGGCGGTTATCCCCGCAGAATCCGGTTCGCGCCGGCCGCAGATACAGGTTCGGGTGGTCGCAGATACGGGTTCGGCCCTTCGCTGAATCGGGTACGGATCGCCGCAGAATCGGGTTCGCGGGGCGGTGATTTCCCCTTACGAATCAATGGGCTTGGCTTCACGTATACGGTTTACAAGTAGTTAACCCGTATCGGTATCGTTTACTGGTAGCTGATGGCTGGCGAACCGTGGACAACCCTCTCGGGTTGCCCACCGTCCGCCACCATGCGACCAGCCATTAGATCCTCCCGGCTGGCAAGAACCCCGCGGGCAATGCGATCGCTTGTGTACCTGTTTCTGCGTGACAAGCTTTGCGGCTTCGAGTACAAAGGCGGGTAATCCGAAGCAAGCCACTATGCCCATCAAACGCTCCCCGGCCGCCACGGGGGATCGAAGCGTCCTCGACCTGGACGCCGAACCCTCCCGCATCATTGTTCCCGGCAACGAGAACAACCTGGTTCCGTCCGAGAAATTCCAGCGCCTGTTCGACGAAGCGCAGGCCATGGAGCGCGAAGACGCCTGGCAAAGCGGCGAGGTCGGCTTCCTCAGCCGCGCCAGCGTCCAGGTCACGCTGCCATATCGCGCGCCCAAGGGCGCGCCGCCGGTCTGGACCCGCACCAGCGGCAATATCTCGCTGATGATCCAGCCGGGCTATTTCACGCAGCAACGCTCCGAGCGCGCCGCCAATGGCCGCCAGAAGCTGGTGTCGGAGACGGTGTCGCTGGGCTACCCGTATGGCTCCTATCCGCGCCTGATGCTGGCCTGGATCGGCAAGGAGATCATGGCGAAGAAAAAGCGCGGCGAATTCACCGGCACGGTGGAAGACCGGCGTATCTCGCTTGGCAATTCGCTGTCGGAGTTCATGTACAACCTCGGCATCCCGATGGCTACCGGGGGCAAGCGCGGCACCATGACGCTGGTACGCCAGCAGATGATCCGCCTGTTCTCGGCGACCATTGCCATCGTGCAGAACAAGTCGACGCCGAGCCAGAACCAGAATCCCAACCACGAGCCGCTGTCGATCGATCGCGTCGGCTACCTGCTGGCCGACCAGCTGTCGACCTGGTGGGATCCGATGCAGCCCGGCCAGGGCTCGATGTTCGAGAGCTTCGTGGTGCTGTCCGAGCCGTTCTTCAACGAACTGGTCAACCGGCCGGTGCCGGTGGACATGCGCGCGCTGAAGGCCCTCAAGCAGTCGCCGTTCGCGCTCGACGTGTATTCGTGGCTGACCTACCGGTTCTTTACAATCCAGCGCCGCACCGAGATACCCTGGGAAGCGCTGCAGATGCAGTTCGGCACCGAAACCGAAAGCGAACGCAAGTTTCGCGCGCTGTTCCGCAAGGCGCTGAAGGACGTGCTGGTGGTCTACCCCGGTGCCAAGGTGGACGCGGACTCGTCCAAGGCCCTGATCCTGCAGCCGTCGCGCACCAGCGTGCGCAAGCTGGGCTGACGCGCGCCTCGGGCGGACCAGCCCGAACGCAAAAAAGGCAAGCGTGAAACGCTTGCCTTTTTTGTTGCCGCCGCGAACGCATCGCGGCGGGTGAGAGCTCAGCCGAGGCTGGATCAGGCCGGCTTGATTGCCGAAGCCTGCAGGCCCTTCGGGCCTTGCTTGACTTCAAACGTCACGCGCTGCCCGTCCTTCAGGGTCTTGAAGCCCGAGCCCTGGATTTCCGAGAAGTGCGCGAACAGATCTGCACCACCGTCGTCCGGGGTGATAAAGCCAAAGCCCTTGGTCTCGTTGAACCACTTGACCGTACCGGTTGCCATAGGAATTTCCTTTTCGAAGCAAGTTCTTGTACACAACGCAAACAACCGTTCAAGCACGTTGAGTTCTCGTAGATACCGAACGGAAGCCGACGAGGTGACACGACTTGACTCGACTGTAGCGCGCATCATAACCACTTTGGATTACGGTGTCATGTGCGGCGTAATGCGCACTACAGATACTTTAGGCACATTCCGGTCCGATTTTCAAGCAATTTTACCGACTTGCGTGATTTCCCCTGTCTTAAGGACAGTTCGACGACAGCAGCCTTGAAATACTTTTTTTGTTAAATTGGGAAACGGTTGATACGTCACCTGGTTTTGGCTACAGTTGCGCCTTAAGAATCAACCGCGCTTTCAGCGCTGAAAGAGAGGTCGCAGTGCCAGCCAAAATCATTACGGTCTTCAACCAGAAAGGCGGTTGCGGCAAGACGACGGTCAGCATGCATCTTGCCGGCACGCTGGGCCTGCGCGGTGCGCGTTCGATGCTGGTCGACATGGACGAGCAAGGCACCGCCACCCGATGGGCTGCCCAGGCCAGCGACGAACGGCCGTTCCCGGCCTCGGTCATCGGTCTGGCGCCCTCCGGCGGCGCCATGCACCGCGAGGTTCGCAAATTCGTCCAGGATTATGACTACATCGTTGTGGATTGCCCGCCGGCAGTCCATTCGGCGGCGCCATCCAGCGCGCTGCTGATTTCCGACCTCGCCATCATTCCCGTCGTGCCGTCCCCGCCTGACCTGTGGGCGGCGGTGGCCGCCAAGACGCTGGCCCAGCACGCGCAGGTACAGAACGAATCGCTTCTGATCCGCGTCATGGCCAATATGGTGCAGCGCCGGGTGTCGATTGCCCGCCAGGCGATTGAAATTCTTGGCGATGATGGCGACGTCCCGTTGTTGAATTCGATGATCGGCTCGCGTTCGGCGTTTCGCGAATGCCAGGCGATCGGCTGCACCGTCCATGGCGTGGCTGGTGCGCGCGAGGCGGTGCAGGAGGTCGACATGATGGTCGATGAAGTGTTGTCTTTGATTGAGCAATAGGCATGGCTACCAAACTAAAAAGCCTGAAGGCCGGCATGCTTGCCGGCATGGCGGCCGAGAAGAGCCGGAACGATACGATGGACCGCTTCGCTCGGGCGGAAGCGGCCATTTCCCAGCATCCCAACGGGCTGCTGCAGGGCAGGGGGGCTGCTGAAACGTCGCCCGGTTTCAGCGCTGAAAGTCTCGACGACGTCGCCGCGGGCCGGCAGCTGATCCGGATTCCGCTGGCGCAGCTGCATGACAACCCGCTGAATGCGCGCCGCATCTACGATCCTGCCGTGGTGCAGGAGCGGGCCGCGTCCATCGCCACGCACGGCCAGAAGACGCCGGGCCTGGCCGCGCCGGATCCGGCGCGCCCGGGCCACTACATCCTGATCGACGGTCATTACCGCAAGCGAGCTCTGGCATCTGCCGGCAAGCTTGAGATGGAATGTTTTGTCGAGGACGATCTGAGCGACCTGGATTTCTACCGGCTGTCGTTCATGCTGAACGAGCAGCGCTCGGACCAGTCCGCGCTCGACAATGCCATTGCCTGGCGCCAGCTGCTCGATGAGGGCAAGGTGCAGAAGGAAGAGGAGATCTGCGAGCTGACCGGCATTTCCGCGGGCACGGTGAACAAGACCCTCGCCTTGCTGCGCCTGCCGGAGTCGGTGCTGGGCGTGATGCGCGAGTGCCCGAGCGCGATCGGCATTGCCGCGGGCTATGAACTGACGCTGTACTTCAAGCTGGCGGGCGAAGAGCGAACCCGGGAACTGGCGGGTCGCATCATCCACGACGGGCTGTCGAGCCGCGAGGTCGAGGCGATCCGCAAGCAGGCGCAGGAAGGCAAGGCGCGCAAGGTCAAGGAGATCAGCCGCCAGTACAAGATCCGCACTGACAGCGGCCAGCTGCTCGGCACGATCAAGGAATGGGATTCCGGACGCGTGATGCTGGACGTGCAACTGACCGACCGCAGTGCGCGCGAGGCCCTGGTTGAAGCCCTGAAGTCTCGCTTCGGACTCGACAAGACGTTGCTTTGAATCTTTGAATCGGCTGGCCGCCGGTTCGGCTCCGCGTTGACGCGGACGCCGACCGCCAGGCGGGCAATATGCGGGGGCAGTGGCGACACTGCCCCCTTTGTTTTCAGGCCATCAGATCCCGTGGCGAACGTGCCGCGAATGCCGGATCACAGCGCTTGCGATAGCGCTCCAGCATGGCCGCAAGCAAGGCATGCAGGCCGCGCACCGAATACCCGCCCAGCGGTTGTGCCGTGCGCTTGCGGCGGGCACGCCCGGTGGGCGGCGCCGTCGCCGGGCCGATCAGGCAGGCGTCTTCCATGCCTGGACTTTCCCATTGCAGTTGGCGGTCCTGCCAGTGGCGCGCCAGCGCCAACCGTGTCGCGGGCGCAAGGCTGCGACCTGGGTGCGAAGCGTCCTCAGGATTGTCGAGGCCGCCGGACTCGACGGCCGTGCCGCCGGCAGGCGCAGAGGCAGAGAGCGATCGCAACGTTGCCGATGACAGTTGATCCAGGCTGAGCCCTTGCTCGCGCAGCAGCAGGATGGCGGCGTGCGCAGCGCGGTAGCGCTGGCCGTCGCTGGCCTCGGCCTGCGATGTCAGCCATGACAGGAAAGCGGCGACGCTGTCTTCCGGCAACGGAGCGCGGACGGACGGCGTAGCCGCCTCCGCGTCCGGGGCCGTCGCCATTTCGGCCCCGATCTGCGCTGGCCAGCGCGCCGCGCAAGGGTAGCCGTTATCGTGCATCCACCGGAACAACGCGGCCAGCACGCGCATGCTGTGGCGCTGGCTGGCCGGGCTCAGCGGGCCCGTCAGCGGACGCCACGCTGCCTGGTGCCGCGGCGCGCGCGGCCCGCACCAGCGGCTGGCGGGTTCGGGGCTGGCCAGGAACCCCAGGTAGCCCTGGCGGTCATCCAGGTCCAGTTGCGACAGCCCCTTGCCGCGCTCCAGCGCCGCCCACAGTAACAGCCGCTCCGCCTCCTTGCGATACGCGGCAAAGGTGCTGCCCTGGCCGTCGGTGGTATCGCGCAGCCACGCCTTGACCACCATTACGCCGTGGCTGTACGGACAGGCCTCATCGGGACCGGCAGCCGACGCCGGCGCCTCGCTCAGCCACTCGAGCGGCAACGGCTGGCGCAGCGCCGGACCCAAGGGTGCCGCTTGCTGCGGCGCCCGGTTGCCGACGTGCGCGTGCAGCAGCGGCGCGCCATCCGCGCCCTTGAAGACCGTGCGATGCTCACCCAGCCAGCGGTTGATGGCGGTGCCGGCAAGCGCGCCAATGCGCGGCACGGCTCGCCACCAGGCGGTACCGCGCTGATTGGCAACCTCTAAAAGCGATCTAAGCGTCACAATATTGGCATTGCGCAGACGACGTGCCAGTGCCGGAGCGAACCACAGTTCCACGCTGTGCTGGGCCTGCGGAGCCGCCGTGCCCAGTCTTTCCAGCTCGCCGAGCGCATCCACCCGACGATCCATGCCGCGGTTCGAGCGCCCGGGGCCGGCCAGTAGCAGTTCGGCCAGGTCCGCGCGCCCGTGCAGATGCGCGAGCTGGACCATGCGGTCGCGCAAGGCCAGCAGGATGCGCAGCGCCGACTCGGCGCCGGCGTCATCGTCATCCGTGTCGTCGGCGAGATAGCGGGGGACGACCATCGCGGCCGGCATGCCCTGGACATAGGCACGCACGGCGGCGAATTCGCTTCGGGTCAGGCTGACAGAGGGTGCGGCAGGAATCATCGGCAGCTTGCGCAGTATCGCTAACTTATTGATTTATAAGGCACCCGGGCGGAGGCAGAAATCATCCGACCTGAAATGCATAGCAAAATGCAATGCCGATAATTCTATGCGCGATGGCGCAAGATGCACAGGCCCGCCGGCCGGGTTTCATCCATATGCTGCAAATCAGCCGGCATCAGACCGGCGGGCGTGGCGTAAAACGCTGGTTGGGGATTACCCGCTGCAGCGCACCATTACCTTGCATTCGACGGGCGCGTTTCATATGCTGCAGCTCAGGAGTTATAAATACTTAGATCAGACTTCAGCCGAATCTAAGGCTCTTGCAACAGAAGCGTTTCACACGCACACCGGGGCGATCCGGTATCTCCAGGGAAAGGATGACCTGCAGCCAGACGGGAAGGCTGTGCGGCGTCGCCGGAGCACTGGCGGATCGTAGGGAGGTGCAACCGCAGGATAGCGGGGCACGTCCGACAAGCAAGCACGGATTTTCGCGGGGTCCGCGCTTGCCGCAATAATAAGAGAGCGGCCATGGCCACCATCCTCTTGATCGAGCCTCACCCCCTCCTGCGCCTGGGTCTGCGCCACCTGCTGGCCCAAGCACACCTCGACGGCGACCTGCTGGACATCGATCCGCTGGCGCCCATCGATTCCGACCTGTGGCTCAACGATGCGGACCTGATGGTCTACGGACTGCCGTCCGACCAGGCCAGCGGCTGGTCCATGCTGGAAGAACTGTGCCAGCGGCTGCGGCCACAACGGGTGCTGGTCCTGAGCGAGCACGCGATGCCGGCGTTGCCCGATGCCGGACTGCCGGAACCGGTGCGCGGTTGCGTGCCCAAGCATTGCAGCGCCGACGCGCTGGATGCGGCGGTGCGGCTGGTACTGGCCGGCGGCGAATGCTTTCCGGCGTCGAGCCAGCCGCTGCCGGGCCGGCACGCCGGCACGGACGCTGCGGCGGCACGCGTCGCGCTGGCGGCACCCGGCGATGCCCGGGTGGTGACGCTGCGCCCGGGCGTGGACGATGCCGGTCACGACAGCGCGGCGCCGGTGGCGCAACGCCAGTTCGCCGCGCACGCCACCGCGTACGAAACGCCCTCGGCCGGCGCGCACCTGCTCAACATCACCGAGCGCCAGTACGAAGTGCTGGCCTTGCTGGCGCGCGGCTATCCGATCAAGACCGTCAGCCGCATGCTGAATATCTCGATCGCCACCGCCAAGACGCATGCCTGCACCCTGTATCAGCGCCTCCATGTGCGCAACAAGGGCGAAGCGGTCTACGTGGCGTTGCAAAGGGGTGCCACGCTCAACTGGGCGGGACCGGACCCGGCTGCCGCGCCGACGCGCATGCCGCCGGTAGGCCAGGCGGCCTGAGCCGGTGGCGCGCGCCGGCGATGCTGGCCGCGCGCTCCCGCCGCCTCATCCTTCTGCTGCGCGATGCTCCGCCAAAAGCATGAGGCAGGGGTGGCGGCGGCTTGCTACCTTCTGAGGGAAGACATCCGCACAGACCGACGCCGGCGGTTGGCGCTGGTGCGATGCCTTCACCGCCGGGCCGCCCGCAGCCCGGCTCCGACCGCGCGGCCGCTGCCATGGCCGCCCGGGGTTGCCGCCGGACCGAGTCAATGCCGACCTACCTGATCGCCAGCAACGAAATGATGTGCCGGGCGCTGGCACGACGCCTGCACGCGCTGGACCTGCCCAGGCCGATCAACTGCCGCACGCCGCAATGGCTGCAAGCCCCGGCGCACGCCCCGTCATCGGCTGCGCCGGCGCAGACCGCAACGCACGACCTTCCGGCCGTCCCTGGCCACATGCCCGCGCAGGCCGGCGCGCAGCTGCCGCCGGATCCGGCGGATATTGCCGTGATCGATTGCAGCGGCCTCGAAGGCGATCCGCGCGCATGGCTGGACCAGCTGCACGCGCGCCTGGCGCCGCGGCGCTGGCTGGTGTTGTCGGACCGCCTAGAGCCCGCGCTGATCCTGCATGCGGCGCTGCTCGGCGCCAGCGGCTGCCTCGCGTTGCCCGCGGCGATGGACCTGGTGTGCGCGGCCACCGCGCTGGTGTGGGCCGGTGGGCAGTGCTTCCCGCGCATGGCGCTGTCGCTGGCCGGGGCGCGTGCGCCTGCGCCCTCCCTCCTTTGTGCGACCCGTCCTACAACCACCGGATGAGGGCGCAATATTGCTGATGGCCTATGCTTGATTCGCCCGGAGGCAGAAGCTGGCCCTCATTCGCAGGCTGGCCGTCCCGGGAAGAAGGGGGTCGTATGGAGGCCGGACTGGAGTTCCTCGTCGTGCGCGGCTTTGCGGTGCGCGAGGGCCGGGGAAAGTGGGCGTGCTGCTTCGAGATCAGGCTCGCCGCCCATCATGAGCAAGGTTGCGGCGCGGATGGCGCCGCTGGCAGCGATGAGCCGCTGCTGTACCGGGGAGAACTGCACGGGCGCCAGTTCGATTGCGAGCTGGCCGCCGCCGATGCCGCGCGCGCGGCCGGCGAGCGCGAAGCCTTGCTGCGTGTGGAAAGCCTCAAGGCACTGATCATCGCGCAGCATCGGCACCGCGTGCCGCCGTCACTGGTGAGCTGAACCTCCAGGCACGCGCAGCTGTTGTGCAGCGGCACCCGGCGCGAGCGCCCGGTGCCGCTGTGCGTTTGTGCGGGTCGCATCGGTTGACCGCATCGGTTGACCGCATGATCTCGCCGCTGCTGCCGCCCTCTCGATCATGCTTTCCCGGCCGGCAAAAAAAGAAGCCCGCCGACCGGGGGACCATGCGGGCTTTGAAAACGCTGCCCCGGTGATGCAAGGGCAGCGATCCCGATTGAACATATCGAATTGCGCAAAGACTCTCTATCCACCAGACGGCCAATGCAGTCATGCACTCTCAACCTGTCTGCACCCTGACCGGCGCCGGCCGGGGCCGCGCTGCGCGCGCGCGCGGCGCTGGACCAAGCGGCCGATGCCGCCACGCGCGACGCGGTGGTACGCTGCGCCACCAGACCCTGACGCTTACCGCTTGCGCCTGCCCATGAGCCACTGGCATCTCGTTTCCCTGTTCGGCGAATCCGCGTACCTGCTGCCTTGCGCCGTGTTCCTGGCGTTGTGGCTGTACTGGCGCGGTGCGCCCGGCAGCGCGCGCCACTGGGGGCTGGCGTTCGCCGCAGCCGCGCTGCTGGTGCTGGCGTCCAAGCTCGCGTTCATGGGCTGGGGCATCGGCAGTGCGGCGCTGAACTTCACCGGCTTCTCCGGCCACGCGATGATGGCGGCGTCGGTGCTGCCGGTGCTGCTGTACCTGGCGGTGCCGGCGGCGTGGCGGCGCCTGGGCTGGCTGGCGGCGGCCGCGGGCGTCGCCTTGGCGTTGCTGGTGGGGGTGTCGCGGCTGGCGCTGCATGCGCATTCGGTATCGGAGGTGGCGGGCGGCCTGGGCGTGGGCCTGTGCGTAAGCCTGCCGTTCATCCTGCGGCGCACCACCCCGCACGGTCCGCTGGCGATGGTGCTGGCGAGCGTGGTGCTGGCCACCGCGCTGGTGATGCCGATGACCGGCTCGGTGGGCGCCTCGCACGCGCTGATCCAGCAGCTTGCCATGCTGCTGTCCGGCCGCGACCGCCCCTTCCAGCGCGGCGAATGGGCCATGCACGGGCGTGCGCCAGGGTACGTCAAGGTGCACGCCGCGGTGCGCACAGAACCCTGCTGAGCGCCGCCGCCAGCGCCGGTTTGCGGGCCACGGCCTGTGTGCGCCCGCCAACAGACACTGGCGGGCGGCTCGGCAACCATCGCTGCATCGAGCATTGCATTCGCGGTGGGCAGCCATGGCATCCAGTTCGACCTTTGCGGCAGAGCGCCACACGGCGCTGCACTTGTTGTACCGGCTGGCCGACGCGGTGCTGGTCGGCGCCTGCGCGGTGATGATCGGTGCGCTGTACTTTCCCGAGGGCATCCGCGGCGCCGCGCCGGTGCACGGCTTTCTTGCCGCGCTGTGTTCGATCGGGGTGCTGGCGGTGTTTCCCGCCTTCGGCATCTATGAATCGTGGCGCGGCCGCAGCCGTGCGGCGCTGGTGCTGCGCCTGCTGGCCGCGTGGGCCACGGTGTTCATCGTCGGGCTGATGACGGCGTTCCTGATGCACCAGATCGCCGCGGTGTCGCGGGTCTGGTCGCTGGGCTGGTTCGGTTCCAGCCTGCTGGCGCTGGCAGGGGTGCGCGCCGTCATGTTCCGCATGCTGGGCAATGTGCGCGAGCAGGGCATCAACGCCAAGCGCGTGGTGATCTTCGGCTACGGGCCGCTTGGGCGCGAGATGTACCTGCGCGTGGACCAGATCCGCGCCGCGGGCTACCGCGTGGTCGGCATCTACCATGAAGAGCCGATCGCGGTGCCCGACGGCGTGGTCTCGCTGCGCACCATGGAAGAGGTCAACCTGTTCGTGCGCAGCCAGGCGGTCAGGGAGATCTGGCTGACGCTGCCGATGGTGGCGTGCCGCGACCTGTACGACGTGGTGCGGCAGTTCCGCAACGAGCTGATCGACATCCGCTGGATCCCCGACGTGATGTCGGTGGAGCTGCTCGGCCACCGCTTCAGCGAGTTCCTCGGCCTGCCCGTGATCGACCTGAACAGCCCGCCGGTGTCGGGCATCACCGGCCTGCTCAAGGCCAGTTTCGATCGCGCCTTCGCGCTGGCAGCGCTGATCGGGCTTGCACCGCTGCTGCTGGTGGTGGCGGTGCTGGTGAAGCTGTCGTCGCCCGGGCCGGTGCTGTTCCGACAGCGGCGGCTGGGCATGGACGGGCGCCCGTTCGATGTCTTCAAGTTCCGCACCATGCGCCAGCACGCCGACGTGGGCGTGACGCAGGCGGTACGCGGCGATGCGCGCGTGACGCGGATCGGCGCCTTCCTGCGCCGCACCAGCCTGGACGAGCTGCCGCAGTTCTTCAACGTGCTGCGCGGCGAGATGTCGGTGGTGGGCCCGCGCCCCCATGCGATGGAGCACAACGAGCTCTACAAGGAGCTGATCGACCGCTACATGCTGCGGCACCGGGTCAAGCCGGGCATCACCGGCTGGGCCCAGATCAACGGCCTGCGCGGCCAGACCGATACCGTCGAGAAGATGCGCCGGCGTATCGAGTTCGACATCTACTACATCCAGCACTGGTCGTTCCAGCTCGACCTGCAGATCATCCTGCGCACCGCGCTGCACGGCTGGACCGGCGCCAGTGCGTATTGAGGTGCAGCTGCGGCGGTACCCGGGGGTGCACGGATTGGTGCGCAAACGTACCGAAGCCGCAGCCGGTTAAGCGTGCAATAGGCCGCACTCATAAAAACCGGAGGTGTTCCATGAAAGCAACCATCCGCAGCATCCTGGGCGAAGTTGCCCGGCTCGATGTGCCGCTCGCCGACCTGGCAGACAGCGATGACCTGTATGCCGCCGGCCTGTCGTCGCTGGCCACCGTGCACGTGATGCTCGGGCTCGAGAACGCTTTCGACATCGAAATCCCGGACCAGATGCTGACGCGCCAGCTGTTCCGCAGCATCGATTCCCTGGCCGCCGCGGTCGAGCAGATCCGGCAGCAGCAGGAGGCGGCATGACCCCCGTGGCCAGGGTGGCACTGGCGCATTCGAGCGCGGGCGCCGTGCGCGCGCGCGCCGACGCGCTGCTCGCCGCCGCCGAGGCCGCTGCCGCGGTGGCGCAGGCGCACGCCGACGCCGTCGACCGCGATGCGCGCTTTCCGCAGGAAGCCTTCGACAGCCTGCGCGAGCACGGCCTGATCGGTGCCATGGTGCCGGCCGCGCAGGGCGGTGCCGGCGCCTCGCTGGCGACGGTGGCGGCGATCTGCCGCGTGCTCGGCGCGGCGTGCGCGTCGACCGGGATGATCTACGCCATGCACCAGATCCAGGTGGCCTGCGTGCTCGAACACGGCACCGCCAGCCCCTGGCACCAGGGCCTGCTCGCGCGCATTGCCGCCGAGCAGCTGCTGCTGGCTTCGGCCACCTCCGAGGAAGCCATCGGCGGCGCGCTGCGCAGCAGCGGCTGCGCGCTCAACGTCGACGGCGAGCGCTTTCACCTGCTCAAGATGGCGCCGACGATTTCGTATGGCGCCCATGCCGACGGCATCCTGATCACGTCGCGCCGCCATGCCGACGCCGGGCCATCGGACCAGGTGCTGGTGTGCGCGCTGAAGCCGGACTACACGCTGCAGAGCCTGAACACGTGGGACACGCTGGGCATGCGCGGCACCTGCAGCAACGGCTTCCGCCTCGAGGCCAGCGGCGCAATGGCGCAGGTGCTGCCGGTGCCGTTCGGCGAGATCGCCGACGCCACCATGACGCCGGTGTCGCACATCCTGTGGAGTGCGCTGTGGCTAGGCATCTGCAGCGATGCGGTGGCGCGCGCCAAGACCTATTTCCAGGGGCAGGCGCGCGCGCGGCCCGGCGCGCTGCCGCCGTCGGCGGCGCGCGTGGCCGAAGCGGTCAGCCTGCTGCAGCTGATCGAAGGACGGCTGGAGCTGGCGCTGGAGCAACAGCGCCGGCGCCATGCCGAGCCGCCGGTGGCGAGCGCGTTCGCGCTGGCCGCGGGCATGAACGGGCTCAAGACCGCGGTGTCCACGTTGGCGCTGGAGGCGGTGCAGCAGGCCATGCTGGTGTGCGGCATGGCGGGCTACAAGCACGGCACGCCGTTCAGCCTGGGCCGCCACTTGCGCGATCTGTGGTCGGCGCCGCTGATGATCAACAACGATCGCATCCTGACCAACACGGCCAACCTGTTGCTGGCCGATCGTTCCTGAGGGAGATCGCATGGACCTCCATACCCTGACCGACGGCACCGCCCAGGGTGGCGCCGCGGCCGAGCCGGGCGCCGCCACGCGGCACGGCAAGCCGGCGCCGCACGCATCCGGCCCCACGTTCCTCGAGCAGCTGGTGGCCGAGGGCCTGATGATCCCGACCGGCGTGCCCGGTCTGTATGGCCGCAACACCACCTTCGAATCGATCTGCGAAGGCATGAACAACGTCATGACGCACCTGGGCCAGGGCCTTGGCGCGGAAACGCTGCACTTCCCGCCGGCCATGGGCCAGGCGGATTTCGAAACCAGCGGCTACATGAAGAGCTTTCCGCAGCTGGCGGGCACGGTCCACAGCTTCTGCGGCGACGACAAGGGCCATCGCCGCCTGCTGGCGCGGCTGGAGGACAAGGACGACTGGACCGACCAGCAGCAGCCGACCGGCGTGGTGCTGACCCCGGCGGCGTGCTATCCGGTCTACCCGGTGATCGCGCGGCGCGGCCCGCTGCCGGAGGACGGCAAGGTGGTCGACGTCATGTCGTACTGCTTCCGCCATGAGTCCTCGCTCGAGCCGACCCGCATGCAGCTGTTCCGTCAGCGCGAATATGTCTGCCTGGGAACTCCGCAGCGCATCGCCGCGTTCCGCGAGCAGTGGCTCGAGCGCGTGCCCGAGCTGGCCACGGCGCTGCAGCTGCCGGTGGAGATCGACGTCGCCAACGATCCGTTCTTCGGGCGCGGCGGCAAGCTCGTCGCCGAAAGCCAGCGCGAGCTCAGGCTCAAGTTCGAGCTGCTGATCCCGATCAACGACGGCGCGCCGCCCTCAGCGTGCATGAGTTTCAACTACCACATGGACCACTTCGGCCACATGTGGGACCTGCGCAGCGCGGACGGCGCCACTGCGCACACGGGCTGTGTCGGCATCGGCGTCGAGCGCATGGCGCTGGCGCTGCTGCGCCACCACGGGCTGGATCCGGCACGCTGGCCCCAAACCGTCCGCGACACGCTGTGGGGGGGGTAAATGTACGGCGACGGCAGGGCCAGGGTTCGCGCAGGCCGCTCCACCTGGCATGGCGGCAATCCGGTCTGGTCCCATGCGAACCAGCAGATCGACCTGTGGGTCGAGCTGCTGCAGGGCTGGGACCTGGAACCCATTGCCGCGCTGCCGTTCACCGTGGCGCAGGACTTCGAGGGCGACCAGTTCACGCTCTCGGCCTTCCCCGCCAACGACCTCGAACGCCTGTACGGCATCGTCACGCACGAGCTGTCGATGTATGACCGGCTCGAGGCGCATGTGGCCACCCAGACCGCGCGCGGCAACGTGGTGCTGCTCGAGGTCGACAGCTACCAGTTGCCGCAGCCGGCCGGCACCTATCGCCGCCAGCATATGCGCTCGTGCATCGGCATCGACGTGCTGGTGCCCGAGGCGGCCGCCGTCGGCTATTTCCATGGCGACGGCTACCACACCGCCAGCGGCGAGGACTATGCCGCCATCTTCCGCCCGGCGACCGTGGGCTACGGCGAGGTGGCGGCATTTCCGCATGCGTCGGTGGCGCGGCGCCGCTTTGCCGCGCTGACCGATGCCGCGCTGATGCGGACCTCGCTGGAGCTGCTGCGCCACCACCTGTCGCGCCGTCCGCAGCACAACCCGATCAGCGTGTTCCGCATGGCGTTCCCGGGGCATCTCGAACACCTGATGGCGCGCGGCGAGCCCAACTTCCAGGTCTATGCGGCCAGCGTGCTGCGCCAGCTGGGCGTCAATTTCGAGCTGCTCGGCCGCTACCTGCGCTGGCTGGTGCTGCACGGGCACTCGCTGCCCGATTGCATCGGCGAGGCCTGCTACACCATGGCCTCCGAAGCCATGGTGATGCAGTTCCGGCTGATGCGCGCGGTGATCAGCCGCAAGTCCGACCCCTGCCAGGACTGCCTGGACCAGCTCGAACAGGCCTACCAGGGCACGGTGCCGGCGCTGGCCTCGCACTTCGGCGCGAGCGTGGCATGAGCGCGCGCGACCCGGCGGCACTGGCGCCAGGCCAGGCCGCGGGAGTGGCTGCCGCCACCGCCGCCCCATCCGTTGCCACCGCCTCGACCGACCTGGCGCTGGCCCCCGGCGTGGCCGTCGGCCCCTGTGCCCTCGCCGGCGAATGGTGCTGGCTGGAAACGCTCGCGGGCGCGGCACAGGCGCCGGCCGACCTGTCGCCCGATGCGCCATGGCTGCCCGCGCCCGTGCCCGGCACCGTGGCCGCCGCCATGCGGGCGGCGGGCCGCTGGGACGACAGCGCGCCGCCGCCGCTGCACCGGCATGACTACTGGTACCGCGTGCGCTTTGCCGGCAGCGGCGCGCGCACGCTGCGCTGCAATGGCCTGGCGACGCTGGCCGAGGTGTGGCTCAACGGAGCGCTGGTGCTGACCACGCGCCATATGTTCGCCGCCCACCAGGTGGCAGTGCAGCTGGCCGGCGACAACACCCTGCACCTGTGCTTCCGCGCGTTGCACCCGTGGCTGCGCACGCAGCGCGGCCAGGTCCGCTGGAAGCCGCGCATGATCGTGCCGCCGACGCTGCGCGCGGTCCGCACCACGCTGCTTGGGCATATGCCGGGCTGGTGTCCGCCGGTCCATGCGGTCGGGCCGTGGCGCAGCATCGAGCTGCTCGATGCCGCCAGCGCCGATCCGCTGCACGGTGTGCGCGCCGAGGTCAGCACGCAACTGGACGGCCACGACGGCATCATCGCGCTGGCGCTGCATTTCCCGGGGCCCGCGCCGGCGCAGGCGCGCTGGCTGGCAGCGCATGGTGACGATGAAACCTGGGGCAGCCTGGCGCGCACGTCGGAGCATGTGCTGGCCGGCACGCTGCGCGTGCCGCATGCGCGCCGGTGGTGGCCGCATACGCATGGCGAGCCCGCGCTGTACCGGGTCGAGGCCCGCCTGGGCACGCGCGCGCTGCAATGCGCGCAAGTGGGCTTTCGCACCGTCGAGGAAGACCGCGACGGCGAGCCCGGCGCCTTTGCGCTGCGCGTCAACGGCGAGCGCATCTTCTGCCGCGGCGCCTGCGTGTCCAGCCATGACCTGCCCGGACTGGCCGACAGCGACGAGGCCGTGGGCCGCTGGCTGCGGCTGGCGCGCGACGCGGGCATGAACATGGTGCGGGTCAGCGGCGTCACCTGCTACCCCGGCGAGGCTTTCTACCGCGGCTGCGACGCGCTGGGCCTGCTGGTGTGGCAGGACTTCATGTTCGCCAATTTCGACTACGGCGCGGACCTGCAAGCGTCGCGCGGCCTGATGGACGATGCCGCGCGCGAAGTCGGCCAGTGGCTGCAATCGACGCGCGCGCATCCGGCCATCGCGGTGCTGTGCGGCGGCAGCGAAGCCGAGCAGCAGGCCGCCATGCTGGGCACGCCGCGCGGCGACTGGCGCCAGCCGCTGTTCGACCAGCTGATTCCCGGCCTGGTGGCGCGGCACCGTGCCGACGTGGTCTATGTGCGCAACTCGCCCAGCGCAGGCGCGTGGCCGTTCCAGCCCGACACCGGCGTCACGCATTACTACGGCGTGGGCGCCTACCAGCGCCCGCTGGCGGATGCGCGGCTGGCCAACGTGCGCTTTGCTTCCGAATGCCTGGCCTTTGCCAATGTGCCGTGCGCGCGCACGCTGCGCGAACATGGCCTGACCCAGCCGCTGCACGATCCGCGCTGGAAGGCGCGGGTGCCGCGCGACGCCGGTGCGACGTGGGACTTCGAGGATATCCGCGACTTCTACCTGCGCGCGCTGTACCAGGTCGATCCGCCGCGCCTGCGCTATGAACGCCCGGCGCGCTACCTGGCGCTGTCGCGCGCGGTGGTGGCCGAGCTCATGACCGAGGTCTTCAGCGAGTGGCGCCGGGTGGGCTCAACCTGCGCCGGCGGGCTGGTGTGGCTGTTGCAGGATTTGCTGCCCGGGCCCGGCTGGGGCATCGTCGACGCGTGCGGGCGCCCCAAGTCGCCCTGGCATGCCTTGCGCGCGGTGTGGCAGCCGCTGCAGGTGCTGCTGACCGACGAGGGCCTGAACGGCCTGCATGTGCATGTCATCAATGAAACCGCGCAGCCGCGCACGGTGCGTCTGACGCTGCGCTGCCTGCGCGACGGCGAGGCGGTGGCGGCGCACGCGCAACAGGTGCTGACGCTGCATCCGCGCGAGTCGTGCCGGATCGCGGCGGCGGCGATGCTCGACCGGTTCTTCGATTTCACCTACGCCTATCGCTTCGGACCGCCCGCCCACGACGTGGTGCTGGCCACGCTGCATGCCGATGACGACAGCGCCGGCACGCCGCTGAGCCAGGCGGTCTACCTGCCTGACCGCGGCGCCGCCGCGCTGGCGGCGCCGGAGCTGCATGGCAGGGTCGAATGCGTGCAGGGCCAGTGGTGGCTGCACGTCGGCACGCGCCGCTTTGCGCGCTGGGTGCATATCGAGGATCACGCCTTCCTGCCGGAGCAGGACTGGTTCCACCTGGGTCCCGGCGAAACGCGGCGCATCCGCCTGATGCATGAGAGCAGCGCCGCCGCGGCGGCCGGCGCCATCCCTTCGGGCGAGATCTACGCCATCAACGCCGACCGGCCCGCCAGCTACGACGCACCGGCCGCATAGGGCGTACAGGCCCCACCAGCCGCCACCCTCGGCCGTTTCCTCCGTTGTCATGACTAGGCTGGCAGCGCGTCGTCGCCGGGCCGACGCCGGCCTGCCGGCGCCCTGGTACTTGCATTCGCCGCCAGCCGCCGGCGCCACGCCGGCCTGCTACCAACCAACCAAAGGATGAACGAGTACCAACCGTCTGCCTACTGTCGCTTCAGTGCGCCATAGCACTTAATACAGTCAAACGACGAGGCAGGCACACAGCGCACCGCAGGGCTTGCGCGTCGGGACGGAAAGCGGATCGCGGCCGTCATCAGCCAGTCATATGCGGTGTCAACAAGTCGGTAAGCATCAGTCACGGGTGGAGCGGTACAGCCGGGCTTTGCACCACGCAGCCAGTGCGCGAGCGGCGGCCCAGTGCCGGTCCCGGGTCAACGGGGAGAATCAGCATGATCACGCAACGGTCGGACCTGCATGTCAATCATCTGCTCAATGCCCTGCCGCGGCAGGAATGGGAAACGCTGTCGCGCCATTTTGAACTGGTCCGGCTGCGTGCCGGCGAACTGCTGACTGACACCAGCCAGCGCATCGTGCATGTGTATTTCCCGACCACGTCGGTGGTGTCGCTGCTGTCGCTGCTCGAGGACGGCGCCACGGTCGAGTTCGCCGCGGTCGGCAATGAAGGCCTGGTCGGCATTCCGGTGGTGACGGGCGGCGATACCATGCCCAGCCGCGTCGAAGTGCGCAGCCCGGGCTTCGCCTACCGCATTCCCGCGCGCGCGCTGCGCGCCGAGCTGTCCTACCTGCCGACCCTGCAGCGCGTCACGCTGCTGTATGTGCAGGCGGTGCTGACGCAGATCGCGCAGACCGCGGCATGCAACCGCCACCATTCGCTGAACAAGCAGCTGTGCCGCTGGCTGCTGCTGGCGCGCGACCGCATGAACTCCAACGAGCTTGTCATCACCCAGCAGGTCATCGCCAACATGCTCGGCGTGCGCCGCGAAGGCGTTACCGAAGCCGCCGGCAAGCTGGAAAACCTGGGGCTGATCCACCACAGCCGCGGCCATATCACTATCCTCGATCATTGCGGGCTCGAGAAGCATTCCTGCGAATGCTACAAGCTGGTCAAGCGCGAATACGACCGCCTGCTGCCCGCGCTGGCACACGCCTGAAGCGCCACGGGCGCGCGGCACGGCAGCCGCCGTGCGCCCGCGTTGCCAGCGGCGCTTGCCGTTGGCGTCAGGCACGGGCCGGCTGTGCGGGATCGGCGGCGCCGAACGACGACAGCAGGCCGGCGATGACCGTTTCATAAGCAGCCTCCATGGTGTCCAGGCACTCGCTGCAGCGATCCGGACGGCCGCGCGCGGTGGCCCGGGCCAGGCGGAACTGCAGCACCTTGCTTTCCGCGGCGATGCCGTTGGCCGCCCGTGCGACGCGCGCAGGCACATCGTAACCATGCTCGCCGAACCAAGCGAGGCAGTGATGCAGCATCTCGAAGTTTGCCCCCAGCTGGCGCGGCAGGTTGAAGCCATAGTGTTGGAAGTAGGCATCGCCGCGCGCCAGGATCACCGCGACATGCTGGTCGAAGTCGGCGCGCCAGCGCGTGACCGGGTTCAGCGCGGGACGGCGGCCCAGGTGGTGGCGCATCAGCGCCGCGGCGGCATCGGCCGCGGCCGCACCCCGCAGCGGCGCGCGCACGCGCTTGGCGTATTCGGCGTACGGGAACAGGATGTTGCCGTCGCGCAGCTCGGGCGTCAGCCGCAGCAGGCCGCGGTAGTCGTCGCCGGCGGCGGTGTGGTAGCCGAGGCTGTGGTAGTAGCACAGCCGCTGCGCCGCGGGGTCGATCCGGTCGACCGCAACGGTGGTCTTCACATGCGCCTGGCGGTAGGCGGTGGCGCGCGTGTCGGGCAGGTAGTAGCTGTCCATCTCGACCAGCACCGCATGGCCGCGCCCGACCTGTTCGACCAGGTGGGCCTGGAGCGTGTCGTAGACCGCCATCTCCTGCACCACCGTGCCGTACAGCAGCTCGATGTCCGCCGGCGGGTACTTGAAGAAGGTGAAATGGTCGCCCTCGTAGTCCTGCGCCACGGTGAACGCCAGCGCCGCGCGCGGGTCGAGCCCCCAGCCGTACAGCAGCTCGATCCACAGGTCCATGTAGCAATTGCTCTCCTGCCAGACCGAGGCTTCATCGTGCAGCCGTCGCTGCACCGGCCTGGCCACGCGGCACGGCGACTGGCGCGTGTAGTGGTAGCCGCCGCGCTCGGTGGCCGTGGTTGCCGTACTCGTTGCCGTTGGCGCGATCGTCGCCGTCGTTGCCACCGCCCGCTCCATGTCGTTCCTCCGCAGTGCGCGCATGCCGCCGGGCCGCGATCGCAGGCGCTGCGCCTGCACGGCCCACTGTATTGCAACGCCGGCGGCCGTGGCTATCGGTGCGTTCTCGAACAGAGTGCGCGCGATCGCGAGCCAGTGCGGCACGCGTGCGAGCGGCCGGCCGCGGCGGCGCAAGTAGCGTGTGCGGAATCGAACAGATTGCGCCAGGGCGCCTGCCTAGACTGGCTGGCATCCCCGTCATGGCGGTCAGGGACCGCTGCCGGGCGTACCCGTTTCTGCGAGACCGTCGCGGTGCTTGCGCAGGGCCGGGCCTCACGCGCGGGAAGCGCGGGACGCTTGGAACAGCCGACACGCCAGGAGGCATGATGCGAATTCGGACCCGGGAAGAGAACCAGACACCGCCGCCGGTCAACGGCGAAATCCATGCAGCGCTGCAAGGGCTGGGCGACAGGGCGGTGCATGGCGCCGCGTTGCCGGTGGTGCAGCCAGTGATCCTCGCCGGCGGCGCCGGTACGCGCCTGTGGCCGCTGTCGCGCGAGCAGTTCCCCAAGCAGCTGCTGAACCTGATCGCCGAAGACACGCTGCTGGAAGCCACGGCCAACCGCCTCGCCGGCGTGGCCGCGCTCGCTGGCCGCCCCGACGGCATGGAAGCGGCGCAGATCGTGGTCTGCGGTGAAGAGCACCGCTTCATGATCACCGACATGATGAAGCGTGCCGGCAAGCCGGCGCGCGTGCTGTCCGAGCCGTGCGGGCGCAATACCGCGCCGGCGCTGACGGTGGCCGCGCTGCATGCGCTCGCGGCTGCGGGCGAGGGTGGCGATGCGGTGCTGGTGGTGACGCCGGCCGACCACAGCGTGGCCGACGTCGCGTCGTTCCGCGAGGCCATCGCCACGGCGATCCAGCATGCGGACCACGGTGCCATCGTCACGCTCGGCGTGAAGCCGGTGGCGCCCGAGACCGGCTTCGGCTACATCCGCGCGGCCGGCGGCGCCGAGCAGGGCGCCTTCATGCTGGACCGCTTCGTCGAGAAGCCGCACCTGGAGCTGGCCAAGCACTATGTCGAGTCGGGCGAGTTCTGGTGGAACAGCGGCATCTTCGTGGTGCGCGCCTCGGTGTGGCTGCGCGCGGTGGCCGAGTTGCAGCCCGAGATGGCGCGTCAATGCCGCGCCGCCTATGCGGCGAGCGAACACGCCGCCTGCGCCGGCGAGGTGCTGTGCCTGGGCAAGGAAGCCTTCCACGCGTGCCCGTCGGACTCGATCGACTACGCCGTGATGGAGAAGCTCGAGACCCTGCCGGATATCGCCGGCATGCTGGTGCCGCTGGATGCGGGCTGGTCGGACGTGGGCTCGTGGGCGGCGATCTGGGATATCGCGCCCAAGGACGCCAGCGGCAATGCCGGGCGCGGACGCGTGCTGTTCGACGGCGCGAGTTCGTGCCTGGCGCATTCCGAAGGCCGCCTGATCGCATGCGTCGGGGTGCAGGACGTGGTGGTGGTCGAAACCGCCGACGCGGTGCTGGTGGTGGACAAGGCCCACGTGCAGGACGTGAAGAACATCGTCCAGCGCATCCGCTCCGAGCATGGCAATGAAGTGGTGAACCATCGCAAGGTGCGCCGGCCGTGGGGCTGCTATGACTCGATCGACCGCGGCGACCGCTTCCAGGTCAAGCGCATCGTGGTCGAGCCCGGCGCCAGCCTGTCGCTGCAGATGCATTACCACCGCGCCGAGCACTGGGTGGTGGTGCGCGGCACCGCGCGCGTGACCTGCGGCGACAACATCAGCATTCTTTCGGAAAACCAGTCGACCTATATCCCCATCGGCACGCTGCACCGGCTCGAGAACCCGGGCAAGACGCCGCTGGAGATCATCGAGGTGCAGTCGGGCGCCTACCTGGGCGAGGACGACATCGTGAGGTTCGAAGACAACTACGGGCGCAAGTAAGGGGTCGGCGGCCAGTGCATGCGCCCGGGCGCCGGCAGGCGTGCGGGCACGCACCGGTTGCTGCGTGATTGGCGTGAGGCAGCGTGTGGCGGGAGAGATGTCGTGAGCAGAATGTCATTTGCCGGAACCGTACCGGTACCCGACCAGGTGTCGCCGCGCAGCGGCGCGAACGCGCGCGTGCTGCTGGACCACGCAGGCTGGATCCTTGCCGCCGGGATGGCCGGCGCGGCCCTTGCCTGGCTGGCGTGGCTGTCCACCCCTGACCTGTATCGCGCCAAGTCGCTGGTGCAGCTGCAGACCCGCGACGCCGCCGGCCGCACGGCCACGCCGCAGCTCGACCTGGGCATGCTGAAGAGCCGCGCCGTGGTCGGCCCGGTGGTCGAGCGCCTGCACCTGGACATCGAGATCCAGCCGCTGCGCGCGCCGCTGCTGGGCAGCCTGGTCAACCATTTCGCCGAGCCCGGCAAGCTGCGCGGGCCGTGGCCGGCGGAGCTGGGCTATGCGTGGGGCGGCGAGCGCGTGGCGGTGGAGCGCCTGAACGTGCCGGCACGCCTGCTCAACGTGCCGCTGACGCTGGAGATCCTGCCCGACAACGGCTTCCGGCTGAGCGGGCCGGAGGTGCAGGTCGAGGGCCGCGCCGGCCAGGTGGCCGAGGCCGGTGGCATCTCGATGCTGGTGGGGCGGATCGAGGCGCGCCCGGGCACGCGCTTCCTGGTCACGCGGCGCGACCTGACGCTGACGGTCGATGCCGTCACGCGCGAACTGCGCGTCGACAGCGAATCGAGCGACGCCACCACGCTGCGCATCAGCTGGCAGAACCGCGACCCGGCCACCGCGGCCGCGCTGGTCAACGGCATTGCCGATTCCTATATCAAGGGCCAGGCCGAGCAGCGCCAGGACGACACCGCGGCGACGCTGGCCTTCCTGTCGGGCGAACTGCCGCGCGTGAAGGCCGAGCTCGAGCGCGCCGAGAGCGCGCTGACGCGCTACCGCTCGCGCTCGGGCTCGCTGGCGCCGAGCCAGGACGTGCAGTCCTACCTGAACGGCAGCATGGAATACCAGCGCCAGATCGCGCTGCTGCGGCTGGAGCGCACCAAGCTGCTGCAGCGCTTCACCACCGAAGCCAACGAGGTCCGCACCGTCGACAGCCAGATCCTGCAGCTTACGCGAGAGCGCCAGGAGATGGATGCGCGCATGCAGAACCTGTCGGCGTCCGAGCGTGAATCCGTGGCGCTGACGCGCGACGTCAAGGTGGCCGAGGACATGTACATGACGCTGCGCAACAAGGTCGAGCAGCTGTCGCTGGCGCAGCTCGACCGCACCGGGCAGGTGCGCATCGTCGACAACGCGCTCACGCCCACCGTGCCGGTTGGCCTGGGGCCATGGACGCCGGCCGCGGGCGGCGGCGTGCTGGGCATGCTGCTGGCGGCCGGGGCGCTGACGCTGCGCCAGCGCGTGCGGCCTACCGTGGCCAGTGCCAATGACGCCGAGGACAAGCTCGGCATCACCATGCTGGGCGACATTGCCTTCAGCCGCGAACAGGCCGCGCTCGAGCGCATGGTCTCGGCCAAGGCCCTGCTGGGCGTGGCCGCGGGCTACGCCGCGCCGCCGTCGGCGCGCCTGGAGCGGCCGCGGCCGTCGAGCGCGATGATCGACGTGTCCGCGCTCGAGGATGACGACAGCGCCGAGCGGATGCTGCGGCTGGGCCTGCACGACCAGTTCCTGCTGGCGCGCAACGCGCCGCACTCGCTGGCGGTGGAAGGGCTGCGCAATATCCGCGCCGCGGTGCATTTCGCGCTGCGCAGCGCGCCCGACCACGTCATCGCCGTTACCAGCCCGGCCCCCGGCGCGGGCAAGACCTTTGCATCGGTCAACCTGGCCGTGCTGTTCGCCGAAGCCGGCCAGCGCGTGCTGCTGATCGACGCCGACCTGCGCCGCGGCCGCGTGGCGAGCTGGTTCGACCAGCCCGCAGAATCCGGCCTGGCCGAACTGCTGACCGGGCATGTGCCGCTGTCCGCCGCGGTGCGGCCGACGGTGGTCAACGGCCTGTCGATCCTGCCGGCGGGCTTGCCGCCGTCGAATCCTTCCGAACTGCTGATGCGCCCGGGCATGGCCGAAGCGCTGCGCCAGTGCGCGGCCCGCTTCGACCTGGTGCTGATCGACACGCCGCCGGTGCTGGCGGTGGCCGACGCCAGCCTGGTCGCGAACCTGGCCGGTTCGACCCTGGTGGTGCTGCGTGCCGATACGACGCTGCCCGGCCAGGTCGATGAAACGCTCAAGCGCCTGCAACGGGCCGATGCGCGCCTGCTGGGCGGCGTCCTCAACTGTGTGATCGCCAAGCGCAGCAACCGGGCCGAGTTCAACAGCGTCAATCCTTACCTTGGCATGCCGGCGACGGCACCGATCTCGCGCCGGATCGGGCAGGCGCTGCACCGCGAAGAGAAAAAAGAATAAGGGGGCGCGGAAGCGGGTAGCGCTGCCTGAGCGTACCCGTTTCTGCGTGCAAAGGCGGGTCTGCTCCACCGGCTCGGCGGCTGACCCTCCGCTCGCCAGGAGGCGACATGAGGCGGCTTATGTTTGAAGGCTGTGCCGGCTGGCTGCACGAGGCACAAGGAAAGACCGGGGTGGTACTGTGCGCTCCGCTGGGCCACGAGGCCATGTGGTCGCACCGGGCATGGCGGCATCTTGCCGACGATCTCGCCGCGGCCGGCATGCCGGTGCTGCGCTTCGACTATCCCTGCACCGGCGATTCCGCCGGCGCCTGCGAGGCCGCGCATTTCCTCGGCCGCGCCGCCTCGAGCATCGTCGCCGCGGCCGCGCAGCTGCGTGCGCTGGCCGGCGTGGAGCGCATCGTGCTGTGCGGGCTGCGCGCCGGCGCCAGCCTCGCGGTGCAGGCCGCCGAGGCGATGCGCTCGCATCCGGCATGGCAGGGCGGCGTTGCCGCGCTGGTGCTGCTCGCCCCCGTGGTCAATGGCCGCGCCTACCTGCGCGAACTGCGCGCGCTGCACCTGAACTGGCTCAACAGCGTCGGGCCGACCGAAACCCCGGCAGCGCCGCCGGCCGGCGCGCTCGACGTGCTGGCCTTCCGCTTCAGCGCCGACACCGTGCGCGACCTCGAGGCGCTGCGGCTCGACCGCGGCGCCAACTGCCCCGCGCCGCGCGTGCTGGTGCTCGACCCCTGGCCGGGCTCGGCCTCCGCGGCCGACGCACTGGCGCAGTACTACACCGACGGCGGCGCGAAGGTCGATGCGGCCGCGTTTCCCGACTACGCCGACATGATGCAATCGGCCGAGTTTGCCGGCGTGCCGGCGCAGACGTGGCGGCAGCTGGTGCAGTGGCTGGCGCCGATACCCGTCGCGGCGGCCGCGTCGGCATCGCTGTCGGCCGCCTTGCCGGCGCGTCGCCACCTGCCCGGCGCGGCGTCGCTGCGCGTGGAGGTCGATGGCGTGGTCGAAGAGTCGGTCTGGCTCGGCGCGCGGCGCCAGTTCGGCATCCTGTGCATGCCGCGCGACGAGGCCCCCGCGCCGGTCGCGGTGATCTTCCCGAATACCGGCGGCAACCACCATGTCGGCGATGGCCGCATGTTCGTCACGCTGTCGCGCCGGCTGGCAAGACTGGGCGTGGTGTCGCTGCGCCTGGACGTGTCCGCGCTCGGCGACAGCCCACGCGCGCCACGCAGCATGAGCATTCCCAAGATCTACTCGCCCGGCCCGCGCGCGGACGTAAGCGCAGCGGTCGACTGGATGCGCACGCGCGGTTTCCGCTGCATCGTGCTGGCGGGGGTGTGCTCCGGCGCGTTCCTGAGCCTGCACGCCGCCCTGGCCAACCCCGGCGTGAACGGACTGGTGCTGGCCAACCTGGTGAAATTCCGCTGGGACCGCGCCGACGACCGGAGCGCGGGCAAGGGCGCACGCTCGTGGCAAGGCTGGCTCTCGGCCGCGCGCCGCGGCGGCAACTGGCAGCGGGTATTGCAGGGGGAGGTGCGGATCGGCCCACTCGCCGCGGCCATGGCACGCCATGCATACCGGCACGCCACCGAACGCGTGGCGTTCCGCCTGACGCGGCTGCGCGGTGGCGAAGACCTGGCCTCAGCCACGGCTTACGCACGGGCCGCGATGCGCAGCCTGGATGAGCGTGCGGTGCGCACGGACATGCTGTACGGATCGGAGGACATGGGCCTCGATGAGGCCCAGCTGCGCTTTGGCAGAGACCTGGAAGCGCTCGCTGCGTTCACGCATATCACTGTGCACCGGCATGGGTGTATGGATCATGCGTTGTTTCTGGCGGGGGGAAGGCAGGTTTTTTGTGACCAGGTGGTCAAGCATGTGGTGGCGAGATTGGCGGCGATGGAGACGGTGGGGGAGGGGGTGCTGCGGGGGGCTAAGGTGTGTTGAGGTTTTTTTGGTGTGGTTGCCTTGGTGACATGCTGTCGGCTGTTGAACCGCGTGGTTCCGCCCTGCTGGGCGGGTCACTTTTTGGCCGAGCGCCAAAAAGTAACCAAAAAACGCGTCGCCTGAGCGGCTGGCTAAGGCGGCGTTGGGGGTTCGAACGGTGGTGACTTGCGGCAAAGCGGTTGGTGGTTCGACCCTGCTGACGCTACCTGGATGTGCCTGGCGTTCGGGGTCGGATGGACGAACCCGACTTTAGGTCGGTGGCCGCCTGCTAAGCACGTTATTGGTGGGACGCCTTCGGCTGCGCTGCGCGCGCGCCCTATCTCAGGTCTTGGGCACTGGCACGGAGTGCTTCGCTGCGCTCGCACGCGCTATCGCGGGCGAGCCCAAAGGATTCTCGCATCCCGCTTGTTTGCTCCCCTCTCCCGCGCGCGGGAGAGGGGCGGGGGAGAGGGCGGGAGCCTCAACGAAGTCGCGCTCATGCATCGCGGTGACCGGCAATCTGGCGATATCGCATCGACGCCTTTGCCCAGGCTACGCGAAAACGCCCAAACACCGTCAGCGCATATTGAGCCTGCGCAGCAGCCGCAGGCGTCCCCGCGATATCGCCCGCAGCAGGCTGCCTACACCTGTTGGGATCGTTCAAAAGTGGGTGATCGCAGGCACCGCCCCTGACTCACATAGCGTTAGCAGGCTCGAACGGGCACCCACGCCAAACGGAAATCACCACCGCCCGAACCGCCAACGCCGCGGAATTGATTGCCAGCCGCACAGGCGACGCGTTTTTTGGTTACGCCGACAGCATGTCACCAACAGCGCCCAACTCAAAAGGGAGCGGCAAAACGACCACACCTCATGCCCTCTTAGAACTAGCCCCCCCATACTGATTCATATACCGATACTTCCCAAAGTGATAATGCGCCCGATACCACCGCCCCTCCACCTTCAGGCCATTGAATATCACCCCCTTGATATCACTCCCCGCCTGCACGATCGCGCGCCGCGTGGCCTTGAGTTCTGATGCGGTGCTGGCATCGGCCCGCGCCACCAGGAACACCGCCCCCGCCTTGGTCGCCAGCACGCCGGCGTCGGACGTTGCCAGCACCGGCGGCGTGTCGAGCAGCACCACGTCGTAGCGGTTCCTGAGCGTGGCCAGCAGCGTATCCATGCCGCGCGTCTGCAGCAGGTCGGCAGCCAGCGGCGGTTCCGAGCCGGTGGCGATGAAGTCGAGTCCCGGCACCACGTCGCGCTGCAGCACCTGCTCCAGCGGCGTGCCGGTCAGCAGCTCGGTCAGCCCCGGCACGCGCGGCTTGCCGAAATGGTGGTTGAGCCCGCCGCGGCGCAGGTCGGCGTCGACCAGCACCACGCGACGGCCGGCGGTGGCCAGCACCGTGGCGAAGTTGGCCGAGATGAAGGACTTGCCCACTTCCGGCGCCGGCCCGGTGATCACCACCACGTTGTTGCTGTCGCTGTTGAGCAGCGCGAACTGCAGCGAGGTGCGGAAGCTGCGCAGGCTTTCCACCGCCGGGTCGTCCGGCATGCGCCTGGCGAGCAGCTTGTCGATATCGGGCCCGCCGCGCAGGCGCGACTGCGCCGCGCTGTAGGGCACCGTCGCGTACACCGTCATGCCGGTCTCGCGCTCGATCTCGTCCGCGTCGGCGACGCCGCCGTCGAACAGCCGGCGCAGCACCACCACCGCGGTGCCGGCCAGCAGACCCAGCAGCACCGAGGCCGCGGCAATCAGCTTGCGGTTGGGCTTGACCGGGCGGATCGGCACCTCGGCCGGATCCACCAGGCGTGCCGTGCCGATCTTGCTGGCCTTGACCAGCCTGAGCTGCTGCACGTCGTTCAGCAGCGACTGGTACATCTCGGTGCTGACCCGGACGTCGCGCATCAGCCGCAGCACGTTCTGCTCGATATCCGGCAGGCGCTGGATCTTGCCGCCGACGGTGCCGATCTCGGCGTTCACGTCGGCGATCTGCTTGTCCATGATCTCGATTGCCGGATGGTTGGGGGTGAAGCGCGCAATCAGTTCCTGGCGCCGCTGGCGCAGGTCCGCCAGCTTGGTCTGGGCCGCCACGGACTGCGCCAGCACCAGCCGCGATTCTTCGTTCAGGTCGATGGTGCCGCGCTGGTTGCGCATGGCGTTGTAGCGCGACTCGGCGCTTTCCAGCTGCTGCTTGAGCTGCGGCAGCTGCGCTTCCAGGAAGGCCAGCGACTTCTCGGCTTCGGCGGCCTTGCGGCGCAGGTTCTGCTCGACATACTCGTTGCCGATCTCGTTCAGGATGGCGGCGGTCTTCTCGGCCGAAGTGCCCTCCAGCGCCACGCCGATCACGCCGCTCTGCTTGCCGCGCTCGGTGATCATCAGCTGGCTCTGCAGGTCGGCAATGGCCACCGCACGCGGCACGCGCGAGACATGGAACACCGCGCCGGGGCGGCCTTCGAGCTGGCTCACCTCGATCGTGACCTTGCCGCTGCGGGTCGCCACCGTCAACGGCACGCCGACGCGGCCTTCGGCCATGGCATCGTCGCTGGCGAAGGCCAGCCGGTACGTGTCGTTGCCCATTGCGGTCACCGTGATCAGCCGGCGCTCCATCGCGGGCGGTACCTCCAGGCGCGATACCGCGATCGCTTCGCTGCCCCACGCATAGCCGCCCCGGCCGAACAGCCCCGGCTGCGACAGCTCGCGGTTAAAGCCGGCCACGGCCCCGCCGATCACCGGGAAATAGTACGGCGACGCGGATATGTCCAGCTGCAGCGCGTCGACCGCCTTGCCCACCACCATGCGCGAGCGCAGCAGCTCGATCTCGGTGGAGGGGGCGGGCCTGGCGTCGTACACCGGCGACACCGTGGCGGTGGGCTTGTTGGTATTGTTGACGTTGCCGGTGTTCTGGTCCTCTACCTGCACCAGGATGTCGGCGCGGTAGACCGGCTTGGACAGCAACGCGAACAGCAGGCCCACGGCCATTACCGCCGCGGCGACCGCGAGGAAGGTCCAGCGGTAACGGATCAGCACGTCGACATACGAAGTCAGGTCCGACGACGGCTCATCGCCTTCGGGGGCCTGGGCCTCGTAGTCACGCAGGTTCTTGATGTTGCTCATGTTGCCTCCCCGTAGCGGGTTGCCTGTGCTTCGGATTGAATCTGTGCCGTCCATGCCTGCACGCCCTCGCGGATCAGCCCCAGCACGATCAGGAACATCGCCTGCGAGCCGCCGTAGGGATCGGGAATATCCGCCTGCGCGGCCTCGCACAGGCGGAAGGTCTTGCCGCGCGCGCGCGGGAAGCGCTGCTCCAGCCATTCGCGCTGCTCGCTGTCCATCACCAGCACCAGGTCCGCGTCGTCGACCATGGCGTCATCGAGTTCGCGGGCGCGGTGCGCGGCCAGGTCCAGTCCGTCCTTGGCCAGCAGCCGGATCACGCGCGGATCGGCGCCGGCGCCGACCGGCGGCGCCAGCCCCGCGGAACCGATGCGGCAGTCGGGCAAGGCCTGGCGCAGCAGGTCGGCGGCCATCGGACTGCGGCACCGGTTGCCCAGGCACACCACCAGGATCGAGCGGATCATCGCGGCTTCATCGGAAATCAGGGGCGGCGCCTGCAGCATGGCTCAAGGTCGGGTAGCGAGACTGTTGACGCCCACCAGCGGGCTCACCACCAGGGTCATGACGCGGCTCCACCGCACCACTTCGCGGGCATCCACGTAGACCACGTCCTTGGGCTCCAGCTCGAAGCCTTCGGCAATCGCCAGCGCCACCGGCGAGGTGCCGTCGAGGTGGAACACCTTGGGCGAATCGCTGGCGGTCTTGCGGATCACGTAGATCTGCTCGGCGTTGGCGGAGTTGGGGTTGACGCCGCCGGCGTCGCCGAGCGCCTCGTTCAGCGTCATGCGCCCGTTGCGCATCAGCAGCGAGGTCGGCCTGACCACTTCGCCGGTGACGAAGACCTTGCTGTCCTCGCGCTGCTCGACACGCACGATGTCACCCGAGCGCAGCAGGATGCGTGACGGGTCGACGCCCTTGGCCAGCAGCGCGGGGATGTTCACGTACCAGCTGCGCTCGCCGCGGGTCACGCGCACGCGGCTGTTGTCGCCGGTGTTGTTGAGCACGCCGCCGGCGCGGTTGAGCGCCTCGACCAGCGTCATCGGCGCGTCGTCGATGGCGAGCATGCCGGGCGTGCGCACTTCGCCGTCGACATAGACGCGCTGGCTGCGGAAGCCCAGCACGCGCACCGTCATCTGCGGGTTGCGCACCACGCGCGAGAGCACGCGCGCCATCTCGTCGCGAACCTGGTTGGCGGTCTTGCCGGAGACCTTCATCACGCCGGCATACGGGAACTGGATGTCGCCATTGGGGCTGACCACATAACCGGGCATGTTGGAGCCGCCGGTGGACGCGGGGACCTCGAAGCCTGCGCCGATGCTGTAGGTCTGTGTCGGGAACACCAGTTCCGGGTGGTCCCATACCACCACCGAAATGATGTCGCCGGGGCCGATCACATACGGCTTGGGCGTGGCGAACAGTTCTTCGACGCGGTCATTGGTGGGCTTGCTCTTGGCGCGCAGCTCGCGCACCAGGTCCATGGTGATGGGGGTGATGTCCGGCTTGGCGTCCGGGCCGACGGCGTCGACGTTCGCGGTCGGGCTGAAGTGCATCCCCGGCGACGCGGCGCAACCGCCCAGCAGCAGCACGGCGCCGAGCACGGCGCAGCCTGGCAGTGAGCGCCGGCGCGCGCGGCGGGTGCGATCGATAGGGCAAGCGGTGCGGCATTGACTGGTTTCCACGACATTGCTCCTGCATATTGGGCTGGGCCGCGCGGGGACGGCAGGCCCCTGATGCTCCCAGCCTAGGGCGGCGGGTAGCGTGAATCGGTGCGCTCTCGCACACTGCCGCGGGCGCCTTGGGTGGCCTGCCGCGCACTGGTCGAATGCGCCGCGGGCATGTTTTCCGACGCCTGGCTCATGGCTGCGGACGGCGCTGGCCGATGGGCCGCGCGGGCGTGCCGCCATACACCGTCCACGCCTCGCGCAGCGGTTTGGTGACCACCGTGCGCGGCGCGATCACCGCGCCTTCGGGCAAGGTCACGCCCGGCGAGATGAACGCTTCGGCGCACACCCACACATGCCGCTCCAGCGTGATCGGCGACGCGATCAGCTGGAAGGTTTCGCTGTTGTAGTCGTGCGACCCCGTGCACAGATGCGAGCCTTGTGACACGATGGCGTAGTCGCCCAGCGTGATCGGACTGATGTTGTAGAGGGTCACGCCGTCGGCGACGGCGGTGTGCTCGCCCATCACCAGGTTCCATGGCGCCCAGATGCGTGCCGCGGGGTAGACTCGAGCGTCGCGGCCGAGACGCGCGCCGAACAGCCGCAGCAATGCGGCGCGCCAGGCGTGCATCGGGCGCAGGCTGGGGCGGAACAGCCACAGCCATACCCAGTTCCATAGCTGTCGGCGCACGCGGTTGGACAGCGAAAACGAAGGGCCGGAGGTGCGGTGGGTGTGCTGAATGATCATACGGAGCGTTTCCGGAACGGCGGACATTGCGGCGATGCTCGCGCGAAGCCGTGCCGTGTATCGGTGCGCCGCGCCACAGAAACCGGGCGAGAAGCCCCGGACTTGCCGCGGCCGCCATCACGCTCCACACAGGTGCGGCAGCGCACGGAACGGCACCCGGTGCTGGCGCATGCTGCAGGCAGGACGCCGTGTGCACAGACCTGCCTGCACGCGGTGCGACCCGGAGCCATGACGCGATGATGCATCCCTTGCAGCGGCGCGAGACCCCTGCGCCGCTGCCCAGCATCCTGATTTACAGCGCCCCCTTCCATCCGTTGATCGGCGGCATGGAGCGCTTCGCCGAGGAGCTGGCGAGCGGGCTGGCGGAGCTGGGCTATCCCGTCGAAGTGGCCACGCGCACGCCGGCCGCGCCGGGCGACACCACCCCCTTCCCGTTCGCCGTGACCCGGGTCAGAGGCAAGCTGCAGCTGGCCCGCGCCATGCTGCGCCACCGGCGCGTGCTGTTCGTCGGCCTGACCTTTTACGACGTGATGCTGGCCAGCGCGCTGCGCCGGCGCATCGTGCTGACGCATCACGGCCCCTACGTGGTCCATGGCCACAAGCGTGGCACCTGGACCGGTCCGATCAAGCGCTGGCTGTCGCGCTTCTACGACGGCATCTGCGTCAGCCACTACCTGGCCGGCTGGCTGCCAGGCCAGCCACTGGTGATCCACAACGGCTATCGCGACGAACTGTTCGCGGCGGCGCCGCCTGCCGACGCGCGGCCGCCGGGAAGCTTCATCTTCGTCGGGCGGCTGGTGTCAGAGAAGGGCGTAGACCTGCTGGTGCGCACCTTCGCGCGCCTGCACGCGCGCGAGCCGCATGCGCGTCTCACCATCGTCGGCGACGGGCCCGAGCGCGCGGCCCTGGCACGGCTGGCCGACGGGCTTGGCTGCGCGGCCGCGGTGCACTTTGCCGGCTGCCAGTGCGCCGCCGGCGTGGCGGCGCTGCTGGGCCGGCATCGATGCCTGGTGGCGCCGTCGCTGGGCTATGAGTCGTTTGGCATCGTCGCGCTGGAAGGCCTGGCGGCGGGCTGCGAAGTGATCGTCAGCCAGCGCGGCGGCCTGCCCGAAGCGGTTGGCGACTTCGGCTGGGTGGTCGAGCCGGCGCCCGAGCCGCTGCACGCGGCCATGGCCGCGGTGCTGGCCGGCGCGTCGCGCCGGGACGAAGCCGGCACGCGCCAGTTCCTGCGCGAGCACGAACGCAAGGCAGTGGCGCAGCGCTATGCCGAGGCCATCGCGCGCTTCACGCAGCATCCCAGCGAGCCGCGCGAGCCGGTACCGTTCAACACCGAGCAGCAGGGTTCCGAGGCAGGACGCTAGGCTTCGCGCCAGCGGTCCTCGTGCGCGGTCAGGCATTTGCGCAGGAAGCCGAACATGCCGGTGCCGCAATAGACGCTGACGCGGGGCAGCCCGAACGGGTCGTCGCTGGCGCGGGCCAGCCCGCGCGCAGTGATGGTGGCGTTGGCGTAGCCCGCCTCGCGCACCATCTCCCGGTGCGCGGCGTCCTGGCTGCCATAGGGGTAGCAGAAGGCCGTCACCGGCACGCCGAGCCACTGCTCCAGCTCGTCCTTGGACGTGGCGATCTGCCGGCGCGCCTCGTGCGGCGCCATGCGGCGCAGGTCGACATGGTCCAGCGTATGCGAGCCGACCTCATGGCCGCCCTGGTGCCATGCGCGCATCTGCGCCACGCTCATCAGCGCCGCGGGGCGGATGCCAAGATCCCGGTCCCACACGTTGCTGCCCGACAGCTGGCGCGAGACAAAGTAATTGGTGGCGGTGAAGCCGAGCGCATCCAGCGCGGGCATGGCGTGCTCGAACACGTTGCGGAAGCCGTCGTCGAAGGTGATGCCGAACACCTTGCCGCTGCGCTCGCCGTGCAGGTACGGCATCAAGTCGCGCATGCTCAGGCCGCGATAGCCAAGCCGGTGCATCAGCCGCATCTGGCGGCGAAAGCGCGCGGGCGGCACCCATAGCCCGCGCCCGGGCGAGCGGCGTGGCGGGGGCGCGTCGATCTGGTGGTACATCAGGATCGGAATCGGCATGGCGGGGACCAGGTGCGCGCCATGCAGATGGCGCCGGTGCAGGCCATTCTGGTGCGCTGCGGGGGCCGGCTCGGTGCGCTGGTCCACATTGGCCCGGCGGCGCCGGCACTGGCCGGCGCGGGTGTGTGGCAGCGAACAGAGGCCGCGGGCGCGCTGGCTCATGCTGCGGGCACGAGGACGTATGGCCCCGCTTGCCAATGGCGCCAGCCGGGGAACCAGTGCCAGGCACACAGCGGGCACGACCGCGCGGATTCCGGAGATCGCCCTGCACCATGAGATTGCTGCACGTCATACCCTCCATCGACCCCGCCGGGGGCGGGCCCATCGAAGGCATCCGCCAATTGCGCCAGCCGCTGCGCGAACGCGGCGCCGAGATCGACGTCTGCTGCGGCGATGCCCCCGACGCACCGTTCGTGCGCGCCAGCGAGATGAACGTGGTCGCACTGGGCCCGACCTCGACCAAATACGGTTTCAATCCCGGGATGCTGGCGTGGCTGCGCGCCCATGCGGCCGACTACGACGCAGTGCTGGTCGAAGGCCTGTGGCAGTTCCATGCGCTCGCCACCTGGCTTGCGCTGCGCGGCAGCGAGGTGCCGTACTTTGTCTACACCCACGGCATGCTCGATCCGTGGTTCCGCGAACGCTATCCGCTCAAGCACGTCAAGAAGAGCCTGTACTGGCTGCTCGGTGAATACTGGGTGCTGCGCGGCGCGCGCGCGGTGCTGTTCACCTGCGAGGAAGAGCAGCGGCGTTCGCGCAATGCGTTCTGGCCCTATCGCTGCCGCGAGCTGGTGGCCGGGTACGGCACCGCGCAGCCACCCACCGCGGCCATGCCGTTGCGCGAGGCGTTCTTCACTGCGTTTCCGGCGCTGCGCGCCAAGCGCATCGTGCTGTTCCTCGGCCGGATCCACGAAAAGAAGGGCTGCGACCTGCTGGTCGAAGCCTTTGCCGGCGTGGCCGGTGCCGACCCACGGCTACAGCTGGTGCTGGCAGGGCCGGTGGAGGCGGCGCTGCGCGAGCGGCTGGCGCGCCAGGCCGAACGCCTGGGGCTGGCGCAGCGGCTCAGCTGGACCGGCATGCTGTCGGGCGACCTGAAGTGGGGCGCCTATCACGCGGCCGAAGTCTTTACCCTGCCGTCGCACCAGGAGAACTTCGGCGTGGCCGTGGCCGAGGCGCTGGGCTGCGGCGTGCCGGTGCTGATTTCGGACAAGGTCAACATCTGGCGCGAAATCGTTGCCGACGGCGCCGGGCTCGCCGGTGCCGATACCGCCGAGGGCACCGGCGCTTGCCTGCGCCAGTGGCTGCAGGCCGATCCCGGCGCGCAGGCGCGCATGCGGGTGCAGGCGCAGGCCTGCTTCCAGCGACGCTTCGAGGTGCGCCAGAGCGCGCAGCGGCTGCTGGACATCCTGGGCGAGCGCCCGGTGCCGGCGCCGGCCGTCGATGCCGCCGCCACCAGCGCCACGCCGGGCGGCACGCCATGAAAGCGCTGCGCATCTTCGTCTTCGCGGTGCTGTCGCAGGGACTCGGCGCCATCACCGGCCTGCTGCTGGCGCACTGGCTCAGCGTCGGCGACTACGCCATCTATACCGTCACCGGCGCCATCGTCGGCGCCATGTCGATCGTCACCAAGGGCGGCATCCATTTCGGGCTGAATGCCATCCTGGGGCGCACCTGGCCAGACCGCGAACGCGCGGCGCAGGCCACGCGCGCCGCACTGGCGCAGCGCAAGCGCATCTCGGCCTTCCTGCTGCCGCCGCTGCTGATCGTCGCCGGCGTGCTGATGTACCGCAACCATGCCTCGCTGGCGTTGATTGCCGCGTTGCTGCTGACGCTGCTGACGATGTGGTATTTCGACATGCAGTCGCGCGTGGTGGACCAGGTGCTGCTGTTCGCCAACCGCGCGCCGGCGCTGCAGGCGCTCGATGCCGGCCTGTCGGGCGCGCGGCTGCTGCTGTCATGGGGTGTCTACGTGCTGGGGCTGCAGAGCGCGCTGGCCGCCAGCCTGGTCAACACGCTCTTCGCCGGCCTGCGCGTGCCGTTCGTGCGGCGCTGGCTGCGGCGCGAACTGCCGGCGCAGGCGCCCGAGCCGCTGCCGGAGGACCAGCGTTCGATCCGTGCCATCACGCGCCGCCAGATCCCGATGGACGCGTTCTATTGCCTGCAGTCGCAGTTTGCCTTCGCCATCGTCGCGTTCTACGGCGCGGTCAGCCAGACCGCGGCGATCGGCGCGCTGTCGCGCATCGGCCAGCTGCTGGTGCCGGTCAGCATCGTGGTGGGCGCCTATGTCGTGCCGCGCTTCGCGCAGGCGCGCGAGCACGTGCTGCGCCAGTACCTGGGCTGGCTGCTGCTGGGTTCGCTGCCGGCCGGCACGCTGGTGCTGCTGGCCTGGTTGTGGCCCGAGCTGCTGCTGCGCCTGGTCGGCTCGAACTACGCCGGCCTGACCTCCGAGCTGCTGATCGCCTGCCTGGGCGCGGGCGCCTACAGCATTGCCGGCGTGGCCTGGGAACTGCTGGCCAACCGCGGCCTGAACCACTTCAACTACATGCAGGTGCCGGTGGTGATCGCCTGGTGCCTGGTCGCGCCCCACCTGCTCGACCTGACCACGCTGCGCGGCGTGCTGTGGTTCGAGGCCGGCCTGGCTTCCGGGCTTGGCGCCGCGGTGCTGTGCGAGCTGGCCGGCGCGATCCGCGCCGGGCGGCTGCTGCCGCCGCCGGTGCTGAGCGTCGACGGGGGCCGCCCATGAAGGTCCTGGTCACCCACCCCGGCCTGCAGCATTCGCACCAGATGGCGCAGGCGCTCCACGAGCAGGGGCTGCTGTGCCAGTACTGGTCGGGCGTGCCCGTGCGCGGGCCGGGCGAGCCGGTGCCGTGGTGGCTGCCGCCCGCGCTCGGCGCCAAGGTGCGCGAGGTCGGCATCCCGCAGGCGCTGCGCCGCCACCCGCTGTGCTTTCCGGCCATGCTCAAGGTCGGGCTGCACCGCCGCGTCGGGCTCCATCGCTATCTGCGCATGTCGCAGTCGGCCTATGCGCACCGCGTGTTCCACCTGTTCGATGCCTGGGCGGCGCGGCGCGTCGAGGCGCTGCGACCGGACGTGGTGGTGGCCTACGAGAACTCGGCGATGCAGACCTTCGAGGCGGCCCGCCGGATCGGCGCGCGCTGCGTGCTCGACGCGCCGGCGGTGCATCGCGCCACGGCGGCGGCCCTGCTGGGGCTGCAGCCCGATCCCTACCTGGCCTGCATCGACGCGCGCAAGGACCGCGAGGTGGAGCTGGCGGATCTGGTCATCACCTGCTCCGAATTCGCCGCGCAGACCTATGCGCAGGCCGGCGTGCCGGACGCCAAGCTCAGGCCGATCCTGCTCGGCGCCAGCCTGCCCGGCAACGTGCAGCGCCGGCGCACGCGCGCCGGCACGCGCTTCCTGTATGCCGGCGGGCTGACCACGCTCAAGGCGGTCGACCTGCTGCAGCAGGCCTTCGCCATGGTGCGCGCGCGCGTGCCCGAGGCCGAGCTCGCGGTGGCTGGCGGCGGCGCCGAGCCCGCGCTGGCCGCGGCACTGGCGTCGACGCCCGGGGTCACGCTGCTCGGCGCCCTGCCGCAGCCGGCGCTGTACCAGGAGCTGGCCGACGCCGATTGCCTGGTGCTGCCGTCGCGCTTCGATTCGTTCGGCATGGTGGTGGCCGAGGCGCTCGCCTGCGGCACGCCGGCGCTGGTGTCGGAGCGGGTCGGGGCCAAGGAGATCCTGCAGGAATTCCCGCGCGCGGGCTGGGTCGTCCAGGTCAGTGCGCAATCCTTGTATGACCGCATGCTGGAGCTTGCCACGGTACGCGCCAGCCTGGACGAGGCGCGCCCGTACGCGAGCCTGGCCGGGGAGAAGTACACCTGGGCCAGGTATCGCCGCGCCGCGGTCGCAACCATCGCGACGCTATGCTGAGCCACTCCGCCGCACCCCTGGCGCCGCCGGCGCGCTCGCGCATCCGCCGGCAGGCCCGCACCACCTTCGGCACCGTGTTCCTGCTGGTGTTCCTGGTGGCCGTGCTGGAAGGCGCCGCGCGCAAGTGGGTGGCGGGCTCGCTGAGCCTGCCGCTGGTGCTATTGCGCGACCTGCTGGCGGTCTATGGCATCTACTACGCGATGCGCTATGGCGGCTTCACGCCGGCGCGGCCGGCGATGCGGCTGCTGCTGCTGTGGAGCGCGCTGGTGCTGGCGTGGGGGCTGGTGCAGACCATCGCCGGCGACGGCACTCTCGCCATCATGCTGGTCGGTCTGCGCTTCTGGCTGCTCTATGTGTGGTTCGGCGTGGCGGCGGCGCTGCTGCTCGAGCCCGAGGACGTTGCCGCGATCTGCAAGACCACGCTGGTGCTGATGGTGCTGATGGCGCCGCTGGTGGTGCTGCAGCACTTCCTGCCGCCCGGCAGCTTCCTGAACCGGCAGGTCGACGGCGACGAAGACCGGGTCTTCATGATGGTCGGCGACATCGTGCGCACCACCGGCACCTTCTCGTTCACGCTGGGCTACACCACTTTCCTGGCGATCACCATGCCGATCGCGCTGCAGTACGTGCTCGGCGGCGACGGCAAGCGGCACTGGCTGTATGCGCTGGTGGTGCTGGGCAGCCTGCTGGTCAGCGTGCTGGTGAGCGGTTCGCGCGCCACCGTGCTGCTGCTGCCGGGCCTGTTCGCGGTGGCGGCGCTGTGCACCCTGATGTTCGGGCGCGCCGTGGCCAGGCGCCGCGTGCTGGTCTGGGTCGGCGTGGCGGTGCTGATCGGGGCGGTGGGCATGGTCGTGTTCAGCGCGTCGGTCGAAAGCACGGTGCAGCGCTTCCATGACGCCGCGGAAGACGAAGACTTCGGCGACCGCGTCGGCACCATGTTCCTGGGCGAGAGCGAGGCTTACGCCAAGCCCACGCTGCTGGGCGCGGGGCTCGGGCGCGGCAGCAACCTGGCCAGCTATCTCGAGCGCGGCGAAATCACCTTCATGCTGTCCGAGACCGAGACCGGGCGCACCATCGAGGAGGCCGGCCTGCTGGGCTACCTGTACGTGGCGCTGAAGTTCGCCGTGTGCGTGGCCGGCATGTGGCTTGCGATCGGTGCGGCGCGCCGCACCGGCAACTGCTTTGCCATCCTGCTGTGGCTGGTGAGCACGCTGTGCCTGCTGACGTGGTCGCTGATCGGCCAGCTGACCGCCAACGTGCTGGGCTTTCTCTTTGTCGGCTTCACCATGGCGGTCACGCGGCTGGAGCGTCAGGGGCGGCTGACGGGCGCGAACAAGCGCGCCCGGCCGCGGCGACGGCACGCGCGCTAGCGCCAGGCTGCGGGCCACGCAACGTACCGGACATCCACATCGGGCATCCACATCGATCCGCGAAGAAAAGCAATATGAGGCTCATCCTGTTCGGTCATCCCGTCTTTTTCGGCAGCCACAGCATGGACCGCTTCGCGGCCATGATCGTCGAGGGCATGCGCGAGCGCGGCCACGAGGCCCAGCTATGGACCCCGCCCGCCGTGCTGGTGCGGCTGTCGACGCGCCCCGGGTTGCGCAAGTGGCTCGGCTACGTCGACCAGTACATGCTGTTCCCCGCGTGGGCCTGGTGGCGGCTGCGGCGCGAGGGCGCCGGCGCGCTGGTGGTGCTGACCGACCATTCGCTGGGCATGTGGATGTGGCTGCTGCACCGGCGCCCGCACGTGATCCACTGCCATGACTTCATCGCGCAGCGCACCGCCGCCGGGGAGTTTCCCGGCCGCCAGCTGTCGGCCAGCGGGCGGCTCTACCAGGCGCTGATCCTGCGCGGCATCGGGCTGGGGCGGAACTTTGTCGCGGTGTCGGAGAAGACCGCGCACGACCTGCTGCGCCTGCATCCGGGCCCGACGCCGCGCGTGCGGGTGGTGCACAACGGCCTCAACTACCCGTTCCGCCCGCTTGCGCCGGATGTCGCCATGCGCCGGCTGCGCGCCGCCAACATCGACCAGATCGAGCCCGGCATGCTGGTCCATATCGGCGGCAACCAGTGGTACAAGAACCGCGAAGGCGTGCTGGCGCTATACCTGGCCTATTGCGAGGCCAGCCATGCGGGCGGCGGCACCGGCGCCGCCGCGGCGCCGCGCCCGCTGTGGATGATCGGCCCCGAGCCAACCCCCGCCATGCGCGAACTGGCCGAGGGCGCGGAGCGGCTGGGCGGCAAGGTGCGCTTCCTGGAGGGCATGTCCACCGCGGCCGTGCACGCCGCGTATGCGCTTGCGGCGGTGCTGCTGTTCCCAAGCCTGGAAGAGGGCTTCGGCTGGCCCGTGATCGAGGCCATGGCGTGCGGCATCCCGGTGCTGACCACGGCGCGCGCGCCGATGCAGGAGATCGGCGGCGGGCTGGCGCTGCTGATGGAGCCGATGGAACCGGACCAGGCGCAGGCCTGGGCCCGGCGCAACGTGGGCGTGCTGCTGGAGCTGCTGTCGTGGCCGCAGGCGCGGCTCGACCAGCTCTCGGCCGACTCGCTGGCGTGGGTGCGGCATTTTTCGGCGGAACGCGCGCTGGACCAGTACGAGGCCATCTACCTGGCCGCGCTGGCCCCGGCCTCGGCCACTGCGACGGCAGAGGCCGAGGCCAGCTGAGGCCAGTCGGGATCAGGAAAGACCGGAGGGGGCAGGCCCGCACAACGCAGCGTTGCGCGGGCGCCGGCTCAATGCAGGGTGTAGGCGACGGTCTGGATCACGCCCGCGCCTTCGCGCACCTCGCACAGCACGCGGCTGTGCACCGGCTTCAGGTTGAACGGCGGCGCGGTCAGCACCACGCCGCTCGGCACCATGCGCGCCAGCCGCGTCGAGGCCCCCAGCCGCTTCTTGGCGTTGGGCGGAAAGTCCGGCGCCAGCGGCAGGTGTTCGGTCAGCACCAGCACCTGGTAGCGGTGCAGCTTGGCCAGCACGCGCGCGATCCGGTCGTTGTCCAGGTGCTGCAGCACCTGGCGCAGGAACACCACGTCGCCGGCGGGCAGCTCGTCGCCGGCAATGTCGAGGCAGCGGAAATCCACGTCGAGATGGGCGTAGCGCGCGCGGTTGGCCGCGATCAGCGGCGCCACCACGTCGCAGGCCACATAGCGCCCGCAGGCCGGGCGGATGCGGCTGCCGATATGGAAGTCGCCGCAGCCCAGGTCGACCACGTCGGGCTTGCGCGGCAGCTCGCGCAGCAGCGCGGTGACCGCCTCGGCATAGGGCTCGACGATGCGCGGATCGTGCGAGCCGGTGCCGCTGAAAAAGCCCGGCTCGTCGGCCTCGCCCCACAGGCTGCTGTGGTAGACGTCGGAAAACACTTCGCCCGGCGGCTTGGCGCCGTAGCGCGCGTCATGCTGCTGCTCGCGGCGCACGTGGTAGTAGTTGCGCAGCCAGGCGGGCACCAGGGGTTTGATGGTTCGCATCAGGCGTTGCACCAGCGCGGGGTGCGTGGTCGCGGTCTCAGGACTCATGGCAGATTCCCCTTGGGTGTTGCGTTGGCCGCGGCGGCGCTCAGGCCACCGCGGAGGCGTCTTGCGCGGCAGGCGGCGATACCAGTGCCTGCAGTGCGGATTCCAGTTGCGCCAGCACCGCGTCGCGGCCGAGATGGGCTTCGGCCCAGGCGCGGCCCGCGGCGGCATGCATGGCGCGCCGCTGCGGCTGGCAGGCGAGGGTGGCAATGGCGTGCGCCAGCGCGCTGGCGTCGCCGGGCGGCACCAGCACGCCCACGCGCGCCACCAGGCGGCCCAGCTCGGTATCGGGCTGCGCGGTGGCAATGACCGCGCGCCGGCTTGCCAGCATGCCGGTGAGCTTGGACGGCATCACCAGGTCGGCGGCATCGGCGCGCTGCGGCAGCAGGTGCATGTCCGCGGCCGCCATCATGGCGTGGAACTGCGCCTGCGGCTGCAGCGGCAGGAAATGCACGCGCGCCAGGCCGGCGCAGCGTGCCTGCAGCGCGGCGCGGCCGCTGCCGTCGCCGCACAGCACCATGTGGATGCGTGGGTGGCCCTGCAGTGCCTGGGCGGCATCGGCCAGCACTTCCAGGCCCTGCTTGTTGCCCATGTTGCCGGCGTACAGCGCGACCACTGCCTCGGCGGGAATGCCCAGGCCGTGCCGGAATGCCTGCGCCGGGTCGGCCGGAGCCTCGTGCAGGTCGGCCCAGTTAGGTAGCAGCTGCAGGCGCGCGGGGCTGACGCCCTTGGCGCGCAGCGCGTCCGCCATCGCCTGCGAGATGGTCGAGACGCGCTGGTAGCGCGTGGTCAGCGCGCGCTCCATGCGCGTGGCCAGCCGGCGCAGCAGCGGATGGCGCAGCACGCCCAGTGCGAACGCGGCATCGACTTCCAGGTCCTGCACGTGCAGCCAGGTGCGCGCGCGCGTGCAGCTGCCCAGCAGCAGCGCCGCCGGGCTGCACATCAGCGTGGGCTCGACCGCGAAGATCACGTCGGGGCGCCAGCGCAGCTGCGCTGCCATGGACGGCACGCTGCTCAGCGCAAAGCTCATCAGGTGCAGGATGCGCAGCAGTCCGGACGGCTTGCGCGGCACCCACACCGGTGCGCGGTAGACCGTCACGCCGCGGTCCGTCTCGCGGGCATAGCGCCAGGCGCTGTAGCCGTCGCTGACGCGCCATGCGGGGTAGTACGGCGGGGCGCACACCACGCGCACCTCGTGCCCGCGCGCGGCCAGCCATTGCGCCTGCTCGCCGGTGTACTTGCCGATGCCGGTCAGTTCGGGCGCGTAGTTCTGGCAGTAGATCAGGATCTTCATGGCCGCTCCGCGCGCGCTTGGATCACGCCAGCGCGGCCGCGATGCCGCCGGGCAAGGTGCCGGTGCGGCAGGCCTCTTCGTAGACGCCGCGCAGGCCGTCGCGCAGCGCGATGCGCGGGCGCCAGCCGGTGCCCATGATGGCGCTGCTGTCGAGCCGCTTGCGCGGCGTGCCGTCGGGCTTGTCGGTTTCGAACGCAACGGTGCCGCGATAGCCGGTGACCTGTGCCACCAGCGCCGCGAGCGCGCCGATCGAGACCTCGTCGTCGCTGCCGACGTTGAGGAAGCCCGCGGGCGCGGCCTCGCGGTAGGCTGGCGTGGACAGCGCCATCACATGCAGGCAGGCACGCGCCAGGTCGTCCGCGTGCAGGAATTCGCGCAAGGGCTTGCCGGTGCCCCACACCGACACGCGCGCGCTGCCGGCCAGGCGGGCGTCGTGGAAGCGGCGCACCAGTCCGGGTATTACATGGCTGTTGTCGGGATGGTAGTTGTCGCCGGGCCCATAGAGGTTGGTCGGCATCACGCAGCGGTAATCGGTGCCGTACTGGCGGTTGTAGCTGTCGCACAGCATGATGCCGGCGATCTTGGCGATGGCGTAGGGCGCGTTGGTCGGCTCGAGCGCGCCGGTCAGCAGAGCGGCTTCGCGGATCGGCTGCGGTGCCAGGCGCGGGTAGATGCAGCTCGACCCCAGAAACAGCAGCCGCCGCACGCCGGCCTGCCAGGCGGCATGGATCACGTTGGTGGCGATAGCGAGGTTCTGGTGGATGAACTCGGCGGGATAGGTATTGTTGGCATGGATGCCGCCGACCCGCGCGGCGGCCAGGTAGACCGCGTCGATGCGCTGGCTGGCGAAGAACGCCCGCACCTGCGCCTGGTCGCACAGGTCCAGCTCGGCGTGCGTGCGCGTGACGATGTCGGCGCCGCCCTGCGCGCGCAGCGCCCGCTCGATGGCCGAGCCGACCATGCCGCGATGGCCGGCGACAAAGATGCGCGGGCGCGCTGCCAGGGCCTGTTCCATGGGATCCTCGCGGTGGCCGTGCACGCGGCTACTCAAGATGGTTGAAGGCCTGGAAACCGGCCAGCCTGACCAGCGCGTCGCGGCGCGCCGCGGCGTAGTCGGCCTCGATCATTTCCCGGACCAGTTCGGCAAAGCCGATGCGCGGGCTCCAGCCCAGGCGCTCGCGCGCGCGGCTGGCGTCGCCGAGCAGCGTTTCCACCTCGGTCGGGCGGAAGTAGCGCGGATCGACCCGCACCACGATCTCGCCCGGCTTGCATGCCGGCGCGATGCCGCCGCGCGCGGGCGGATCGACATGCTCGACGATGCCGACCTCGTCGATGCCGCTGCCATGGAAGGTGATGGTGATGCCGAGCTCGCGCGCCGCGCGCTGCACGAACTCGCGCACGCTGTGCTGCTCGCCGCTGGCGATGACGAAGTCTTCGGCCGCAGGCTGCTGCAGCATCAGCCACTGCATCTCGACGTAGTCGCGCGCATGGCCCCAGTCGCGCAGCGCCGACAGGTTGCCCAGGTACAGCGTTTCCTGCAGCCCCAGCGCGATGCGCGCGATCGCGCGCGTGATCTTGCGGGTGACGAAGGTCTCGCCGCGCACCGGGCTTTCATGGTTGAACAGGATGCCGTTGCAGGCGTACATGCCATAGGCCTCGCGGTAGTTCACCGTGATCCAGTAGGCATAGAGCTTGGCGGCGGCATACGGGCTGCGCGGATAGAACGGCGTGGTTTCCTTCTGCGGGATCTCCTGCACCAGCCCGTAGAGTTCGGAGGTCGAGGCCTGGTAGAAGCGCGTGAGCTTTTCCATGCCGAGGATGCGGATCGCCTCCAGCAGGCGCAGCGTGCCGATGGCGTCGGTGTTGGCGGTGTATTCGGGCTCTTCGAACGAGACCTGCACGTGGCTCTGCGCGGCGAGGTTGTAGATCTCGTCCGGCTGCGCCTGCTGCACCACGCGCACCAGGCTGGCGGTGTCGGTCATGTCGCCGTGGTGCAGGATCAGCCGGCGCTCCTGCGCCTGCGGGTCCTGGTACAGGTGGTCGATGCGCTCGGTGTTGAACAGCGAGCTGCGCCGCTTGATGCCGTGGACTTCATAGCCCTTGCCCAGCAGCAGTTCGCACAGGTATGACCCGTCCTGCCCGGTGATGCCGGTGATCAGCGCGCGCCGGATGCCGTTGCGCCCGCGCGGCGCGGCCCGTTCCGGCCCGGTGGCGGTGATATGACCGAGTGTGTCCAGCTCGTTTGCGCCCATGGCTCTGATCCGTTAGCAAGTGGGGCGACTGTAGCGCCGCGCTGCGGCGCCGCACCGTCTGCTACCCCACACAACGGCGGCCGGCCGTGTGGGCGCTGCGCCACGGATCAGGTGCGCGGCATCGGTGTCGTGACCTTGCTGCGGGCGTGTTCCGCGGCGTCGTCATGGCCAGGCGCAAGCCGCAAGTGCTGCCACAGCAGGCGCGTGGTGGCCCAGAACGCCGCCACGCCGCGCCAGCCGCTGCGGTGCAGGTGGTGGCCCAGGTTGTGCGGCAGCGCCAGCATCAGGAACAGCGCGGCCTTGTCGTGGCGGTGCTGGCTGCGGCCGTAGCGATGCAGCATGGTGACCATGCGCGCGGCATCGGCGCTCGGGGTTCCGGCGCATGGCGGCGGCCGCTGGCCCTCCAGCTGGTTGATCGCGCTCGGAATCAGCTCGATGCGGCAGCCGCAGCCATAGACCGCGCGTCCGGTCAGGTCGGCGACGTCGTAGTCGGCATCGAGGCACTCGTCGAACGGCAACCGCTCCAGCAGCGCGCGCGGGAACACCGTGCTCGACAGCACCACCGCGCACAGCGGCCGCGCCCGCGCGGCACGGCGCGGCGGCTGGCGCAACGGCTGCCCGAGGAAATCCTCGCGCTGCGGCCGCAGGCATTGGCCCGCGCACATCGCCGTGCCGGTCAGCACCAGCGCGTCGGCGTTGCCGCCCGCGGCGACCCGGTAGATGAAGTCGTCGGCGAGGCGCTCGCCCATCTGCTGCAGGAAGGTCGGCCCCAGCGTGGCGTGGTCGTCCAGGAACAACACATGCGTGCCGGTGGCCGCGCGCAGCAGGCGGTTGCGGCTGGCGGCGGCGCCACGCCGTGGACCGTCCAGGCAGGGGATGTCGGGGTAGTCGTCGCGCATCAGCGCGCGCGTGGCGTCGTGGCTGCTGTCGTCGCAGACGATCAGCTGGTGCGGCGGCATGGTCGACGCTGCGATCGACTGCAAGGTCCGGCGCAGTCCGTCAGGATGGTCGCGCGTGCTGACGCACACGGAAAAGCTGGGCAAGAACGTGCTGGCTTGCATGATGACCCCTCCCGTCCGGCAAGCGCCGGGTTGGCGCCGGCCCGTCTGTGCGGGCGCGGCGCGCGGCAAAACCTTCAGGCCGGCATCAGACCACCGGCCGGACCGCCTGGCTCGGCGGTTCGTTGCGCCTTGGCGCCACCCCGGCGCCATTGGTTTCGCGCATGATGCGTTCGTCGCCGCTGACCCATTCGAGCGTGGCACCGCGCTGCAGGGCGGCGTAGACCGCCTCGCCCTTGTTGCGCACCTTGAGCCGCTGGTACAGCGTGCAGGCGTGGCTCTTCACCGTCGCCACCGAGATGTTGAGCATGCGGCTGACGGTCTTGATCGGATAGCCGCGCGCCAGCAGCACCAGCACCTCGTACTGGCGCGGCGTGATCTTCAGCATCTCAGCCTCGTCGTAGCCGGGTTCTTCCTCGGTCAGCGGCATGGCAGCGGGTGCGGGCGAGAGCGTCGCCGGGGCCGCCGCGGACAGCGGCTGGCCGGGCCGCAGCTCGGTCAGGTCGCGCAGCGCCACGGTGGTACGCAGGGCGGCGCGCGGGGTGCTGGCGCAGGACGCCAGCGCCAGCTGCTCCCCCGGCGGTTGGGCCGGATGCGCGGCGCTGAGCGGCAGCGGCGCAGCCGAGGCGAGTGACTGCGTGGCGGGCATGGCCGAGCGCGATGCCGAGGGCAGGGTGCCGGTCTCGGCGGTGAAGACCAGCCCCTGCACGCCCGACACGGCCATGCGGATGGCGGCCTCGATCACCGCCAGCGAGGCGGACTTGGGCAGGCAGCCGCAGATGCCGCGCGCGCTGTCGGCGGTGGGCACATGCAAAGGCAGGGTGTCGGCCAGGATCAGGATGCGTTGCGGCGCTAGCGTCTGCCGCGCCTGTTCCAGCAGCACCCAGCCCGGCGCCGGGTCGGCGGGCATGCCGAATACGAGCAGGTCCGCGTTTTGGTGCCGGGCGTCCAGCCTGGCCATATCCGCCGGTGCAATGGCCGCCACCTGCGCGGATTCCTGGATGTTCTCGAGCATCTGCAATAGCCCGAGCCGGAGCAGCGGATGCTCCTCGATCAGCAACGCATTCATGGACTTCACTCCCCGTTTTTACCCGGGTGCGGACTGCGGGGCACTTTGCGTATGGAGGACGTGACAGGACCGCCGTCACCGCGATGGCTGGTGACTGGTGGCTGGCTCTGTGGCTGACCCCCATGCTTCCATGCCGGACGGTTCCGTTGTTGTGGCTGGAACTTGCCCATGGCTGGAAGGATGACCCCGAACCCGAAGCCGGGTGATGCTTGCTCCTAAATCAGTTGGAATTCATCTTATGGGCTGGGGGAGGCGAATGCAAGCCAGTGGGTCCGGGGTGGAATGAAGGAGGGAATGAAAGGACCTTCATAATCCCTTCAAATATATCGTATTTATACCTGCCAGGTTCCGCAAACGCCGCGCTGGCGCCATTCCCGGTGGTTTCACCGATGTGACATTCAGAGTTTAATTGGTTGCAAATCTGAAACAGATTCTATTATCTTTAGGCCGATATGGCGGATTTATAACCCTATTGAGGGGTGTCCGGAATTCACCATCAGTGGTGGTGCTCCAATAATGAAACGCGCCGCGGAAATGTTTGTTGCGAAATCAATTCGGCAGATTTACCGGCAGCTAGCGCACATGGTCTAGTGCTTCTGGATGAGGCGCGGTTACCACCATGGATGAATGCTGCGGCGTCGGCGCCACCGGCCATGCCGGGCTTGCCACCACCCATCGGTGGGGAGCAAGGCCGCGAGGCGGGATGATGGCGCCGGCCGCCGGCTCAGCGTACCCAGCGGCCCGGGCGCATGACCCAGCCGTGCGGGCCGCGCACCCAGCGCTCGGGCACATAACGGTAGCCCACGCGCTGCGCTTGCCAGTAGCCGCCGCGCCAGGCGTAGCGCCCGCCGCGGGCTTCCCAGTGGCCTGGCACCCAGACCTGGCCGCGGCGCGCGGCCGGGTGCGGTTCGTAGCGCGGCGGCGGCGGCGGATGGCCGTAGCCGCGGGCGACCGGCCCTTGGTGGGCTTCAGCGGGGGCGGTCAGGCCGAAGGCGCCGCCCGTGGCGAGGACGGCTGCAGCAAGCAGGAGTTGGCGTTTCATGGGATGGCTCCTTTGGGCGGTGGCGGAATCAGTAGTGATGATGGTGGTGGCGCGGCGGCGGGCCGCCGCGCGGGGGCACGACGATGCAGGCGGAAAGCAGTGCGGCGGTGGTGGACAGCAGCACCACCAGCGAGAGGGCTCGTTTCATCTTGGCTCCTGGCGGGATCGCGTTGGACACGGCTTCAATGTAGCGGCCGGCCGTCGCGCTGCGCGCTTGCACTTGTAAGCCTGTCTCACATGGGGCCACGGCACCAGCCAGCCGTCGCGGCGCCCGCATGGCCCTCCGGAATCCCTTGCCAGGCAAGGCCTGGTGGGCAACACGGCGGAGCCGTCGATGGGCCCGCAGGCTCCCCGGCGAAGGTAATGTGACGTTACATGGGAAATAAATCTCGCAAGGCGGGGCTGGCTGCGTGCGCTTGCTACGGTGTCCGGCTGGGCCGGACGAGTACGCAGAAACGGGTACGCCGTGGCAACGCGGCGCGTCAACATGAGGCGCCGCCCGGACGCGATGGGCTATACCAGTGAGAAGTGGCCACGAATGCGGGAAGGAGGCGCCATGCCGGTCATGCTTATCGTGCTTGCCCTGCAATGGCTGCAGGGCCTGTCGCCGCCCGCCGCGGCATTGTTCGCACTGCCGCAGGAGCCGGTGCCGGCGGATGCCACGGCCGTGGTGGAGGCCGCGCCGGCCCGCTGACGCGGGAGCTTGCGCCGGCTGATGGGCAGACTGGTATCAGCCGCGCGCCGTCAGCGCGGCCGGGCTGGTTTCATCCCCCTTGCCGCGCGCAGCCGGCGGGCGCCGGCAACGCAAAGGAGGCGCCGTAGCGTGCCGGGTCCAGCCGCATGGTCAGCACGCCGACCACCGCCGCGCAGGCCAGGTGGTACCACCAGCCCGCGGCGAAGCTGCCGGTGCGGGCCTGCAGCATGGCGGTGATCCACGGCGCCAGCGACGCCAGCAGGAAGCCGCCGCCCTGCATCACCGCGCTCAGCGCTCCCGCGCTGTCGGCGTCGGGCAGGTGGTCCAGCGCCACCACCAGGTACAACGCAAAGCAGCCGCCCAGGCCGGCGCCGCCGATCACGGCCCAGGCGTGCGGCGCGACGTCCGGCCACAGCGCCAGCCCGGCGAAGCCGGCAACCTGCATCGCCAGTGCCAGCGCCATCCATGCGCGCCGGTCCAGGCGGCGCGCCGCCAGTGCCGGCAGCAGCAGCGCCGCGCCGGCCTGCGCCACCGCCATCAGCGCCACCAGCGAACCGCTGGCCGGCGCGCTCCAGCCGTGGCTCTGGTAAAACGGCGCCAGCCACGCCACCAGCGAGGCATAGCCGCCGTTCATCACGCCGAAGCTGATCATCAGCAGCCAGGTGCGCGGGCGCTGCAGCAGCGCGCGGGTCTTGCCGGCGGCGATGGGCGAGCTGCCAGACGGCGCGGCCGGCACCGATGCCGGCTGGCGGGCCCGGCCACGCGGCAGCGCCACCCACGCCAGTGCCAGTGCCGCCAGCGCGGGTACGGCCCACAACGCCAGCGCCTCGCGCCAGCTGCCGGCCAGCTCGGTCACATAGGGCGACAGCTGCGCGCCGAGCGCGCCGCCGCCCATCAGCGCGGCGGAATACAGTCCCATCACCGGCGCCACGCGTGCCGGGAACTCCTGCTTGACCAGCCCCGGGCACGCCGCCTGCACCACGGCCACGCCCAGCCCGCACAGCGCTGCCGAGGCGATCAGCCAGGCCCCGCCGGCCACGCCCAGCCGCAGCGCGCAGCCGGCGCCCAGCAGCGCCAGTGCGCCCAGCACGGCGGTGCGCGCGCCCAGCCGGGCGCGGATGGCCGGGCCGAAGAACGCCCCCACACCCATCAGCAGCATCGGCAGCAGCGTCAGCCACGCCATGCCCTGGTAGCTCAGGCCGGTGCCGCCGCGAATGGCGGGCGCCAGCGGTCCGACCGCGGTCAGGAACGGCCGCAGATTCAGGCCGATGCCGGCCACGGCCGCCAGCACCAGCCAGCGCGGCGGCTGGGGCCGCAGCGGGCGCGCGCCTTCAGCCACGGCGGGGGCGCATGCCGTAGAGCTGCGCGGCGGAGAGGTCGACCGGCACCCGCGTGAGCGGCAGCGGCGGCGGGTCGAGCGGCAGGCGCAGCGCCTGGTAGGCGGCCTCGCTCGACATGCCGTAGGGCGCGGCATCCTGGTTGTCGAAGGCGTAGTAGACCGCCTGCACCCCGGCCATGGTCATCGCCGCCAGGCACATCGGGCACGGGTGGCCGCTGGCATAGACCACGCTGCCGCGCAGGTCGGGCCGGCCCAGCTTGCGCGCGGCGGCGCGCACTGCCTCCATCTCGGCATGGGTGGTGGGGTCGTGGCTGTGGACGATGTCGTTGACGCCGGTGGCGACGGTTTCGCCGTCGAGCACCAGCACGGCGCCGAACGGGCGCGCGCCGCGGTCACGGTTGGCCACCGCGAGGCGTACCGCCTCGCGCATGAATTCCTGGTGAGTGGTCATGGTTGGCAGAAAAAGTGGGTACATGCTCGCGTGCAACGCGGCATGGTGCGTGGAGTCGGGGCGATGGCGCCTGGACGCAGGCCGGGGCATCGTGCCGAAACTCTACGCCGGCGCTTGGTAATTGGGAAATTAAATGATGAAATCGCCGGCAGTGGAAAAACCAATGGATACGCCGCCATGCAGGACCCCCGCCTCGACCCCGTGCTGCTGCAGAGCTTTGTCGCCGTTGCCGAGAGCGGCAGCTTTACCCGTGCCGCGCAGCGCGTGCACCTGACCCAGTCGACCGTCAGCCAGCAGGTGCGCCGGCTGGAGGAGCAGCTGGGCTGCGTGCTGCTGGACCGCGGTGGCCGCTATGTGACCACCACGCCGGAAGGCGAGCGCCTGCTGGGCTATGCGCGCCGGCTGCAGCAGTTGATGGCGGAGGCGGTCGGGCAACTGCGCCAGAGCGCCGGCCAGGGCGAGATCCGGCTGGGCGTGCCGGAGGACTTTGCCGCGCGGCCGCTGACGCCGGTGCTGGCGGGGTTTGCCGATGACTGGCCGGGCATGCGGCTGGAGGTGACCAGCGGCATGAGCCACGAGCTGTGGCAGCGCTTCCAGGACCGCGAGCTGGACCTGGTGCTGGTCAAGCAGCGCACCGGCCAGGCGCAGGGGCTGGCCAGCTGGCCCGAGCCGCTGTGCTGGATCGACAGCCGCAGCCGTCCGGCGGTGGCACGCGACCCGGTGCCGCTGGTGGCGTTCCCGGTGGGCGGCCTGTATCGCGGCGAGATGACGCACGCGCTCGACGCCGGCGGGCGGCGCTGGCGCGTGGCCTTTGTCAGCGCCAGCCTGGCCAGCATCCTGGCGGCGGTCGCCGATGGCCTGGGCGTGACGCTGCTGCCGCGGCGGCTGGCCACGGCGCATCACACCGTGCTGGAGCACGGCTGGCCCGCCGCGGTGCCGGATGTCGAACTGAGCCTGCACGCGCAGCCGGACCTGCCGGCCGCGGCGCGCGACATGGCGGCGCGGCTGGCCGCGCTGTGCGAGACCGTGATGGCGGCCGGCGCACCGCCCGGGCTTCAGCCGAAGAACTCGTTGTAGTAGCGGGTGCAGGCGCCGGCCGGGCGGAAGGTGTAGGGCAGCTCGGCCATCGCGGCGGCTTCGAGCGAACCGAACGGAATGTCGGGGGCGGCGAGCGGGGAGGCGTCTGCCGTAGCGTCTGCGCTGGCGTCGTGTCGGGGCTGCGCCGTGGCGGCGCGGGCGGGGGAGGGGGTAGTCATGTCAGGGCTCATGCGATCGGGCCGGGCGGGCGGTGGCTTGCCCGGCAATGTCGGTCCGGCGTTGTCAGCGCCAGCAGCCATCGTAATGCTGCACTGCGGCGAAGTCAGCCGCCCCTGACTCAACACACTGTTGCACGAGCGCGCCTAATGGCGCCGGATCGCGCTGGTCCGCCTGCGCAGGTGCTGCGCGAGCCGCCGCCGCGGCCAGCGCCAGGGTCTATATTTGGCGGAGGGACCGCCTGCGCTGGCGTCCCGTTCTCCCTGGAAACCGCCATGTCCCTGCCCCCGTGCTTTGCCGACCGCCGCGAGGCGGGCCAATACCTCGGCCGTCACCTGGCCGGACTGGGCTTTGGCGCCGCGCAGCTGGGCCAGCCGCCGCTGGTGCTGGCGTTGCCGCGCGGCGGCGTGCCGGTGGCGTTCGAGGTGGCGCGCGCGCTGGACGGGCAGCTGGACGTGCTGCTGGTGCGCAAGATCGGCGCGCTGGGCTACCCGGAACTGGCGCTGGGCGCGGTGGTGGAGGGCGATGCCGGCGGCGGCGGACCGCACACGGTGGTCAATGACGACCCCTGGGCACGGCGCGCCGTCGACAGCGGCAGCTTCGATGCCGAGCGCGGGCGCCAGCTCGACGAGATCGCCCGGCGCCAGCAGCGCTACCGCGGCGGCAAGCCGGTGCCGGCCCGCGCCGGACGCGTGGTGATTGTCGTTGATGACGGCGTGGCCACCGGCGCCACCATGCGCGCCGCGCTCGAAGGCGTGCGCATGGCCGGCGCGGCGCGGGTGATCGCGGCCACCCCGGTGGGCTCGCAGGACGGCCTGGCCAGCCTGGCCGCGGCCGCCGACGAGGTGATCTGCCTGAACACGCCGCCCAGCTTCGGCGCGGTGGGCGCGTTCTACCTCGATTTCAGCCAGACCAGCGACGAAGAGGCGCTGGCGCTGCTGCGCACCCCGCCCGCGGCCTGAGCGGCTGCGCCGGCTTCAGTCCTGGCGGGCGCCATCGCGCCCTTGGCGCGCCAGGCGCGCCTTCAGGTGCGGCACCAGCCCGCCGGCGGCCAGGATCGCGCGAAGGAACGCCGGGATCGGCTCGCACGCCGTCACGCTGCAGTCGTCGAGCCGCAACTGCGCGGTATCCAGGTCCAGCACCGCGTGCGCGCCGTCGATAAGCCGGCTGGTGTCGGCGCAGACCAGCACCGGCAGGCCCAGGTTGATGGCGTTGCGATAGAACAGCCCGCCGAATGATTGCGCCACCACCGCGCCCACGCCCAGTTCGCGCAGCGCCTGCGGCGCCTGTTCGCGCGACGAGCCGATGCCGAAGTTGGCGCCGGCCACCAGCACATCGCCGGGACGCACGCTGCCGGGAAATTCCGGGCGCACCGAGGCCAGGCAATGCCGGGCCAGCACCGGCAGCGGCGCTTTCATCAGCACGGCGGGGGCCATGGCATCGGTGTCGATGTTGTCGCCGAAGCGCCAGAGGCGGCCGGCAGGGGCGGGGGCGAGGACTGAGGTCATGCGGGAAGTCTGTCCCGCCGGCGGCGGGCACGAGGTGGGGGCCGCGCGTTACTCCAGCAGCGTGCGCGGATCGGTGATGCGGCCGGTGACGGCGCTGGCGGCCACCGTCATCGGCGAGCCAAGCCACACCGCGCTGCCGGCGTCGCCCATGCGGCCCGAGAAATTGCGTGCGGTCGAGGCAATGGCGCGGCTGCCCGCCGGGAAGCGCGCCGCGCCATAGCCCGCGCAGGCGCCGCAGGCATTGGGCAGCAGCATCGCGCCGGCATCGGCGAGGATGCCGAGCGTGCCTTCCTGCTCGGCCTGCAGCTGGTCGCGGCGCGAGGCCGGCGCCACCTGCAGCGCCACGCCGGCGGCAACGCGGCGCCCCCGCAGCACGCGCGCGGCCATGCGCAGGTCTTCCAGCTTGGCGCCGGTGCAGGCGCCCAGGTAGGCGATCTGCACCGGCTCGCCGGCGGCCTGGTCGACCGGCGCGCTGTTGGCGGGCGAGTGTGGCGCTGCGACCTGCGGCGCCAGCGCGGCGGCGTCGAAGCGATGCGTGGCCAGCACCGGCGCGCCGGCATCGCTGCGCCAGTGGTCCAGGTCGATCGCGGCCAGCGTCTGCGCCGGCACGCCGGCCTGCGCCAGCCAGTCCAGCGTGACCGCATCGGGTGCCACCAGCCCGGTCTGCGCGCCGAGTTCGGTGCTCATGTTGGTGAGGGTCATGCGCTCCTGCATCGGCAGCGCGGTGACGGCGCTGCCGGTGTATTCGAGCGCCTGGTAGCGCCCGCCGCCCATGCCCAGCGCCGCGCACAGGAACAGCATCATGTCCTTGGCGCAGACCCCGGGCGCGAGCTGCCCGTCCCATTGCAGCCGGATGGTGTCGGGCACCCGCAGCCAGATCTCGCCGGTGGCGAGCACGCCGGCCATCTCGGTCGCGCCCACGCCGAACATGTACGCGCCGAAGGCGCCGCCGGTGGGGCTGTGGCTGTCGCCGCCGACGATCAGGCGGCCCGGCAGCACATGGCCGCGCTCGGGCAGCACCACGTGGCAGATGCCCTCGGCGTCGATGAAGTGCGCGCCCGCCTGGCGGGTCCAGTCGCGCGTGAAGCGCAGGATCGATTCGGCCTGGGCGTCGCCGCCGGGCACGAAATGGTCGGTCACCACGACATAGCGCGACGGGTCCCAGACCCCGGTGCCCAGCTCCTGCAGCAGCGGCGCCACGCGGCGCGGGCCGCTCGAGTCATGCGACATCGCCAGGTCGACCTGGCAGATCACCACGGTGCCGGGCTCGGCATGCGCCAGCCCGGCGGCGCGGGCCACCAGCTTCTGCGCCAGCGTGGCGGGCAGCGCGCTCATTCCGGCGACGCTCCCGAGTACTTGACCACGCCGGCCCAGCGCTTGACGTCCTGCTTCACGAACGCGGCGAAGGCCTCGGGCGGGGTGCCCATCGGCTGCGCGCCGTCGTTCTCCAGGCGCTTGCGCACGGCGGGAGACTCCAGCCCCTTGCGCGCGGCCTGGTACAGCGCCTGCGTGGTCTCGTTTGGCATGCCGGCCGGGCCGAACAGCCCGAACCACGCGCTCGACTCGAAGCCCTTGATGGTATTGCCGATCGGCGCCGCGCCCGGGAACTGCGGCAGCGGCGCGGGGCTGGTCACGCCCAGCACCTTGAGCTTGCCCGCGCGCACGTGCGGCAGCACGTTGATGGTGCTGGCGAACATCAGGTCGCACTGGCCCGCCAGCACGTCGGTCAGCGCCGGCGAGGTGCCCTTGTACGGAATGTTGACGATGTAGGTGCCGGTCATCATCTTGAACATGTCGCCGGCCATGTGCAGCGACGAGCCGACCGAGCCGATGGCGAAGTTCAGCTTGCCCGGCTCCGAGCGCGCCAGGCGGATCAATTCGGGCACGTTGTTGGCCGCCAGACGGGGCGTGGCCACCAGCACGCTGGGCACGGTGGCGACCAGCGTGATCGGCGTGAAGTCCTGCACCGGGTCGAACGGCAGCTTCTTGTACAGCGTGGCGTTGATGGTATGGCTGGTGAAGCTCATCAGCAGCGTGCTGCCGTCCGGCGCGCTCTTGGCGACCAGGTCCGCGGCGATATTGCCGCCGGCGCCGGGGCGGTTCTCGACCACCACCGGCTGGCCCAGCTCCTGCGACATCTCCTGGGCGATGGTGCGCGCCAGCGTGTCGGTGGTGCCGCCGGCCGGCGCGCCCACCAGGATCCGGATCGGCTTGCCGCCGGCAAGCTGCGCCTGGGGCTGGCCCTGGGCCTGCGCGGCCGCCGACAGCGGCAGGGCCAGCGCGCACGCGGCCAGCGTGCCGAGCTTGGCAAGGCGCCGCATCGTGGCGCGGCGCGGAATCGAAGGCAGACGGGTCAGGCTGGACGGACGGAATTCAGGCATGGCGGCGGTCCTCGCTCGATGTGATCAGGGATGCGCAGTATGGCGCGGAACGGGGTCCGGCGCACCCCCGCCAACGCAAGCCCGGGACAACTCCCGTGGCCTCAGTCTCGCGTCAGTCGCTAGTCAATCGCGACTCAATCGCGCAAGCCCGGGCGGGTCTCGCTCTCGACCCAGACATTGGCGCTGTCGACGCCGGCCGGCGACAGTTCCATCCGGTACTCGTAGCGGTCCGGGCGGTACTGGCCCAGCAGCAGCTGCACCGGGCGCCCGGACTGGTCCTTGACCACGCGCCGCACCGCCAGCAGCGCGCCGCCGACCGGCACGTCCAGCAGCGGCGCCACCACCACGTCGGCCAGCCGGGCCGACAGCACCTGGCTGGCGCGGCCGAGCTTGACCCCGCCCGCTTCCAGCAGGCGCAGCACCGGGGTCTCTTCCAGCGCCTGGCGCGTGATCGGCCGGCCCAGCGCCGCCGGCAGGTAGACCGTGATGTGCGACAGCGGGCGGTTGCGGTAGTGGCGCACGCGCACGATCTTCACCACCGGGTCGCCCGGCTCGATCTGCAGCGAGTCGGCGACATCGGGCGTGGCATGGACTTCGTCGATCGAGATCACCTTGACCGAGGTCTTCTGGCCCATGTCGATGATGTTGTCGAGCAGGCTGGTGCCGCGTTCCTCGCCGGCGGCTGTCGCCGGGCGCACCGGATGCGGGTTGACGAAGGTGCCGAGCCCGCGGTGGCGGCGCACCAGCCCTTCCTGCACCAGCCGGTCGAACACGCGTCGCATGGTCACGCGCGACGCGTGGAACTGCTTGGCAAGGTCGATCTCCCCGGGCAAGGGACCCTGGCCGAAGCGGCCTTCGACGATCTGCTGGCGCAGCACCACGTAAATCTGGTGATACAGGGGAACGACGGCTTCACTCATGGTTTCCCTTGTGGAGAGATGACAAGTCTGTAATGCCTCTAATGTACTTTAAATCAGACATAGGGCCTAGCGAGGATAAACGCTGAGGGGTTTCCGCGACAAGGGCCGGCACGGATGCGACGCCTCGCCGCGCCGCCGCAAGGCGCGCTGAGCATTGTGCCGGATTCGCCCCGTTGCGCGGGCGCCGCACTGCCCTGGCAGCAGCCAAGGCTTGCCCATGCCGCCAGCGGCGCGTCAAGGCGGCAATGTGGGACGGCCCACACGGGCGGCGGCGGCGACACCGCCAGGCGCGTGTTTCACCGCCGATACGCGGCCGCAGACTCAGGGCAAGTCCCGAGGGCGCTCCGCAAGCCATTGAAAATAAAGGCTTTCCAGGCTGACCCCGAAACACCGCAAAAGCCCGATGGGGCCCCTCTGTCACAGCAATGTGACATGTCCCCGGCGGCACATCAGCGCGGAGCCATGTTGATCCGGCAAAACATCGGGCAAAACCCTGCCGGCACGCCGTGTGGCCCTTGTAATACAAGGACTTGCGGCCGCGGGTGACGAAGCTGGCACCGATTATGCGCAGGGCAGGCTGGTTTGGCAGCAAGCCTGACCGGAACCTCCGGCCGTTGCGCTCATCGACGAGTGCCGGCCAGGAGCAGAGCCGCTGTGACTGTGAAATCCTCCTGGGAGCATCGTATGAACAAGACAATCCTGGCGTCGGCGATTGCCCTCGCCTTTGCTGGTTCGGCGTGGGGTAACCCGACCAATAACAACACGGACGGCTGGAACCATCAGACAGCCACCGCCAATTCAACCCAGAGCGGCGCCGGGGCGCTCGCCAATGAGAACTCGACGTCCAACCAGGACAACTCCGATCACAGCACCAGCACCCGCACCAGCACCCGCAACACCACGGTCGACGTTGCGGTCGACAAGTCGACCAATGACTCCAACAACCGCACCAACTCCAACAACAAGAGCAAGACCAACTCCGACAACCGCACCCGCCTGACGCTGGACCAGGGCGGGCTGGGCAATGCCGCCGCCAACGCCGGCAACGCCTCGTCGAGCATCGCCAATTCCTTCAACACCAGCAAGGCGATCGCGGTCAGCAAGCTCAACGGCGCGGTGACCGGCAACAACGTCCACAACATCGGCAACTATGCCTCGAACACGGGTAACGCCAACGGCGGCACCGGCTTCGGCGGCAAGGGCGGCACCGGCGGCAACGGCGGTACCGGCGCCGGTGGCGTGGGCGGCAACGGTGCTGCCGGCGCGGTCGGTGCGGTGGGCGCCAAGGCCTTCGCCTATAACGGCGGCGCGCGCGCCGGCGATGCCACCACGGGCAGGGCCGTGGGCGGAGACGGTGGCGATGGTGGCGCCGCGATCGGCTGGGGCGGCGATGGCGGCAGCGCCTATGGCAAGGGCGGCAGCGCGCTCAGCGCTGCGGGCAGCCAGGGCGGCAGCGGCGGTGATGCCTACGGCAAGGGCGGCGGTGCGCTGAGCGCCTCGCTTGGCGCGGGCGGCCGTGGCGGCAGCGCCGGCGCGATCGGCGGCGGCGGCCTGGGTGCCAGCGGTGCCCTCGGCGGCCTGGCCGGTTCGGCCGGCGGCGCTGGCGGCAGCGGCGGCGATGCCAACGGCCGCGGTGCGGATGCCGGCGGCGCCGGCGGCGCGGGTGGCGGTTCCGGCGCGACCGGTACCAACACGGCGGGCGCGGGCACCGGCACGGGCGGCGGCGCGGGTGCCACCGGCGGTGCGGGCGGCTCCGGCAGCTCCGGCTCGGCCGCGACCGGCGGCGCCGGCAGCGGCACCGGCGGCGCGGGCGGCTCCAGCGGCGCGGGCGCGACCGCGACGGCCGGCAACGGCACGGCGACCGGCGGGGCCGGCGGCGCGCAGAGCAGCACCGGCGGTGCCGGCGGCAACGGCGCGGCGGCGACCTCGGGCGCGGCCACGACCATGGCCTCGAACGGCAGCGCCACCGCCGGTGACGGCGGCGACGGCGGCAACGGCGGCAACGGCGGCAGCGGCGGCGCGGCCACTGGCGGTACCGGTGGCATGGGTGGCGTGGGCAACGGCGGCGCCGGCGGTACCGGCGGCAACGGCGGCTACAACCTGGTCGACGCAGGCACCTTCAACATGTCCAACACCATGACCAGCGTTGGTCAGACGGCGGCGGGCATCATGATGGCCAGCCAGAACAGCGGCGTGGCCTCGCTGGTGCAGCAAAGCGTGAACGTGCAGGCCAACCTCAACGTGGGCGGCAGGTAAGACGCGCAACGCGGCCGGACCCCCGGGCTTGCCCCGGGGCCGGCCGGCGGTTTCGCAGTCATGCCGGCAGGACCGGCGCCCGCATCCTGTGTGCGGGCGCCCGGGCCCTGTCATGCCTACGCAAGCCAAGTCGCCATGCAGCCGAGTGGAGAGAGTCGGCGCATCGGCAGGGGGGAACACCATGCAACGGGACCGCTTCGCCGTCGGCACCTTTGCCGCGGCATTACTCGCCTGGCCAGCATTGCCGGCCCATGCGGAGCCGCCAGGGCTGGAGGCCGCCATGGCCGCGGCGCGCGCGGACGCTGTCGCGCCTACCGCGGCGGCGCCAGCCGACACCGCACCGGCACCAGCGGCGGCCGCGCTGTTCGCCGGCGCCGCCAGGGCCGTGCCCGTGTCGCGGCTGGACGATGTCCGCGGCGGTGCGGAAGTCACCGTCAACGATATGCGGCTGCACGGCACCGTGGCAGACAACGCCGCGGTCAATACCTTGTCCGGCACCAACCACATCACGGAAGGCGCGTTCTCGAATGCGGCGGGGATTCCCACCGCGATCCAGAACTCGGGATCGAACGTGCTGATCCAGAACGCCACCATCGTCAACGTCCAGTTCAAATGATGAAGCCGCTGCGAATCCTGCTGGCGTGCGTGCCGTGGCTGCTGGCCCCGGCCCACGTGCCCGGCGCGCACGCCGCCGACGTCGCGCTGTACGGCCCGGTCGGCGAACCCTACAGCGTCAGGGTCACCAGCCTCCGCGAGGCGCGCTTCAAGTCCACCATCCGCCAGCAGTTCGATTTCAGCTGCGGCTCGGCCGCGGTGGCCACGCTGCTGACGTACCAGTACGGCCATCCGATCAACGAGGCCACCGTGTTCCAGAACATGTACCTCAACGGCGACCAGCAGAAGATCCGCGCCGAGGGGTTCTCGCTGCTGGACATGAAGCGCTTCCTGGCGGCGCTGGGCTATGAGGCGGATGGCTTCGAGCTGCCGCTGTCGAAGCTGGAAGAAACGCAGGTGCCGGCGATCGTGCTGATCGTCGAGAACGGCTACCACCATTTCGTGGTGGTCAAGGGCGTGAAGGGCAACCGGGTGCTGGTCGGCGATCCGGCGCGCGGCACGCGCGCCATGTCGCGCGAACAGTTCGAGCGCATCTGGGACAGCCAGCTGCTGTTCGTGATCCATAACCGCACCGACCGCGCGCGCTTCAATGTCGCCGCGGACTGGCGCGTCGCGCCCAGCGGTCCTTACTGGATGGGCGTCAACCGGGACAACCTGTTCTTCACGGTCATGCCCCGCCATGGCGCCGGAGATTTTTGAGGAACGCATCATGTTGCAGACTTCCTTGCCGCCCCCCGCCGTGCCACGCAGCGCCGCCTCGGCGGCCGCGGCGATGGTGCTGGGCGCCGGCCTGGCATGCGCCGGCACGGCACAGGCCGGCATGCCGCCGCAGCCTGGGGCAGCCGATGCCGCGGCGCCCCCGGCGCAGGCCGCCATGGCCGCGCGCGAGCGCGGCGACTCCCACCCCGTGGCTGCCGCGCGCGGCAGCATGGCCGGCTGGAAGCCGGTGGCCCATGAAAAGCTCGACGACATGCGCGGCGGCTTCGAGATGCCAGGGCTGCAGGTTTCGTTCGGTATCGAACGCGCGGTGTACATCAACGGCGACCTGGTGGTCGCCACCAGCATTAACATCCCAGACGTCAGCCGCATCACTGCCGACCAGGCCGCGCGGCTCGCTGCGACGCTGGGGCCCGCCATTGTGGCCAGCACCAATGCCGCGGTGGCCAACGCGCTGGCGGGCAACCCGGTCACGGCCGACGCCGCCGCGGCGATGAATGCCAATGGCACGGCGGCATCGGCCGCGGGTGGTGCGGAGGCGGGCGGTGCGGCGGCGGCCAATGGTGGTGCTTCTGCTTCTGCAAATGCCGGTGCCGCGGGTGCCGGTGGTGGGGCGAGCGCTGGCCTGCCGGCGACAGCCGTCAGCACTGCCACGGGCCAGGTCGTCACCAACGGGCTGCTGAACGTGATCCAGAACGGCCCGGGCAATGCCGCATCGGTGGGGGCACTGGCGGGTACGCCGGTGACCGTGATCCAGAACACGCTGAACAACCAGAGCATCCGGAGCCTGATGACAATCGACGCAAGCGTCAATACGCTGCAGGCCTTCCGGTCGCAACTGGCCAACACGGCGCTGAACAATGCGCTGCTGCGGGCCGCAAGCATGAGATAGCCGTTAGCGAGGTAGCGGCAGTACAGGTCGCAGGCTCCTGCAGAACAGCCTGCCGTCCGGGGGAGGAAGACGTGATGAAGAAGCGGTCGATGCAGGGCATCCGCAATGCGGGATGCTCGACGTTGCTGTTGCTCGGCGGACTGGCGCAAGCCCAGACGCCGCCGGAGGCGGGGCCACCCGCGGCCGGACTGGAATCACTGCAGAGGGAACTCGCCGACCAGGCCAGCCAGCTCGATGCCATGAAGCGCGCGCTGGCCGAGCAGGAGGCAGTGATCCGCGAACTGCGCAGCGTGATCGGCACCGAAGTGCTGGCCGCCAAGCGCGGCGGACAGCGCTCCGGGCCCGGCGTGATGCCGGCCGACAACGCCACCAATGCCGCCACCGCGGCAGCGGCCGCCAGTGCCACGCAGAGCGCGCCGGGTCTGGCCACCAGTCCGCAACAGGTTATGGCCCAGGGACCGCAGCCCGGCGCGCAGCAGGGCGAATCGGCCAGCCCGCAGACGGTGGCCATGGAAGAGCCCGTGGGCCGTCCGCCCGAGAGCGACCGGCGCCCGCCCGAGGTGGCACCGCTGATTGACCAGCCCGGGGTGCTCACCGCCGAGGGCAAGCTTGTGGTGGAGCCGGGCTTCCAGTACGGCTACTCATCGAACAACCGCGTCGCGCTGGTCGGCTACTCGATCATCCCGGCCATCCTGATCGGGCTGATCGATGTGCGCGAGGTCAAGACCTCGACCTATATCGAATCGATCGCGCTGCGCTACGGCGTCACCAAGCGGTTCGAGATCGAGGCCAAGGTGCCGTACGTGCAGACCTCGGGCTCGACCATCAGCCGCGAGGTGTTCACCGGCACCGCGGTCGATAACGTGTTCAATTCCAGCGGCAAGGGCCTGGGCGATGTCGAGGCGACGGTGCGCTACCAGCTCAACTACGGCAACGAGCGCATCCCGTACTTTGTCGGCTGGCTGCGCTACAAGTCCGCCACCGGCAAGGACCCGTTCGAGGTGGTGACCGATTGCGTGACGCGCTGCGTGGGCAATACCACCGGCACCGGCCTGCCGCTGGGGCTGCCCACCGGCACCGGCTTCCAGGCGATCCAGCCCGGCATTACCTGGCTGCTGCCGACCGATCCGGCGGTGTTCTTCGGCACCTTCAGCTACCTGCACAACTTTGCGCGCAACAACGTCAGCCGCACCGTGCTGAACGGCGAGAAGGAGAACCTGGGCAAGATCGCGCCGGGCGACATCTTCGAGTTCAGCTTCGGCATGGGGCTGTCGCTCAACGAGAAGGCGTCATTCAGTATCGGCTACGACCAGGCCATCATCTGGCCGACCAAGCAGAACGGCATGACCGTGCCCGGCTCGGTGCGCGTGACCCAGGGCACCTTGCTGGTGGGGTATTCGTACCGCTTCAACAACCGCTATACGCTCAACCTGTCGGTGGGCGCGGGGCTGACGCGCGACACGCCCGACCTGCAGGTCAATGTGCGCCTGCCGATCACTTTCTGAAGGCCATGATGCCGACGTGACGCGTGCCCCGCCCGGGCGGGACACGCGTGCGCATCACATCCGCCGGCACCGTGCGCCAGCGCCGAAACGTGCCTTGCGCTGGCCCCATGAACGGCGTACAAAGAAATAACCCCGCGCCGCCAGCGGTACTTTCCGACCAGCCTCAACCTCACCGGTGGTGCGGCCTGAACAAGGAGAGAGACATGCGCAAACGCATCTTCTGGTTGTTGCCCGACCTGGCGAGTGCCCGACGCACCATGGATGACCTGCTGCTGGCCCGCGTCGAGAACCGCCACATCCACTTCGTGGCGCGCGACGGTGCCGACATGACCGGCCTGCATGAAGCCAACCTGTTCCAGACTTCCGATATCGTCCACGCGGCCGAGATGGGCCTGATGGTCGGCGGCGGCGTGGGCGTGGTGGCCGGCGTGGTGGTGGCGATGTTCCCGATCGTCAGCGACACCCCGCAGTGGGGGCTGGTCGGCGTGCTGGCGGTGCTGGGCGCGGTGTTCGGGGCCTGGGCTGCAAGCATGATCGGCAGTTCGGCACCCAACAGCCGGCTGCGCGCGTTCGAGAAAGACATCGAGGCGGGCAAGATCCTGCTGATGGTCGACGTACCGCGCAGCCGTGTCGAGGAAGTCGAAACCCTGCTGCGCAACGCGCATCCGGAAGCCAGTTTCGCCGGCGTCGATCCGGCCATTCCGGCGTTCCCCTGATCGGGCGCCTGCCGCCCCCTGGCGCCACGTGGCGCCGCATGTCTCTCTGCGCGCGCCCGCGCGGCGCGCTCCGGCGCGCCACCTGCCGCGCGCCGCGGCCCGCACCGGAACCGTCCCCGGTTCCGGTGTGATGCCGCTGCAACACCCCCTGTTTTCCCGGTTTGCCCACGCCGGACGCATGCGGTACCTTGCGTGACGGCGCCCAGGCCATGCCCGCGGCGTCGCCACAAAATAACGAAAGCAGCCGTCCAGGCGGAGGGGTCGAGACAATGAAGGCGAAATGGATCGCGTGCGGCGTGCTGGCCGCCACGCTGGGGTGGGCCGCGCATACGGCCCAGGCAGAACCGGGCGTGACCCGCAACACCATCCGCATCGGCCAGTCGGCCGGCATTACCGGGCCGGTGGCGGGCTCGGTCAAGGAGCAGATCGCCGGCGCGCAGGTGTACCTGCGCACGGTCAATGCCAACGGCGGCGTCGCCGGGCGGCGCATCGAACTGGTCACCTACGATGACGGCTTCGATGCCAGGCGCACGCCCGACAACGTGCGCAAGCTGCTGGACGAAGACAAGGTGTTCGCGCTGTTCATGGTGCGCGGCACGCCGCAGAACGAAAGCATCCTGCCCATCATTGCCGCGCAGAAGGTGCCGCTGATCGCGCCGCTGACCGGCGCCATCACGCTGCACCGGCCGGTGAACCGCTACGTCTTCAACGTGCGCGCCAAGTACCAGGACGAAGTGGCGCGCGCGATCAACCACCTGGCGACGTCGGGCATGAGCCGCATCGGCATCTTCTACGCCAACGACGGCTTCGGCCAGGACGTGCTCGAAGGCTACAACACCGCTCTGCAGGCGCGCGGCGTGCAGCCCGCGGCGACGGTCAACTTCGCCCGGCCCATGGGCGACATCGGCCAGGGCGTGGCGGCGATGCACAAGGCCAACCCGCAGGCGGTGCTGGTGATCGGCTCGGGCTCTGAGGCGGCGCGCATCATCCGCGAGCTGCGCCGCGCCGGCAGCGAGGCGCAGTTCGTCGCGCTCTCCAACAACGCCGCCGATGCCTTTATCCGCGAACTCGGCGACGACGCGCGCGGCCTGATCATCACGCAGGTGGTGCCGGGCACCAACTCCAGCCAGATGACGCTGGCGAGCGAATACCGCAGCCTGGCGAAGCAGCAGGGCGTGGAGCCATCCAACGCCGGCATGGAGGGCTTCATGTCGGCCAAGGTGCTGGTCGAAGGCCTGCGCCGCGCCGGCACCGACCTGACTCGCGAGCGGCTGGTCGCGGCGCTGGAAGGCATGCGCGACTATGACCTCGGCGGCATCCTGATCAGCTACAGCGCCGCGCGCCACACCGGCTCGTCGTTCGTGGAAATGTCGATCGTGTCGTCCACCGGCAAGCTGATCCGCTAGCGCGCGGGGGCGGGCCCGGAGCCGGCCGCTGCGGTATAGTCGCCCGCATGGCTACTCCTATCCCCTCCCCCGATTCCCGTACCCCGTTCGCGCTGCATGGCCGCGTGGCGCTGGTGACCGGCGGCGCGCAGGGCCTGGGCCTGGCGATTGCCGCCGGGCTGGCCGATGCCGGTGCCCATGTGCTGGTGGTGGCCCGCAATGCGCCGCGCGTGCACGAGGCCGTCGCCACGCTGGCGGCGCGCGGCGGCAGCGCCGGGGCGCTGGTGCTCGACATCACCGACGAGGCCGCCGTGGCGGCCGCCTTCGACCGCATCGATGCCGAGCATGGCCGGCTCGACATCCTGGTGAACAACGCCGGCGCGCGCAACCGCAGCAATATGGCGCAGCTCGATGCCGGCGACCTGCGCGCCATGCTCGAAACCAACCTGGTGGCGCCCTACGCGCTGTGCCGCCTGGCCGCGCAGCGCATGCGCCAGGGCGGCTACGGGCGCATCGTCAATGTCAGCTCGATCGCGGGCCAGGTGGCGCGCGCCGGCGACGTGCTCTATCCCGCCACCAAGGGCGGACTGGACGCGCTCACGCGCGCCATGGCCGCCGACCTGGGCCGCCACGGCGTCACTGTCAACGCGATCGCCCCCGGCTACTTCGCCACCGAGCCGAATCAGCCCATGGTCGAGGACGAGAGCGTGGCCGAGTGGCTGCGCCAGCGTACCTCGCTGGGCCGCTGGGGCCAGCCGCAGGAGGTGGCGGGCGCGGTGGTGTTCCTGGCATCGCCGGCGGCGTCGTATGTCACCGGGCAGGTGCTGGCGGTCGACGGCGGCTATCTCGGGCACTTCTGAGACGCCGCACGGGGTCTTCTTCCCAAAGCGTACCCAATTCTGCGTACCGGTCCGCGTCGCGATTCAGCGCCGCGCGGCCGCCTTGCCGGCGCGGTAGAACGCCTGCAGGGCCTCGATCATCGCGGCGGCGGCGGCCGAATCGCCGCGGTCCTTGAGCCGCACCAGGCAGATATCGCGCACCAGCGACGGCAGTTGCAGCGGCCGGATCGCCAGTCCTTCGCGCCGGAACTGGAACAGCGCCAGCGACGGCACCGCGCTGATTCCCAGGCCCGCCTGCACCAGCGCGGCCACCGTCGCGAGGTGCTCCACCTCCATCACGCTGGTCAGCCGCAACGGATGCAGCGCGGCGTCCAGGTGCTGGCGCACGCTGGTGGTGCGCGACAGCTGGATGAACGGCAGGCCCGCCAGCATCTCCGGCGTGATGCGCCGCTTGCGCGCCAGCGCATGGTCCGCCGGGCATACCAGGTGGAAGGTGTCGCGCACCAGCGGCTCGACGCGCAGGTCGTCGTCCTGCGCCGGCGCCGGTGCCAGCGCAAAATCGGCGCGGCCCTGCCGCACCAGCTCGATGCAGCCATCGGCCAGCTGGTCGAACAGTTCCAGCACGATGCCCGGATAGCGCGCGCGGAACTGCGCCAGCAGCGGCGGCAGGTCACCCCCGGCGAGCGAGGGCAGCGCCGCGATCGACACCCGGCCCTTGCGCCGCTCGGCGTGCGCGCGCAGGTCTTCGAACGCGGTCTCGAAGTCCGCCAGCAGCCGGCGCGCGGTCTGTTCGAAGCGCACGCCGTCGGTGCTCAGCTCCACATGCCGCGTGGTGCGTTCGAACAGCCGGCTGCCGGCCTGCTCTTCCAGCGTCTGCACCAGCGCGCTGAAGGCCGACTGCGACAGGTGGCAGGCACGCGCCGCTCGGGTGAAATTGCGGTAGGTGGCCAGCGCGACGAAAGCGCGGAGGTGTTTCACCGACAGGTTCATGGCGCCAGCGGATCTATCCAGGAAGTCGATAGATTAATCCAAATAATCCGTTTTTTGGCTGGGCCCGCGCACCCTAGAATGAGATCGACCTCCACCCCCTGCCTCCCCCAACCATGACTGCTCCCTTGCTGATCGGCTCGGGCGCCGGCTTCTCCGGCGACCGTACCGATGCCGCGCTGCCGGTGGTGCGCACGCTGATCGCCGCGGCGCAGCCGGCCGCGCTGATCTTCGAGACCCTGGCCGAGCGCACGCTGGCGCTGGCGCAACTGGCGCGGCGCAACGATCCCGCGCAGGGCTACGAGCCCCTGCTCGATGCGCTGCTGGCGCCGGTGCTGGGCCTGTGCCTGCAGCACCGCATTGCTATCGTCGGCAATTTCGGCGCCGCCAATCCGCGCGCCGCGGCGCGACGTGTGCTGCAACTGGCCAGCGAACTGGGCCTGGCCGCGCCGCGCGTGGCGGTGGTCGAGGGCGACGACCTGTCCGACGCGGCCGGGCGCGCGCGCCTGCACGGCATCCTCGGCGACGCCTTCGACGCCGAACGCTTTGTCTGCGCCAACGCCTATATCGGTGCGCAAGGCATTGCCGACGCCCTTGCCGCCGGCGCCCAGGTGGTGGTGTGCGGGCGCGTGGCCGACCCGGCGCTCGCGCTGGGACCGGCGATGGCGCACTTCGGCTGGGCCTGGGACGACTGGGACCGGCTTGCCGCCGCGACCATGGCCGGGCACCTGCTCGAATGCGGGGCGCAGGTCACCGGGGGCTACTTTGCCGACCCGGGTCGCAAGGAGGTACCGGACGTGCACGCGCTGGGCTTCCCGATCGCGCAGCTCGATGCCGAAGGCGGGATCGAGATCTTCAAGGCCGCCGACACCGGCGGCTGCGTCGACCTGCGCACGGTCAAGGAGCAGCTGCTGTACGAGGTGCACGACCCGTGCGCCTACCTGACCCCGGACGTGGTGGCCGACATCGGCGCCGTCACCGTGGCACAGCTGGGACCGGACCGCGTGTCCGTGCGCCATGTGCGCGGCCACCCGCGCCCGGCGCAGCTCAAGGCCAATGTGTTCAGCCACGGCGGCTGGCTGGCCGAGGGCGAGATCTCCTACGCCGGCCCCAACGCCGCGGCGCGCGCGCGGCTGGCCGCCGACATCCTGCGCCGGCGCATGCGCATGCTGGGCCACGACGCGCCGATCCGCTTCGACCTGATCGGCGTGCTCAGCGTGCTCGCCGACGATGCCGGCGCCATGCTGGCGCAGCCCCAGCCGCACGAGGCGCAGGCGCAGGACGTGCGCCTGCGTGCCGCGCTGGCGCATGACGACCAGGCCGTGGCGCAGGCGCTGCAACGCGAGGTCAACGCGCTCTATACCTGCGGCCCCGCCGGCGGCGGTGGCGTGCGCACGGCGCAGCGCGCACGCCTGAACGCGGTGTCGTGCCTGGTGCCGCGCGCCGCGGTCACGCCCACCTTTACCTTCATCGACTGAGGAGGCCGCCATGACCGCCACCGCCGCGCTCTACCAGTTCGCCCATGGCCGCACCGGCGACAAGGGCGACCGTTCCAATATCAGCGTGATCGCCTATGACCCGCGCGACTTCGACCACCTGGTCGCGCACGTGACCGAAGACGCGGTGCGCGCGCTATTTCGCGAGCGTCGGCCCGCGGCGGTCACGCGCTACCTGGTGCCGTCGCTGCACGCGATGAACTTCGTGCTCGACGGCGTGCTCGATGGCGGCGTCAACGATGCGCTCAACCTCGACACGCACGGCAAGGCGCTGTCGTTTCGCCTGCTGCAGCTCGAGATCCCGGTGCCGCCGCGGCTCGCGCCACAGACGTCGGGCCACCCTTGAACCCTTGCCTTACCCGATAACGATTTCAACAGGAGACTTCCATGCATCCGTTCTTCAAGCCACTGGCCGTTGCCGCGCTTGCGCTGATCCTGCCCGCCGGCCAGGCCTGGGCCGAGTTTCCCGACAAGCCGATCCGCTTCGTGGTGCCGTTTGCCGCGGGCAGCGCCACCGACCAGCTCGCGCGCGCCATCGGCCAGGCCATCACGGTGGACAGCAAGGTCACCGTGGTGGTCGACAACAAGCCCGGCGCCAACGGCTTTATCGCCGCGTCCGACGTGGCCAAGGCGGCGCCGGACGGCTATACCGTGCTGATCAGCACCAACACCACGCATGCGGCCAACGAGCACCTGTTCAAGAAGCTGCCCTACGACCCGGTCAAGGACTACGCGCCCATCACGGCGCTGGGACGCGGCGGCCAGATCATGGTGGTCAATCCGCAGGTGCCGGCCAAAACGGTGGGCGAGTTCATCGCGCTGGCGCGGCAGCAGCCGGGCAAGCTCAGCTTCGGCAGCGGCAGCTCGTCGTCGCGCATTGCCGGCGAGCTGTTCCAGCAGATGGCGCAGGTACAGCTGCTGCACGTGCCGTACAAGAGCAACCCGCTGGCCATCACCGACCTGCTCGGCAACCAGATCCAGATGATGATCACCGACACCGCCACCGGCCTGCCGCAGGTCAAGAGCGGCAAGCTGCGCGCGCTGGGCGTGTCTGGCAAGGCCCGCTCGCCGCTGGCGCCGGACGTGCCGACCATCGATGAAGCCGGCGTCAAGGGCTACGAGATGAGCTACTGGTTCGCCGCCTACGCGCCCGCGGGAACGCCGCAGCCGGTGGTGGCCAAACTCAACGCGATGATGGTGAAGGCCGCGCGCAGCGAGAGCGCCGCCGGCTTCTACAAGTCGACCGGTACGGAGGTCTTCACCAGCACGCCCGCGGAACTGGCGAAGTTCCAGTCGCAGGAGTCGGGCAAGTGGGGTCGCATCATCAAGGCGGCGAATATCCAGCCAGAGTAAAAGCCGGGCAGCGCAAGCTCCCATGCATGGAAAACGGGGCCCATAGGAGACCGCCTGGCCCCGTTTTTTTACGCAGAAGTAGGTACGCTTTGATCCTTTCGGCCTTGTCGGGCAAGGCGCGGCTAAGATATGCGCTGGCCGCGCGCCCCAATGCGCCGGCCTGCTCCTCGACAACACCAATCAGAACAGGATCAGGATATGAAGCTGCAGTCCATGGTGGGCCATGCCACCTTCAGCCGGCGCGCGCGCCCGACGTTGCGCCAGGCCGTATCGAGCGCCGCCGTCGCCATCGCCATGGGCGGTGCCGTGCTGGCTGCGGGCGTGGCCAGCGCGCAGCCTGCCCCGCCACCGGCGCAGCAAAAGACCCAGGTGCCGGGCTACTACCGCATGATGGTCGGCCAGCTGGAAGTCACCGCGCTCTATGACGGCTACATCGACCTGGACCCCGGGATCTTCAAGTACACCAGCGCGCGCGAGGTGCAGAGCCTGCTGGCGCGCATGTTCGTGGCCTCGACGCCGGGCATGCAGACCGCCGTCAACGCCTACCTGATCCATACCGGCAGCCGCCTGGTGCTGGTCGACACCGGTGCCGCCAGCTGCTTCGGGCCGACGCTGGGACGCATCGGCGAGAACCTGCGCGCCGCGGGCTATGCACCCGAGCAGGTCGATACCGTGCTGCTGACGCACCTGCATGGCGACCATGCCTGCGGCCTGGCCACCGACGGCAAGGCCGCGTTCCCGAACGCCACGGTCTATGTCGACAAGGCCGACCTCGATTACTGGCTGAGCGATGCCAACGCCGCCGCCGCGCCGAAGGAGGCGCAGGGCCTGTTCGCCATGGCGCGGGCCGCGATCGCGCCGTACCAGGCGGCGCAGCGACTGCGTACCTTCAATGGCAGCGCGGGCGGCGAGCCCGTGCCCGGCGTGCGCGTGGTGCCGGCCAACGGGCATACCCCCGGCCACAGCGGCTACCTGTTCACCTCGGGCAGCGACAGCCTACTGCTGTGGGGCGACATCGTGCACAACCACGCGCTGCAGCTGCGCCGGCCGCAGGTGGCGATCGAGTTCGACGTCGACAGTCACCAGGCCGTGATCACGCGCAAGCGCATCCTGGAACAGGCCGCCAGGGGCCGGTTGTGGGTAGGCGGCGCGCACATGCCGTTCCCGGGCCTGGGCCATGTGCGCCGCGATACCGCCGGCTATACGTGGGTGCCGGCGGAATATGGCCCGATCCGCAACGACCGCTAGCCCCGCGCGGCGGCTTTTCGCCTAGAGTCATCCCAGGGGCCACCGCGCGTACCGGGCGGCGGCCCCGCCTGCCGGAGGACTTGCCATGCCTGCCAATGTGACCCGCCGCCGCTGGCTGCGCGCCGGCGCCGCGGCGCTGCTGCTGGTCGCGCCACTGCCACGCGCCGTGCGCGCCCAGACCGGCCCGGCACCGGCCCGCGAGGCAGCGGCGCAGCGCATCGGCGTGATCGGCTCGGGCCGCATCGGCGGCACCGTGGGCGGCTTGTGGGTCAAGGCCGGGCATCCGGTCCTGTTCTCGTCGCGGCACCCGGAGGCGCTCAAGCCGCTGGTCGAAGAATTGGGTACGCTTGCGCGCGCCGGCACGGTGGCCGAGGCCATTGCGTTCTCGGACGTGCTGTTCCTTGCCACGCCCTATGGCGCGCTGCCGCAACTCGCTCGTGACCATGCCGGTGCCTGGCAAGGGAAGATCGTGCTCGACGCCACCAACGCCTACGAACACCGCGACGGCCCTATCGCCGACGAGGCCAGGCGCGACGGCATCGGCCTCACCACGGCGCGCTACCTGCGCGGCGCGCGCGTGGTGAGGGCCTTCAACTTCATGGGGGCGGCGCAGTTTGCCAGCGAGCATCACCGACCCGGCGGGCTGGTGGCGGTGCCGATCGCCGGCGACGACCCGGCCGCGCTGCAGGTGGCGGCGCAGCTGGTGCGCGATGCGGGCTTCGAACCGGTGGTGGTGGGGCCGCTGGCCAGCGCCGATCGCTTCGCGCCGGGCGGGCCGCTGTTCCGGCAGGTGGGGACGGCCGACGAGTTCCGGCAGAAGATGGGTGGACGCTGACGCTGTGCCGGGGTGGTGCTGGCCGGGATGGTTCAGGGCCGGCGCCGCTCCATCGCGACCATCGACGGCGTAAAGCCGAGCTGGCCGAAGAAGGCGGCTTCGGACGAGCGCGCCGCGCGCAGCATCCAGCTGATATCGGGGTCACTGCCGACGATATGCCGTACCAGGGCGCGGCCGATGCCGTGCCGGCGGTGGCCCGGCGCCACCACCACCATCGACAGGAAACCGTCGCAGACGTCGTCGCACAGCGCGCGGGCAAAGCCGACCACCTCGCCTTTCTCGACCGCCACGGCGACGCGCTGCGAATTGGCCACCAGCCGTGCGAATTTCTCGGGGCCGCCGACCCGGTGGGCCCAGCCATTGGCGATCAGTAGTTGTCTGGCTGCCTCGAGGTCGTCGGGCAACAGGTTACGGATTTCCATTGGCGGCTCTCCCAGCAAAGCATGTACGGCCCCTCGCCGCCCCTTGCCACCAGGGGCGCCGCGAGTCGAGAACGGCACGGCAAGCCGTGCTGCGCAATTGGCGGAGTGTAGCGAGCGTGCGCGGGCGCGTCAATTTGGCGCCTGGCTCGGCGGGGCGTCGCTCACGGCGACGCCCCGGCGCGGTATCATGGCCTCCATGAACGCCCCCGTCTTTTCCTCCGCGCATCCGGCCGACCAGCTCGCCGAGTTCACCGACGCGGATGCGGCGGTTGCCCGCATCCGCGAGATCTACGATGCATCGGTCGGCGCCGTGCGCGCGCGCTTCGATGCCTTCGCCGGCGGCAAGCCGCTGCCCTCGGCCGCGCACGCGTGCTATCCGTACCTGGGCATCTCGGTCAACATCGAGACCATGGTCACCGACAGCCGGCCCTCCTGGGGCACGGTGGCGTATCCTGGCGTTTACGGCACCACGGTGACGCGCCCCGACCTGCTGGCGGATTACTACCGCGACCAGATCGAGCGGCTGATGCGCTATCACCGCGTGCCGGTGGTGGTGGGCCTGAGCCGGCGCCCGATCCCGCTGCCGTTCGTGATCGAGGCCTCGACCACCGACATCAGCTACACCCAGGCGCGCGAGCTGGAAGCGTCGTTCGTGCTGCCGGAGCTGAACCGCATCGATGACGGCATTGCCAACGGCACCTACGAGCCGGTGCCGGGCGAAGCCTGGCCGCTGTCGCTGTTCCCCGCCGAGCGCGTGGACCTGGCGCTGCAGCGGCTCTACCACTACACCGGCACGGCGCCGCAGCACTTCCAGCGCTTCGTGCTGTTCACCAACTACCAGCGCTATGTCGACGAGTTCGTCGCGCTGGGGCGCGCGCTGATGGGTAACGGCAACGGCAATGGCGATGGCGGCGGCTACACGCGCTTCGTCGAGCCCGGCGACGTGGTGCAGGACCTGGGCGCGCCCGAACCCGACGACGCCACGCGTCCGCGCGTGCTGCCGCAGATGCCGGCCTACCACCTGGTGCGCGGCGACAAGCTGGGCGTGACGCTGGTCAATATCGGCGTGGGGCCGTCCAACGCCAAGACCATGACCGACCACCTCGCCGTGCTGCGCCCGCACTGCTGGCTGATGGTGGGCCACTGCGGCGGCCTGCGCCGCTCGCAGCAGCTTGGCGACTATGTGCTGGCGCACGCCTATGTGCGCGACGACCACGTGCTCGACCACGACCTGCCGCCGTGGGTGCCGGTGCCGCCGATCGCCGAGATCCAGGTGGCGCTGCAGGAAGCCGTGGCGCGCGTGACGGGTTTGTCCGGCAACGAGATGAAGACGCGCATGCGCACCGGCACGGTGGTATCGACCGATGACCGCAACTGGGAGCTGAAGTCCAAGTCGCTGTACGCGCGCTTCAACCAGTCGCGCGCGATCGCCATCGACATGGAAAGCGCGGCGGTGGCCGCCAACGGCTTCCGCCTGCGCGTGCCGTATGGCACCCTGCTGTGCGTCTCGGACAAGCCGCTGCATGGCGAACTCAAGCTGCGCGGCATGGCCAACGCGTTCTATCGACAGCGCGTCAGCCAGCATATGACCATCGGCCTCGAAGCGATCCGCATCCTGCGCGAGAACGGCGTCGAGCAACTGCATTCGCGCAAGCTGCGCAGCTTCGACGAGCCGGCGTTCAGGTAGCGGTGCGCTGCGCCTTCTCGTGGAATGCAAAAGGCCGGCGCCCCAAGGGGCGCCGGCCTTTTTTTTATCGCGCGGCAGGATCAGAACCGATACCCGACCCCGAAGCTGAACAGCCACGGATCGAGGCTTACCTTGGAGACCTTGACGTCCCCCGCCTTCACATCGCTCTTCAGCCAGATCTTCTTGATGTCGGCGTTCAGGAACCAGTTCCTGGTCAGCTTGTAGTCCATGCCGATCTGCAGCGCCGGGCCCACGCTCCAGCTATCCAGTTGCAGCGAGTTGTTGGCGAGGTTTTCGCCCCAGATGTGGGTGAAGTTCAGGCCCGCGCCGATATACGGACGGAAGGTGCCGTTGGGAATGAGGTGGTACTGCATCAGCAGCGTCGGCGGCAGATGCTTGAAGGTGCCGATCTTGTTGCCGTCAAGATAGACGTTCTGCTTCTGCGGCACCGTCAGTACCAGTTCGGCGGCAAGGTTCGGCGTGAAGAAGTAGGTGACGTCCAGTTCCGGAATCCACTTGTTGTTGACCGTGATGCGGTCTGAGCGGCCGACGCCGCCAACGGGATCCGAGCTGTGGGCCATGTCGAGGTAGGTGCCGCGCAGCCGCACCATCCAGTTGCCCTGGGCGTCGTCCGCGGCGGCCGCGGGCGTGGCGAAGGCGCCGAGCATGGCGCAGGCGGCGATGGCCGAACAGGTGGCGGTGCGAAGAGACAGTGTTTTCATGAGGTCTGCTTGGTTTGTTATCGAAGCTGCGCCCAGTGTGGCCGAGCGGGCCGGCGAGGGCCTTGACACAAAACAAGCGGAACCAAATGGCGCGCGCGGCGTCGCGATCGCGCTACAACGCGGCACAACCAACGCGCCCTCGGACATCGCTTCTAACCACATGCGAAATGATTCGTAGCGCGTCCCGATGCCGCCGCTTACGCTGTGCGAAAGATCCGAGCACGCGCAACACGTGTCCGGATCGCACCAGGCATGTCGTGGGCGTCCGCAAGGGCGTCTTTCCGGGTGTGCCCCGTGGGGGCGGGGCACACCGGTTTTCTTGCGCAACGCTACACGACAGGCATCAGGCCACGGCGGCGCTGGCCGTGTTGTGAGCGCCGGCCGCAAAGCCCGCCTGCAGGTGCCGGTTCACGCCCGACAGCACCGCACGCAATGAAGCCGTGACGAGGTTGGCGTCGATGCCTGCGCCGAACCCGGTCGGCGAATCGCCCACGCGGACTTCGACATAGCACGCTGCGCGCGCGTCGGCGCCGGCGTTCATCGCATGCTCGTGGTAGTCCATCACGCGTACCGGCAGGTCCAGCGCATCGATGAAGGCGTCGATGGGACCGTTGCCGCTGCCGCGCACGCTGCAGGGCTGGCCGTCGCGCTCCATCTGCACCGTGATCGCGGTGGCGCCGGTACTGTCGCTTGCCAGCTGGTGCGAGACATAGCGCAGCGGCGCCTCGCGCGCCAGGTACTCGCGCTGGAACAGGCCATACAGGTCGTCCGCGCTCGCTTCCAGTCCGGTGTCGTCGGTCATGGCCTGCACCGCGCGGCTGAACTCGATCTGCAGCCGGCGCGGCAGGTAGAGGCCATGCACCTGTTCCAGCAGGTACGCCATGCCGCCTTTGCCCGACTGGCTGTTGACGCGGATCACCGCATCGTAGCTGCGGCCCAGGTCGGCCGGGTCGATCGGCAGGTAGGGCACTTCCCAGACCGCGTCCGGCTGCTGCTGCGCAAAGCCCTTGCGGATTGCATCCTGGTGCGAACCCGAAAACGCGGTGAACACCAGGTCGCCCACATACGGATGGCGCGGGTGCACCGGCAGCTGGTTGCAGTGCTCCACGCACTGGCGCACCGCATCGATGTCGGAGAAGTCGAGCTGCGGCGCCACGCCTTGCGTATAGAGGTTCAGCGCCAGCGTCACCAGGTCGACGTTGCCGGTGCGCTCGCCGTTGCCGAACAGGCAGCCCTCGACCCGGTCGGCGCCCGCCATCAAAGCCAGCTCCGCCGCTGCCACCGCGGTGCCGCGGTCGTTGTGCGGATGCACGGACAACGCGATGTGCTCGCGCCGCGCAAGGCGGCGGTGCATCCATTCGATCTGGTCGGCGAACACGTTGGGCGTGCTGCATTCCACCGTGGTGGGCAGGTTCAGGATTATCTGGCGGCCCGGTCCGGCCTGCCACGCGGCCGACACCGCGTCGCTGACTTCCAGCGAGAAATCGAGCTCGGCCAGGCTGAAGGTCTCGGGCGAATACTCGTAGGTCCAGGCGGTCTCGGGCATGGCATCGGTCAGCGCCTTGATCAGGCGCGTGCCCGAAACCGCGACTTCCTTGATCTCGTCGCGCGAGGCATTGAAGACGATGCGCCGCCAGGCCGGCGCGATCGGGTTGTACAGGTGCACGATGGCGCGTGCCGCGCCGCGCACGGATTCGACGGTGCGGCGGATCAGGTCTTCGCGCGACTGCGTCAGCACGACGATGGTGACGTCGTCGGGGATGCGCCGTTCCTCGATCAGCATGCGCACGAAGTCGAAGTCGGTCTGCGATGCGGCGGGGAACGCCACCTCGATTTCCTTCAGGCCGATCTTCACCAGCTGTTCGAAGAAGCGCAGCTTGCGCGCCGGGTTCATCGGCTCGATCAGGGCCTGGTTGCCGTCGCGCAGGTCGGTGCTCATCCAGCGCGGTGCGCGCGTGATGGTGCGGCCGGGCCAGGTGCGGTCAGCAAGGTCGACGGTAGCGGCGGGGCGGTACTTGGTGGCGGGATTGACGAGCATACGGGGTCTCCTTCCTCGCAAGGGAAGATGAAAAATCGAAAAACGGGAAAAGGGTGGCGCAAGGCTGCCGAACTGCCACGGGGCCCTAGGCCCGGCAACCGATCGGTAGGCTTAGCAGTAGCGAGGAAGCGCGCAGGGCGCGGCCCGATGCCAGGGCAGCCAGCACGCGTGCGCGGGCAGCGATGCGGGACGCATCGGCAGCCTGGCAGGGAGTGCTGGTGTAACGGTTCATCGTGGCTGGAGTGGGAGGGGCCGCGGCCGCTCCGGCGTGGGTGCGCATGCAGCGCAGGTCCATAGGAAAGGGCAAGGTTAGTCGACAAGTCTCGAGCCGGTCAAGCCTTGCGCGCGCGCCGTCGTGCGCGGCAAACCGTCGTGGCCCGATCAGGGGATCGTGGAAACGGGCTGCGCCAAATGGTTGGGGGCCGGCTGCGGCAGGGGCCTCGCGGCCCGTGTTTTCCCTCGGCCGAATGGCGATGTACTGCGCTGAATGGATGACTCGCGGCGATGTTCTGTGCGCTGCACCTCAGTCCTCTGGCTGGTATTGCGCGGGCCACTTTGTGCCTAGGCTGATAGCGCGGGAAAAACACGACTGGGGGGAACAATCATGAGACTGAGAACGTGGGCATCCTGGCTGGCGGGTTCGGCCGCGGCCTTGTTGCTGGCGGCATGCGGCGGTGGTGGTGGCAGCAGCGCGCCCGCCGCGCCGGCATCGGGCGGCACCACCACGCCGCTGACCTATACCGCGAAGATGAGCGTGACCTCGGGCGAGGTCGGTGTCGGCCGCACGCTGACCATCAGCGCGCTGGCCGTGGACAGCAACGGCGTCGACGTATCGGGCAATACCACCTTCGACTGGACCAGCACCGACAGCGCCGTCGCCACCGTGGCGCCGGGCGCCGGCACGCCGGGCAGCGCCGTGGTCAGGGGCGTTGCGCCGGGCACCACCACCGTACAGGTGGTGGCCACGGTCCGGGGCACCGACAACACCACCGTGCAGCTGCCCGCGCAAACGGCCACCATCACCGTGGTGCCGGCATCTGCGCTGAGCTACACGCTGTCGATGCCCGCCACCAGTTTGGCGATGAGCGACGGCCAGGAGCTGCCGGTCAAGGTGACGCTGCTCGACAGCAACGGCAGCGATGTGTCGGCCAGCGTCTCCAACTGGGCCTGGTCCAGCAGCGGCACCGCGGTCCAGGTCACGGCCAGCCAGAACAGCGCCACGCTGAAGGCCAGCAACGGCTCGCCGACGACCGCGGCCACGGCCAGTGTCTCGGTGTCGGTGACCGCGCCTGATGGACATGCCCTCAGCGGCGTCATCGCGGTGACGGTGCAGAAGAACGGCGCCGCGGCCTATCGCGTGGTGACCACCAAGGGCGGGCGCGAGGTCAACGCGCTGCAGGTGTTCAGCAATCGTCCCGACACCTTCACCGCGCGCGTGCTGCGCCACGACGGCCAGGACGTGACCGCGGATTTCGACGGCACCTGGAGCTACACGGCAAGCTCGGCGACGCTGTCCGCGACGGAAGCCGCGGGTACGCATGACGCCACGGTGCGCACCAGCCTGGCCGGCGACACCGGTCCGGTGCAGGGCAGCCTGACCGTGACCGCGGTCAGCGGCAAGCTGGGCGAGCGCCGCAGCGCCACCCTGACGGTGACGGAAAACCCGCTGTGGGCACTGGTGGGCGACAACCAGGACCCGATCACGCTGCTGCTGCTCGCGCCGATGCCGATCGAGGTGACCGCGCGCATGAAGCACCTGGGCGGGGATGCGCAATACACCGCGTGCAAGGACTGGGCATGGTCCAGCACCGGGCCGGTGTCGCTGAGCCCGAGCATGGTGATGCTGCCCAACCAGGTGCGCGCCAGCGGCACCGGGCCCGGCGACTTCACCATCACCGCGACCTGCACCGCGATCGCCGACAATACGCCGCTGAAGCTGGTGTTCTACGGTACGGTCAGGTAAGCGCCGGTATCCCGCAACTGGCGAGACGCCCTCCGGATGGAGGGCGTTTTTGTTTTGCGCGTTTGGCTCTGTGGAGACGCAGACGGGCTGCCGGTTTGCTCCCCTCTCCCGCAAGCGGGAGAGGGAGTACACAAGCGGCAGCGCATGACTGGTGAAGCGTACCCGATTCTGCGTGTCCGTTTTCGACACTTCCCGGCAGGCCCGGCAGACGAGCGCGCAAAGCGTACCCAATTCTGCGTGCATGGGAGCAAGCCCTGCAAAGAGCAGGATTGGCGAGAAAAAGGCTTACGCAGCCGCATGCAACGAGGCCCGGACGCGCGCAACCCGCTGCTGCCGCGACCATGCGGCAGCAGCGGGCGTACCCGTTTCTGCGTGGAAGATAAGGGGAGGAAAAAGCGCGCGTCAGCGCTTGCGCACGAAGCGCACCACCTGCTCGGCAGGCTTGTCCTGGCTGGTGGGAGTGCTGCTATTGGCGCCGCAGGTATTGCAGCCGCCGTCGTCGCAGCCGCTGGCACAGCCGGCCGCGGCCTGTGGGGCCAGCCAGCGGGCCAGGCGGCCGCGCCAGCCGGCGGCGGCAGGGCCGCCCAGGCGCGCCGCCAGCGCCGCCTTGACGCGCTCGCGCGTGCGCGGGGCGTAGCGCGCCACCACCGATACCGCGCACGCCAGCACGATCAGCGGGACCAGCAGGGTTTCGATGGCGTGGTAGAGGCTCATGACGGCGGTTCGCTTCAGCTGAACAGCAGCGCGACGCGGTAGGTCACGAACGCGGCCAGGTAGGCCAGCCCGGTCAGGTAGGCGGCCGACAGCGCCATCACCTTCCAGGAGTCGGTCTCGCGCCGGATCACCGCCAGCGTGGAGATGCACTGCGGCGCGAACACATACCACGCCAGCAGCGACAGCGCGGTGGCCAGCGACCATTGCGCGGCGATCATCGGCGCCAGCTGCGTGGCCACGGTCTCTTCGCTGCCCGACAGCGCATAGACGGTGGCCAGCGCACCGACTGCGACTTCGCGCGCGGCCAGGCCCGGCACCAGCGCGATGCAGATCTGCCAGTTGAAGCCCACCGGCGCGAACACCTTCTGCAGCGCGTGGCCGATCATGCCGGCAAAGCTGTAGTCGATCGCCGGCGCGGTCGCGCCCTCGGGCGCGGACGGGAAGGTCGACAGGAACCACAGCAGCACCGTCAGCGCCAGGATCACCTTGCCGACGCGCGACAGGAAGATGCGGGTACGCTCCCACAGGCCGATGGCGATGTCGCGCGGATTGGGGATACGGTACGACGGCAGCTCCATCAGCAGCGGATGGTCGGTGCGGTCGCGGCGCAGGAACTTGAGCGCATAGGCCACCACCAGCGCGCTGACGATGCCGGCCACGTAGAGCGCGAACAGCACCAGCCCCTGCAGGTTGAACAGGCCCATCACGGTGCGCTCGGGGACGAACGCGCCGATCAGCAGCGCATAGACCGGCAGCCGCGCCGAACAGGTCATCAGCGGCGCCACCAGGATGGTGGTGAGCCGGTCGCGCGGGTCCTGGATGGTGCGGGTGGCCATGATGCCGGGGATGGCGCAGGCAAAGCTCGACAGCAGCGGGATGAACGAGCGCCCCGACAGCCCCGCGCCCATCATCAGGCGGTCGAGCAGGAATGCCGCGCGCGGCAGGTAGCCGGATTCTTCCAGCGTCAGGATGAACAGAAACAGGATCAGGATCTGCGGCAGGAACACCACCACGCTGCCCAGCCCGGCGACCAGGCCATCGACCAGCAGGCTCTTGAGCATGCCGTCGGGCAGCCAGGCGCCCAGCATCTCGCCGGCCCAGTGCACGCCGCCCTCGATGCCGTCCATCAGCGGCTCGGCCCACGAGAACACCGCCTGGAACATCAGGAACAGCAGCACCGCCAGCAGCAGCAGGCCGAACACCGGGTGCAGCACGATGCGGTCGATGCGGTCGTCCAGCGCGGCGGTGCGCGCCGGCATGCTTACCGCGGCCGACAGCAGGCGGTTGACTTCGGCATGCACGTCGAAGTCAGGGCCGGACGCAGTGCCGGCCGGCGGGGCCGGCGGCAGCGTGGCATCGAGCAGGCTGACCAGCGCCGCGGCGCCGTCGCGCCGGACCGCCACGGTGCTGACCACCGGCACGCCGAGCGCGGCCGACAGCTTGTCGCGGTCGATCTGGATGCCGCGGCGCGCGGCCGCGTCGCTCATATTCAGCACCACCACCATCGGCAGCCCCAGCTGGCGCAGTTCCAGCACGAAGCGCAGGTGCAGGCGCAGGTTGGTGGCGTCGACCACCGACACCAGCAGGTCCGGGCGCGCTTCGCCGGCGCGCTGGCCCAGGCAGACATCGCGCGTGATGGCTTCATCCAGGCTGGCCGCATGCAGGCTGTAGGCGCCGGGCAGGTCCAGGATGCGCACCTGGCGCCCGGCCGGCGACACGAAGTAGCCTTCCTTGCGCTCGACGGTGACGCCGGCGTAGTTGGCCACCTTCTGGCGGCTGCCGGTCAGGCGGTTGAACAGTGCGGTCTTGCCGCAATTGGGATTGCCGACCAGCGCAATGCGCAGGGCAGAAGGGGAGGCAGCTGCAGACATAATCCGGGGAAGGCTCAGGCGGTCCGCTTGGCGGACGGTTGGGCAGTCTCGTCGCCCTGCGTGGCGGGGGCGATGCGGGTGACCGAGGCGCTGGCGATTTCCACGCCGATGCGCGCCGCCTCCGAGCGGCGCAGCGCAAAGCGCGTGAAGCCTACCTGCGCCACCAGCGGATCCATGCCGAACGGCCCGTAGGCGATGACCTGCACGGCTTCGCCGGCAACGAAGCCCAGTTCGCGCAGGCGGCGCGCAACCGGATCCCCTGGGGTGGCGTCGTCCACCGATTGCACTACGGCGGGCGTGCGCCGTGGAAGTTCAGACAACCGCATCATGCTTCCAGTCCGTGGCGCGGCCTGCCGCCAAGCGGTCGGTACGACCGCGCCGGGGTGTGTAAATGAAAATCGTTTTCATTGTATCGCAAATAAGGCTTTACGTTGCCCCCTCAAAGGGCGGGCACGTCAGCCTTGCCGCGGCGGGCACGGCAGGAGGCGAATGATAACCGCTAAGGGGATGAATGGCTGAGCGCAGGCTTTGGCAATACGGCCCTACGTGCCCGTTATTCAAGCGATGCAAGAACCGCGGTTCGGCAATGAGACACGAATCCGTGCGATTCCTGTCATCGCGTGCAATTACTGCATTTGCGTTATGGCTGCCGTAAGCCAGCGGCGTTAAGCTCACAGCACGCTGAACACCCCGTTCCACGCGTACTTCACAAGCCATCGGTCCCTGGACCGGTGGCTTTTTCTTTACGGCTGTGCTGATGGTCGGGCTTCGGCTGCGCCGCCTTGCCCGCCACCATGGCGACGAAGTGGTCGCGGGCCGGATGGTCCGGCGCCGTCTTCCATGCGCAATAGACCTCCGAGCGCACCGCCGCTTCCGCCAGCGGCCGGAACGCCGCGCCGGCCATGCCCGAGCGCGCCAGCGCCGCCGGCACCACCGCCACGCCCATGCCCTGCGACACCAGCGACACCACCGACAGCCAGTGCCGCACCTCGTGCCGGATCTGCGGGAAGAAGCCTTGCGCGGCGCACATGTCGAAGATCCGGCTGTAATAGTCGGGCGAGGCCTTGCGCGAGAACAGCACGAATGGCTCGCCGCGCAGGGATGTCAGCGGCAACTCCGCCAGCGCGGCCAGCGCATGGTCCGCGGGCAGGCAGCAGACGAACGGCTCGGCGTGCACCAGCGTGGCCTGCAGCGTGTCCGGGACCCGGCCGGTGTGGATAAAGGCGGCGTCGAGCTCGTCATGCAGCAGCGCGTCGATCTGTTCCTGCGAATTCAGCTCGGTCAGCGCCACATGGATGCCGGGATAGGCGGCCTCGAACTCGCGCAGCGTCTGCGGCAGCCCGCGGTACAGCATCGAGCCGACAAAGCCCACGCGCAGCCGGCCAACCGCGCCGGCTTCGATCTCGCGCGCCAGCACCCGCGCGGCCTCGGCCTGCGCCAGCAGCGCCGTGGCCGATTCGCGAAAGGCCCGGCCGGCCGCGGTCAGCCGCACGCCGCGGCTGTCGCGGTCGAACAGCCGCGCTCCGACCGAGGCCTCGAGCTGCTGGATATTGAGCGACAGCGGCGGCTGCGAGATGGCCAGCCGGCGCGCGGCGCGGCCAAAGTGCAGTTCCTCGGCCAGCACGAGGAAGTAACGCAGGTGGCGGAATTCCATGGCGATACAGAAATTATATGGATCAAGCCAATTTTAGAATTAGACGCGAATCCTTGGGGTTTGAATAATGGAGGCCAAAGGGGCCGCAAGCCGGCATCCCGCATACCAGGAGACCTGTCATGCCTTCCAGCGCCGTGCGCGACATCCCCCAGCCACACCACGCCGCGCAAGCGGCGGCCGCCGTGCATCCGGTGCCTGACCGCCAGGGCGGCAGCCTGCTCGCCGCCGACCCGGACCTGCGCGCGCTGCTGCCGCTGTACCTGCCGCCCGACCTGTTCAACCACCTGTTGCCCCACCTCGAGCGCATGGGCGCGCTGGCCGGCGGCGTGCTCGACGAGCTGGCCGGCGTGGCCGACCGCAACCCGCCGGAACTGACTTACCGCACCCGCGCCGGCGTCGACGCGCAGCGCATCGACAAGCACCCTGCCTATGTCGAGATGGAGCGCGTGGCCTTCTCAGAATTCGGTCTGGCCGCGGCCTCTCACCGCGGCGGCGTGCTGGGCTGGGACAAGCCCATGCCGCCGGCGGCAAAGTACGCGCTCACCTATCTGTTCGTGCAGGCGGAGTTCGGCCTGTGCTGCCCGCTGTCGATGACCGATTCGCTGACGCGCACGCTGCGCAAGTTCGGTGACCCGGCGCTGGTCGAGCGCTTCCTGCCCAACCTGACCACCCAGGTCTTTGACGACCTGTACCAGGGCGCGATGTTCATGACCGAGCAGGGCGCCGGCTCCGACGTCGCCGCCACCGCCACCCGCGCGGTGCGCGATGCCTCGGCCGAGGGCGGCTGGCGGCTGCATGGCGACAAGTGGTTCTGCTCCAACCCCGATGCCGCGCTGGCGATGGTGCTGGCGCGCGTGGAAGACGAGGCCGGCAACGCCGTGCCCGGCCACAAGGGCGTGTCGCTGTTTCTGCTGCCGCGCCAGCTGGAAGACGGCAGCGCCAACCACTACCGCATCATCCGGCTCAAGCACAAGCTGGGCACGCGCTCGATGGCCAGCGGCGAGATCCGTCTGGAAGGCGCGCACGCCTACCTGGTCGGCGAGCCCGGCCGCGGCTTCGTGCAGATGGCCGACATGATCAACAATTCGCGCCTGTCCAACGGCGTGCGCGCCGCCGGGCTGATGCGCCGCGCGCTGACCGAGGGCCTGTTCATCGCGCGCGAGCGCCAGGCCTTCGGCAAGCGTCTGCAGGACATGCCGCTGATGCGCCGCCAGCTGCTCAAGCTGACACTGCCGACCGAACAGGCGCGCACCATGGTGTTCCAGACCGCCGAGGCGCTGCGCCGCGCCGACGCGGGCGAGCCCGACGCCTACGCGCTGATGCGCATCCTGACCCCTTTGATCAAGTTCCGCGCCTGCCGCGACGCGCGCAAGGTCACCGGCGACGCCATGGAGATTCGCGGCGGCTGCGGCTATATCGAGGAATGGAGCGACCCGCGCCTGGTGCGCGACGCCCACCTGGGCTCGATCTGGGAAGGCACCAGCAATATCGTCGCGCTCGACGTGCTGCGTGCGGTCCGGCGCGAGGGCGCATTGCCGGTGCTGCAGGCGCACCTGGCTGGGCTGCTGGCCGATACCCCGATGCAGGCGGACGCCCGCGCGGTGTTCGAAGGCGCCATCGCCAGCGCCGCCCAACTCGCCGGCCAGGCCGCCGCGGCCGGTGCCGACGGCGAGCTGCTGGCGCGCCAGGCGGCCTCGGCGCTGTACCACGTGACCAGCGCGGTGGCGATGGCCTGGGAGGCCGGGCGCATCGGCTCGGTGCGCCGCATGCGGCTGGCCCAGCTGGTGCTGCGCCACCGCGTGCTGCCGCAGGACCCGCTCGCGGCAAGCGAGGAGCCGGCATGGCTGGCCGAAACGGTGGCGCCCGCCGACGATGGCGCGGTGCGCGCGGCCGGCGCGGTCGATGCGGTCAACGTGTTCTGACATCGATTGCCTGAACCCGCAGCACCCCAACCCCAGCGCCCCAACCATCCCGCACACCCCGCGGGAGACGTCCTACACCAGGAGACAACGCCATGAAACTCTGGCACCGCGTCGCGGCCATCGCCGCGTGTTCGCTGTTTATCGCCCCCGCCTTCGCGCAGAAGGACTTTCCCTCCAAGCCGATCATGATGGTGGTGACCTATCCGCCGGGCGGCCCCACCGATGCCATGGCGCGCACGCTTGCCGCCGCGCTCAAGACTAGCCTCGGCCAGCCGGTGGTGGTCGAGAACCGTGCCGGCGCCGGCGGCAATATCGGCGCCGAGGCCGTGGCGCGCGCCGAGCCCGACGGCTATACGCTGATGTTCGGCACCTCGGCGCCGCTGGCGATCAACGTCAGCCTGTACCGCAAGATCAACTATGACCCGGTCAAGAGCTTTACCCCGGTGATCCAGATCGGCCAGCTGCCCAATGTGCTGGTGGTCAATCCGTCGGTGCCGGCCAGGAACGTCAACGAGCTGATCGCCTACGGCAAGGCCAATCCGGGCAAGCTGACCTATGCCTCGTCCGGCAATGGCGCTTCGTCGCACCTGGCGGGCGTGCTGTTCAACAACGTCACCGGCACCGATTTCCAGCATATCCCGTACAAGGGCACTGGCCCCGCGCTGAACGACCTGCTCGGCGGCCAGGTCAGCATGACCTTCACCGACGTGCTGACCGCGATGCCCTTCATCAAGAGCGGCAAGGTGCGCGCGCTGGGCGTGACCACCAAGGCCCGCTCGCAGGCGCTGCCCGACGTGCCGACTGTGGCCGAGCAGGGCGTGCCCGGGTTCGACGTGTCGGTGTTCTTCGGCGTGGTCGCGCCCGCCGGCACGCCGGCGGAGGTGGTCGGCAAGCTCAACCGCGCCTTTGCCGAGGCGCTGAAGCAGCCCGACGTGCGCAAGACGCTGCAGGCGCAAGGCCTGGAGTTCGCGCCGTCGACCACGCCGGAGCAACTCGGCAGCTTCGTCAAGGCCGAGGTGGGCAAGTGGCGCGCCGTGGTGCAGAAGTCCGGCGCCCAGCTCGATTGACAACGCCAAGGGAATCGCAGCCATGACCCAAGCCAGTCCCGGCGCGCTCGCCGGCATCCGCGTGGTCGACCTGTCGCGTATCCTGGGCGGCCCGTACTGCGGCCAGATCCTGGGCGACCACGGCGCCGACGTGCTTAAGATCGAACCGCCGCAGGGCGACGACACCCGTACCTGGGGGCCACCGTTCAAGGACGGCGTCGCCTCCTACTACTTCGGCCTGAACCGCAACAAGCGCGTGATGCGGCTGGACCTGACCGCCGAAGCCGACCGCGAGATGCTGCTGGCGCTGCTGGCCGAGGCCGACGTGCTGGTCGAGAACTTCAAGACCGGCACGCTGGAGAAGTGGGGGCTGGGCTATGACGAACTGTCGGCGCGCTTCCCGCGGCTGGTCCATTGCCGCGTGTCGGGCTTCGGCGCCGACGGCCCGCTGGGCGGCCTGCCTGGCTACGATGCCGCGATCCAGGCTATGTCGGGCATCCTGAGCATCAACGGCGAGGCCGATGGCGATCCGCTGCGCGTGGGCTTGCCGGTGGTCGACATGGTGACCGGTCTCAACGCCGTGATCGGCGTGCTGCTGGCGCTGCAGGAGCGCGCACGTAGCGGGCGCGGTCAGTTCGTCGAGGCCGCGCTCTATGACTCGGGGCTGTCGCTGCTGCATCCGCATGCGGCCAACTGGTTCATGAGCGGCAAGACGCCGCAGCGCACGGGCAATGCGCATCCCAACATCTATCCGTACGACACCGTCGCCACTGCCACCGACCCGGTCTTCCTGGCGGTGGGCAACGACCGGCAGTTCCGCATCCTGTGCGAGCACCTGCAGGTGCCGGCGCTGGCCGACGACGAGCGCTACGCCAGCGCCGGCGCGCGCTCGGTCAATCGCGCCGCGCTGAAGGCCGAGCTGGAAGCGCGCATGCGCACGCTCGACGGCAAGGCGCTGGCGGATACGCTGGTGGCCGCGGGCGTGCCGTGCGCGCCGGTGCTGTCGGTGCCCGATGCCTTGCAGCATCCGCATACGCGGCACCGCGAGATGGTGGTGGAGATGGAAGGAGGGTACCAGGGGCTGGGCGCGCCGGTGAAGCTGAGCCGGACGCCGGCGACGTACCGGTATGCGCCGCTGACGCCGGGCAACGATTTCCTCGAATAGGCGTCGCCGGGCCGGCCCCAGCAACGCTTAACCCGGAATCATCCCCGGCAGCCAATACGCCTGCACCATTGTCATCACGCCGATGATCACCGCGAACAGCAGGCTGTGCTTCACGGTGAAGCGGAACAGTTCCGACTCCTTGCCCACCAGTCCGGTCGCCGCGCAAGCCACGGCGATCGATTGCGGCGAGATCATCTTGGCGGTGACGCCGCCGGTGGTGTTGGCCGCGACCATCAGCGTGTCGGACACGCCGATCTGGTGCGCGGTGGTGTTCTGTAGCGCGCAGAACAGCGCATTCGACGAGGTGTCGGACCCCGTCAGGAACACGCCCAGCCAGCCCAGGAACGGCGAGAAGAACGGGAACGCCGCGCCGGTGCCGGCCAGCAGCAGCGCCAGCGTCGACGACATGCCGGAGTAGTTGGCGACAAAGGCGAACGCCAGCACCAGCCCGATCGACAGCACCGGGCGCGCCAGTTCCACCAGCGTTTCGCCAAACGTGGCCAGCAGGTCGCGCGGCTTCATGCGCAGCAGCACGGCGGAGATCAGCGCGGTCAGCAGGATCGCGGTGCCGACGGCGGAGAGCAGGTCGATCTTCAGCACCGCGTCATAGGCCTTGGGCGTAGCCACGATCGGCGCGGCCTTGATCACCAGCTGGTCCAGGCCCGGGACCTTGAACTTCAGCACCGTGCCCGCCAGCGGGCCGTTGGCGGCGAACAGCGCCTTGAATGGCTGCAGGCTCCACACCGTGACGATGGCGGTCAGGATGCCGAACGGCGCCCACGCGCGCAGCGTTTGCGCCAGCGTGTAGGGCGATGCCGTGCGGCTTGCCATCGCGCCGCCGAAGCCGCCGCCAATATCGCCGCCGAAGCCAGCCAGCGCGACCGTGCCGCCGCTGACGTTGCCGGCGCTGCCGCCGGCGCGCTGCGATGCGCTGCGCGGCTGCCACACCTTCAGGAACGCCGCCAGCGACACCAGGCTCACCAGCGCCGAGGTGATGTCCGGCAGTTCCGGCCCGATATGGTTGGAGGTGAAGTACTGCGTCACGGCGAAGCTGCCGCCGCACACCAGCGCCGCCGGCCAGGTCTCGCGCACGCCCTTGGCGCCGTCCATCATGAACACCAGCCAGAACGGCACCAGCAGCGACAGCAGCGGCAGCTGGCGACCGGCCATGGCGCCGATATGGAACGGGTCCAGGCCCGTCACCTGCCCGGCCACGATGATGGGAATGCCCATCGCGCCGAACGCCACCGGTGCGGTATTGGCGATCAGGCACAAGCCAGCGGCGTACAGCGGGTTGAAGCCCAACCCCACCAGCAGCGCCGCGGTGATTGCCACCGGCGCGCCGAAACCGGCCGCACCCTCCAGGAAGGCGCCGAAGGCAAAGCCTATCAGCAGCATCTGCAGGCGCTGGTCGTCGGTGATCGACAGCACCGAGGCGCGGATCACGTCGAACTGGCCGGTCTTGACCACGATCTTGTAAAGGAACACCGCGGTCACGATGATCCATGCGATCGGCCACAGGCCGTAGGCAAAGCCGAAACCGGCCGAGGCCAGCGCCTGCTGCGCGGGCATGCCGTAAGCGAAGATCGCCACGGCCAGCGCCAGCAGCAGCGTCACCGCCGCGGCGACATGGCCCTTCATGCGCCAGACCGCGAGCGCGATGAAGAAGAACACGATGGGGATCGCTGCCGCCAGCGAGGACAGCCACAGGCTGCCTAGCGGTGTGTAGAGTTGGGTCCAGGGTTGCAAGGGTGGTCTCCTGATTTGGTGGTGGTTCGGGAAAATTCTTGTTTTGTGTGCGAGTACCGAGGCCGTCCCCGTTCCCGCTTGTTTGCTCCCCTCTCCCGCTTGCGGGAGACGGGCGGGGGAGAGGGCAGGCCGTGGTTATGCGGCAGCGTTGTACTTCGTCGATGCGCCCGCCCTCTCCCCAACCCTCTCCCGCAAGCGGGAGAGGGGGTACACAGTCGGGAGTTCGAAGCGTTAGCGCTGCGCTGCGCCGCGCCTGCCGCCGCCTACTCCGGCTGCCCCTTTTCCTTCAGCAGGTCCGCCAGGCTTTTCGCCGCCGGCTTCAGCGGCGTGCGGTGCTGCGTCCATCCCAGCTGCCGCGCCGGTGTCAGCGCGCGCAGGCGCGTGGCGGCCCAGCGGAACAGCCGGTAGGCCGCCGGGTGCGAATAGGCGCCGCTCCAGAAGCGCCACACCAGGTGCTCGCCACGGCTGTACTTGGCGCCCTGGCCGCGCAGGGGGTGCGCCACCTTCTCGTCGGGATCGCGGTTGGACTCGGTGCGCAGGCGCACCAGTAGTTGCGGGATCGGGATGCGCACCGGGCAGACCTCGCCGCAGGCGCCGCACAGGCTCGAGGCGGTGGCCAGGTCGGCGGTGGCGTCCAGCCCCAGCAGATGCGGCGAGATGATCTTGCCGATCGGGCCGGGGTAGGTGGTGCCGTAGGCGTGGCCGCCGATACGGGTGTAGACCGGGCAGTGGTTCATGCAAGCGCCGCAGCGGATGCATTGCAGCGTCGCGCGCAATTGCGCGTCGGCATAGGCCTGAGTGCGGCCGTTGTCGAGCAGCACCAGGTGCACTTCACGCGGGCCATCGCGCTCGCCCGCGCGGCGCGGGCCCGAGATCAGGTTGAAGTAGGTGGTGATGGCCTGGCCCGTGGCCGAGCGCGTCAGCAGCGTCGACAGCGGCACGATGTGCTCGAGCCTGGCCACCACCTTCTCCATGCCCATGATGGCGATATGCACGTCGGGCACGGTGGTGGACAGCCGGCCGTTGCCCTCATTCTCCACCAGCCACAGCGTGCCGGTGTCAGCGGCGGCGAAGTTCACGCCGGACAGGCCGATGTCGGCCTCGACAAAGGCCTGGCGCAGCGCGCGGCGGCCAGTCTGGATCAGCGCGTCGACGTCCTCGGTATAGGGCGTGTCGGGGATATGCTCGGAGAAGAGCTGTGCGATGTCGCCCTTGGTCTTGTGGATGGCCGGCATCACGATATGCGAGGGCTTTTCGCCGGCCAGCTGGACGATGTATTCGCCCATGTCCGACTCGATGCAATCGACGCCGCGCTCGGCCAGGTAATGGTTCAGCTCGATCTCTTCGCTGGCCATCGACTTGCCCTTGATCACGCGCGTGGCCTGCCGGGCGCTGGCGATGCCGTGGATGATGGCGTTGGCCTCGTCGGCGGTCTCGGCCCAGTGCACCTGGACGCCGGCCGCGGTCAGCTTCTGTTCCAGTTGTACCAGCAGGTCCGGCAAGTTGGCCAGCGCGTGCTGGCGCACCGCCTCGCCCAGGTCGCGCAGGCGTTCGAGCTCGTCGGCGTCGGGGAACTGCGCCAGGCGCTTGCCTTGCAGGAAGTCCATCGCGCCGCGGAAGCTCTGGCGCAGCTTGGGATCGTCCAGCGCCTCGCGGGCGCGCGCCTTGAATTCTCGCGGCGCAACGAATTGCAAAGTCTGCTGGCTCATCTTGCGGCCTCCGCGGTGTCGGTTTCGATCACGACCCACAGCCGGCGCGGACCATGCGCGCCGTAGGCCAGGGTTTGCTGGATGTCCGAGGTCTTGGACGGACCCGAGACCAGCACCAGGTTGGTCGGCATGCCGTCGGCCCAGCGCTCGGCGCGCGCGGCCATATGCAGGTCGTCATGCAGGGTCGAGGCGCGCACCAGCGCGACATGCAGCGGCGGCACCAGCGACACCGTGCGCGGCGAGCCCGCATCGGGCGCCAGCACCAGCGTGCCGGTGGCGGCGATGCCGGAGCGCGCCACGGTGAAGCCGGCATCGACGGTGTCGAACAGCTCTGCCTTCCACGCCTCGATCGGGCGGTCGTAGCCGATGGCTTCGATGCCGGCCGGCAGCGCGGCGGCCAGCGCCGCGCCGGCCGTGGAGGCCGGATCGAGCAGCAGGCGCTTCACGCCCGCGCTGGCCAGTTCGGCAGCGAGCATCGCCGGCCAGGCGCTGGCGTCGGCGCACCAGGCTTCGGCATGCAAGCCTTGCAGGGCGGCCTGCATCGCGGCGACGCGTGCGCCAGGCGTTGGCGTGCCATGGCGGCGTGCTTCGAAATGGCCGTCGATGCGGCGGTCCAGCTCGGTGGTTTGCGGCGACGGCACGGGCGCGGCGGCGCGCAGCCGGCCGAGCATGCGTTCGCGGGCGCCGGGCGTGCTCATGCGGCACCTCCGGTACGGCGCCACAGGAAGCTGGCCAGGTGCTCTACCTGAAGCGGGGCGCGGTCGTGCGCGGCGGTATGGCCGATATTGAGCAGGCAGCCACAGTCGGCCGAGACCAGGCGGTCGCAGCCGGTGGCGCAGGCCGAGGCCACCTTGTCGCGCACCATCGCGCCGGAGATATCCGGATGCTTGAGCGAGAAGGTGCCGCCGAAGCCGCAGCATTCCGACTCGCGCGCATGCTCGACGCGGGTCACGCCCGGCAGCGCATCGACCAGCGCCACGCCGTGCTGGCGCGTACCCATTTCGCGGCGCGCGCCGCACGAGGTATGCAGCACGATGCGCTCCGGCGGCTCGGCCGATGGTGCCGCAGCGCCGAAGTCCACTTTCAGCACGTGCAACAGGAATTCGCCCAGCTCATAGACGCGCGCGGCCAGTTCGCGGGCCTTCGGGCCGGCCACCGGATCGTCGGCGAACAGCTGCGGCCAGTGGTGGCGCATCATGCCGGCGCACGAGCCGGACGGCACGATCACCGGCCACGGCTGGCCGAACAGGTCGAGCTGGGCGCGCGCGACCGCACGGGCCGCGTCGGGGTTGCCGCTGCTGTACGCAGGCTGGCCGCAGCAGCTCTGGCCGCGCGGGAAATGCACGGTCAGGCCTTCGCGCTCGAGCAGCCGCACGGCATCGAGGCCAGCCTGCGGCACGAACATGTCGACCAGGCAGGTGGCAAACAGGTAGGCCTGCGTGGGGGCAGGGCCGCTGGGGTACTGACGATCCTTCATGTCTCGCTCCACACGTGCTGGGTCGCACGTTTGGGCGCATAATTCCCGCTTCCGCGCGGCGCTTCAAATTGGTTGGACCAATTCAGCAGGCAGGTCGCGCCAGTTCAGGAGCGAGGAAACTACGGCATGACGGCAGCCAGGCACGGGCATACCCGCGGACGCGTGGAGTCGGTGATGCGGCGCATGGAGACGGCCCTGCTCGACGGCACCTGGCCGCCCGGCACGCGTCTGCCGGCCGAGCGCGTGCTGGCCGAGCAGTACGCGGTGGCGCGCAACACCGTGCGCGAGGCGATCCAGCGCCTGGCCGCGCGCGGCCTGCTGCAGAGCCGGCGCGGCGCTGGCGTCTATGCCACCGACCAGCTGCGCGCCGGCATTGCCTCGCCGTGGGGCCAGCTGGTGGCGGACCATCCCGCGCTGCGCGAAGACATCCTGGAATTTCGCCGCGTGCTGGAAGGCGCCACGGCCTACTTCGCGGCGCTTCGCGCGGATGCCGCCGACGTCAGGCGCATCCGCGCGCTGATGGCCGAACTGGAACGCGCGCGCGCCGCCGACGACAAGCAGGCCGAGGCCGATGCCGATGCGCAGCTGCATGACGCCATCGCGCAGGCCTCGCACAACACCATGTTCCTGCACCTGCATACCAGCGTGATCGGCATGCTGCGCGAGCACATCACCATCAACGGCACCGGCCTGCGCGAACAGGACGACGGCGCCTCGGACCTGCTGTTGCTGCAGCACCGCACGCTGTGCGAGGCGATCTGTGCGCGCCGTCCGGAAGAGGCGCGCACGGCGATGCAGACCCACATCGACTTCGTGCGCAGCCGCGTGGAGCACGACGGGGCCTGAATACAGGTCGTAGGTCGTAATGGACGTGTTATTGGTCCTACCACCGGCCCGGCGTGCCGGCCACTGCCTTCAGATCAGCCCGGCGCCGGCCAGTTCGCGCTTCAGGTACGCGTAGAAGATCGGCCCGGCGATCACGCCCGGGATGCCGTACAGCGTCTCCATCAGCAGCATCACCATCAGCAGTTCCCACGCCGCCGCCTGGATGCGCGCGCCGATGATGCGCGCATTGAGGAAGTACTCCAGCTTGTGGATCACCACCAGGAACACCAGCGAGCCCACCGCGATCGGCAGCGATACCGACAGCGAGGCCACCACGATGGCCGTGTTCGAGATCAGGTTGCCCAGCACCGGCAGCAGGCCCGCGACGAAGGTGATCACCACCAGGGTCTTGCTCAAAGGCAGATGCACGCCGAACAGCGGCAGCACCAGCAGCAGGTAGAGCGCGGTCAGCACGGTGTTGATGGTGGAGATCTGGATCTGCGCGAAGATGAACTGCGAGAACGCCTGCTGCAGCGTGCGCGCCCGCGCCACCAGGGCGGCCGCCAGCGGGCGCCGGTTGGGCCGCGCCACCGCCCGGTACAGCGCCACCATCGCGCCGATCACCAGGCCGATCAGGATATGCACCAGCGTGCGCAGCACCTCGGCGCCCAGCTTCTGCGCCATCGCGGCATGCTCGCGCAGGGTGTCGATCAGCGTGTTGGCCAGCTCGTCGACGCCGTTGGGCAGCGCGTCGCTGACCCATGGCGGCAGCTGGCCGCGCGAGCGGTCGATGATGTCGGCGACGTGGTTGAGCAGGCCGTCCAGGGTATTGCCCTCGCCGCTGACAAAGCGCACCAGCAGCCAGCCCGCCAGCGTCAGGCCCAGCAGGATCAGCGCCGACAGGATCGCCACCGCGAGCGCGTCGTGGCGCTGGTGCAGGCGCTTCAGGCGCGGCGCCAGCACGTCCACCAGCGAATACAGCAGCAGCCCGGACAGCAGCGCCGCCACCAGGTTGGCATGCAGCACGGTCCAGAGCGCCAGCGCGGTCAGCAGGTAGGCGACGGTGCCGACGCTGTACCACGCGGCCGGCGGCAGGCGCGGGGTGACGGTCGGTTCGGGGTCTTTCATCGGTGTCTCCGGCATGCAATTTGCTGAAAAGAATTCCTGGATTCTCGCCGATCCAGATGTAATCGCTGCGTCAGTCGCGGCTTCGGTCGCCCGGCCGCCACGACCTGGCACCGATGTTGGCATATCGGCACACGCAAAGGGTGTCTATATTAGGGGGAATCGCGCGCGGCCCGTGGTTCGCCGCGTAGTCCTAGTTGTCGCCAAGCCCGGGAACGCAACGCATGGCCTACACCCATACCATCGGCAACCACCGCCACGTCTTTGCCGACCTGCGCACGCTGCTGGCCAGGGCCAGCCCGGCGCGCTCCGGTGATGCGCTGGCGGGCCTTGCCGCGCAAAGCGAACAGGAGCGGATGGCGGCACGGCTGGCGCTGGCCGAGGTGCCGCTGACGCGCTTCCTCAACGAGGCGCTGGTGCCTTATGAAGACGACGAGGTCACGCGCCTGATCCACGACCGCCACGACGCCGCCGCCTTTGCCGCGATCGATGCCACCACCGTGGGCGACCTGCGCAACTGGCTGCTGCGGCATGAAACCGACAGCGCCATGCTGGCGCGGGTCGCGCCGGGCATCACGCCGGAAATGGCGGCGGCGGTCAGCAAGCTGATGCGCAACCAGGACCTGGTCGCGGTGGCGCGCAAGTGCCAGGTGGTCACGCGCTTTCGCAGCACGGTGGGGCTGCCGGGCCGGCTGGCGGTGCGGCTGCAGCCCAACCACCCGACCGACGATCCCAAGGGCATCGCCGCCTCGATCATCGACGGGCTGCTCTATGGCTGCGGCGATGCCACCATCGGCGTCAATCCGGCCTCGGACAACCTCGGCGCGATCGTCTCGCTGCTGCGCATGATCGACGAGCTGCGCAGCCGCTTCGACATCCCCACGCAGTCCTGCGTGCTGACCCATGTCACCAACACGCTGCGCGCGATCGGCCAGGGCGCGCCGGTGGACCTGGTGTTCCAGTCGGTGGCGGGCAGCGAGCGCGCCAATGCGGCCTTCGGCATCAGCCTGTCGCTGCTGGCCGAGGCGCACGACGCCGCGCAGGCGCTGGCGCGCGGCACCGTGGGCGACAACCTGATGTACTTCGAGACCGGGCAGGGCAGTGCGCTGTCGGCCGATGCGCACCACGGCGTCGACCAGCAGACCATGGAGGCGCGCGCCTATGCGGTGGCGCGCGCGTTCTCGCCGCTGCTGGTCAATACCGTGGTGGGTTTTATCGGGCCGGAGTACCTGTACGACGGCAAGCAGATCATCCGCGCCGGGCTGGAAGACCACTTCTGCGGCAAGCTGATGGGCGTGCCGATGGGCTGCGACGTCTGCTACACCAACCATGCCGAGTCCGATCAGGACGACATGGATACGCTGCTGACGCTGTTCGGCGTGGCCGGCATCAACTTCATCATGGGCGTGCCCGGCGCCGACGACATCATGCTGAACTACCAGAGCACCTCGTTCCACGACGCGCTGTACCTGCGCGAAGTGCTGGGGCTGCGCCCGGCGCCGGAATTCGAGGCCTGGCTGCAGCGCATGGGCATTGCCGACGGCGCCGGCCGGCTGCTGGAGCCCGCGTCGCGCCAGCCGCTGCTGCAGATGGCCCACAGCTTGTAAGGAGCCGCGATGACCTCCGAACACCAGGCTCCCGCCATGCCGGATCCCGACCCGGCGGCGGTGGCCGAAGCCGACCCGTGGCAACGGCTGCGCCGCTTCACGCGCGCGCGCATCGCGCTGGGCCGCACCGGCCACAGCCAGCCCACCGACGCCGTGCTGGCCTTCGGCCTGGCCCACGCGCAGGCGCGCGATGCGGTGCACCTGGCGCTGGAGGTGGGCGCGGTCACCGCGGCGCTGGATGCGGCCGGGCTGGCGCACGCGGCGGTGCACAGCGCGGCGCCTGACCGCGAGCACTACCTGCGCCGCCCCGACCTGGGCCGTCGTCTCGACGAAGTCAGCCGTAAGCGGCTGGACGCGGCACGGCCGCCGCAGGCACCTGATGTGGTGTTCGTGATTGCCGACGGCCTGTCCGCGCTGGCGACGCAGCGCCATGCGCTGCCGCTGCTTCAGGCGGCGCGTGAGCGCCTGCCGCCGGACTGGCAGATCGGCCCCGTGGTAGTTGCCGAGCAGTCGCGCGTGGCACTGGGCGACGAGATCGGCGAGCGCCTGGGCGCGCGCCAGGTGGTGATGCTGATCGGCGAGCGGCCCGGGCTGAGTTCGCCCGACAGCCTTGGCATCTACCTGACCCATGCGCCGCGCGTCGGCCGCACCGATGCCGAGCGCAACTGCATCTCCAATGTGCGACCCGAGGGGCTGTCCTATGCGCAGGCCGCCGAGCGGCTGGTGTTTCTGCTGCGCGGCGCGGCGGCGCTCGGGCGCTCAGGCGTGGACCTGAAAGACGACAGCGCGCCGGCGCTGCCCGCAGGCGGCGCCGAGGCATCGCCACAGGTCCGCTGAAAACAGCAAAACGGCCACCACGCGGGCCGCAACCCGCGTGGTGGCCGTTGCCGTGCACCGCTTACATCATGCGGCGCGAGAATTGCCCGTGTCCGGCATCCGACATCAGTTGCTTGAACTGGTCGCCGCTCATGTGCACCAGGTCCTGGTGGTCGCCGCCCTCGAAATACACTTCGGGCTGCTGCATCAGGCTGTCGTCCACATAGGTCTGCATGCCGTATGCCATCGCCACCGGCGGAATCGCGCCGAGGTCGCAATCCTTGAATATCTCGCGGATCTCGTCCTCGTGCGCCAGCACCAGGTCGCGCCCGGTCTGTTCGCAGATGGCGGCCATCTGCAGGTGATGGCTCGAAGGAATCACAGCGGCAACGTAGCCGCGTTCATCCTCCAGCAACAGCGTCTTGGCCAGCCGGTCCCCGGGCACGTGCGCGGCCTCTGCCGTGGCCATGCTGCTCAGGGTGTAGGGGTGGCGGATGATGTCGTAGCGGGTGTTCTTGCTGCTCAGGCAGTTAGCGAGCGTACTAGCCAGGGCCATGGTTGCTCCTAGGTTCCGGATGCGCCGACGGTTATCCTTGTGTTCCTAATATAGTGCGCCGGCGCCATGGCGATGGCCTGCGGCTAGCGGTGCAGCCGCGGCCACACCGCCTGCAGTTCGGTCTTCAAAAAATTCAGCAGGTAGCGCGTGGCCAGGGTCTGGTAGCGGTTGGGCATGGTCAGCATGTAGAGCTTGCTGCCGAACACGCTGATGCGGTAGTCGGACAGCAGCGGCACCAGCGCGCCGCTGTCCAGTTCCGCGCCGATCGCATAGATCGGGAAGATGCCGACGCCCAGGCCGGCCAGCACCGCCTCCTTCAGGAAGGCGAAATTCTCCGAGCTGAGGGTGGGCTCGAGCACCACTTGTTCGCGCACCTCGCCATCGTTGCCGCCTGCGCGCGAGCCCGAAGCCTTGAGCTTCTGCCCCACCGGCGACGCGCACACGATGGCATGCGACTGCAGCCCGGCCAGTGCCTGCGGCGCCGGGTGGCCGGCAAGGTACGCGGGCGCGGCGCAGACGATCCAGTCGACCGCGCCGATCTCGGTGGCGACCACCGAATCGGGCGGCGTCGAGATGATGCGCAGCGCCACCTCCACGTCCTCGGACACCAGGTTGTGCACGCGATTGTCGAACACGACATCCAGCGTGATGTCCGGGTAGCGCTGCTTGAACCGCACCAGCAGCGGCGACAGCAGCGAATGGCCGAGGCCCGTGGGCACCGACAGCCGCACATGGCCCTGCAGGCTCTTGCCCATGTTGCTGATCAGCGCATTGGCCGCCGCGACCTCGCCCAGGATATTGCGGCCGTGCTCGTACAGCCCGGCGCCGACCGGCGTCGGCTCGACGTGGCGCGTGGTCCGGCGCAGCAGCTGCACGCCCAGCTCTTCTTCCAGCGCCTTGAGCCGGTAGCTGACATTGGCGCGCGTCATCTTGAGCTTGCGCGCGGCCGCGCTCAGGTTGCCGGCGTCGACGATGTCGACGAACAGGCGCAGGGCGTTCAGGTCCATGGGGTGATCGGGGAAAGACAGGGGCGGTGACAGCCCCCGTATATTGCCATGCCGGCGGCATGGCGCCGGCGGGCGGTGCGTCAGTGCTCGTGATGCAGGTACCGGGCCTGGCGCGGCAGGCGCAGGCTGACGCAGAAGGCAATCACCATCATCGCGCTCACATACCAGTAGAACGCGGTCTCGTGGCCCAGCGTCTTCATGCCGAGCGCGACATACTCGGCCGAGCCGCCGAAGATCGCGTTGGCGATGGCATAGGCCAGGCCGACCCCCAGCGCGCGCACCTCGGGCGGGAACATCTCGGCCTTCACGATGCCGCTGATCGAGGTGTAGAAGCTGACGATGGCCAGCGCCGCGGCGATCAGCACGAAGGCCAGTCCCGGGCTGGTGACGGTGCGCAGCGCGCTCAGGATCGGCACCGTGCACAGCGCGCCGAGCGCGCCGAACAGCAGCATGTTGCTGCGCCGGCCGATGCGGTCGGACAGGGCGCCGAACAGCGGCTGCATGCACATGTACAGGAACAGGCAGCCGGTCATCACGTAGCTGGCGGTCTTGATCGACATGCCGGCGGTGTTGACGAGGTACTTCTGCATGTAGGTGGTGAAGGTGTAGAAGATCAGCGAGCCGCCCGCGGTGTAGCCCAGCACCGTGAAGAACGCCGCCTTGTGGTGGCGGAACAGCCCGGCCACGCTGCCGGCCTCCTTGCTGCCGCGGCTGGCGGCCGACGAGGTCTCGTGCAGCGAGCGGCGCAGGAACAGCGCCACCACCGCGGTGGCGGCGCCGACCACGAACGGGATGCGCCAGCCCCAGGCCTTCAGCTGTGCCTCGTCAAGCAGCTGCTGCAGGATCACCACCACCAGCACCGCCAGCAACTGGCCGCCGATCAGCGTCACGTACTGGAACGAAGAGTAGAAACCGCGCCGGCCGCGCAGCGCCACCTCGCTCATATAGGTGGCGGTGGTGCCGTATTCGCCGCCGACCGACAGCCCCTGGATCAGCCGCGCCAGCAGCAGCAGCGCCGGGGCCCAGTTGCCGATGCTGGCATGGGTGGGCAGGCAGGCGATCAGCAGCGAGCCGGCGCACATCATCACCACCGAGATCAGCATCGAGTGCTTGCGGCCATGGCGGTCGGCGATGGTGCCGAACAGCCAGCCGCCGATGGGCCGCATCAGGAAGCCGGCGGCGAACACGCCGGCCGTGTTCAGCAGTTGCGCGGTCGGATCGGACTTGGGGAAGAACGAGGGCGCAAAGTAGATCGCGCAGAAGGCATACACATAGAAGTCGAACCATTCGACCAGGTTGCCCGACGAGGCGGCGACGATGGCATAGACGCGCTTGCGCACGTCTTCACGGTCGGGCGACGCCGTCTGGGCGGGGGTAGCGGTGAGATCGGTCATGTTGTGGTCTTGGCAGTCAGGGCGGTGAAGCCGCCGCGGGGGTCGCGCTGCGCAGTACGGGGCGGGGGATGCCGCAATCGGGGCCGCCTTACGGGTAGGCGGGGAAGCGGCAAGGGAACACACGGGGGCAGGCCGGGCGACAAGCCCGTCGGTCTGGGGCGTGATCTGGCGCGCACTGCGGCGCTATTGGCAACAGCGTAGCGTCAACCGGCCGGCCTGCCCACCCCTCACGCTATGCTGCAATGCAGCATGGGTGCCCGTGGCGACGAAGTTATCAGGCTTTGCGGGCGATTGTTCCGTTAAATGGACACTGAAATCCGAATTGGCACCATCCGGCGCGGTCGCGCAATGCGATGTTGCGCGCACTGCGGCTTGCGCTGTGCGCGGGTCTGGGCAATGATTCGAGCCGGACCCTCAACTGGCCTTCTGCGCCCCCGTTTGCCATGCACCGCTCGTTGCGCCGATGGCTGTGCCTGCCTTTGTTCTTTGCCGGCGCCAGCGCCTCCGCCCAGGATCTGGTCGATTGCAAGCGGATCGAGCATGACCAGCTGATCATCGCCTCGCAGGAAACCCTGCTGTTCCTGCGCTGCCGCGCGCGCCAGGTCGCGTACGAGGCGCCGCGCCTGAAGGGCGTGTCGCAACGCGTCAAGGACGACCTGGTGTTCGCGTGCCTGGACCAGGCCGACGCCGTCGAGCACCAGTTGCGGGTGCGCCACGGCTACTCGCGCGAAGCGCTGGCGCGCCAGCGCTGCGAACTGTCCGGCGCGCTCACACCCGGCGGGTGAAGCCGGGACCTCGCTGAGCCAGCAAAAGCCGCCACACGTTCATCGACGTGATGGCTTCGGCTCATCCGCTCGGGATTGGCGCTAATCCCTTGCTGGCGTTGCAGGCTCCGCCTGCGCCGACCCGGGGCTTGCGTTAAGATCGCCTTCTTCCAGCCGTTTTTTTGGCGCGCCGTCGCGCTGCATTCCGCGTCTTGCCATGAGCAATCTGAACCAGCAATCCATCCTTTCCGTCCATCACTGGACCGACACCCTTTTCAGCTTCACCTGCACGCGCGACCCCGGTTTCCGCTTTGAAAACGGCCAGTTCGCCATGGTCGGCCTGGAAGTGAATGGCCGCCCGCTGCTGCGCGCCTACAGCATTGCCAGCGCCAACTATGAAGAGACGCTGGAATTCTTCAGCATCAAGGTGCCCGACGGCCCGCTGACCTCGCGCCTGCAGCACCTGCGCGAAGGCGACCAGATCTACGTCGGCAAGAAGCCGACCGGCACGCTGCTGGTGGACAACCTGCTGCCCGGCAAGACCCTGTGGCTGCTGGCCACCGGCACCGGCCTGGCGCCGTTCCTGTCGATCATCCGCGACCCGGACGTCTACGAGCGCTACGACCGGGTCGTGCTGACCCACACCTGCCGCTTCGTCGAGGAGCTGGCCTACCGCGAGCTGATCCAGGAACACCTGCCGCAGCACGAGCACCTCGGCGAGCTGGTGCGCGAGAAGCTGGTGTACTTCCCGACCGTGACGCGCGAAGAGTTCGACAACCGCGGCCGCATCACCGACCTGATCGCCTCGGGCGAGCTGTTCGAGCGCCTGGACATGGCGCCGTTCTCGACCGAGAACGACCGCATCATGCTGTGCGGCAGCCCGGATATGCTGAAGGACGTGCGCGCCATCCTCGAAGCGCGCGGCTTTGCCGAAGGCAATATGAGCCACCCCGGCCATTTCGTGCTGGAAAAGGCTTTCGTCGGCTGAGGCCGGCCCGCCCCGGCGCGGTTCCGCGCCGGGCGCCTCTGCTTCTCTGTTTCAAGCCCGCGCGCGCTACACCTCGCGCGTCATCCCTTTCAGGTCGATCCACTCGGCAAACTGCGCCTCGGTGACATGCCCGGACGCGATCGCCGCCTCGCGCAGCGACAGGTTGCGCTTGACCGCGAGCTTGGCGATTTCCGCGGCGCGGTCGTAGCCGATATGCGGATTGAGCGCGGTCACCGGCATCAGCGAGCGCTCCAGCAGTTCGGCGATGCGTTCGCGGTCGGCCTCGACCCCCTCGACCATATGCTCGGCAAAGCTCGAGGCCGCGCCGGCCAGCAGGCTGACCGATTGCAGCAGGCTGTAGATGATCACCGGCTTGTAGGCGTTCAGCTCGAGCGTGCCCAGCCCGTTCGCCAGCGTGACCGTGGTGTGGTTGCCGATCACGCGGCAGCACACCATCGCCAGCGCCTCGGCCTGGGTCGGGTTGACCTTGCCCGGCATGATCGACGAGCCCGGCTCGTTGGCCGGCAGCACCAGCTCGGCAAAGCCGGCGCGCGGGCCGGAGCCCAGCAGCATGAAGTCGCGCGCGATCTTCAGGAATGACGACGCGGTGGTGTTGAGCGCGCCCGACAGGTCGGCCAGCGCGTCGTGCGCGGCCTGCAGCGCATAGCGGTTGGGCGCGGGCTCGAACGGCAGGCCGGTGTAGTCCGCCAGCGCGCGCGCAAAGGCGGCGGCAAAGCCGTGCGGCGCGTTCAGGCCGGTGCCGACCGCGGTGCCGCCCTGCGCCACTGGCATCGCGCGCAGCATGGCCTGCTGCAGGCGCGACTGCGCATCGGCCACCTGCGCCATGTAGCCGGAGAACTCCTGCCCCAGCGTCAGCGGCACCGCGTCCTGCAGGTGGGTGCGGCCGACCTTGACGATATCGGCAAAGGCTTCGACCTTGCGCGCGAAGGTTTGCTGCAGCTGCTCCAGCGCCGGCAGCAGTTCCTGCTGGATCGCGCGCGTGGCGGCGATGTGCATCGCGGTGGGAAAGCTGTCGTTGGACGACTGGCTGGCGTTGACGTGGTCGTTGGGATGCACCGGGGTCTTGCTGCCGACCTCGCCGCCCAGCAGCTGGATGGCGCGGTTGGCGATGACCTCGTTCAGGTTCATGTTGGTCTGCGTGCCGGAGCCGGTCTGCCAGACCGAGAGCGGGAACTCGTCGGGCCAGCGGCCTTCGATGACCTCGGCGGCGGCCTGCTCGATGGCATGCGCCAGCTCGGGCCGCAGCACGCCCAGTTCGCCGTTGGCGCGCGCCGCGCACAGCTTCAGGATGGCAAAGGCCTCGATCAGCGCGGGCGGCATCTTCTCGGTGCCGATGCGGAAGTTCTGGCGCGAGCGTTCGGTCTGCGCCCCCCACAGGTGGTCGGCGGGCACGGGCACGTCGCCGAGGCTGTCTTTTTCGATGCGGGTGGCGGCGTTGGACGGGTCTGGCATGGGCTGGCTCCTTGGCAAGGCGGCGGACGGCTGGGCCGGAGGGCATGGTGCGGTCCATTAGAATACCGCTTCGCCATGGCGGGTGCCCGCCTACCGCCATCTTGCCGCGTTGCCGGCGCCCGCGACCTCTTTCCGCCGCATGCTCATCGCCCAGCTCAAATCGTTCTTCATGGTGGCCCGCATCGGCAGCGTCACGCAGGCGGCCAAGCGCCTGGGCCTGTCGCAGCCCACCATCACCGCGCAGATCCGCGCGCTGGAAGAGGCCTACGGGGTAGAGCTGTTCCATCGCGGCGGGCGCCGGCTGGCGCTGTCCGACGCCGGGCTGGCGCTGCTGCCGCGGGTCGAGGCTCTGGTGCAGCAGGAAACCGAGATCGACTTCTTCCTGCGCCATTCGGGCGACCTGCGCACCGGCAGCCTGCGCGTGGGCGCCACCGCGCCGTACTACGCGCTGGAACTGATCCGCCGCTTCAGCGAGCGGTTCCCGGCCATCGACGTGAGCGTGGTCACCGGCAACTCGCAGGAGGTGCTGGAGGCGCTGCAGGAATACCGCGTCGACCTCGCCACGTCTTCGCAGCGCGTCGACGATGCGCGCCTGTCGCGCATGCTGCTGGGCGTGGATCCGCTGATGCTGGTGGTGCATCGCACCCATGCGCTGGCCGGGCATACCGAAGTGCCGGTCAGCGCGCTGGCGGGCTGCCGGCTGCTGATGCGCGAGCTGGGATCGACCACGCGCATCGCCACCGAGGACATGCTGGCGCAGGCGCGCGTCAGCCCCGCCGCGCAGATGGAAATCGGCAGCCGCGAATCGATCCGCGAAGCGGTGATCCGCAACCTGGGCGTATCGGTGATCGCCCGGCATGAAGTGCCGAGCCATCCTGACCTGCGCGTGCTGGGCTTTACCGATGCCGCGCCGTGCCTGCACGAATACCTGTATTGCCTGCGCGAGCGGCGCGGCGCACGGCTGATCGATGCCTTCGTCGCGCTGGCGGATTCGCCCCCGGGGCAGGCGCCCGGCGGCGACTGAGCGAGGCGGCGCCCGAGCGCGCTCGCGCTACGCCGTCATCTTCAGGCACTGCTCCATGCAGACGGCGCAGGCGCGCGCGCATTCCTGGCAGTGCTCGGCATCATGGCGCTCGCATTCCTCCTTGCACCACTTGCAGACCTCTGCGCAGTCCTCGCACACCAGCGGCGCGAACTCGCTGTTGCGCAGCATGTAGGACGCGGCCAGCTGGGCGATGCCGGCGCAATCCATGTCCAGCGCAATGCAGCGCGCCATCTTGCGCACGTCCTGTTCTTCCAGGCAGGCGGCCGCGCACTTGAGGGCGGCCGCCGCCGCGGCATTGCAGGCGGCAATGCAGTCGGCGTAGCGGGCGGCGTTTTCCTGCACGGTGGGTCGGATCATGGAACGTCCTCCTTCGGGGGTAGGTGGATGGAACCGGCATGCCCGCGGTGCGGCAGGCGGCGCATCCGCGCCCGCACGGGGCATCGTTATCCACAATAGCAGGCGCCGCCGCTTCCTGTCGGCCCGGTATTTGCAGCGCCGCGCTGGTTACAATGCCAGGTAGGCGCGGCAGGCAGGCGCCGGCGCGCAGGCAGCGCGGCCGTCACCTGCGCCACGGTCCGGGCACCACCGGCCCGCATTGCGCATCTAACAGGCACGGCACCGGCCAGAGCGGCCGGCCGCTGCAAACACACACACCGGCAGCACGGGGAAGGAAGGACATCATGGGCGAGGCAAAACGGCGGGGTACCCCCGAGGAGCGTGCGGCACAGGCACGCGCAAAGATCGAGGCCTTGCGCCCCGCCCAGCTGGTCTGCGGGCACTGCAAGACCGCGTTTGCACAGTTCGACGCGCTCGACGTGCCGGGCCTGCCAGGCATCGACGCGGTGTTCGGCGGCGAATGCCCGAACTGCGGCAACGACGTGGTGGTGTTCAAGGGCGCGCCCGAGGCCGTCGCCCAGGCCATGATCGCCTGGGAAAAGATGCTGGGCGCCGACGCCCAGCTCGGCTACCAGTCGAGCGACGGCCGGCACGTGCCGTTCGAGCCCGAGGGCGCGGCCGGCGCGGTGCCGGACAAGCCGGCGGGCACGCTTCACTGAGCCGTGGAAGGCCCGGCGTGCTGCGGGCTGGGTTGGTCCGCCAGTTCGGGCGGACCGATCTCGTAGCGGCCGCGGCCGGCGCCCTTGGCGCGGTATAGCAGCACGTCGGCGAGCCGCATCAGCTCGTGGTCCTGCGCCGGGCCGCCGCGGTACAGTGCCACGCCGATGCTGACATCGACGTCGGCGCGCACGCCCTCGAAGCTGAAGGGAACGTCCATCGCCTGCAGGACCGCTTGCGCGACCCGGCGCGCGGCGGCGGGCTGCGCCAGGTCTTCGAGCACCACGGCGAACTCGTCGCCGCCCAGCCGGGCCACGGTATCGCTGTCGCGCACGCAGCGGCGCACGCGCTGGGCGAAGTCCTGCAGCAGCAGGTCGCCGGCGGCGTGGCCGTGGATATCGTTGACCGCCTTGAAGCGGTCCATGTCGAGATACAGCAGCGCCATCAGCGTGCCATGCTCGCGGCTGCGCGCCATGGCCGCGTGCAGCTGGCCTTCGAACGCGCTGCGGTTGAGCAGCTGCGTCAGATGGTCGGTGCGCGACATGCGCGCCAGGCGCTGGGTCTCGAGCTTGCGCTGGGTGATGTCCTGCACGTGGACATGCACGCCCACCACTTCGCTGCCGTCGGCGCTCCATTCCGGGCGCAGGCTGGTTTCCATGCAGTGGTAGTCGGGGCCCTCTTCCTCGGTTTCGAAGGTTACCGCGCTGCCGGCCAGCGCGCGTTCCAGGAACGGCCGCACGCGCGCGAAGCGGGCCTCGCCCAGCACCTCGCGCATCGGCTTGCCGCGCAGCTCTTCGGGCTTCAGGCCGAACACGCGCTCATAAGCCAGGTTGTTGAACACATAGCGCGCTTCGGTATCGACGAAGGCCAGCAGCGACGGCAGCGTGTCGGTCACCGCGCGCAGCCGCCGCTCGCTGCGGTCCAGCGCCTGGCGGCGCTCGCGCACGTCGCGCATCAGCTTGATGAAAGCGCGCGTCAGGTCGCCGATCTCGTCGCGCTGCTGGCGCGTGGGCAGGCGCTCGAACGCGGACAGGTCGTTGGCGCTGGCCAGCACCACCCGGTGCAGCCGCGACAGCGGCATCAGCTGGCGCCGCACCGCCAGCCAGATCAGCAGCGCCACCCCGGCCATCGCCACCCCCGCCATGCCGAGGAAGCGCTGCTGCATCTGCCGCAGCGGCGCGTAGGCTTCGCGCGCCGGCAGCAATGCCACCAGTTCCCAGCCGGTGGTGGACATCAGGTGGCGCGCGATCACCGGCCGCGCCGGCGTCAGGAATTCCAGCGCCGCGGGGCTGTCGTCCTCGCCGCAGGTGTCGGCCACCGGCCGTGCCGGCTGGCGGGCCTGGGCGGGATCGGGATGGCGCACGTAGACCGGCTCGCGGCCGGCCGAGACCAGGCAGTAGTAGCCGGTGGTGCCGAGCCGGTTGTGCAGGATGTCGACCAGGAAGTTGGCGCTGGACAGGTCCAGCCATCCGCCCACCAGGCCCAGGAAGCCGCGCTGCGGCGACAGCACCGGCACCGCCACCAGCACGCCCAACTGGCCGCTGGTGCGCGAGCGGATTGGCGGCGATACCACCGGCGCCAGCGTGCGCGCCGCTTCGCGGAAGTAATCGCGGTCGCGGATTTCGGCGCCGTCGCCCTGGTCGCTGAGGACATTGCCGTGCCGGTCGGCGACCAGCAGCGCGTTGAACGCCGCCGGCACCGGGATCGCGGCGGACAGCGCCTGCAGCGCGCGCTGCCGTGCCGCAGCCGCGTGCGCGCCGTGCGCCTGCGCCATCAGGTCGCCGAGCTGGTCGGCCTGGTGCGACAGCAGCTGGATACGGTCGTTCATGGCCGTGTCGAGCTGGTTGGCGGTCAGCTTGACCACGGAATCCTGCTGGCCCTCGAGCGCATCGTGCAGATCGCTGTGCGCGTCATACAGGGCGATCAGTACGATGCCGGTGCCGAACACCGCGGCCAGCACGGTGGTGATGATCGCAATGCGCGCTTTCAACGTGGGCGTGTAAACGGGCATGTCGGGTGCAGTGGGGGCGCAAGGGCAGCGGGGGAGGAGCGCAGGCTTGTCGCAAACTGCAGGTCGAGTCTCGGGTGCAACCCTACCATACCCCTGCCTTGGTGGGGCATCGGGCATTTCCCCCGCACCCCCCGCGCCCGTCTCCATGCCGCGGCGGGGCTGTGCGCGCTGCCTGCGCCACGGTATAGTCCCCCGCTAAGGCGAAGGCCGGCCGCGTGGCGGCATGCCTGCGCAGGGGCGGTGCCCCTGCCGCATGCCGGAACCCACCGACCATGAGACTGACTTCGCTTTCTCCCGCCCTGTTGTCATTGCTGGTCGCGGCCGGCGGCGCGCTGCTGACGGCGGGGGCATGGCTGCAGGCCGACCGGCTCGAGCGCCGCGCCGCCCAGCAGCACTTCGATGCGCTGCTGGCGCAGGCCGGCAGCGCGCTGCGCGAGCGCATGCTCGAGAACGAACGGCTGCTGCGCGGCGTGGCCGCGGTAATGACGGCCAATCCCGGCACCACGCGCGCGCAATGGCGCAACTACCTCTATACCGCGCAGCGCGACGACTTGCCGGCCGGCACCCAGGCCATCGGCTACGCGCCGCTCGCCACGCCGCAGCAGGTGCCCCGGCTGGTGCAGGCCGCGCGCGCCGACGGCCTTGCCGATTACACCATCCATCCCGCCGGCGCGCGCGAGCTGTACGCGCCCATCCTCTACATCGATCCGCTGGACGGCCGCAGCATGCGTGTCGCGGGTTTCGACATGCTGTCCGAGCCCACCCGCCAGGCCGCGCTCGAAGCCGCGCGCGACAGCGGCGAGCCGCGCCTGAGCGCCGGCCTGGATCCGATCGGCGAAGTCGAAGCCGCCGGGGCCGTGGCGCCCCAGCGCGGCGCGCTGGTGTTCCTGCCGGTCTATGGCGGCGGCGCTCCGCTCAGCACGGTGGCGCAGCGGCGCGAGGCCGTGCTGGGCTACGTCTACCTGTCGCTGCGGCTGGGCGACCTGATGCGCGCGGTCGGGGCCTCGGCGTCGAACGAACTGGAGCTGTCGCTGTACGAGGGCGGGCCCGCCGCGGCCGGGACGCTGCTGTCGGGCGGCCCCACCCAGGGCGAGCTGCGCGAAGACGGCAGCGCGCCGTGGCTGCGGGGCGAGCGCCAGTTCCAGTACGGCGGCCGCAGCTGGACGCTGCGCGCGGCGACCCGTCCGGCCTTCGAAGCCGCGCATGGCCCGCGGCCCGCCCTGCTGGTGCCGGCCGCGGGTGCGCTGGCGACGCTGCTGCTGGCCTGGCTGACCCATGCGCTGGCGCGCCAGGGCCGCGCAGCGCGCTTGCGCGAGGCACGGGCCGTGCACGCCTGGGAAGACGACAGCGCCATGCTGCAGGCCTGCCTGACGCAATCCGCCGACGGTTTCGTCGTGACCGATGCGCAGGGCGTGGTGGTGCGCGCCAGCGAGCGCGCCGGGCAATTGCTGGGCACCGATGCCAGGCGCCTGGCCGGACGCAGCCTGGACGCGCTGATTCCCGGCGCCACCGGCGTGGTGCCCGCCGACGCCGCGGCGGGTTCCGCGATCCATCGCGAACTGGCGGGCGTGCGTGCCGACGGCGACAGCTTCGCGCTGCGCGTCAGCGCCGCGCCCCTGCCCGCCGGCGACGGCGCCGCGCCGCACTGGCTGTGGGCTGTCACCGACGTTGCGCCCGAGCGGCGCGCACAGGACGCCGCCGCGGTGCAGGCGGCGCGCTATGCCGGACTGCTCGACCACGCCGCCTTCTGCGTCATCACCTTCGACGAGCACGGCCTGATCACCGGCATCAACGCGGCCGGCCAGCGCATGCTGTGGTACAGCAGCACCGAACTGGTCGGCCACATGCCCATGACCGGCCTGCATGTCGCCACTGAGCTGGCCGACCACGCGCGCGCGCTGAGCGCCGAGCTGGGTGCGCCAGTGCCGCCAGGACTGCCCGCGCTGCTGGCCAAGCCCCGGCTGGGGCTGACCGATGAACGCGAATGGACCTGGGTGCGCAAGGGCGGCTCGCGCATGCCGGTGCGGCTGGCGGTGTCGGCGCTGCCGATCACTGCAACCGCCGCGCCGACCGGCTACCAGGCCATCGGCCATGACCTGACCGAGCGCCTGCGCGTGGATGAGTACATCCGCCACCTGGCGCTGCACGACCCGCTGACCGGCCTGCCCAACCGCGCCGAACTGAGCGAGCGCGCCCAGGCCTTGCTGCTGCACGCGCGCACCCGCGGCGAGCGCGTCGCGTTGCTGCTGCTCGACCTGGACCACTTCAAGCGCATCAACGATTCGCTCGGCCACCCGGTGGGCGACGACGTGCTGCGCACCATGGCCGACCGCATCAAGGGCACAGTGCGCCAGGGCGACCTGGTGGCGCGCATGGGCGGCGACGAGTTCGGCGTGGTTCTGGCCGGCCTGCGCCACGACAGCGAGGCCGAACTGATTGCCGCCAAGATCCAGGCGCGCATCAATGAAGAGCTGCTCGCCGGCGGCCAGCGGCTGCGCGTGACGCCGTCGATCGGCATGGCGGTGTTCCCCGACGATGGCGACACGCTGACCGAACTGCTCAAGTCCGCCGACTCCGCCGTTTACGCCGCCAAGCAGGGCGGACGCGCGCGCCTGTGCCGCTTTGCCAGCGCCATGGCCGAGGCCTCGCTGACGCGCTTCACCATCGAAGGCCTGCTGCGGCGCGCGCTGGCCGGCAACGAATTCCGGCTGCGCTACCAGCCGATCGTCGATACCGCCACGCTGGCCATCCCCGCAGTCGAGGCGCTGATCACCTGGGAGACCGCGGAGCGCGGCGTGATGCAGCCGGCCGAGTTCATCCCCATTGCCGAGCAGAGCGGCCTGGTAGTGCCGCTCGGCGAATGGGCCCTGGCCACCGCCTGCCGCGAGATCCAGGCCTTGCGCACGGAGCTGGGCCGCGAGCTCGAGGTGGCGGTCAATATCTCGCCGCTGCAGCTGCGCCAGGCCGACTTCCCCGACACCGTGGCGCGCTGCCTGCAGCAGGCCGGCCTGCCGGCGCAGGGGCTGGTGATCGAAGTCACCGAGGGCATCCTGGTCGATGGCGGCGAGACCACCATCGAGACCTTCCGCCGCCTGCGCGAGCTGGGCGTGGGGCTGTCGATCGACGACTTCGGCACCGGCTATTCCGGGCTCAACTACCTGACCCGTTTGCCGATCAGCCGGCTCAAGATCGACAAGTCCTTCGTCGACGGCGTCGCCACGCCGGGCCACGACCAGGCCGTGGCCGCGGCCATCATCGCGCTGGGCCACCAGCTGCATCTCAAGGTGATCGCCGAAGGGGTGGAAACCGCGGCGCAGTTTGCCTTCCTGCGCGCGCAGGGATGCGACGGGCTGCAGGGCTTCCTGTTCAGCCAGGGCGTGCCGCTGCAGGCGCTGCGCGAGGTGCTACGCAAGCCGCTGACGGTGCCCGACACTGACATGTCCACCGCCTCCACACCGCAGCAGGCCTGACTCGCGCGCCGCGCGCCGCATCCCAAATCCCCCGATACCTCCATCGAAAACCTTTGCCGATCTGCCATATGGCTGGCATCTGCGCTGCCTATGCTGGCGGTCAATTCGATCGAGATGCAGGGAGATTCGGTGATGCAGGCAGGCAAGCCAACGCAGGGCAGGGCGTTCCTGGCCGTGGAGCAGGTCAGCAAGCGCTTTGGGGGCTCCAGCGGCTCCGGCGGCTTCCTCGCTCTTGATGGCGTGTCGCTGTCGGTCGGGCAGGGCGAGCTGCTGTGCCTGCTGGGCCCGTCCGGCTGCGGCAAGACCACGCTGCTGCGCATCATCGCCGGCCTGGAGCGCGAGGACGCCGGCCGCATCCATGCCGGCGCGCGCGAGCTGACCGGCCTGCCGCCGCAGGCGCGCGACTACGGCATCCTGTTCCAGTCCTACGCGCTGTTCCCCAACCTGACCGTCGCGCAGAACGTCGCCTACGGCCTGTACGGGCGCGGCATGGGGCGCGCGCACCGCGACGCGCGCGTGGCCGAAATGCTCGACCTGGTCGGCCTGGCCGGCAGCGAACGCAAGTTCCCGGGGCAGCTTTCCGGCGGCCAGCAGCAGCGCGTGGCGATGGCCCGCGCACTCGCGCCGGCGCCGTCGCTGCTGTTGCTGGACGAGCCGATGTCGGCGCTCGATGCACGCGTGCGCGAGCACCTGCGCGCGGAACTGCGCCAGCTGCAGCGCCGCCTGAACATCACCACCGTGATGGTCACGCACGACCAGGAAGAGGCCATGACCATGGCCGACCGCATCGCCGTGATGGATGGCGGGCGCATCGTGCAGGCGGGCACGCCTGCCGAGATCTACGAACAGCCGGCATCGGCCTTTGTCGCAGGCTTTGTCGGGCAGGCCAACTGGCTGCCCGGGCACGGCGGGCCGGCCGGGCGCTTCACCATCGGCGAAGGCAGCCAGGCGGTTGAGTTGCAGGTCGACGCGCAGCAGCCGCTGGCGGGCGCCGGCCGGCTGTGCTGCCGCCCGGAGGCCGTGCGGCTGGACCCGGACCCCGCCGAGCCCAACCGGCTGCTGGCGCGCGTGGTCGACCAGACCTACCTCGGCAATCGCTATCGGCTGGCGCTGGAAGCCGACCGCCTGCCCGGCCTGACGCTGTTTGCCGACGTGGCGCGCGAGGCGCGGCACCGGCTGCCGCAGGCGGGCGGCCACAAGTTCTGGATTGCCTTGCCGGCGCCGGCGCTGCGGGTGTTCGCATGATGCGCGTCGCCAGCGCATTGCTGCCGGCGCAGGCACCGGCGTCCCGGCAGCGCGGCACCGGCCTGGCCGCGCGGCTGGCGCACGGCGCCCCCGCCGCAATGAAGTGGCTGTGGCTCGCCGGGCTTGCCGTGGGCTTGCTGCTGCCGTTGCTGGCGTTGTTCCGCCAGGCCTGGTTCGATGGCGCGGGCCAGTGGGTGCTGGGCGCGCGCATGGCCGCGCTGGTATCCGGCCCCAACTTCCTGCCGATGCTGGGGCGCAGCGTGGCGGTGTCGCTGACGGTGGTGGCGCTGGTGGTGCCGCTGGCGTTCGGCTTTGCCTATGCGCTGCAGCGCTCCTGCATCGCGCTGCGGCCGCTGTGGCGCGGCATTGCGCTGCTGCCGCTGTTCGCGCCGTCGCTGCTGCCGGCGATCGCGCTGGTCTACCTGTTCGGCAACCAGGGCATCTTCCGCGGCGCCTTCGGCCCGGGCGGCATCTATGGCTTCTGGGGCATCGTGCTGGGCGAGGCCTTCTACACCTTCCCGCATGCGCTGATGGTGCTGGTGGCGACGCTGTCGCTGGCCGATGCGCGCCTCTATGAAGCGGCGCGCGCCATGGGCGCCGGCCCGTGGCGCACCTTCCGCACGGTGACGCTGCCGAGCGCCCGCCACGGCCTGTTCGCCGCGGCATGCCTGGTGCTGACGCTGGTGATCACGGACTTCGGCGTGCCCAAGGTGGTGGGCGGCGGCTACCCGGTGCTGGCGCTCGAGGCGTACAAGGCCGTGGTGGGGCAGCAGCAGTTCGACCGCGGCGCGCTGATCGGCATGCTGCTGCTGGCGCCGGCGCTGCTGACCTTTGCCGTCGACATGGCGCTGCAGCGGCGCCAGCGCATGCAGCTGGGCAGCCGCGCGCAGGTGTATGTGCCGGCGCCCGAGCGCGGCCGCGACAGCGCCTGCCTGCTGCTGGTGCTGGCCGTCAGCGCCGCGCTGCTGGCGGTGGTCATCACCGCGGTGGGCGCGTCGCTGGTCAAGCTGTGGCCGTACAACCTGAGCCTGACGCTGGCGCACTACGACTTCGACAACATGGACGGCGGCGGCTGGCTGGCCTACCGCAACAGCCTGAAGCTGTCCGTACTGACCGCGCTGGCGGGCACCGTGGCGATCTTCCTCGGCGCCTGGCTGACGCTGCGCACGCGCGGGCCGGCCTGGCTGCATGGCGTGCTGCGTGCCGGCTTCCTTCTGCCGATGGCGGTGCCGGGCCTGGTGCTGGGGCTGGGCTATGTGTTTTTCTTCAACGCACCCGGCAATCCGCTGCACGCGCTGTACGGCACCATGGCGCTGCTGGTGCTGTGCAATGTCGCGCACTGCTACACCACCGGCCACCTGACCGCTGCCGCCGCCCTGCGCCAGCTCGACCAGGAGTTCGAGGCCGCGGCGCTGTCGCTGGGCGTGGCGCCGCTGCTGACGTGCTGGCGCGTGACCGTGCCGGTGTGCCTGCCGGCGCTGCTCGACATCTTCCGCTACCTGTTCGTGTCGTCGATGACGACGGTCTCGGCGGTGATCTTCCTCTACAGCCCCGACACCGTGCTGGCCGCGATCTCGGTGCTGAACATGGACGATGCGGGCGATACCGCGCCCGCCGCGGCGATGTCGACGCTGATCCTGCTGACCGCCGTGCTGGCGGCGCTGTTGCTGCACGCGCTCTCGGCCGGCTGGCTGCGCCGCGCGCAGCGCTGGCGTGCCGGCTGAGCCTTCCCTTTTTGTCATCCCGCTGCACTGCTACACATCGATCGATTCCACAGGAGGAAACCATGTCCCGCATCATCCGCCTTTCCGCGGCCATTGCCACCGTGGCCGCTGCCACGCTGCCGCTGCTGGCCGGCCACGCCGCCGCCGCCACCGTGCTGACCGTCTACACCGCGCTCGAAGCCGACCAGATCGCCGCCTACAAGGCCGCGTTCGAGAAGGTGCATCCCGATATCGAGATCAAGTGGGTGCGCGACTCCACCGGCATCGTCACCGCCAAGCTGCTGGCGGAAAAGGCCGCGCCGCGCGCCGACGCGGTGTGGGGCCTGGCCGGCTCCAGCCTGGCGATCCTGGACAAGGAAGGCATGCTCGAACCGTACGCGCCGAAGAACCTGGCCGCGATCGATGCCAGGTACCGCAGCCCGGCCAACCCGCCGGCATGGGTCGGCATGGACGTGTGGGGCGCGGCGATCTGCTTCAACACGGTCGAGGCGCAGAAGCAGGGCCTGCCCAGGCCCGCCTCGTGGGCCGACCTGACCAAGCCGATCTATGCCGGCAAGGTGGTGATGCCGCATCCGGCGTCGTCCGGCACGGGCTTCCTCGACGTCAGCGCATGGCTCCAGATGATGGGCGAGCAGAAGGGCTGGCAGTACATGGATGCCCTGCACAAGAACATCGGCCTGTACACCCACTCGGGTTCCAAGCCGTGCAAGATGGCCGCGCAGGGCGAGTTCCCGATCGGCATCGCGTTCGAATACCGCGCCATGAAGTCGAAGAAGGAAGGCGCGCCGATCGATATCGTGCTGCCCAGCGAAGGCCTGGGCTGGGACATCGAGGCGACCGCCATCGTCAAGGGCACCAAGCATCTCGACGCGGCGCGCAAGCTGGCCGACTTCTCGGCGTCGCGCGAGGCGATGGCGCTGTATGAAAAGAACTTCGCGGTGCTGGCCGTGCCCGGCATCGCCAGGCCCGACGCGCTGCTGCCGGCGGACTACGAGAAGCGCCTGATCAAGAACGACTTCCGCTGGGCCAGCGATAACCGCGACCGCATCCTGGCCGAATGGAGCAAGCGCTACGAAGGGAAGGCGGAGAAGAAGTAAGGCCGTTGGGCAGGGCGCCGCGGCGCCAACGGCGGCCCGCAGAAACGGGTACGCCAGCGGCGCCGCGGCCGCCGATTCCGGCCCACTTCAGGTGGAGACTTCAGGTGGAGCGTTGCGCGTCGTCGGACGCGGGCAGGCCGGCGTGCAGGCGGCGGTAGAGTTCGTCGATGCGCTGGCGGCTGGCCTGCAGTTCTTCGCGGCCGCGTTCGGTCAGCAGGTAGACCCGTCCGATGCCGTCGCGCAGCACGCTTTCCAGGTAGCCTTCCATTTGCAGCGCCCGCAGCAGCGGACGCACCGAGCCGATATCGACCTGGAAACCGTATTCCAGCAGCATGTCGGCCAGCATGGCCACGGTGGCGGGGACTTCCAGCGCGAATTGCAGGACGTAGACGCGGGCCAGCAGGCCCAGGAACTGTCGTTTCATGTGGATTGGCAACGCGGCCGACGCCGCGCCGGTTGACGCAGGATGCGGGCGATGGGATGCCGGCAGCGCCGCGGGACGGGCGGCCAACGTAACGTCGCTGGCCGGTGTGCCGGGCAGCGCGCATTTTACCGGAACCAAAAAAGAAGCCGCCAGGAGGCCTGGCGGCTTGTCGGGAATGCGTCGGAGGGGTCAATTAACTCTGGCGCAGACCAGATTTTAATTTAATCGAATGCGGATTGTCACGCGTCGGCGAAGCGCCCCCTCCTGCGGGGGGTGATGATGAAAGCTCGCAGTAAGAAAGTGACGCCTTTATGTGACATTGTGGCGGAAACGGCGCTCAAATTGCTGGTAGATCCGTCAACGTGTCGCCAATACCGCAAGCTGCACTTGCCCCGGACGTGCGGCTAACGGGCCACAGGTCCGAATCCGACTTGCGGTCAACGCCGGCCCGGCGTCCAATGCGGCATCGCTGATCCTGCCGGCGGGGCGCCCCTCGCCTGACCGATGAAACTGCCCGACCTGTTTCGCCTGCTGGCTCTGGCCGCCCTCTGGGGCGGCAGTTTCCTGTTCATCCGCATCGGCGCCCCGGTGCTGGGCCCGGTGCCGACCGCCTTCGTGCGCGTCCTGATCGGCGCACTGACGCTGGCGGCGTGCCTGCCGCTGCTGGGCCTGCGCTGGGACATGCAAGGCAGATGGCCGGCGGTGCTGGCGCTGGGCGTGGTCAACTCGGGCATTCCGTTCGCGATGTACGGCGTGGCGGCGCTGTGGCTGCCGGCCGGCTACTCGGCGGTGTTCAACGCCATGACCCCGCTGATGGGCGTGGTGATCGGCGCCATCGCCTTCTCGGAACCACTGACGCGCGCGAAGGCGATGGGGGTGGTGCTCGGGGTGGCGGGGGTAGCGCTGCTGACGCGCACCGGGCCGGTCGCCTTTTCCTCGGAGGTGCTGCTGGGCGCGCTGGCCTGCCTGTTCGCCACCGCCTGCTACGGGCTTTCGGGCTTTCTCGCGCGGCGCTGGATCACGCAGCGGGGCGGGCTCGACAGCCGGCTGGTCGCGGCCGGCAGCCTGGTCGGCGCGGGCGCCTTCCTGCTGCCTTTCTGCGTCGCGGCGCTGTGGCGCCACAACGCGCTGCCCGACGCCGGCGCCGGCGTCTGGGCGGCCATGCTCGGCCTGGGCACGCTGTGCACGGCGCTGGCCTACATCCTGTATTTCCGGCTGATCGCCGACCTGGGGCCGGTGCGCTCGCTCACCGTTACCTTCCTGATCCCGCCGTTCGGCATCGTCTGGGGCGCGCTGTTCCTGGGCGAGGCGCTGTCGTGGGCGCATGCCGCCGGCGGTGCGCTGATCGGCATGGCGGTGTGGCTGGTGTTGCGGCCGGGGGCGGAAGGCGTTCGTGCCGCGGGCGGCGTCGCGGTCAGGCGTTGATCAGGCCTGCGCCGTGATGCCCACGTTGTACTGCTCGCGCACCATCATCACCACGCGGCGGGCCTGGCGCCAGTGACGCACGGCGTCGGCTTCGCTGCGTTCGGGGAAATCGACTTCGGCGCTCCAGTTGCAGCCGGTGTGGTCGGGGCGGTGCACGCACAGCGCGCGGAGCTGGCAGTCCTGGCAGCCAGGTTCCTGGCGCAGGCACAGGTTGATCAGGTGCTTCAGTTCGGACAGGGGTTTGGTCAGGCGCTCCATGGATGGCTCCGTCAGGCGCGCAACATGCGGCGGGGGCGGCGGGATCAGGCGCTGGCCGGCAGCTCCGGCACGCGCTCCGCGTCGGCGGCGGCGGCACGGCATTGCGGGCATACGCCATACAGCACCAGCATATGCTCGCGCAGCACAAAGGCGTTGTCGGCGGCGACCTGGCGCTGGCGCTGCTCGATGCTCTCGTCGCGGAATTCCTCCACGCGGCCGCACGCCACGCAGATCAGGTGGTCGTGGTGACCGCCTTCGTTCAGTTCGAATACGGCGTGGTCTGACTCGAAGCTGTGCCGCAGCAGGATATCGGCCTGCACCAGCTGGTTGAGCACGCGGTAGACCGTCGACAGCCCGGCATCCTCGTCCTGCGTCAGCAGGATGCGATAGACATCTTCCGCGCTCAGGTGGCGCCTGGCGCTGGTGCGGAACACTTCGAGGATGCGCATCCGCGGCGACGTCGCCTTCAGGCCGGCGCGCTTGAGATGGATCGGGTTGGTGCTCTCGGATGACATGGCGGATGGCATAGGCATGCTGCGGCTGGCGCCCCGCAGTCAGGGCGGCGCCCAGCCTGGCGCCGCACGGGCACGGCGTCAGTGGCTTGGCGGAATTTCAGGCGGGAAGCGCCAGGGCCGGCCGGGCGCTGGCGCCCTCGTCCCTGGCGGCGCGACGTGCCTGCACGGCGCGCGGAATAAAAAGGTGGCCTGGCTTGCCGCCGGAAGACGCGATCGGGAAAGCGGGGTCTGGTTGCTTTCCCGATCTTCCGGAGACTGGCTACTACCAAACGCTCCGCGTGACGGAGCGGTCCCCACAAAAGTCGGTATCGAAGGCCGCGGGGGCGGCATCCGGAAATCTGTCATGCCTGCCAGCGCTGGTCGCCGTCGCGTGCCGCGCGGTGCCAGCCTGGCCGGTCTGCCCGCGCCGTCCGGTGCTGGTTTCGGTACACCGTGCGTCAGGCAGTGATCGAATAGTAAATGGGAATCGATCTCATTTCAAGGAAAATTTTCGGATGGGATGATTTTGGCCGGCAATGCCTCTCAGGCGATCTCCGTCTCCAGCGCTACCCCGTCCCGGCCAGGGTCCGCCCCGCCATCCAGATGCCCGTTCGCCAGCCGGATCGCATGCACCCACGCGATCGTGTAGTTGTACGGATTGCGAATCACCTCATAGCCTTGCGCTTCCAGTTCCGCGGTCAGATAGCGCGGAATCCGGTTGCACACGTCGATGGCGTTGCTGGTCGACGAGAAGCGCGGCGCCGACACGGCCGGCTGCATCGCCATGCCGAAATCGACCACGTTCAGGATCGCCTGCAGCACGCCCATGGCGATCTGCGTGCCGCCCGGCGCGCCGAGCACGATCTCGGGCTTGCCGTCGCGGAACACGATCGAAGGGCACGATGAGGTGAAGCGCCGCTTGCCCGGCGCGATGCTGCCGGCGCGCCCCGGGCGCGGATCGAACACGCCCATGCAGCCGTTGTGCAAGAAGCCCAGCCCCGGCGTCATCACGCCCGACGGCATCGCCAGCGAATGCGTCAGTGCAATGCAGTTGCCCTCGCCATCGACCACCGACAGGTGCGTGGTATCGCGCGGCACCACATGGCCGGGATTGACGCGGGCAATGTCGACCTTGTCGCCGGCGACGATGCGTGCGGCCAGCTCGCCGGCATAGTCCTTGTCGAGCAGGCGTGCCAGCGGCACGTCGACAAAGGCCGGATCGCCGACGTGCAGGTCCTTGTCGCGCGTGGCCGCTTTCATCGCCTCGCAGACGATGCGCAGGTATTCCGGCGTGTTGTGGCCGATCCGCGCCAGGTCGAAGCGCTCGAGGATGTTCAGCATCTCGATCAGCATCACGCCGCCGCCCGGCGGCTGGTTGGTGGTGATGGTGCGGTCGCGATAGGTGCCGGTCAGCGGCGCGGTGCGCTCGACCCGGTAGTCCGCCAGGTCCGCGCGCGACAGCAGTCCGCCGTTGCGCTCCATATCCGCGACGATGCGCCCGGCGATATCGTGCAGATAGAACGCATCCGCGCCTTCGCGCGCAATCTGCTCGAGCGTGTCGGCAAAGTCGGGATTGCGCAGCGGCGTGCCGATGGTCTTGGGCGATCCGTCTTCGCGGCAATAGAGGCGCCGGCCATCCGCGCTGAACGCGAGGCGTTCCCGGTTGCTGGCGCGCCCTAGCGTGGCCACGTCGATCCAGAACGCATACATGCCCGGCCGCACGAAATAGCCGTCGCGAGCCCAGCGGATCGCGGGCGCAATGACTTCCTGCCAGGGCAGCCTGCCGTAGCTGCGGTGAATCGCCTCCAGCCCGCGCAGCGTGCCCGGCGTGGCGATCGACTGGTAGCCGATGTCGTTGAGCCGGTCCTTGACGAAGAAGCCGAAGCCGTCGCGGGCCTCGCCTTCCAGCTGGTCGGCCCACATGTCCGGTGTGGCGCGCGCCGGTGCGGTGGCGTGGAAGTCGATGTACTCGTGCACGTGGTGCGACGGCATATACACCGCGGCGGTGCCGAACCCGGCAATGCCGCACATCAGCGGATCGACCACGGTCTGGGCAAACGCGCAGGCGACGGCGGCGTCCGCCGCATTGCCGCCGGCCCGCAGGATTTCGATGCCTGCTTCCGCCGCTTCGGGCTGCGGGCAGACGACCATGCCTTTTTTCATTGTGACCTCGGGATCTGGTGTCGGGTGGGCTTCAGTTGGCGCGCAGGTTCAGGTCGCCGATGGCGTCCTTCCACTTGACCGTGTCGCGCGCGGTCAGCTCGGCGAGCTTGCCGACCGGGCCCGGCATCGGCGTGACCTGCATCGCGCGCAGCTTGTCCACCACCACCGGATCCGACAGGAATTTCTGCGTGGCCGCATGCATGCGCCGGATCGGCTCCGCGGGCGTGCCGGCCTTGGCGGCGATGCCCGACCAGCCGATGTCCTCGAAGCCCTTCAGCCCGATTTCCGGCGCCGCCGGCACGTCCGGCAGGTCCGGCACGCGTTTCGCGGCGAACACCACCAGCGGCACCAGCTTGCCGGCGCGGATCTGCGGCAACGCGGTGCTGAGCACCGGTGCCATCACCTGCGTTTCACCCGAGACCGTGGCGATCACACCGTCAGGCTCACCCTTGTAGGGAACATGGGTCATGCGCAGGCCGCGCTGCTTGAGCAGCATCTCGACCACCAGGTGGGTCGAATTGCCGAGTCCCGACGAGGCGAAATTGATCGCGCCGGGTTTGGCGCGCGCCGCTTCAGTGAGGTTGTCCAGCGTGCGCAGGCCGGTCTGCGGGTTGGCCACCAGCACGAACGGCACGTTGGTCAGCGTCGCGACCGGCGTGAAATCCTTCTCGGGCGAATAGGCCAGCGGCGCGTAGGCGAACTTGTTCAGCACCATCTGTGACACGCCTGCCAGGAACAGCGTGCAGCCGTCCGCGGGCTGCGCCAGCACCGACTTGGCGGCGATGACGCCGCCGGCGCCGGGCTTGTTCTCCACCACCACCGTGGTGCCGAGTTCCTTGCCGGCATGCTCGGCCCACATGCGCGCGATGGTGTCGGTGCTGCCGCCGGCCTGCTGGGATACCACCAGGCGGATGGGCCGGTTCGAGCCCGCCTCGCCGCAGCTCCATGCGGGCACGGCCAGGCCCAGGCCGATTGCCGCCACGGCCAGGTGCGAAACAACTGAGAGTTTCTTCATAGGTAGAAAGCCTGAGAACAATGTGAGGAAGCAGAGAAGGCCCGGGAACTCCTGCGCATTATTGAATTGGCTTACCATGAGCGCCAGTGAATTGTTCCGATAGATGTATTAGTAAACACTCATGACTGATCCTGCGGATAGCGTGGCCTGGGCGCGCCGGTTGCGCATGCGGCATCTCGAATCCTTCCTGATCCTGCTGGACGCGGGGACGCTGTCGGCGGCGGCGCAGCGGCTGCACATGACGCAGTCGGCAATGTCGCACTGGCTGGGCGAGATGGAAGCGCTCGCGGGCGCGCGGCTGCTGGTGCGCGGGCGCCGGCTGCAGCTCACGCCGGCCGGCGATGCGGTACGCAAGCTGGCGCTGCGCGTGCTGGGCGAGGTGTCGCGCGCGCATGAAGAACTCGGCTCGATCGCCAAGGGCGCGGTGGCGCGGCTGCACGTGGGCAGCGTCTTTGCCGGCGTGGCACACCTGGTGCCGCGCGCCATCGTCAGCTTCCAGCAGGCGCAGCCCAACGTGCAGATCGAGGTCACGGAAGGCGTCTTCAATGCCTTGCTGGAGCGGCTCGAGCGGCGCGACTACGACGTCATCGTCGGCTCCATCGACGCACGCGCCTATGGCCCGCACCTGGCGCACGAGGTGCTGTTCGAGGACGGCATCGGCGTGGTGGTGGCACGGCATCACCCGCTCGCGGGGCGCCAGCGCATTGCCTGGCGCGACCTGTTCGCCTTTCCGTGGGTGATGCCGCCGCGCGAGACGCTGATGCGGACCCGGCTCGACACCGTGCTGCTGGAGCGCGGCGCGGCCGGGCTGCAGCCGCGCGTGGAAACCGGTTCCGTGCTGACGCTGGAAGCGGTGTTGCGCGGCACCGACTACATCGGTGTCTGTTCCGGCGCGATGGCGCGCCACCTCGAAGCGCTGGGCCTGCTGCGGGTGCTGCCGGTGGCCGACGCCGAGTCGTTCGGGCCGGTGGGCGCGGTATGGCGCCAGGGTGGCGCGGGCGAGGTCGTGCATGCGTTCGTGCGCAGCCTGCGCGAAGAGGCCGCGCGCCTGGGGCTGGAGGAAGGGCAGGGCACAGCGGGCAGTTAGCCGGCGCGATGCCAGGGAGATGCCGGCACGATTCCTGAGCGTTAGCCGCCACTTTGTACCGCTTTGTATCCGGCTTCGGCCGCGACACGGCGGCTGACAAATGCGGCCCGCATCGGCTACATGGCCGATACACCGGTCACCTTAAATACGTTCCGTGGCCGCGGCGTCGGATACCCCGAAAGCGAAAGCCGGCCCGCTCAACCCTCAACGTGAACTTAAGGAAACCGATCATGACCACCCAAATCGCCCGCCGCTTTGTCCTCGCCGTCGCCCTCGCTGCCGCCGCTGCCGGCGCCAACGCCGCCAGCTTCTCCGCCGGCGCACGCGACCCGTTCACCGACGGTGCCCGCAGCGCGGTGGATGCCCGCGACCCGTACAGCGAGGGCGCGCGCTCGGTCCAGGAGCCGCGCAGCCCGTACAGCGACGGCGCCCGCAGCGTCGATCCGTTCAGCGATGGTGCGCGCAACGTCGATCCCTACACCGACGGCGCCCGCACCGTGGCCGGGCTCGACCGCAGCGGCGTGTCGGCGGACCCGGCGCGCAGCGTCGATCCGTACCTCGACGGCGCCTACGCCTGAGCCGTGCCGGCCGGCACGCCGGCCTGCTTCATCTCCACCAACACCACCAACACCACCAACAGGAACCAGACATGACCCGTATCGAAAAAGTGCTGTACACCGGCAAGGTCCACATCACCGCGGGCGGCCGCGATGGCGAGGCGCGCAGCGACGACGGCCGCCTCAACCTGCAGCTGTCACGACCAGGATCGCCCGGCGCCGGCACCAACCCTGAGCAATTGCTGGCGGCGGGCTGGTCGGCATGCTTCATCGGCGCGATCGGGCTGGCCGCCGGCAAGCGGCAGGTCAAGCTGCCGTCGGACCTGTCGGTCGATGCCGAGATCGACCTGGGCATGGCCGGCGACGCCTACCTGCTGCAGGCCCGGCTCAATGTCAGCATTCCCGGCATCGAGCGCGAGCTGGCGCAGGCACTGGTCGATACCGCGCACCAGACCTGCCCGTACTCCAAGGCGCTGCGCGGCAACATCCACGTCGAGACCCGGCTGGTCTGAAACAAGGGGCTGCCTCATCGCCAGGCAGCCCCCATCCTGCATGTCATGACCGCGGCAGCCCTGGGCTGCCGCGGTCGCTTGCCGCGTGGTCAGTGGCCGGCGCTCTGCCCGCCGTCGACGTGCAGGATCTCGCCGGTCACGAAGGGCGCCGCGTCCAGGTACAGCACGGCGTCGACGATATCGCGCATCTCGCCCATATGGCCCATCGGGTGCAACGCGCCCAGGGCCGCGTGGGTGTCGGGCGCATGCATCGGCGACTTGATGATGCCGGGCGAGACGGCATTGGCGCGGATGCCGGTGCGGGCGTACTCGATCGCCAGCGAGCGGGTGGCAGCATTGAGGCCGCCCTTGGTCAGCGATGCCAGCACCGATGGCACGCCGCTGAGGGCATGGTCGACCAGGCTGGTGGTGATGCTGACCACGTGGCCGCTGCGTTGTTTCTCCATCTCGGCGATGGCCAGCTGCGTGATATGGAAAAAGCCCGCCAGGTTGATGCCGGTGACCGCTGCGTAGTCCGCGTCGGTATAGCTGGTGAACGGCTTGGCGACGAAGATGCCGGCGTTGTTGACGAGCGTATCGATCCGGCCGAACCTGGTCACGCCCTCGGCGATGACGCGGCGCGCGGTGGCCGGCTCGGCCAGGTCTCCGGCGACGGCCAGCAGGTCCTGGTCGTCGGACGGCCGGATGCTGCGCGCCGTGGCGACGACGCGATCGCCGCGTTCGCGGAAGGCCTTGACCAGTTCCGCGCCGATGCCCTGCGATGCGCCTGTGATGACGACGACTTTCTGTGCTGCACTCATGTTTTCACCTCGATGTAGGTTGGTCCGGCTAGCGTGCCGGTCGGGCCCGCGGCGCCGATGGGTTCCAATCTAGAGGCTCGGGCCGGGCTTTCGAAGGCACCGGCCGGACAAACAGTTATGCGCGGCGCGTACTAATGCACGGGCGCGTCAGTCGACTTCGGCGGGGCGCGAACCTATGATGGCGACTGCCCCGGATACCGGGCGAGGTCCGTTACCAGCAGGGGAAAGCCATGAAGCGCCAATTCGATGACCTCCAGCTCGGCAGCATCGAACTGTTTTGCCTGGCCGCGGAACTGGGCAGCTTTACCGCGGCCGCGGTCGCCGCCGGCGTGACGCCGCCCGCGGTCAGCCGAACCGTGCAGCGATTGGAGGAGAGGTTGGGCGTGCGGCTGTTCGTGCGCACCACGCGGCAGATCCGCCTGACCGACGAAGGCCGCCTGTACTTCGAGCAGAGCCGCGCCGCGCTGGCGCAGCTGGTCGATGCCGAACGGCAGATCGGCGGCCAGCACGCGACGCCGGCCGGGCGGCTGCGCATCAGCCTGCCGACGCCGTATGCCCACTATCGCGTGTTGCCGGTGCTGCCGGCATTCCGGGCCCGGTACCCGGAGGTCCAGATCGATGTGCACATCAGCAACCGCAATGTGGATTTCGCCGATGACACCTATGACCTGTGCGTGCGCGGACGCGCGCCGGACGACTCCAACCTGATCGCGCGCAAGCTCGAGGATGCCGAACTGGTAGTGGTGGCGACGCCCGCCTACCTGCGGCAAGCCGGCACGCCGCAATCGCCGGAGGATCTGCTGCGGCATGAATGCATCCAGTTCGAGCGCCCCAGCAGCGGACGCAGGATTCCCTGGACACTTCGGGTCGATGGCACGGAAACCGATATCGTCACCACCGGCTCGTACACGGCGTCGGAGGACATCCTTGGCGGTGCCACGCTGGTGCGCGCCGGCGCCGGCCTGTTCCAGACCTATCGCTTCGTGGTGGAACAGGACCTGCGCGATGGCACGCTGGTGGAGGTGCTGCGCGACTACGGCGGCAGCGCGCGCCCGTTCGTGCTGCTATACCCGTCCGCGCGCCATGTCACGCGCCGGGTCCGGGTGTTCGTCGACTTCCTGCTCGAGAAGTTCTCGGCTTAGCAGTTCCGCTCATGCCGGCCGGACCTGCGCGATGACCACCAGGATCACTGCCGCGTTGCCCGGCTGCTGGAAGTGCGAAGAGATCGTGCGCGCGTGGCCAGCCTTGTCGCCCAGCACGTCGCGGAACAGCTCCGACGCCGCGTCGAGCACCGCCGGCTGTGCGAACCAGCCGGGCGCGCTGGCGATGTGGCCGTCGACCCGCACGATGTGGTCGAGCCGCGCAAAGCCGCCCAGGTGCGCGTCGATCTGCGCCAACACGTTGAGCGCGGCCAGTTCGGCGGCACGCCTGCCTTCGTCGACGCTCAGGTCCTTGCCGACCTGGCCCTGCCAGATCACCTTGCCGTCCTGCAGCGGCAACTGCCCGGAAATGAACAGCAGGTCCCCGGCCTGGCTGACCGCGGTATAACTGCCCAAGGGTTGAGGCGGTTGCGGCAGCGCCAGGCCGCGCGCCTCGAGTCGTTGCTGGACAGACATGGTGGCTCCTTATCCAAAGGTGTCGTGGCTCACACGGCAGACTCTATGGGCTCGCCGGCAGGCGATAAAGCCATCGACCGGAACAGCAATTGATACATGGCGTAATCAGTCCCGGCCGCGGCAGCCATACACGTCGTGGAGACATCACTCTGGCATCGGTTCGCGGCTGAACGCGTCCAGTTCCTGCACCAGGCTCTGCGCCGCCAGCCGTACCAGCGCAGCGCCTTTCTCGGCCGTTGCCAGTCCGGGGTCCGAGCCGATGCGGCCGTCCGGATAGCGCGCGCGGAAGTCCAGCGCCTCGCGTATCGGGCCGCTGGGCGCGATCCGTGGCGCATAGTCGGCATGCTTGCGCGCATCCGGAAAGGCCCACTGGGTGATCGCGATTTCGGAAGGCGTGGCGTGCGAGCCATGGCCGGTCGGGAACTGGTCGCGCGCCAGCTCGCCCACGCCAGGCAAGTCCCACCAGTTGCACAGCTTCAGCGCAAAGCCAGCGCGGCGCCTGGCGAAGCTGGCTTCGGCGTAGAGCTCGGAGAAGGCCGCATCGATCGAGGCAACGTTGCCGCCATGGCCGTTCAGGAACAGCAGCTTCTCGAAGCCATGCCCCGCCAGCGAGCGTACCCAGTCGCCGATCGCGGCGATGAAGGTCGACGGACGCAGCGAAATCGTCCCGGCGAATGCCAGGTGATGCTGCGCCATGCCGATATTGAAGCTCGGCGCCACCAGGATATCGGCCTGCTTTTCCGCCTCGCCGGCAATGATTTGCGGGCACAGCCAGTCGGTGCCGAGCAGACCGGTCGGGCCATGTTGTTCGTTCGAGCCGATGGGGATCACGATGGTACGGCTGCGGGCCAGGTATTGCTCGATCTCCGCCCAGGTTGAAAGATGAAGTTGCACGGGAGCTCCTTGGTGGGTGATGGTCGGGGTCACGGCGGCGCGACGCCGCATCAGCGGCGCGCGGGCAGCTTGTTGCACAGGATGATGACGGCCGCCAGCAGCGGCAGCGCGGCCATCATCAGCATGCCGAGATGGAGGTTGCCGGTCGCGGTCTTGGTCCAGCCGATGGTGGCCGGTCCCCAGAAGCCGCCCGACAGGCCGATGGTGTTGATCAGCGCAATGCCGCCCGCCGCCGCCGGGCCCTGGATATATTCGGCCGGCATGGCCCAGAACACGGTGTACGCCATCCACAGTCCCATGGTGGCGAGCGTCAGCAGCACCAGCGTCGCCACCAGGTTGCCGTCGGCCAGCACCGAGGCCGCCAGCAGCATGGCTGCCGCCAGTGCCGGCAGCGCGCAGTGCAGGCGCCGCTCGCCCGAGCGGTCGGACTTGCGGCCCATGTAGTACATGCCGAACGCGGCCGCCACGTAGGGGATGGCCGCGTACCAGCCGAGCCGCACGGTATCGTCCACGCCCTGCGCCTTGATCATGGTCGGCAGCCAGAAGCTGATGGCGTAGATCGCCGCGATGATGCAGAAGTAGGCCAGCGCCAGCACATAGACGCGCGGGTCGCGGGCCACGGCGCCAAAGCCGTGCTTGTGCGCGGCGACCGGGCCGAGTTCGGCTTCCAGCAGGCGCCGTTCGGCATCGCTGAGCCAGCTCGCCTGCGCCGGGCGATCCGGCACCAGCGACAGCGCCAGCAGGCCGAGCAGCACGCACGGCAGGCCTTCGACCAGGAACATCCATTGCCAGCCCGCCAGTCCGCCATGGCCCGCCAGCGCGGTCATCAGCCACGCCGACACCGGCCCGCCGACGATGCCGCCGATCGGTCCCGCCAGGAACACGATGGCGATGGCGCGCGCCATGCGTTGCGGCCCGTACCAGCACGACAGGTAATAGATCATGCCGGGCGCGAAGCCGGCCTCGAACACGCCGAGCAGGAAGCGCAACGCGTAGAACGTCGGCACGTCCCGCACGAACACCATGCAGGCCGAGGTCAGCCCCCACAGCACCAGGATCCGGCTGAAGGTCTTGCGCGCCCCGACCCGCGGCAGCATCAGGTTGCTCGGCAGTTCGAACAGCACATAGCCTACGAAGAAAATCCCGGCGCCCACGCCGTAGGCCGCGTCGGAAAAGCCCAGGTCGCTTTGCATCTGCAGCTTGGCAAAGCCGACATTGACCCGGTCCAGGTAGGCGAACAGGTAGCAGACCAGCAGGAAGGGCAACAGGCGCCAGTTGATCCGGCTGTAAAGGCTGGAAGCGCCTTCCATGGCGCCCGTGGTAGGGATGGCTAGCATGCTCGCTGTCTCCGGTGTGGTTGCGGCCCGATGGGCTCGGTGGGGCTTGGTCGTGTCCCTCGTGTGCTGAATCGTGGCAGCCGCGGGCGGGCTGGCAAACAGCAACTCGGGACACACTTCGTTCTGTTCCGGGCAACGCACCGGTCGAGGTGGCCCACGCTGCCCGTGGCAAGCAGGGCGAGGCGCGTTCGGGTATCGTTACCGCTGCGGAAAAACGGCGGAACAGGCGTTCGACATGCGAGAGATCAATCAGCAGCGGCTGCGATACTTCCGTGAAGTGCTGGCGCACGGCACCATCCGCGGCGCGGCGGACAGCCTGAACACCTCGCCCTCGGTGATCACGCGGCAGATCCGGTTGCTGGAGGAAGAACTCGGCGCGCTGCTGTTCGAGCGCGAGCCACGCGGGTTGCGGCCCACCGCCGCGGCGGCGCACCTGCTGGAATTCTGGCGCGGCTACCGCTCGCACCAGGAGCAGCTGGAAGACCAGCTGCACGCGCTGCAGGGCTTGCAGCAAGGCGAGGTCAGGCTGGTCCTGAGCGAGGGCTACGTCGACCTGCTCGTCAACGAAGTGCTGGCACGGTTCTGTGCGCGTTATCCGCGCCTGGATATCCGCATGGACATCCTTGCGGTCGATGGCGTGCTGGAGGAAGTGGCGGAAAGTCGCGCGCATATCGGGCTGGCCTACAATCCGCCGCCGCACCCGCGCATCGAATACCGCGCGAGCGCGGCGCAGCCGGTGGTGCTGCTGGTCAGGCCCGACCACCCGCTGGCGCTGCGCGGCGGCGCGGCCAGCGTCGCCGACCTGCAGGCCTATCCGCTGGCCATGATGCCGGCGTCGTTTGGCGTCGGCCATGCCTTGCGCATGGTCGAGTTCGCCGAAAACGTCTCGATCCGCGCGACGCTGGTCAGCAACTCGCTGACCGCGCTGAAGCAGTTCGTCGCCTACGACCAGTACATGACGCTGATCGGGGAATTCGCCGCGTACCGCGAGATCGCGGCGGGCACGCTGGCGGTGGTGCCGCTGGACCATCCCTTGTTCCTGGGCACGCAGGCCCGGCTGCTGGTGAAGGCCGGGCGGCCCCTGCCCGCGGCAGCGCTGGAACTGCTCGACCATATCGGCCGGCATATGTCGATGTTCGCGCAGCGGCGCTAGGCGGGCCGCGGGCTCTTGCCGGCAGCGTAGCGCCGCTCAGGCCAGCGTCTGCGCGACGATGGCCGCGGCGGCAAGGCTCGAGGTGCCGATGGCCAGCCAGCATCCGAGCAGCAGCGCGCCATGGGCGAGGCTTCGGCTTGGGTTCATGGTGTGGTCTCCTGTCAGATGCTGGCTGTGTGGATCAGCGCTCGATCACCGGTGCGTGGACCGGGGCGATCGATGCGTGCGGCGTGGCGGTGCGTTGCGCCACCTTGTGCACCATGGTGTAGGCGTAGTCGATGCCCATGCCGTAGGCGCCCGAGTGTTCCTTGGCGATGCCGGTGACGGCGTCATAGGTGTCGCGGTTCTTCCAGTCGCGCTGCCACTCCAGCAGGACCTGCTGCCACGTCACCGGCACCACGCCGGCCTGGATCATGCGCTGCATGGCGTAGTCGTGCGCTTCCTTGCTGGTGCCGCCCGAGGCGTCGGCAACCATGTAGATCTCGTAGTCGCCTTCCAGCATCGCGCTCAGCGCGAAGGTGGTGTTGCAGACTTCGGTCCACAGCCCCGCTACCACCACCTTCTTGCGGCTGGCGGCCTGCAGCGCGTCGCGCACCTTCTGGTCGTCCCACGAGTTCATCGAGGTGCGCTCGAGGGTCTGCTTGCCGGGAAACACATCCAGCAGTTCGGGGTAGGTGTAGCCGGAGAACGAATCGCTCTCGACGGTGGTGATGGTGGTCGGCACGTCGAACACCCTGGCTGCCTTGGCCAGGCCGATCACGTTGTTCTTCATGGTCTGGCGGTCCATCGACTGAACCCCGAAGGCCATCTGCGGCTGGTGGTCGATGATGATCAGCTGGCTGTTGCGCGGGGTGAGGACTTCGAGCTTGGCGTTCGACATGATGTTCTCCTAAAAAATTCAAAATTGTTGATTGTCTGTAGCGGCGCTGTTTGTTGTGTTGCGCTGCCATGTGCAGAACTATAGCGAACGCCACGACGCTTTCTCCCGACGTACATTGTCAGTCTTATTCAAAAAAATTGATAAAAGGATCGCGCGCTAATGTGTGGCCGGCCAGGATTGCCTTGAGGTTGGAAATGCGAATTGTTATCATTTGTGGCCATTCCCTGCCCGCATCGCGCCATGCCTGCCGCCCCTGCTCCCGCTTCCCATCCTTGTTGTCTCAGCCACGCCAATAGCGCTGGCAATGCCGCCGCACGCGCGGCGCTGCGGGTGCCGGCGTGAGCAAGGCGCTGCAGGCGGGCGGGTGGCGCTATCGCGCCGGCGTGGGCGCGCGTGCGCTGGCGGCTATTGCCGGCGGCTATGCGCTGGCCGCGCTGGCCACCGCGGTGCTGGCGCTCTATCTGCCGATGGCGCGGCACGATGCCGTGACCACGGCAACGCTGCTGTCGTTCGCCATCTATGCCGGCGCGGCGGTCTGGGTGTTCGCGGTGCGCAGCGCCTGGCGCGCGTGGGTGGGCCTGGCGCTGCCGGCCGCGCTGCTGTCAGCCATGCTGGCGCTCGGGCGGGGGGCGTGATGCGCGCCGGATTCAGGCAGTCGATGGCATGGCTCCACACCTGGAGCGGCCTGCTGGTGTGCTGGGTGTTGTTCCTGATGTTCTGCGGCGGCACCGCCAGCTACTACAAGGAAGAGATTTCGCTGTGGATGCGGCCGGAGCTGCATCGCACCGCGCCCGCGGATGCCGCGCAGGTTCCGGCCGCGCAGATGGCACAAAACGCGTTGCGCTATCTGGAGCAGCAGGCGCCCGATGCCGCGCGCTGGATCATCACGCTGCCCGATGCGCGGCGCGACGCGGTCAATGTGCTGTGGACCTACAAGCCGGGGCAGGCGCCGCGCGATGCCGACGGCAAGCCGCGCCGCTTCGACACGCGCCTGCTCGATCCGGCCACCGGTGCGCCGCTGCAGGCCGCGCGCGAGACCCGCGGCGGCGAGTTCCTCTACCGGCTCCACTTCGACCTGCATTACATGCCGGCCAAGTGGGCGCGCTGGATCGCCGGCTTCTGCGCCATGTTCATGCTGGTGGCGATCGTCAGCGGCGTGATCACCCATCGCCGCATCTTTGCCGACTTCTTTACCTTCCGGCGCGGCAAGGGCCAGCGTTCCTGGCTCGACGCGCACAACGCGCTGGCGGTGCTGCCGCTGCCGTTCCACCTGATGATTACCTACACCGGGCTGGTCACGCTGCTGTTTATGTACATGCCGTGGGGTGTCGAGGCGGCATACGGCGGCGACCTGCGCGCGTTCCAGGCGCAGACCAGGCTGCGCCCGCTGCCGCCCAAGGCCGCGGGCACGGCCGCACCGCTGGCGAGCGTGCCGGAGATGATGGCGCAGGCCGGGCGCGCGTGGCAGGGCGGGCAGGTGCGCCGCATCGTGGTGAACCTGCCGGGCGATGCCAACGCGACCGTGACCCTTTCCCGCGCCGAGCCCGCTACGCTGTCGCACGATCCGCTCGCGCTGGAATTCGCGGGTGCCAGCGGCGCCCGGCTGGGCGCGTATGCCGAAGACAAGTCCGCCGCAGAACTGACGCGCAGCGTCATGACCGGCCTGCATATCGCCAGCTTTGCGCCCCCCGGCCTGCGCGCGCTGTTCTTCCTGTGCGGGCTGGCGGGCTCCGCCATGGTCGCCACCGGCGCGATCCTGTGGGCGGTGCGCACGCGCCAGCAGCAGGCCAAGGCGATTGCGGCGCGGGGCCGGCCGGGGTTCGGGCTGCGCCTGGTCGAGGCGCTCAATATCGGCGCCATCGCCGGCCTGCCGGTGGCCTTTGCCAGCTATTTCTGGGCCAACCGGCTGTTGCCGGTGGCGATGGCGCAGCGGCCCGAGGCCGAGATCCGCTGGTTCTTCATCGCCTGGGCCGCGTGCGCGCTGCTGGCGCTGTGCCGGCCCACGCGCGGCACGTGGTGCGCGCAGTTGTGGGCGGGCGCGGCGTTGTTCGGCGCCATCCCGCTGCTCAATGCGCTGACCACCGGCTCGCACCTGGGCGTGACGCTGCTGCAGGGGCGTGGTCCGGCCGCCGTGGCCGGCTTCGACCTGGTGTCGCTGGCGCTCGGCCTGGGGCTTGGCGCTGCGGCCTGGTTTGCGGGTCGACGCCAAGCCGTGGGCGCACGCGTGGCATCGCGCCGGCGCAACGTCGCCGCCGCCACGCGGGAGGCCGCATGAACGCGCTGGCTGCATTCGCGCTGTCGCTGGCCGGGTTTGCCGCGCTGGCGCTGTCGCTCGAGCGCCACCATGCCGATATCCATGGCCGCGGCAGCATGCCGTCGCGCGGCGCGGTGGCGTGTTTGCGCCTGGCCGGCGCGGCGGCACTGGCACTGGCGTGGGGACTCCATATCGCCGCGCAGGGCGGGCCGATGGGCACGGTGTCGTGGGTGGGCACGCTGACCGCCAGTGCCATCGCGGTGGCGCTGGGCCTGTCTTACGCGCCGCGCACGGTGCAGCGCCTGCTGCCCGGCGTGGCGCTGATCGGGCTGGCCGGTGCTGCCTGGCTGTTTGCCGGCTGAGCGGCGGCGCCGAGCGCTGGCCCCACGGCGCGCTCAGCTTGCCGGTTTCCGACCCCCGAGCGCTTCGGCCTGGCGCGCGGCATCGCCTTGGATCTCGCCCCGGATCTCGCCAGCGACTTCGCGCAGGACCTCGGGCAGGGCCTGCGGCGGATACGGCTTGCGCAGCACCGCCACCGCCCCCAGCGCGGCGCGCTGTGCCGGCGTCAGCTCCAGCGCGTAGCCGGTTGCAAACACCACCCTCAGCCCCGGATGGCGCGCGCGTGCCGCCAGCGCCAGGTCCACGCCGGAATCCCCGGCCAGTGCGACGTCGGTCAGCAGCACGTCGACCGCGTTGCCGGCCAAGACGGCGAGCGCCGCGCTTTCGCTGTCCGCTTCCAGCGCGTGCACGCCATAGGCGCGCAGCACTTCGGCGGTGCCGGCGCGTACCAGCGCGTCGTCGTCGACGCACAGCACGCGCAGCGGCGCGGCGTCCGGCGCGTGGGCTACCGGCGCCGGGTGCTGGCTTACCGCGGTCGTCGCGGTCGTCGCGGTCGTCGCGGTCGTCGCGGCGCGCTGGCTGCGATTCGCCAGCACGTGGCGCACCTTGCGCGCCAGCGCCTCATGCGTGTAGGGCTTGCTGAGCAATTCGATGTCGGCATCGAGGCGCCCGTCGTGCACGATGGCGCTGTCGGCATAGCCCGAGGTAAACAGCACACCGACGTCCGGCAGCCGCTCGCGCAGCTTGCGCGCCAGTTCCGTGCTGCGCAGCGGCCCGGGCATCACCACGTCGCTGAACAGCAGGTCCACCGGCACGCCGCGCTCGACGATGGCCAGCGCGCTGTGCGCGTCGCGCGCGCGCAGCACGTGGTAGCCCAGGCTGGCAAGCATCTCGACCACCGTGGCGCGCACGTTCTCGTCGTCTTCCACCACCAGCACGGTCTCGCTGCCGCCGCGCGCCGGGCCTGCGTCCAATTCGATATCCGGGTCTTCGTCCTGAAGCACCCGCGGCAGGAACAGCGTGACCGTGGTTATCCGCCAGTCCGACGGACACGTGAAGATCTCCAGCCAGCCCGGGCGCGGCACCAAGCCATACACCATGCTCAGGCCCAGGCCGGTGCCCTGGCCTTCCGGCTTGGTGGTGAAGAAGGGCTCGAACACGCGTTCCTGCACCTCGGGCGGCATGCCCACGCCGGTGTCGGTGACCGACAGCAGCACATACTGCATCGACGCGGCCGCGGCTTCGTCGGTGGCTTCGCCCGGCCGCGCGTTGCGCGCCGCAATGGTCAGGCGCCCGTGCCCCTGCATGGCGTCGCGCGCGTTGATCGCCAGGTTCAGCAGCGCATTCTCGACCTGGAAGGGATCGACCAGCGTGTTCCACAGCTCGGGCGCGACCACCGTTTCGATCTCGATGCCGTCGCCCAGCGCCCGGCGCAGCATGTCGTCGAGCGTGCGCACCAGCCGGCCCAGGTTGACCACCCGGGGCGCCAGCGGCTGGCGCCGCCCGAACGCCAGCAGCTGCGACGCCAGCTTGGCACCGCGCGCGACGCCGGCCAGCGCGTTGCGCAGGCGCGGCCCGGTGCGGTCATCGCCGGCGAGGTCGCGCGCCAGCAACTGCAGATTGCCGCCGATTACCTGCAGCAGGTTGTTGAAGTCATGCGCGACGCCGCCGGTCAGGTTGCCGATCGCCTCCATCTTCTGCGCCGTGCGCAGGGCCTCGTCGGCGTGGCGCAGTGCGGCCTGCGCTTCGCGGTCGCCGGTGACATCGCGGCCGACGCCATGGATATGGCCGTTGGCCGGATCGACCGACAGTGTCCAGGCCAGCCAGCGCAGCGCGCCGTCGGCGCGCTGCAGCCGGCATTCGAAGCGCACCGGCACGCCATCGTGGCGCAGGGCGTCCAGCTGCGCACTCGCGCCGGCCAGGTCGTCGGGGTAGATAAACGATAGATACGCGCGTCCCAGCACCTGCTGCGGCGCGTGGCCGAGCGTGCGCGTCCACGCCGGACTGACCCGCTGCAGGCAGCCATCGAAGCGCGCCACGATCAGCAGGTCTTCGCTCAGCTCCCACAGCCGGTCATGGTCGGCCACGGCCTGCGCGACGCGGCGTTCCAGCGAGGCGTTGAGTTCCTGCAGGCGGCGCTCGGTGGCCCGGCGCAGCTCGGAGAGGCGCAGATTGCTGGCCACGCGCGCCAGCAATTCCCGCGCGGAAAAGGGCTTGACCAGGTAATCGTCGGCGCCGCTGCCCAAGCCGCTGACGCGTGCCTCCTCGCCGGCGCGGGCGGACAGCAGCAGCACCGGCGTGTCGCTCAGCGCGGCATCGGCGCGCAGCGCGCGCACCAGGCCAAAGCCGTCCAGGCGCGGCATCATCACGTCCGACACCACCAGCGCCGGCGCGTGCGTGCGCGCGAGCGCCAGCGCCCCCTCGCCGTCGGCGGCGACGGCGACGCGATGGCCGGCGGCGCCCAGCAGGCGGCGCATGTAGTCGCGCAGGTCGTCGTTGTCGTCCACCACCAGCACCAAGGCGCCGGCATGCGCCGCATCGCTGGCTTCGGCGTCGGCCGCGGCTTGCGCGGAAGGCCAGGGGAGCTCGTCCGCTGCCACGCTCGTTGCCGGCGGTATCTGTGCCTGCGGCCAGCGCAGCGCGGTCTCGACATAGGCGCGCGCCTGCACGCTGCTGGCCGGCGGCGCGGCGTCGGCCGCCGTAGCCACCTCAGTGGCCGCATCCATGACCAGGTCGGCGCCGGCCGGCAGGCGCACGGTAAAACAGGTGCCCGCGCCGGGCGTGCTCTGCACGTCGATGGTGCCGCCATGCAGCCGCACCAGTTCCTGCACCAGCGCCAGCCCGATGCCGCTGCCTTCGATGGTGCGGCCCTGGGCGCCTTCGACACGATGGAAGCGTTCGAAGATGCGCGGCAGTTCCGCCGCGGGGATGCCGATGCCGGTGTCGCGCACGGTCAGCGCCACGGCGTCGTCGCCCTGCGGCGCGACCGCCACGGTGATGGTGCCGGCGAAGGTGAACTTGAAGGCGTTGGAGACCAGGTTCAGCACGATGGTCTCCCACATGTCGCGGTCCACCGCCACGGCGCGCGCCAGCGGCGGGCACAGCGGCGGGCAATCGACCCGCAGCGTGATGCCGGCCGCTTCCACGCTGGCGCGGAACAGCGAGGCCAGGTCCGCCGTCAGCGCGGCCACGTCGGTGGGCTGACGCCGCATCGTCACGCGGCCGGACTCGATCCGCGAAAAATCCAGCAGCGCATTGACCAGCTTGAGCAGGCGCAGACCGTTGCGATGCGTCATCTCCAGCATGGCGCGGTCCTCGCCGGGGCCGGCGCGGCGCACCAGTTCCTCCAGCGGGCCCAGCATCAGCGTCAGCGGCGTGCGGAATTCATGGCTGATGTTGGAGAAGAACGCGGTCTTGGCGCGGTCGATCTCGGCCAGCGCCTCGGCGCGCTTGCGCTCGGCCTCATAGGCCAGCGCGGAGTGCATGGCGGCGCCGATCTGCCCCGCCGCCAGCGTCAGGAAGCTGCGGTAGCGCTCGTCGAACAGGCGGAACGGGTTCAGGCCCACCACCAGCACGCCGCGGTGCGACGCGCTGCCCGATGGCGCCACCTCGATCACCGCCGCGCGCGACGGCGGCACGCCCCAGGCGCCGCCCGGCAGAGGCACGGCGAAGCGCTCCGCCAGGCCGTCGAGCAGCACCGGCTGCTGCTGCGCCAGCACTTCGGCCACGGGCCACGGCCAGTGCGCGTCCAGCGCGATTTGCGCCGGTGCGCCCGGGTGGCCGCTATCGACGCCAATGCCGATGGCGCCGGCGCGCTGCAGCGTGCGCGCGCCGGGCTCGGCGATGTAGAGCAGCGCGAATACGATGTCGCGCGGGTCCGACGACAGCGCCGCCATGGCGCGCTCGCACGCATCGCGCCACGCGCGCGCCTCGGTGGCCGTCGCCGCCACGTCGCGCAGCACGTTCAGCTGGCGCTCGGCCAGCACGCGTTCGGTGTCGTCGCTGTTGGCGCAGATGATGCCGCCGGTGCCGCCGTGGTCGTCCGGCACCGGACTGTAGGAGAAGGTGTAGTAGGTCTCCTCCGGGTAGCCGTTGCGCTCCATGACCAGCAGCTTCTGCTCGACGAAGGTGCCTTCGCTGCCGGTCATCGCGGTGGCCAGCAGCGGGGCGATCTCGGGCCAGATCTCGCGCCAGACCACCGAGGTGGGCTGTCCCAGCGCGCCGGGGTGCTTGCCGCCGATGATCGATTTGTAGGCGTCGTTGTAGAAGAAGTGCAGCGCGTCGCCCCAGCCGATCCAGATCGGCTGGCGCGAGGTCAGCATGATGCGGATCGCGGTCTTGAGGCTGTGCGGCCAGGCTTGCGGCGGGCCGAGCGGGGTGGAGTCCCAGTCGAAGCCGCGCATCAGCGCGCCCATCTCGCCGCCGCCGGCGAGAAAGCCGGGCATGTCGCCGGGCGGGAAGGGCGCTGTGCTGGCGCCGGCCGTTGCGGTGTCGGCCGGGGGCGGCGGAGATGGCAGGGGCGTCATGCTGGCGCGGGTGTCCTCATGGTGGTCTCTCGGGCACGCCGGCCCCGGCGTCCGGCCCGTGCGTCTTGGCAGACTGTGCCTAGCCTTGCCGTGCAATGCAAGCGGGCCGCGAGGCGCCTGTCGCGGCGCACTCGCGGCCCTGGTTCGCAGCCGTGCTGCGATCGGCTTACTGCGGGCTACTGCGGACTTACAGCGGCGGAGAGACCCAGTACGGGTCGCGCCCGTAGTATTCGTGCAGCGACTTGCCCCACTGCGGATCGGCCATGCTCGGCCAGCTGTCCTTGTTGAAGCCCGGCGCGGACTTGATCCGGTCCGCCGTCACGGCGATCCGGAAGCACTTTTCGTCGGTATCCATGACCAGCGCGTTCCACGGGATGGCGTGCAGCGTGTCGCCCATGCCGAGGAAGCCGCCGGTGGTCAGCACCGCATAGGCAATGCGGCCGTGCGGCACGTCCAGCATGATCTCGGAGATCTTGCCGACATGTTCGCCGTCGGACGAATACGCCTTGGTGCCATCCAGGCTGGAAGCCGCCATCACTTCCGGGCCCGGGCCTTCGCCCACGCCGGAACCGACGATGGCTGCGCCTTGACTGCTGGGAGGTTGGGTTTGCATGCTGTGCTCCTTGTCGCGAGACGGTGGAATGCATGGCGTGCGCAATGACCATGCCTGCGCCGCTTTGGCGCGGTTTCCACGTGGATCGACGCGCCGCGGCGCCCGCTGGCGTCCCCGGCGGAAGGTAATTCTTTCGCGTGGCTTGCAAAAACAACGCATCCGCACGGGGATTCGGCAGTCGCTTCAGAAGTGGTGCCGCATGCCAAGCATCACGCCCACGCGCGTGCTGCGCGCCACGTCGGTGGCGGGCGTGCCGGCCCAGTACTCGGTCTCGCGGCCGACCGCGCCGCCGCGCGCGCGCACCACGTCGGCTTCCAGGTACAGGCTGGTGCGCCGGGACAGGGCGTAGTCGGCCACCACCGCGACGCTGTCGGCATTGCCGCTGCCCATGGCCACCGGCACCTGCAGGAACTGCGTGGTCACGTGGCCGCGCTGCCAGTAGCGGTAATAGGCGCCGGAAAGATGCAGCGCGGGCGTGAGCTGATAGCCCAGCCCGGCGAAGGCGATGTTGAAGCGCGCGCCGCCGGTGTCATGGTGCCGCGCCGATTCTCGCGTCGATTCTGGCGTCGACTCTGGCGTCGATTCGCGCCGGCCCATGTGGCCCACGTAGAAGGTGGCCTTGCCGGCTGCGTACGAGCCGCCCACGGCGTAGTTGCGTACCGTGCCGCCGCCGTCGGCGCTGCGGCGCTGGTCATAGGCCGCGCCCAGCGCCAGCGCGCCCTGCTGCAGCATCAGCCCGCCGCCCAGCGTTGCGCCGCGCGCCAGGCTGCCGGCTTGCCCGCCGGCGCCGTAGTCCAGTTGCAGCGTCAGCGGTCCGGCGCTCTTCTTGTAGACCACGCTGTGGTCGATGCGATAGTCCTGGAAGAAGATGTCGCCGCCCAGGTAGATCGGATCGGACCAGAAGTTGCCCCAGCCCTGGTCCAGCGGATTGAAGGCCCAGCCGATATTGTTCAGCGCGTTGTACTGGCGCCCGAAGGTCAGGCTGCCCCAGTCGCCAGACAGGCCGGCATAGGCCTGGCGCCCGAACAGTGCCTGGTAGCTGGCGCGGCCGTCGTCGCTGCCGATGCCGGCCTCGAGCTGGAAGATGGCGTGCTGGCCGCCGCCCAGGTCTTCGTCGCCCTTCAGGCCGAAGCGGCTGCCGACCATGCCGCCGGAGACCAGCGCCGCCTGGTCGTGGTGATGGCCATCGAGGTTCGAGGTATAGCGCACGGCCGTGCTGACGATGCCATATACGGTGACGCCCGGCGCCGCATGGGCGCGCCCCGCGGCGAGGGCGATGGCAAGGGCAGCGACGGGCAACAGCCCGGCCGCCGGCAGCCAGTGGCTGGCTGTCTTCTTCATGGAGGGTCCTCCGGAGGGCCGGATCCGGTCGGCGCGGTGGCGTGCCGCAGCGGATCCGTCAGGCCGATGGCCTGCGGGTTCCAGTCCCGCGCGGGGGCACGCGGGTCGTCATCGGGCCTGGCGCAACGGATGCGCGGCCCGGGCGAGGGTCGAAGCGGGCGACGATGCCTGGAGGGGCGGCGAATGCCGGCAGTATTGCCGGGCAAGCCTTGGGCAGCGCCGGTTGCCGGCGCCACGGGAGCGGCCCGAAGGCCATTGAGCGGGTTCGCCGGCGCCCGCTTCGGCAAGCGTTTTTCGGCATTGGCCGATCGGGCTTGGAAGGCGCATGCCGGGTCGATCCCGGCGCGGCGAACAGGGCGCTAGTTTACCCGCACTGGGTCAGCGCCCTTGAAAAGTGCTTCGTCCAGCGCTGGTTGCGGGCCGGCAACAGGCCGCTGGTGTGCTTTCTCTCGCGCATGCGGAAGAGGCTTGGGGAGGAGGCCGGCGCGTCAGCGAAGTCGGTCGCGACACACCGGCCGGGGCGGACCGCCTCAGCCCACCCGCTTCGCCGAGATCACCGCTTCCGCCACATTGGCCGGCGCTTCGGCGTAGTGCTTGAACTCCATGGTGAAGGTCGCGCGACCCTGCGTCAGCGAGCGCAGCGTGGTGGAGTAGCCGAACATGGTCGCCAGCGGCACTTCGGCGCGCACGATCTTGCCACCGCCGCCGGCGATGTCTTCCATGCCGTGCACCATGCCGCGGCGCGACGACAGGTCGCCCATCACGTTGCCGGTGAACTCTTCGGGCGTTTCCACCTCGACCGCCATCATCGGCTCCAGCAGCGTTGGCCGGGCGCGGCGCATGCCTTCCTTGAACGCCATCGAGCCGGCCATGCGGAACGCGTTTTCGTTCGAATCGACGTCGTGGTACGAGCCGAACACCAGCGTGGCCTTGATGTCGACCACCGGGTAGCCGGCCAGAACGCCCGACTGCATGGTCTCGCGGATGCCCTTGTCCACCGCGGGGATGAACTCGCGCGGCACCACGCCGCCCTTGATCGCGTCGACGAACTCGTAGCCCCCGCCGTGCGGCATCGGCTCGAGGTTGAGCACCACGTGGCCATACTGGCCGCGCCCGCCCGACTGCTTGATGAACTTGCCCTCGACGTCCCGCGCCGGCTGGCGGATGGTCTCGCGATACGCCACCTGCGGCTTGCCGACCGAGGCCTCGACGCCGAACTCGCGCCGCATGCGGTCGACCAGGATTTCCAGGTGCAGCTCGCCCATGCCGGAGATGATGGTCTGCCCGGACTCTTCGTCCGTGGTCACGCGGAACGACGGGTCTTCCTGCGCCAGCCGGTTCAGCGCGATACCCATCTTTTCCTGGTCGGCCTTGGTTTTCGGTTCCACCGCCTGCGAGATCACCGGCTCGGGGAAACTCATGCGCTCCAGGATGATGACCTTGTTAGGGTCGCACAGCGTGTCGCCGGTGGTGGCCTCCTTCAGGCCCACCGCCGCGGCGATGTCGCCGGCGCGCACTTCCTTGATCTCGTGGCGCACGTTGGCGTGCATCTGCAGGATGCGGCCCAGGCGCTCGCGCTTGCCCTTGAGCGGGTTGTAGACGCTGTCGCCGGAGTTGACCACGCCGGAGTACACGCGGAAGAAGATCAGCTGGCCGACAAAGGGATCGGTCATGATCTTGAACGCCAGCGCGGCGAACGGCTCGTCGTCGCTGGGGTGGCGCTCGGCCTCGCGGTCGTCCTCGGTGTGGCCCAGGATGGCCGGCACGTCGGCGGGCGACGGCAGGTAGTCGATCACCGCGTCGAGCATGCTCTGCACGCCCTTGTTCTTGAAGGCGCTGCCGCACAGCATCGGCACGATCTCGTTGGCGATGGTGCGCTTGCGCAGGCCCTGCTTGATCTGCGCCTCGCTCAGCGGCTCGCCCGACAGGTACTGGTTCAGCAGCGCCTCGTCGGCCTCGGCGGCGGCCTCGACCATCTTGTCGCGCCATTCCTGCGCGGTGGCGAGCAGGTCGGCCGGAATCTCCTGGTACTCGAAGCGCACGCCCTGGCTGGCGTCATCCCAGACGATGGCCTTCATCTTGACCAGGTCGACCACGCCCTGGAAGTGGTCCTCGGCGCCAAGCGGAATCTGGATCGGCACGGCGCGGCCGCGCAGGCGCTCGGCGATCTGCGCCTGCACGCGGAAGAAGTCGGCGCCGATGCGGTCCATCTTGTTGACGAACGCGATGCGCGGCACCGCGTACTTGTTGGCCTGGCGCCAGACGGTTTCGGATTGCGGCTGCACGCCGCCGACGGCGTCGTAGACCATGCAGGCGCCGTCCAGCACGCGCATGGAGCGCTCGACTTCGATGGTGAAGTCGACGTGCCCCGGCGTATCGATGATGTTGATGCGGTGCTCGGGATAATTGCCGGCCATGCCTTTCCAGAAGGCGGTGGTGGCGGCCGAGGTGATGGTGATGCCGCGCTCCTGCTCCTGCTCCATCCAGTCCATGGTGGCCGCGCCATCGTGCACTTCGCCCAGCTTGTGGTTGACGCCCGTGTAGAACAGGATGCGCTCGGTCGTCGTGGTCTTGCCGGCGTCGATATGCGCGCTGATGCCGATATTGCGGTAGCGCTCGATGGGGGTCTTGCGGGGCACAGTGTTCTCCATGGATGAAACACGCCCGAATAGAGTAGCACCACTGGCCGCTCCCCGTTGCCGCTTCCCGTTATCCCTCTCGCGGGCAGGGACACGCGTTTCCAGGCGGACCGCGGACGGTCGCGCGCGTCTGAGGCCGGCCTAGGATTTCCGCTGCAACCGAAGCGGATTCCTCCCATCCTGTGCGCGCCTGCGGCTCCCTATACTGGCGTGGCATCGCACACCGGCGTGCGCCATTCCTGCCAGCCCGTTCCAGCATCGGGATGTTGCCTCCGCCGATGCCTGCCTAGAACCTGGACCCCGCGCATGACAACCATCCTGATCGTTGACGACCATCCGGCGATGCGGCTGGTGCTTCGGCACCATCTGTCGCAACTGCTCGGCGTCGACGAGGTGATCGAGGCGGACAACGGCCAATGCGCCATCGAAATGGTGCGCGCACGCATGCCGGACCTGGTGCTGCTCGACCTCGACATCCCGCGCTCGAGCGGGCTCGACGTGGCGCCGCGCCTGCGCGCGATCCATCCGCAGGTGCGCATCCTGGTGGTGACGGCGCTGGACCCGGCCGTGTTCGTCAGCCGTTCATGGCAGGCGGGCGCGCAGGGCTTCGTCAGCAAGACCCAGGACATCAAGGAGATCCTGCGCGCGGTCGAGGCGGTGCTGGCCGGCTATACCGTGTTCCCGGTGCTCGGCCGCGGCGGCGCGCCGCGCCAGTCGATGTCGGCCGACGACGAGATGCTGCGGCGGCTGTCCGACAAGGAACTGGTGGTGCTGCAGATGCTGGCGCGCGGCATGTCGTACAAGGCCATCAGCGAGAGCCTCTTTATCAGCAACAAGACCGTCAGCAGCTACAAGGCCCGCATCATGAACAAGCTGCAGGTGTCGTCGCTGGTCGAACTGGTCGACTTCGCGCGCCGCTGCCGGCTGACGCCCTAGCGCGGCGCTGGCGTCAATTCATTAGACATCGTATGACTTGTTGGCGCATGCCTGCTGCATGCGCGTTCCGTCTCAGCTTTGCGAGCCGGCGGAACCCGACGCCTTGCGCAGGCGCTCGCGGCTGTTGGTCAGGTGCATGCGCATGGCGGCCTTGGCGGCGTCGGGGTCGCGGCGCTCGATCGCGTCGTAGATGTTCTCGTGCTCGATGCTGACCCGCTCCAGGTACTGCACGCGCTCGGGGGTGTCGACCTGTAGCCGGCTGCGCGGGATCACCATGGTGCCCAGGTGGCCCATGATGTCGGTGAAATAGCGGTTGCCGGTGGCGCGCGCGATGGCCAGGTGGAAGGCGAAGTCGCTTTCCACCGCGTCATTGCCCTCGCCGGCGCCATGCTTGAGTTCGTCCAGCGCCTGGCGCATCGCCGCCAGTTGCGCCTCGGTGCGGCGTGCAGCCGCCAGGCCGGCCGCCTCGGCTTCGACGCTGACGCGGAATTCCAGCATCGCCATCACGTCCATGGCCGTGCCCAGCGCCTCCGGCCCGATCCGGAACGGCGACGGCGCCTCGGCCGCACGTTCCAGCACGAAGGTGCCGATGCCGTGGCGGGTCTCCACCAGGCCGCTGGCCTGCAGCCGCGACAGCGCTTCGCGCACCACGGTGCGGCTCACGCCCATGGTGGCCATGATCTCGGATTCGGTAGGTAGCTTGTCGCCAGGCTTGAGCTGGCCCTGACGTATCTCTTCGCCGAGGGCTTGTACGACTTCCTCGGCAAGCGTGCGGCCGCGGCGGCGCAACGGGGTGGGGGCGGAACTCGGGGTCGGCGCGAGAGGCTGGGCGTTCGGCATGGCAGCTACGTACGAATACAGGGATACGGCCGGGATACGGGCGGGCTTTCCCGGACTTGACCGGCCCGAGACAGCCTCATTATACTGGGTTATCAGTCATACGATGACAGATAACATACGCAACACAAAGGCCGGGGTGAAGCATCGTACGCCCGCGGCCATGCCGGAGACAGTCCCGAGATGACCCCTACCGCCGCCCACATGGCGCCCGCCCATACCCCGGTCGTGACCGAGCTGAACGTGGTGCCCGTCGCCGGCCATGACAGCATGCTGATGAACCTGTCCGGCGCCCATGGCCCGTACTTCACGCGCAATATCGTGATCGTGCGCGACAGCGCCGGCCATACCGGCGTCGGCGAAGTGCCGGGCGGCGAAGGCATCCGGCAGACGCTGGAAGACGCGCGCCCGCTGCTGGTGGGCCAGCCCATCGGCCAGTACCAGGCCGTGCTGAACCGCGTGCGCGCGGCCTTTGCCGGCCGCGATGCCGGCGGCCGCGGCCTGCAGACCTTCGACCTGCGCATCACCATCCACGCCGTCACGGCGCTGGAGGCGGCGCTGCTCGACCTGCTTGGCCAGCACCTGGAGGTGCCAGTGGCCGCGCTGCTGGGCGAAGGCCAGCAGCGCGACGCCGTGGAGATGCTGGGCTACCTGTTTTATATCGGCGAGCGCCAGCGCACCACGCTGGACTACCGCACCGAGCCGGACGCGGACAACGCGTGGTTCCGCCTGCGCAATGAAGTGGCGATGACGCCCGAGGCCGTGGTGCGCCTGGCCGAAGCGGCGTATGAGCGCTACGGCTTCAATGACTTCAAGCTCAAGGGCGGCGTGCTGCGCGGCGACGAAGAAATGGAAGCGATCCTGGCGCTGGCCGAGCGCTTCCCCAAGGCGCGCATCACGCTGGATCCCAACGGCGCCTGGTCGCTGGCGGACGCCGTGCGCCTGTGCCGCGACAAGCGCGGCGTGCTGGCCTATGCCGAAGACCCGTGCGGCGCCGAAGACGGTTACTCGGGCCGCGAGATCATGGCCGAGTTCCGCACCGCCACCGGCCTGCCCACCGCCACCAACATGATCGCCACCGACTGGCGCCAGATGGGGCATGCGGTGCGGCTGCAATCGGTCGACATTCCGCTGGCCGACCCGCATTTCTGGACCATGCAGGGCTCGGTGCGCGTCGCCCAGATGTGTGCCGAGTGGGGACTGACCTGGGGCTCGCATTCGAACAACCACTTCGATATCTCGCTGGCGATGTTCACGCACGTGGCAGCGGCCGCGCCGGGACGCGTCACCGCGATCGACACGCACTGGATCTGGCAGGACGGCGAACACCTGACCCGTAACCCGTTGAAGATCGAAGGCGGGCTGGTGCAGGTGCCCAAGACCCCCGGGCTGGGCGTGGAGCTGGACCTGGATGCGCTGGCGCGAGCGCACGAGCTGTACCAGCGCAAGGGCCTGGGTGCGCGCGACGATGCCGCAGCGATGCAGTTCCTGATCCCCGGCTGGAAGTTCAACAACAAGGCGCCGTGCATGGTGCGCTGACGCGCCACCGGCGACGACGCCAACGGCCGTAGCCGACCATCGGGGCGGCCGGCCATTCTCATCAAAACACTGCAGGAGACAACGATGACCACCTTCCAACGCCAGGGCGCGCCGCGCCTGCCTCACTGGCTGCGCGCCGTTGCCCTCGGCTCGGTCGCCGCGGTCGCGGCGCTGACCTTCATCAGCCCGGCCGGCGCCGCGGCGCAGGACTGGCCGCAACGTCCGGTATCGGTGGTGGTGCCGTTCCCGCCGGGCGGCTCCAGCGACGCCATCGCGCGCATGCTGACGGTGCCGCTCAACGAGAAGCTCGGACAGCCGTTCGTGATCGACAACCGCCCCGGCGCGACCGGCGCCATCGGCGCCACCTACGTCAAGCGCGCGCCGGCCGACGGCTACACCATGATGGTGGCGTCGATCGGCGTCTATGCGGTCAATCCGTTCTTGCAGAAGAACCTGGCCTATGACCCGGCCAAGGACTTCGACCTGCTGACCGTTGCGGTGCGCGCGCCCAACGTGCTGGTGGCCAACCCGCAGTTCCCGGCCAACACGCTGGCGGAACTGGTGGCGTACATGAAGAAGAACCCGGGCAAGGTCAGCTTTGCCTCGTCCGGCGCCGGCTCGTCCGACCACCTGACCGCGGCGCTGTTCTGGCAGAAGAGCGCCACCGACGGCCTGCATGTGCCGTACAAGGGCGGCGGCCCGGCCATCTCCGACCTGCTGGCCGGACAGGTGGACGTGTCGTTCCAGAATGTCAACGCGGTGCTGCAGCACATCCGTGCCGGCAAGCTCAAGGCGATGGCGGTGACTTCCGACAAGCGCTCGCCGGTGCTGCCCAATGTGCCCACCATGGCCGAGGCCGGCATCAAGGATGTCGAGGTTTACTCGTGGCAGGGCGTGGCCGCGCCGCGGGGCCTGCCGCCCGAGATCAAGAGCCGCCTGCACGGCGCGCTGGTGTCGTCGCTGAACGACCCCAAGATGCGCCAGAAGCTGTCCGAGAGCGGCTTCGAAGTGGTGGCCAACACCCCCGAGCAGTTCAACCAGTTCGAGGCGCAGGAGCTGCAGCGCTGGAAGACCGTGATCGAGAAGGGCAAGATCGCGCTGGACTGAAAACCGCCGCATAAAACCCGATACCAAAGCACCGACCGCGCCGGCCCTGCACGTACATCGTGCCGCGCCGGCGCGCGCCCTCGACTGGAGACCACAGCATGACCTACGGACGCCGCAACTTCCTCAAGCAATCCTCCGCACTCGCCGCCGGCCTCGCCGCCGGGCCGCTCGCCGGCCTGTCCCGGTCCGCGCACGCCGCCGACTGGCCCAGCCGCCCGATCCGCCTGGTGGTGCCGTACACCGCCGGCGGCTCGTCGGACATCATCGCGCGCCTGATCAGCAAGCAGCTGGGCGAGGCGCTGGGCCAGTCAGTGGTGGTCGACAACCGCCCCGGCGCCAACGGCAACGTCGGCGCGGCGCTGGTCGCGCAGGCCACCGACAACCACACGCTGCTGCTGTGCGATATCGGCGCGCTGGCGATCAGCCCGTCGGTCTACACCAAGCTGACCTTCAATATCGCCAGGGACCTGAAGCCGGTGTCGATGCTGGCGTATTCGCCGCACCTGCTGGTGGTGCATCCGTCGGTGCAGGTGACCAGCGTGAAGGAACTGGTGGCGCTGTCGCAGCGCAGCCAGCTCAACTTCGCCGTGACCGCCATCGGCAGCGCGCCGCACCTGGCCGGCGTGGCGGTGGAACAGGCCACCGGCGCCAAGTGGCAATACGTGCCGTACAAGGGCGGCTCGCAGGCCATCGCCGATACCGTCGGCGGCAGCGCCCAGGTGCTGATGAACGGCATGCTCGCCACGCTGCCGCATGTGCAGTCGGGCAAGCTCAAGCTGATCGCGCAATCCAAGCGCACGCGCATGCCGCTGCTGGAGAACGTGCCGACCATCGCCGAGCAGGGCGTGCCGAACTTTGAGTCGGGCACCTGGCAGGGCGTGATGGCCCCGGCCAGCATGCCCGACGCGATGGTGGCGCGCATCAGCGCCGAACTGATCCGCATCATCCGCGCACCTGACTTGCGCGCCCAGCTGGTGGCGCAGGGTGCCGAGGTGGTGACGATGACGCCGGGGGAAACCGGCAAGTTCTTCGTCGCCGAGCAATCGCGCTGGGCGGGCGTGGTGAAGCAGGCGGGGATCAAGCTGGAGGCTTGATGCGTGGGTGTTGCAAAGGACGGCTCGCATGGGAATGCGGGCCGTTTTTTTTGGGGCTACAAGTAGCGTGTGGTTTCTCCCCTCTCCCGCTTGCGGGAGAGGGGCGGGGGAGAGGGCCGGCGTGCGGCAAGCATGAGGCGTTTGCACTTCGTGGGAGCTCCCGCCCTCACCCCAGCCCTCTCCCGCAAGCGGGAGAGGGAGTACCCGGCCGGGACTGGAAAGGCCTGCAGTGTTTTGCTGTGACCGCAGGTCTGCACCTCTTCCAAAAGCAAAAAGCCCCGCACCAGGCGGGGCACATCTCAGCGGGTCTCGTTATTTCCGCAACGCCGCCGGCAGCAAAGCTTGCGGCAGGTTCTGATAGCAAACCGGCCGCAGGAACCGGTCGATCGCCGTGGCACCCACCGAAGTCGTCCGCACATCCGACGTCGCCGGGAATGGCCCGCCATGGACCATCGCGTACGCCACCTCGACGCCGGTGGGATAGCCGTTGCACAGCACGCGTCCGGCCTTGCGTTCCAGCACCGGCAGCAGGCGCTGCGCCGCCGCCTGGTCGGCGTCGTCGAGTTGCATGGTCGCCGTCAGCTGGCCTTCGAGCTGGCGCGCCACGGTCAGCATCTCTTCCATGTCGCGGCACACCACCAGCACCGTCGACGGGCCGAAGACCTCGGCCTGCATGCGGTGGTCCGCGAGGAACTGCGCGGCGGTGGTTTCGAACATCTCCGGCCGGGCCTGGTTCGCGCCGCTGGCGTCGACGCCGTTGCCGATGCGCTGCAGGCCGTCGAGCGATGCCAGCTGGGCCACACCGTGCTGATACGCGGCATGGATACCGGGGGTCAGCATCGTGGCCGCCGGCTTGCCTTGCAGCGCGCCCAGCGCCGCCGCGCGGAACTTGTCGAGGGCGGGGCCTTCGATGCCGATCACCAGTCCGGGGTTGGTGCAGAACTGGCCGACCCCGAGCACCAGCGACTCGACCAGCTGGCGGCCGATCTCCTCGCCGCGCGCGTCGAGCGCCGCGGGCAGCAGGAACACCGGGTTGATGCTGCTCATCTCGGCGTACACCGGGATCGGTTGCGGGCGCGCGTTGGCGGCGCGCATCAGCGCCATGCCGCCGGCGCGCGAGCCGGTGAAGCCCACCGCCTGGATCGCCGGATGCGATACCAGTGCGGTGCCGATGGCATTGCCTGCGCCCACCAGCAGCGAGAACACGCCCTCTGGCAAGCCAGCATCGCGCACTGCCCGCTGGATCACGCGTCCGACCAGCTCGGAGGTGCCCAGGTGCGCCGGGTGCGCCTTGACCACCACCGGGCAGCCCGCCGCCAGCGCCGCGGCGGTGTCGCCGCCGGCCACCGAGAAGGCCAGCGGGAAGTTGCTGGCGCCAAACACCGCAACCGGGCCGATGGCGATGCGCTGCATGCGCAGGTCCGGGCGCGGCGGATTGCGTTCTGGCAGCGCGGGGTCGAAGGTGGCTTGCTGCCAGCTGCCCTCGCGCAGCACGGTGGCGAACAGGCGCAGCTGGCCGGCGGTGCGGCCGCGCTCGCCCTGCAGGCGCGCGATCGGCAGCGCGCTTTCCAGGTGGGCACGCTCGACCAGCGTGTCGCCAAGCGCCTCGATGCCCGCCGCGATGGCCTCGAGGAAGGCCGCGCGCTGTTCGGGCGGGGTGTTGCGATACGTGTCGAAGGCCGCCTCGGCCAGCGCGCAGGCGCGCTCGACCTCGGCCTCGCCGCCGCCGTGGAAGTCGGGGCCGATCGGCGCGCCGGTGGCGGGGTTGATCGCCTGCAGCGTCGCTTCGGTGCCGCGCACGGCTTGCGCGCCGATCAGCATGTCGCCGGTGATTTGCATGGTAGGAATCCTTGTCAGCGTTTGGAACGGGAAGCCGGCCGGAGGGCATGCGCCCCGCGGCCGGCTGGTCGGAATGCAAGGCGGGGGACGGCGCGCTGGCCGTCCGCGTGCCGGGTTACTGCGGGCCGAGCTTGTTGATCAGCGCGCCCAGCATCTCCATTTCCTCGCCGGTCAGGTCGGTCAGCGGCGCGCGCACGGGGCCGCCGTCGCGGCCCACCAGGCGCGCGCCCGCCTTGACGATGCTGACCGCATAGCCGGCCTTGCGGTTGCGGATGGCGAGGTAGGGCAGGAAGAAGTCATCGATCAGGCGGCCCACGGTGTCGTGGTCGTCCGCGGCGATGGCGCGGTAGAAGTCCATCGCCGTCTTCGGGATGAAGTTGAACACCGCCGACGAATACACCGGCACGCCCAGCGCCTTGTAGGCCGCGGCATAGACCTCGGCAGTGGGCAGGCCGCCCAGGTAGGAGAAGCGGTCGCCCAGCTTGCGGCGGATGCTGACCATGGCCTCGATGTCGCCCACGCCATCCTTGAAGCCGATCAGGTTGGGGCAGCGCGCGGCCAGGCGGGCCAGCTGGTCGGCGTTGAGCTTCGAATTGGCGCGGTTGTAGACGATCACGCCGATGTCGACCGCCTTGCAGACTTCTTCCACGTGGGCGGCAATGCCGTCCTGGCTGGCTTCGGTCAGGTAGTGCGGCAGCAGCAGCACGCCGGCGGCGCCAAGGCGCTGGGCTTCCTGCGCATAGGCGATGGCGGTGCGGGTCGGGCCGCCGGCGCCGGCCAGGATCGGCACCTTGCCGGCGCAGGTGCGCACCGCGGTGTCGACCACGGCGGAGTAGTCCTGCGGCGTCAGCGAGAAGAACTCGCCGGTGCCGCCGGCAGCGAACAGCGCGGTGGCGCCGTAGGGCGCCAGCCACTCGAGGCGCGCGGCGTAGGACTTCGGCGCGAAGTCGCCCTGGGCGTCGAAGTCAGTGATGGGGAAGGACAGCAGGCCTTCGGAGACGATTTGCTTGAGTTCGTTGGGTGCGAGCATTGCGGCAGTCCAGGGCGGGCCGATGGCCCGGGGTGGCAGAGGCGGCTGACTGCGGCGTGGCAGGTCAGTCGAGTTATCAGTCATCGTACGACAATAGAATGACGAAGGCAATAGGCTGCAGACGTACACCGGGTTAACCGGGAGCCTGGAGCAGCGCCTCGCCCGGCGGGTATTAGGTCTCCGCGGACTCCCGGACGAGGTGCAGCGGCAGCGTATGTTGTAGGACAACGTAGGTCACATGCCGTTTGATCCACTCAGTCAATTTGAATCGACCATACAAAGCTTCCGCGCCACGGCGAACCGCCGGCTGGCACACTGGCGTCCTGGACCAAAGGGGAGAGCGCGGTGGGAGAGTTACAGGCCTTGCTGGAAAACCACGGGCTGATGCTGGTGTTCCTGAACGTACTGGTCGAGCAGGCCGGCCTGCCGGTGCCGGCCTATCCGATGCTGTTCGTCGCCGGCGCGCTGGGCGTGCAGGAGACCGGGCCGTCGATCGGCGCGGTGCTGGCGGCGGTCATCGTCGCCTGCCTGATTGCCGATACTGGTTGGTACTTCGCCGGGCGCCGGCTGGGCCAGCCGATGCTGCGCACGATCTGCAAGGTATCGATCTCGCCCGATTCCTGCATCCGCCAGACCCAGTCGCTGTACCTGCGCGTGGGGCCGCGCTCGCTGGTGGTCGCCAAGCTGCTGCCGGGGGCCGGCGCGCTGTCGACCGCGATGGCCGGCATGACCGGCACGCCGCTGCCGGTATTCCTGTTCTACGACGCGATCGGCGCGCTGGTATGGGCCGGCAGCGGCCTGCTGATCGGCGTGGTGTTCAGCGACTTCATCGATGCGATCCTGGAGGGCTTCAGCACCTACGGCCATATGGCGCTGGTGGCGGTGGTGGGGGCCTTCCTGGTATTCCTGGCATGGCGCTCGTGGCGCCGACTGCGGCTGCTGCGCATCACCAGGCGCGTGCCGCGCATGAGCGTGGATGAGCTGGAATCGCGCCGGCTGGCCGGCGCGCTGCCGGTCGTGATCGACGTGCGCGCCCATGGCGACGTGCCGATGGAGCGCATTCCCGGCTCGATGGTGCTCGACATGCAGGGCGCGCTCGACAGCCTCGACGCGCTCGGCGTGGCGCCCGCCGAGGCCGACATCGTGGTCTATTGCGCCTGCCCGAACGAGATGTCCGCGGCGCTGCTGGCCGAACGCCTGCGCGTGGCCGGCTATCCCAGGACCTGGGCGCTGGCCGGGGGCTTCGACGAATGGAAGCGGCGGCACGGCGCCACCGTGCCGCCCGCTGTCACCCATCCCGGACCAGGCCAGGCGACGGCACGCTGAGCCGCTGGCTTCAGCGCTGGCCCGCGGTCTGGAACACCGACAGGTCCGGATAGATCGCGCGGATCTTCTGCCACTCGGCGGCGTTGAAGAACTGGCACTTGCCGGCACCGAAGCGCTTGGACACTTCGACGCAGAAGCGCACCGCCTCGGCGATGTCGACCTCATGGTTGGCCGAGGTCGCGCTGCCCGACACCACCGACTGCGCCGTCACCGCCACGCCCACCACCGGCGCCGGCGTGGCTACGTGCGGCTGCATGATGCTGTTGAAGTGGTACAGGCCGTTGTGGTACGGCGTGATGTCCTGCAGCGAGATCGGGAAGGTCACCGCCGGGCAGCCGGTGGTCGATTCCATGGTTGCCACCAGGTCCGGCGCCACGCGCAGGATATAGCCCTGCATCGCCGTCGGCGAGATCGCGAAGCCGCGGTGCTTGACGATGCTGTTGCCCTTGGACGCATCGATCGACAGGATCGCATCCATTTCCGGCAGCACCTGGTAGTCGTTCATGGTGTCGGACGACACCGGCATGCCCATGAACGGCACCGGGTCGTGCGGCACCATCGAGACATTGGTCGACAGGTGCGTGGTCACGATCACGTCGCCCGCCACGTGGTCGCCGCGCGCCTTCATCTGCGCCAGCTTGAGCGCCACCGCCAGGCAGCCGATCGGGCCATCGGCATCGGACACCAGCCCCACCAGTTCCGGACGCGCGCCGATGGCGCCGTTGCGGCCGATCACACCCAGCGTCGGCGCCTTGCCGCCGCCGCGCTTGCCGGCGCGGCCCGGGATCACGATGGTGATGAAGTCGGTGGTGTTGGCCGTGTTCTCCGGCGGCGCGTTGTTGACCGTGGTGACTTGCACCGATACGCCAGCCTCGGCGTACGGCGCGAACAGTTCGCTGACGACCGCGCCGTTGGCGTGCGGGCTGTCCAGGGCTTCGTGAATGACCAGCGTCTGCTGCAGGGCCATGGCTTTCTCCAAAGGTTTCCCCCCGCGTGGCGCGGGCAGGGCGTTCTACAAATCGATCAGAACTGGTGGCGCAGGCCGACCATCACCGTGGTCTGCGTGTCGCGCCCGTCCAGCGGCGTGCCGCTGCCGCCGGTCCAGCTGGTGGTGTTGTTGCCGAACAGGCCCGACCAGTCGCCATGGACGCGGTCATAGGCCAGCGCCAGGTAGGCGTCGGTGCGTTTGCTGAAGGCGTAGCCGGCCACCGCATACGCGGTGGTGCGATTGCCGCTGAAGTTGTCGGCGCGGGTGCGGTTGTGCATCACGCTGCCGGTCAGGGTGACGTTGCCGGTCACGGCGTAGCTCGCGCCCAGCGTGAAGAAATCGTCGTGGCGGCTGCTGCCGAACACCGAGCTGATCGCCGCACGGTTGGCGGGCGTGGCGGCGGTCGACATGCTGGTGATGGTGGCCGTATCGGTGCCGCCCTTCGACGAGTCGAAGCCCGCGTCGCGGTCGCTGTGGATGTAGTTGGCGAACAGGCTGGCGCGGCCGAGCGCGGCCTTCAGGCCGGCCAGGTAGAGGTTGGCGTTGCGGCTCTGGCTGTCGCGGGTCTGCTGGAAGTCACCAACGGCGGTGATCGGGCCGGCCGCGTACTTGACGCCGAACGACATCGACGACATCGCGCGGGTGTTGCCCGCGGTCTCTCCCAGCGCGTATTCGGCGATCACCGACACCGGGCCGAAATTGCCGGTATAGCTGACGGCATTGTCGTAGCGCTGGCCGGTCAGGTAGACCATCCACGCATTGGACGGCGCCGCGCCCACGCCGAGCGGATCGACGTAATACAGCATGGTGTTGGCGGTGGTGTACTGCCGGCCCAGCGCCAGCTCGCCCCACTGATTGCCGATCTTCACGTACGCCTGGCGGCCGAACAGCTGGCCTTGCTGGTCGAGCCGGCCGGTATCGGCCAGCAGCCCGTTCTCCAGCACGAAGCCGGCCTTTACGCCGCCGCCCAGATCCTCCACACCCTTCAGGCCTAAGCGGCTGCCGGACAGGAAGCCTTCGCCGCCCTGCTGCAGGCCGACCTGCGCGTCGCCGGCGGGGTTGGAGTGGGTCTGGTATGTCAGCGCGGTGTCGATGACGCCATACAGCGTGACGCCGGATTGGGCCATGGTGGTGGCGGGCAGGGCCAGCAGCATCGGCAAGGCCAGGCGCGCGGCGTGGCAAAGGGTTGGGCTCATATTGTTTTCTCCTCCAGAAGGCAAAGGGGGGCCGCGCGGGCGGCGCAACGCGGCCCGCGGGGCTGGTTTTGTTTGTATTGGCTGTGGCCGGGTGGGCTTTGGAAATGGCTAGTTGCTAGTCACGCCTTCATCCCGCTGGTTCGCTCCCCTCTCCCGCTTGCGGGAGAGGGGAGACAACCGTTTGTGCTTCGGCGTTTAACGCGTTGCTCAAACGGCAAAGCCCGGCCAGTCCTGCATGCCCGCCGGCCCGGTGATCTTCGACAGTGCGAACGCCTCGCCCTCGCGAATCGTCTCGACCTGCCCTTCGGTCGGGAACCACAGCGCATTGCGCTCGCCCAGCACCAGGCCGGTAGTGCCATCCGAATACAACGCCGACCCCTCCGGCAGCGCAAACACCTGTTCCGGCGCATTGATGTGCAGGAACTCCGCCACCCGCTCTTCGCGGCTTTCGCCGTTGTGCCCGGCGGGCTTGCCGCTGATGAAGTGCGGGTTGATCTGGAACGGCACCAGGCCCAGCGCGCGCAGCGACGGCGGCTGCACGATCGGCATGTCGTTGGTGGTTCGGATGGTCGGGCAGGCGACGTTGCTGCCGGCGCTCCAGCCCACGTACGGCGTGCCCGCACGCACCTTCGCGCGGATCGCGTCGACGATACCGGCGTCGTATAGGCGCTTGAGCAGCGCGAAGGTGTTGCCGCCGCCAACCGCAATGGCGTCTGCCTGCTGCACGGCGCGCAGCGGATCGGCGCTGTGATGGATCGATTCCAGCGCGTAGCCCAGCTTTTCGAACACCGGCCTCACCATGCCCTCGTAGGTATCGAAGCTGAAGGTCACGCCGGCGAACGGCACGAACAGCACCTTGCGCGGCTCATGCTTCAGCAGCGTGTGGATCTGCTCGCCGGCGTGCTCGAGGTAGCCGAGGTTGTCCTTGCGCGAGCTGCTCATCAGGAGGATGCGTTGGGTCATGTCTTGCGTTCCGTCGGTTCAGGTGTGGGGTCAGGCGATCGCTGCGCGCACCAGCGCGGCGACGTGGTCGATCTCGTCATGGGTGTTGAAGTAGTGCAGCGACACGCGCGCCATGGTCGAGACGCCGTAGCGCGCCAGGATGGTGTCGGCCATGAAGTTGCCGGCTTCGATGATGCATTGCTGCGCTTCCAGCGCGGCGACGATGCGGGCCGGGTCGATGCCGCGCACGTTGAACGGCACGATGCCGATGCGGTGGGCCACGTCGGCCGGGCCGTACAGCTCGAAGCCGGGGATCGACGACAGCCTGGCCACCGCATACTCGGTCAGGTCGCGCACGCGCGCTTCGATGGCGTCGATGCCTATCGCGGCGGCGTAGTCGATGGCGGTGCCCAGGCCCAGGATGGCCGGCACGATCGGGCAGCCCGCTTCGAAGCGCTTCGCGCCCGGCACCAGCGACAGCGCGCCGGTGGCGCGGTCATAGGCACCGTTCCACCAGCCCACCAGCATCGGTTCGATCTGCGCGATCCGCTCGCGGCGCACATACAGGAAGCCGGAGCCTTCGGTCGCGCGCAGCGCCTTGCGGCCGCAGCCGGCGAGGAAATCACAGCCCAGTTCGGCCACGTCCGAGCGCAGCATGCCCACGCTCTGCGCGCCGTTGACCAGCGACAGCACGCCATGCTGGCGCGCCACCGCGCAGATCTGCGCGGCGGGCTGCACCGCGCCGGTGGAATTGGGCAGGTGCGAGAAGGTCAGCAGGCGCGTGCGAGGCGTGATCGCGGCCGCGAACGCCTCTGGCGACAGCAGCCCTTCGCCGTTGGCCGCCACCATCTTCACCACGATGCCGTGCGATTGCTCCAGGCGGCGCCATGGCAGCAGGTTGCTCAGCATCTCGGTGTCGGCCACCAGCACTTCATCGCCGGCTTGCCAGGCGATGCCGCGCGCCACGATCGAGATGCTCTCGGTGGCGTTCTTGGTGAAGGCGAGTTCGTCAGCCGCGCAGTTCAGCCATGCGGCCAGCGTGGTGCGCACGGCTTCGACGCGCGCATAGGTCGCTTTGCGGAACGCCGGCAGGTAGATGCCGACGTGACCGGTGTCGAGCAGATAGCTGCGCACGGTGTCGAGCACGGCGTCGGGCGGGATCGAGGCCGCCGCGGTGTCGAGATAGATGGTGGACGCCGTCAGCGGGGTGTCGGCGCGGATTGCCTTTATATCCATGGAACGTCTCGGGAAATGACAGAGGGGCGCAGCGGATGCGCCCGCAGGTAGGGCTTACTTCTTCAGCTTGGTGACCGAACCGAAGAAGCTGAACAGGGCGTCGCCCGCGATCACGCCGCCGGCGAAGGCGCTCATCTCCGCCACGTGCCTGTCGCCGCGCAGGCGCTGCAGCACGAAGCGGATCGCCAGGCCTGCCAGCACCGCCCAGCCGGCCAGCGGCGAGGCAATCAGCATGCCGGTGGAAAGCAGGATGCCGAGCTGGCGCTTGGAGCCGCCGAGCCACTGCAGCAGCGCGCCGGGAACGGCCCAGATCATCAGGTTGCGCGCGATCTCGGCCGACGAGCCCGCCTTGATCGACGCCGCGTAGACGCGGTCCACCGGCGGGATCAGGCCCTGCGCGAAGAAGCTGCCGTGGAACACCAGCACCACCACCGCGGCCACCGCGAAGCCGATCATCGCGGCCAGGAACTGCTGCTTGCGCCCGGCCAGCTCGGCCTCCATGTCGCGGCCTTCGCCGCGCAGCAGGTAGCCGGTCTTGAGGTCGTAGCCCATGTCGGCGAACGCCGGACCGGTCGCGGCCGAAAAGCCCACCAGCACCGCCAGCGCGGTCGGCGGAAAGCCGATCAGGATGCCGATGGTCAGCGTGATCAGCGCCACCGCGAAGGCCGGGAACCAGCCCGAATGCATCGCCGCGATGCCGACGATCAGCTCGTGCACGTAGGCGGCAAAGGCGGCGTACAGCACGAACAGCACCAGCATGCCCAGCGACATGTCCGAGATATGCCCGGCCAGCACCGAGATCAGCAGCGCGATCGCCAGGTAGATCAGGAAGCCGCCCGACAGGATGCGGCTGGCGCGCGCGGCCGGGACTTCAATGGTGCCCGCGTCGGCCGCCGGGGCGTGGCGCGCGCGGCGGATTTCATGCGCTACCTGGAACAGCGCGACGATGCCCGCGCCGATCATCAGCCCGTGCGGGATATACGCCTTGGCGATATCGATGCCGGTCAGCGCCACCGAATATCCGCGCACCAGCAGGCCGATGCCGAACATGGTCAGCGCCGCCAGGTTGCCCAGGAAGGCCGCGCCGAACGCGGACATCGGCACGCCCAGCCATGCACCGCCCACGCCCACGGCAATGCCCAGGCCCAGGAAGGCGGCCTTGCGCCCGCCGCGGTCGCCGGCCCAGATCGCCTCGGCGGTGGCGATGCCGGCCGGCCAGGTGCCGGTGGCCGGGAAGATCTTGCTGCCGAACAGGAAGTACAGCATCGCGCCGTCGACGAACATGGCGATCACCGCGCCGATCAGCATCGGCGTGGCCAGCTCGGGCATTCCCATCGCGTATGGCACGCCGATCGGGATCATCAGCGAGTTGGCGGCGCCGAAGGTGGCCGACGAGATCGCGGTCTGCACCAGGTTCTGCCGCTCCAGCACGCGGAAGCGCCGCGTGACCTCGAGCGGGATGCGCGAGAACACGATCGCGATCAGCGCGCCGATGATCGAGGTATTGGCCGAGATCCCCAGCGACACGATCAGCTGCATGCCGATCATGGCGCCGAACACGGACAGCCCCACTGAGACCAGCAGCAGCAAGGGCTCCATGAAGCGCGTCCGTGTCGCGGGCTGCGCCGCCATCGGCGCGTTCAATTGTGTTGGCATGGTCATGTCTTCCACCGCTCCCCGTAGTGTTGTCTGGTTTTGTCTGTTGTATGTGATGCCTGGCGCGCGCTCAGCGCATGAAACCGGCCACCGGGCCGATGGTGCTGCGCGCCGTGCGCAGCGCCTGCAGCCAGCGCGGCGCCGCGTCCGGCGTCAGCCGCTGCAGCGGACCGGCGATGGCCAGCGACCCCACCACCGCCTGGCTGTCGCGCTGGAACAGCGGCAGCGCCAGCCCGGCAACCGTGGCCGCGGATTCCTCGCAGGTGTAGGCCCAGCCATCGGCGCGGACCTGCGCCAGGCGCGCTTCCAGCCCCGGCGCTTCGCCGCCAAGCCGGCGCCGGAACGGTTCCGGCTGGAACGCCAGCATGGCCTTGGCATGCGCGCCCGCGTCGAGGGCGAAGCGTTGGCCCACCTCGATCGAAAAGCGCAACTGGTGTTGGCTGTGCGCGATGTCCGTGCACAGGCCGTGGTCACCGTCCAGCCACGACAGGAACACGGTTTCACCGCATTCCCGCGCCAGCGCCTCGAGCGCGGGCTGCACCACCTCGGCCGGTGAAAAGGTCTTGCGCGTGACCTGTCCCAGTTCGAACCAGCGCAGCCCGAGCGCGTAGCGTCCCTGCGCGTCCTGCACCAGGAAGCCGTTGGCGGCAAAGGTCGCCAGCACGCGGTGCACCACGGCATGGTGGACGCCGCTGTGGCGGGCCAGGTCGCGCACGCCCCAACTGGGCTGGCGCACGGTGAAGTGGGTCAACAGCGCCAGCGCGCCGTCCAGGGTCTTGAGCATTGCCGAGCTGAACTTCGAATTGCTGTTGTCTCTATTTAAGAGACAACGTCTCTGATACAGAGAAATGCTAGGCCTCGCTGTCACCGGCAACAATCAGGGTTAACGCGCAGTCGTCCTCCCGATCCGGCGAATATCGTCCATGCGCCGTTGCCTATACTTGGCGCAGGCCGACTGCTACGGGAGGCGCCCATGGCTGCGGTAGACCACGGTTTCGGCGACGAAGCGGCCCGCATCGCGCACCGGCGCCGCCTGCTCGGCATTGCGCCGCGCACGCATGAGGGCCAGCGCAACTGGGCGCTGGCGCTGTCCGGTGGCGGCATCCGCAGCGCCACCTTCTGCCTGGGCGTGATGCAGGCGCTGGCCGGCACCGACATGCCGGCAAACACGACCGCCGCGACGCCGCCCGGCGACGCGCCCCAGACGCCCCAGACGCCCCAGACGCCCCAGACGCCCGCAGCGAGCGCGGCCGCCGCGGCGCAGACCGTTCCCGGGCTGGCTTCGCTGCTGGCCCAGTTCGATTACCTGTCGACCGTCAGCGGCGGCGGCTACCTCGGCGCCTTCTTCGTCAGCCTGTTCGTGCCCGGTCGCCTGCGCCGCGGCACCGGCCCGGTCCAGGCCGCGGCCGAGGCGTACCACACGCTGCAATGCGAGCCGCCGGGGCGCATCCACACCTCGGTCTCCTATGCCGCCGATCCCGGCCGGGGCGCGGTCGCGTGGCTGCGCGAGAACGGCCGCTACCTGTCGCCCACCGGCGCGGGCGACAACCTCTATGCCGCCGCGCTGGTGGCGCGCAACTGGCTGGCGATGCACTACGTGATCGGCAGCGCGCTGCTGGTGTTGCTGTCGCTGCTGGCGCTGCTGCTGCACGGCGCGGCGGGCGCCTGGTACGGCTTCGGACGCTATGAGATGGACCTGCTCCACGATGCACGGCAGGCCTTCAACCAGGGCGAATGCGCGATCTGGTGGAGCCCGTTGCTGTGGCTGCCGCTGGTCACGGTGGTGCTCGGCGCGGTGCCGCCCGGGCTGGCGTACTGGCTGGTCTATCCGCGCGCCAGCGAGCCGCAGGCGCCGGGGCGCTTCTTCAGCCCCGCGCCGATGGTGGCCACGCTGCTGGGACTGCTGTTGCTCGCTGCCGCGTACTGGTCCGAGCGGATCGGTGCGCAGCCGCTGCCAGCGCAGCTCTTTGCCGCGCTGGGCGTGCTGACCTGGCTTGGCGTGCTGGCCTGCCTGGTGATGCTGCAGGGCGAGCCGCGCACCGTGTCCGGCTATCGCGTGCGGGCCACGCGTGCGCTGCGCACGGCGGTCACGCTGACGCTGTGGCTGGCGGCACTGGGCGTGGCCGATACCGTCGCGCGCACCACCTACCTGTATGCCCAGGCCGCCGGCCATCCGTGGGGCGTGGCGCTGCCGGCGAGCGCGCTGGGCGTGCTGGTCTGGCTGGTGCGCTACGGCGCGCGCCGGCTCGACGAAGGCCGCAAGGGCAGCGCCGGTACTGCCTGGCGCGCACTGTGGGCACGCCTGCCGGTCTCGCTGCTGGCCGGGGCGGCCGCGGCGGTGCTGGCGCTGCTGCTGTACGTGCTGTGGTCGTGGCTGGTGCTGTGGGTGCGCTGGAATGGCCGCGAGCCGGTCGACTGGCTGGTGTATGGCACCGCCTACACCGGGCCGGCGCTGGCCACGCTGACGGCCGTGGCGCTGGTGCTGGCACTGGTCGCCGGCCGCTTTACCGGCTTCCTGAACCTGTCCACGCTGCAACCCTTCTACGCGGCGCGCCTCACGCGCGCCTACCTCGGCGCGTCCAACGGCGAGCGCTTTGCCGCGCCCGATCCCGATCCGGCGGCGGACCGGCGCCGGCGCGCGCGCTTCAGCGTGGCCGAGCCCGTGCCGGGCGACCAGCTCAGCCTCAACGCTTACTACGATCCGCACGTGCTGGCGCCGCTGCACCTGATCAACGTGACGCTGAACCTGACCGTCGATCCGGCCGAGCAACTGGTCCAGCGTGACCGCAAAGGCAAGCCGCTGTGCCTGGCACCCGGTGCCGGCCTGCCGCAGCCGGGCGCAGCAGGCGCGATCGCGCCGGACGCCTATGCGCGCTTCACCGTCGATGGCTGGCAGTGCTGCCCGGATGCGTCATGGCCGTCGTCGGGCAAGCTGGCGCAAGCGCTGACGGTGGGCGACTGGATCGCGATCTCGGGCGCGGCGGTGTCCACCGGGCTGGGCCGCGCCACCACGCTCGGCACATCGCTGCTGCTTGGCCTGGCCAACCTGCGGCTCGGCACGTGGTGGCCGTCGTTCCCGGCCCGCTACGCGCGCCGCGGCGGGCGCGAGGGCGAGCGCTGGCGCCACCCCGAACGCGCCACGCACCCATGGCTGGCCGCCGGCATCTTCCGCACGCAGTATTACCTGGGATGCGAGCTGAGCGCGCGCTTCCATGGCACGCGGCGCGGCTGGCAGTACCTGTCGGACGGCGGCCATTTCGACAACACCGGTGTCTACGAGCTGCTGCGTCCGGGCCGGGACGTTGGCCTGATCGTGCTGTGCGACTGCGGGGCCGATCCCGACTATCGCTTCGGCGACCTGGCCAACCTGATCCGCCTCGCGCGCATCGACCATGGCCTGGAGATCGTCGTCGATACCGAGGCCGCCACCACGCATCCGGTGCTGAGCCGCGTCTTTGGCGTGCCGGACGATTTCGTGCCGGGTCAGCCCGCCAGCGCCGGCGCCGCCGACAAATGCGCGGTGCTGCTCGACGTGTTCCGCACCGACCCGGCCTGCGCGGCGCCGCGCGCGCGCGTCTGCCGCATCGTGCTGATCAAGCCGCGGCTGGTGTCATGGGCGCCGGCCGACGTGCGGCACTATGGCGCCACGCACCCGGCCTTCCCGCACGAGGGCACCGGCGACCAGTTCTTCGACGAGGCGCAATGGGAAAGCTACCGGGCCCTGGGACACGCGCTTGGCAAGCGCGTGCTGGGCGGTGAAGTGGGCAAGGCGCTGCTGGCGTGATCGCGCTGCTGCTGACCTCAGCGCACGAAGCCGATCACGTCTTCCAGCCGGCCGCTGGCTTCGCGCAGCGCTTCCAGCAGCCGCGGCACGGCAGCATCGTCCAGCCGCTGCTGCGGCCCGGCGATGGCGACCGAACCCACCACCGCGCTGCGGTCGCGCGACCACAGCGGCAAGGCCAGGCCGGCGACGCTGGCCGCGGCTTCCTCGCGCGTATGCGCCCAGCCGCGCTCGCGCACTTCGGCCAGCTGCTGCTCGATGCGCTCGCGTTCCAGCGTGGTATGCGGACCCATGCGCGCCACGCCCTGGCGGTAGACCTCGTCGCGGAAGGCCTCGTCCTGGAACGCCAGCATGGCCTTGGCATGCGCGCCGGCATAGAGCGGAAAGCGCTCGCCCAGCTCGATCGAAAAGCGCAACTGGTGCTGACTGTGCACCAGCCCCACGCACAGGCCCTCATGGCCGTCGAGCCACGACAGGAACACGGTCTCGCCGCTTTGCGCGGCCAGCTTCTCCAGCACCGGGCGCACGATTTCGTCGGGCGAGAAGCTCTTGCGCACCACCTGTCCCAGCTCGAACAGCCGCAGCCCCAGCGAGTACTTGCCGGTGGCCGCGTCCTGCACCAGGAAGCCGTTGGCGGCGAACGTCGCCAGCACGCGGTGCACCACGGCGTAATGTACGCCGCTGTGCTTGGCCAGCTCGCGCACGCCCCAGGTGGGCTGGCGCACGGTGAAGTGGGTCAGCAGGGCCAGCGCGCCGTCCAGTGTCTTGAGAGTCATCGATCGTTCCTTCGCATCGGGCTGAATGGTAAGGGCAAGCGGCGCGCGGCTCAATGCTTGCGCGGACTGCGCCTTGCCGCCGTTATGCCGCCGTCCTGCCGCCGTCGTGCCGCCGTTCCGGGATACCCACGCCGCCCGCAGGGCCGCAACGCCGCCGCCAGCACGATCGGCGCAGGCTCACTACCATAGCGAACCATCCGCATTGCAGCGGACGGCGCCCGTGTGGCGTGCGCCGCCCGCCCGACCACGACATGAACCGCGACTCTCTCCCCGCCGGCAACGGCATCGCCTATTCGGTGCTCGACCTCGCCCCCATCCCGCAAGGCAGCGATGCCGGCCAGGCCATGCGCAACTCGCTCGACCTGGCGCGCCATGCCGAGCAGCTGGGCTACCACCGCTACTGGCTGGCCGAGCACCACAACATGCCCGGCATCGCCAGCGCCGCCACCGCGGTGCTGATCGGCTATGTCGCCAACGGCACGCAGCGCATCCGCGTGGGCTCGGGCGGCGTGATGCTGCCCAACCATTCGCCGCTGGTGATCGCCGAGCAGTTCGGCACGCTGGCCTCGCTCTATCCGGGCCGCATCGACCTGGGCCTGGGCCGCGCGCCCGGCACCGACCAGGCCACCGCGCGCGCGCTGCGCCGCCATCTGGCCAGCGACAGTGCCGACACCTTCCCGCAGGACGTGGAAGAGCTGCAGGCCTACTTCGACGACGTGCGCCCGGGCCAGCGCCTGCGCGCGGTGCCCGGCGCCGGGCTGAAGGTGCCGATCTGGCTGCTGGGCTCGAGCTTGTTCAGCGCGCAGCTGGCCGCGGCGATGGGATTGCCGTTCGCCTTCGCCTCGCACTTTGCGCCGGGCTTCATGCGCCAGGCGCTGGACCTGTACCGGCGCACCTTCCGCCCGTCGGAAACCCTGGACCGGCCCTACGTGATGCTGGGCCTCAATGTGTTCGCGGCCGATACCGGAGACCAGGCGCGCCGGCTGTTCAGCTCGCTGCAGCAGCAGTTCCTGGCGCTGGTGCGCGGCACGCCGGGGCAGCTGCGCCCGCCGGTCGACGATATCGAAGCGCTGTGGAACGAAAGCGAGGCCGACCATATCCGGCGCTCGCTGGCCTGTTCGGTGGTGGGCGACCCGGAGGCCGTGCGTGCCGGCATGCAGCGCTTTGTCGATGACCTGCGCCCGGACGAGCTGATGATCACCGGCCAGATCTTCGACCACCAGGCACGGCTGCGATCGTTCGAGATCGCCGCCGCTGCCGCGCGCCACCTCAAGGCCAACGCCGCGCTCTGAGCCGTTTTCGGTATGACGCACGCCGCACTTGTGGCGTGCGCCGGCCGCTGTCTTTCATTTCCTCCCAGTTCTGGTTTGCATAGCGCCGAGGCGCTCGGATACATTAGAAGGCCGACACCAGACAGAGGCGTGGCCAGCCAGGCACGCGCCCGCATAGTCCGCCCGATCCGCCGCCCCCAAGCAAAATCCCGGGGCCGAGGGCAGCGACGACAGGAGACAGCGATGGACCTGCGGCAACGCGAGCACATCGAGACGGTGGTCCAGGCCACTGCCTACCTATCCCCGCCAGCCCTGCTCGCGGAGCGCATCGCGCATGACGCGATCATCCAGAATTCATGGCGGCGCTGCGTGCACCAGTACGGGCTCGATCCCTCGCGCATGCAGGAGGCGCGCATCCTGCCGCAGACGCGCCTGCGCGAACACCAGGAACGCATCGACGACTTCGCCCGCATCGCCCGCCACGGCCTGCAGAGCCTGCACGCGCAGGTGGCGGCGCTGGGCTACGTGGTGCTGCTGACCGATGCGCAGGGCGTCACGGTCGACTATATCGGCGATACCCACAGCGATGCCGCGCTGCGCCACGCCGGCCTCTACCTTGGCGCGGAATGGAGCGAGAGCGGCGCGGGCACCTGCGCGGTCGGCACCGCGCTGGTCACCGGGCAGGCGCTGACCGTGCACCAGGCCGACCATTTCGATGCCACCCATATCCCGCTGACCTGCACCGCGGCGCCGCTGTTCGATACGCATGGCAAGCTGCACGCCATCCTCGACATCTCGGCGCTGGTCTCGCCGCAGGCCAAGGACAGCCAGGGCCTGGCGCTGCAGATGGTGCGCATCTACGCCGCGCATATCGAGAACGCCAACTTCCTGCGCGCGCACCGGCGCGACTGGATCCTGAAGCTGAACGTCGCGCCCGAGTTCGTCGACGTCAACCCGGAATACCTGCTGGCGCTGGACGATGCCGGCCGCATCGTCGGCCACAACCATCGCGCCCGCCTGATGCTGGAGACCGAACTGGCCGGCATGCCGGGCGCGACCGTGCTCGGGCAGCCATTCGAGACCTTGTTCGACGCCCGGCTCGAAGACCTGGGCCGTTACGTCTACTCGCGTCCCAGCGAGCAGCGCCTGGTCGCGCTCAACCGCAGCGGCGGCCTGCTGTACCTGAGCGTGATGCCGCCCGCGCTGGGCTGGCAAGCGCCAGCGGCACCGGCGCAGGTGGCGATGCCGGCGCCGCTGGCGGCGCTCAGCGGTGGCGACGCCGCGCTGGCGCAGCAGCTGGAGCGCGCCGCGCGCCTGGTCGATTCACCGATCCACCTGCTGATCCAGGGGGAAACCGGCAGCGGCAAGGAGTTCTTCGCCAAGGCGCTGCACCAGGCCAGCGCGCGCCGTGCCGGGCCCTTTGTCGCGGTCAACTGTGCGGCGATTCCCGAGACGCTGATCGAGAGCGAGCTGTTCGGCCACCTGCCCAACAGCTTCTCCGGCGCCGGCTCGCGCGGCAAGCGCGGGCTGATCCAGGAGGCCGACGGCGGCACGCTGTTCCTGGACGAAATCGGCGACATGCCGCGCGAGCTGCAGTCGCGGCTGCTGCGTGTGCTGGCCGAGGGCGAAGTGCTGCCGGTGGGCGCCGCGCGCCCGGTGCCGGTACGCCTGCGCGTGATTTCGGCCACGCACCATCGCCTGGAACAGCTGGTGGCCGAGGGCCGCTTCCGCGAGGACCTTTACTACCGCCTCAACGGCGCGCGCTTCGAACTGCCGCCGCTGCGCGCCCGCACCGACCTGGACTGGCTGGTGCGCAAGCTGCTGCAGGAGGGCGCGGGCGAACCGGTGACGCTGTCGCCGGCAGCGAGCGAGCGGCTGCGCCGCCACCGCTGGCCGGGCAACCTGCGCGAACTGCGCAACGTGCTGGAGTACGCGCGCGCGATCTGCAGCGGCGGCTATATCGATGTGCACGACCTGCCCGATGCCGTCGCAGGCACCGCCGAACCGGCTGCAGAACCGGCTGCCGTATCGGCCCAGCCGGAACCGGCCGATCGCGCCCCGGACCACGATACCGCCGCGTCGTTCGACCCGCACCAGCTGCCCCCCGAGGGCATGCTGCTGATGCAGTACCTGCGCGCCTCGGGCTGGAACCTGAGCGCGGTCGCGCGCCAGATCGGCATCAGCCGCATGACGCTGTACCGGCGCATGGAGCGCTACGGCATCCAGTCGCCTAACCGGCGCGACGGCGGGGGGCAGGCGTAGCATCCCGCCACCGTACCCGTTTCTGCGAAGGCGTTCGCGCCTTCTCGTCTTCCTGACTTGTCTTCCAGTCGGCTTCGCCAGGGCGTGCGGCGACGCCGGTGATAAGACGTTACGCGTGTCCACTCCGTACACCTGCACTGTGACACCTGTCTCGCCCTGACGGCCCCCAGGCCGCTCGCCCGGCGCAAGCGGCAGCGATTTTTGCGGGTTATCCCTGAAGCCAGGGCCCCGCAACCGCCCGCCTTGTGCCTTCGCGATGCCATCCGGCCACTGGCACAGCCATTGCAAAGTCGCCTGTCACCACAACGACAACACAGGAGACAGGCAATGGGGCAGCCAAGGTTCGCCGATGCGCCGCTGGTCGGCATCATCGCCAATCCGGTTTCGGCGCGCGACATCCGCCGCGTGATCGCCAACGCCAACAGCCTGCAGCTGGCTGACCGCGTCAATATCGTGCTGCGCCTGCTGGCCGCGCTGTCGTCCTGCGGCGTGCGGCGCGTGCTGATGATGCCCGACCGCGAGGGCCTGCGCGTCATGCTGGCGCGGCACCTGGCGCACCGCCAGGGCCCGGACTCGAGCCTTCCCGAGGTCGCGTATCTCGACATGCCGGTGGCCTCGCGCGTCGACGACACGCTGCATGCCGCGCGCTGCATGGCCGATGCCGGCGTTGCCGCCATCATCGTGCTGGGCGGCGACGGCACCCACCGCGCCGTGGTGCGCGAATGCGGCGCGGTGCCGATCGCGGGACTGTCGACCGGCACCAACAATGCCTACCCCGAGATGCGCGAGCCCACCGTCACCGGGCTCGCCACCGGCCTCTATGCCACCGGTCGCATTCCCGCCAGCCAGGCGCTGGCGTCGAACAAGCGCCTGGACATCGTCATCCGCGACGGCAATGGCAACTTCCGCCGCGACATCGCGCTGGTCGATGCGGTGATCTCGCACGAACACTTCATCGGCGCGCGCGCGCTGTGGAAGACCGACACGCTGGCCGCGGTCTACGTGTCGTTTGCCGATCCCGAGGCGATCGGGCTGTCGTCGATCGCCGGTTTGCTCGAGCCGGTGGGACGGCGTGAAGCCGGTGGCCTGGCGATCGAACTGGCCGCGCCGGGCGCGGGCGAGTTCGAACTGAGGGCGCCGATTGCGCCCGGCCTGATGTGCACCGTGCCCATTGCCGGCTGGCAGCGCCTCGCGCACGGCCGCCCGCATCGCGTGCGCCAGCGCAGCGGCGTCGTCGCGCTGGACGGCGAGCGCGAGCTGACCTTCGGCCCGGACGACGAAGTCACCGTCACGCTGCACGACCACGCCTTTCGCAGCATCGACGTCGCCGCGTGCATGCGCCACGCGGCGCGCCACCACCTGATGCGCAGCGTGCCGCAGCACGCCATGGCCTGAGCACGCCCGGCCGCGCATGCCCCGATTTTCTTGAAGTGCAACACCTGAAAACGAAGGAGACAGACATGACAGCCAGAGCCTCACACGATCCTGCCGCGCTGCCGCTCGACAAGGAGACGCTGCTGACGGTGTACCGGAAGATGCGCACCATCCGCGATTTCGAGGAACGCCTGCACGTGGACTTCGCGCGCGGCGACATCCCGGGCTTCGTCCACCTGTATGCGGGCGAGGAAGCCGCGGGTGTCGGCATCCTGCACCACCTGCACGACGGCGACCGCATCGCCAGCACGCACCGCGGCCATGGCCACTGCATTGCCAAGGGCGTCGACCCGGTGGCGATGATGAAGGAGATTTACGGCAAGAAAGGCGGCTCGTGCAACGGCAAGGGCGGCTCGATGCATATCGCCGACCTGTCCAAGGGCATGATGGGCGCCAACGGCATCCTGGGCGCGGGCGCGCCGCTGATCTGCGGCGCCGCGCTGGCGGCGAAGTTCCGCGGCAAGGGCGAGGTCGGCATTACCTTCTGCGGCGACGGCGCTTCCAACCAGGGCACCTTCCTCGAAAGCCTGAACCTGGCCGCGGTATGGAACCTGCCGGTGATCTTCGTGATCGAGAACAACGGCTACGCCGAATCGACCTCGCGCGACTACGGCACCGCGGTAGACAGCTACGTCGACCGCGCCGCGGGCTTCGGCATCCCGGGCGTGACCGTCGACGGCACCGACTTCTTCGCGGTCCACGAAGCCGCCGGCGAAGTCATCCGCCGCGCGCGCGAGGGTGGCGGGCCGTCGCTGCTCGAATGCAAGATGGTCCGCTTCTACGGCCACTTCGAAGGCGATGCGCAGACCTACCGCGCCGCCGGCGAACTTGACGACATCCGCGCCAACAAGGATTGCCTGAAGCTGTTTGGCCGCACCGTGACTCAGGCCGGCGTGGTCGCGCGCGAAGAGCTCGACGCGATCGACCGCGAAGTCGCCGCGCTGATCGAGCACGCCGTGCAGGAAGCCAAGGCAGCGCCGCAGCCGGGACCCGAAGACCTGCTGACCGACGTCTACGTCAGCTACTGATCCGCCACGCGCAAACCAATTACCAGGAGACAGACATGGCTCGCAAACTGAGCATCAAGCTGGCGATCAACGAGGCGATCGACCAGGAAATGACCCGCGACCCCAGCGTCATCATGCTGGGCGAGGACATCGTCGGCGGCGCCGGCGCGGACGGCGAGAAGGACGCGTGGGGCGGCGTGCTTGGCGTGACCAAGGGCCTGTATGCCAAGCACGGCGACCGGCTGCTGGATACGCCCTTGTCCGAATCCGCCTACGTGGGCGCCGCGATCGGCGCCGCGGCGTGCGGCATGCGCCCGATCGCGGAGCTGATGTTCATCGACTTCATGGGCGTTTGCTTCGACCAGATCTTCAACCAGGCCGCCAAGTTCCGCTACATGTTCGGCGGCAAGGCCGAGACCCCGGTGGTGATCCGCGCCATGGTCGGCGCGGGCTTCCGCGCCGCCGCGCAGCACAGCCAGATGCTGACGCCGCTGTTCACGCACATCCCCGGCCTGAAGGTGGTGTGCCCGTCCACGCCATACGACACCAAGGGCCTGCTGATCCAGGCGATCCGCGACAACGACCCGGTGATCTTCTGCGAGCACAAGAACCTCTATGGCCTGGAAGGCGACGTCCCCGAAGGCGCCTATGCCATCCCGTTCGGCGAGGCCAATATCGTGCGCGACGGCAAGGACGTGTCGATCGTCACCTACGGGCTGATGGTGCATCGCGCGCTGGAAGCGGCGGCGACGCTGGCCAAGGAAGGGATCGAGGCCGATATCGTCGACCTGCGCACGCTGTCGCCGCTGGACATGGACACGGTGCTGGAGTCGGTCGAGAACACCGGCCGCCTGGTGGTGGTGGACGAGGCCAGCCCGCGCTGCAATATCGCCACCGATATCTCCGCGCAGGTTGCGCAGCAGGCCTTCGGCGCGCTCAAGGCCGGCATCGAGATGGTATGCCCGCCGCACACGCCGGTGCCGTTCTCGCCCACGCTGGAAGACCTGTACATCCCCAGCGCGGCACAGATCGTCAATGCCGCGCGCAAGACCGTGAAGGGAGGCAAGCACTGATGGCCACGCCTGCAATTACCCCGATCGTGATGCCCAAGTGGGGCCTGTCGATGAAGGAGGGCACCGTCAATGCCTGGCTGGTCGACGAAGGCACCGAGATCACCGTGGGCATGCCGATCCTCGATGTGGAAACCGACAAGATCGCCAATGCGGTGGAGGCGCCCGACGCGGGCACGCTGCGCCGCAAGGTGGCGCAGGCCGGCGACGTGCTGCCGGTCAAGGCGCTGCTTGGCGTGCTGGCCCCTGCGGAGGTGAGCGATGCGCAGATCGATGAATACGTGGCGGCTTATGAAACGCCGGCGGACGACAGCGGCGACGAGGATGCCGCCGCCGCGTACCAGTTCGCCGAGGTCGACGGCATCCGGGTCCGCTATGCCCGCAAGGGCGACGGCGCCCAGACCGTGCTCTTCATCCACGGCTTTGGCGGTGACCTGGACAACTGGCTGTTCAACCTCGAGCCCCTGGCCGATGCGTATACCGTGGTGGCGCTCGACCTGCCCGGCCACGGACAGTCGTCGCCGCGGCTCGCGGGCACGACGCTGGCGCAGATGGCCGGCTTTGTAGCGCGCTTCATGGACGAGGCCGGGATCGAGGCGGCGCATCTGGTCGGTCATTCGATGGGCGGCGGCGTGGCCGCGCAGCTGGCGGTGGATGCGCCGCAGCGGGTGCTGTCGGTGGCGCTGGTGTCGCCGGTGGGCTTCGGCGAGGCCGTCAACAGCGACTACACCGATGGCTTCGTCAAGGCGCAGTCGCGGCGCGAACTCAAGCCCGTGGTCGAACTGCTGTTTGCCGACCCGGGTCTGGTGAGCCGGCAGATGCTGGACGACCTGTTGCGCTACAAGCGGCTCGATGGCATCGACGAGGCCCTGACCGCGCTGGGGCAGGGCCTGTTCGGCGGCGGCCGCCAGAGCGAGCAACCAGGCCCGCGTCTGGCCGACAGCGGCAAGCGCGTGCTGGTGGTGTGGGGCGGCCAGGACCGCATCATCCCCGCCCACCATGCCGAAGCCGCGCCGCCGGGTGCCAGCGTCAAGGTCTTTCCCGACGCCGGCCACATGAGCCAGATGGAGAAGGCCAACGACTTCAATGCGCTGCTGAAGACCCACCTGGCCGGCTGATGCCGCCTGCGGACGGCGCCACCATGCGTCGTCCGCGCGGCCGATGCCAGCTTGGCCGATCCACTAACGGAAAATTTCCCATGACCACAGACCTGAAGACCCGCCTGGCGGAGATCAACAAGCAATTCGGCGCGCTCGGCCAGGCCCAGCCCGGCACGATGAGCGCCTTCCAGGGCGTGATGAAGGCCGCCACGCAACAGGGCAGCCTGCCTGCCGAACTCAAGGAACTGGTGGCGGTCGCACTCGCCGTGCAGAAGGGCTGCGACGACTGCGTGCTGTTCCACACCAGCCAGGCACTGCGCCATCGCGCGAGCCGCGAGCAACTGGCCGAAGTGCTGGCCGTCAATATCGAGATGGGAGGCGGCCCCGGCGCGATGTACGCGGCCAAGGCGCTGGCGTATTTCGATGCGCTCAACGCCTAGGGTTGCTAGACTCGGCGCATTGCCACTCCCGGGGCAGTTCCCAACCGATGCCGTTTGAACTTGTCGATCCCGTCGCTCCGGCCCACGCGGGCAGCGACCCGCTGCAGGAAGAACTGGCGCTGCTCGAACTCGCGGCGCAGGGCCGGCAGGTGGCACGGTTGTGGGAGGCACCGCTGTCGCTGGTGGTGCCGCGCACCTATCTGCGCCATGCGGCGCTGGAGACTGCGCGCGCCGATTTCGCGCAACAGGGTTGCCCCGTGTTCCTGCGCATGTCCGGCGGCGGCCTGGTGCCGCAGTGGCCCGGCATTCTCAACCTGAGCCTGGCCTATCCGGTCGGCCAGCCCCCGGGCGCGCTTAGCGAGGCGGTCTACCTCCATCTGTGCGCGGTGATCGGCGGCGCGCTGCGAACGCTCGGCATCGAGACCCACTGGCAGGCGGTGGCCGGCTCCTTTTGCGACGGCCGCTACAACCTCGCCTGGGGCCCGCCCGAAACCGCCCGCAAGATCGCCGGCACCGCCCAGTACTGGCGGCGTGCGCCGGCGGCGACGCAGGCGGCCGATGGCCAGCGCCACCTGGTGCTGGCCCATGCGGTGCTGCTGGTCAGCGCCGACCCTGTGCAAATCAATGCCCGCGCCAATGCCTTCGAGGCCGCCATCGGCAGCGAGCGGCGTTATGACGCTGGCAAGGTGGTCAGCGTGCGCGAGGCGTTGCTGTCCGCCGGACACGCCATGACGGACGATGTCGCACTGATGGCCGAGGTCGCGGCTGCGCTGCGTTGGAGCCTTGGACAGCATCCCGCCCCGGTCTAGTCCTTTGCCGCGGTGCCCGGCAGGAAGCGGATATCGCCATACCAGGCGCCGCTGGCGGCGTGGGTGTTGTCGGTGTCCGTCATGATGCCGTACGCCTTGAGCGGTCCCGGCGGCTCGTGGAAGACGCGTTCATAGTCCCGCGCCAGATTGCGCCGCAGGTTCTTCCATTTGCCGGCATCGTCGGCGCCGGATACCACGATCATCTGCACGCGGCCGGTATGCGGATTCGGGATGACGCTGCCGGGCGCGGCGCTGGTCGACCAGATATACATCAGCGTGGCATAAGGCAGCTCCTCGCCCGCCACGGTTTTTGCCAGTTGCATCGCGGCGCGGTCGCGCAGCGAGAGCTTGCTGGTGTCGCCGTCGAAGAAGAACACCAGCCGCGCCGGCGCATCCTCGCGCGCACCGTCGCGGTTGTCGGCGCCGGGTATCGCGCCGTCTGCCTTCCAGCGCCAGGCCACCACCGGCGTGCGCGAAAGGTCCACGTCGCCCGCATGCATCAGCGCCGACGCGGAGGCATTGGCTTGCGCCCGCAGCACCGTTCTGCCGTCATCGGCCACCAGCTGGTACTCGGTCCTGGCCTTGCCTTCGGCGACCGGTAAATTTTTCCAGTCATTCGGCAGCGCGCCGCCCGGCTTGCGTTCGGACACGGCAAGTCCAGGCTTGCCGCTTTGCGCCGGCGCTGCAAGCGGGGCAAGCAGCAGGGTGGCACACAAGGCAATGGGCAACGCATGGGGGGTCGTCATGGCGGATCAGCGGAATACGAGACGTGGGACCGAATGCAAACCGTGTGCCTGAGTGCTGTGGAGCCTCTCCAAACTGGCCACCACAAAAAAATCGCGGCCCACGGAGGGGCCGCAAATCGGGAATGCGAGGAGTGTCAAATTCCTCAGGAGACGTTATCGACGCAAATCTGCATCGCAAGACCCCACTTCCGTGGGGTCTATGGATCACAAGCCTGAATGCGAGCGTCCGCTTACGCGATCAGGTAAGCGGGTGGCGGATCTGGTCGGACGGAGGCGCGCAGCTTGCGGACATTCGCTTCCAGTTCGGCGTGGGCTGCATCGAGCCAGTCCACGCGATGCCGAACCGGGTCCTTGGCCGACAGGGCGCTGGCGGCGATCTCTCGCAGGAAGTAACGCACCATGCTGCCGGCGCGCGCCGGTACCGGCATCATGCCAAGCAGTTGGCGGCGCGCCAGCAGTCGGCGCGTGACCGCGTGCTGGAGCGCGGCCCAGGCGGTGCGGCCCAATGCGATGTACAGCGCGTCGGTGCGCATCTGTCGCACGGCGCCAAGGAATTGCGTCTCAAAGACTTCGCGCAGCATTGGCGCGTCCAGCAGTTCTTCCAGCGGGCCGTCGAATGCCAGCCCGCGCCGCGTGGTGGCATGCGGCAACAGCGCCAGCGGCTGCAGGCGCTCGAAGCCATCGTTCCACAAGGCGGCGGCATGCGGCAGCCCCACCAGTTCGGGCACGCGGAAGTGGTCGAGCATGCGGATCAGGTTGGGCCGCACCAGCTTGCCGCCCAGTTCGACGCGCCGTTTGTTCTCACGCTGCACTACACGGCCCGGCGCATGGGTAAGCAGCAGTTCCTCGGTCACCGCGGCGGCCAGCCGCACGTGAGCATGGCCCGGCGTGGTGCTGACCAGGACCAGCGCCGCCTGCGGATTCAGGTATTCGCACGGGACGTAATGCATGGCGTAGGTGCTGTCCCGCGCCACCACGACGGGTTTCGCGATCACGCTGCCGGCGCCCGCCAGCCGTATCTGCGCGCAATAGGCTTCAATGAAGTTGGTCAAGGCATCCCCCCGCTCGCTTCGTTATTTAAGCGTTTTTATTGTTTTTGCTTTTCGCCATGGTAAGCCGGTGGTGCGTTGCGGAGTGTGTCGGCACCGTCGTTTTGACCCCTTCCCGGACGCAATTTTGTGGGCCAGCCAACACAGCACATGGCCGTTGCGTCGAACACGGGTGGATCGCACCCATAGCGTATGGCGGCTGGCGGTCAAGACCGTGACATGGCCGGCCCAAAAGAAAAAAGCCGGGCACGATCACGTGCCCGGCTAACCCATTTGCTGACTCAGGTGGTGTCAGAACCCGAGGAATCAAATGCTAACGATTCTCATTTGCTGTGACAACCCCATTGAGTGAACGGGTTGTGCCACGTCATGCCATGGAGGTCTGGATCGAGAACTGCCCGGACAAGGTCTTGTGCACCGGGCAACGATTGGCGACCCGCAGCAGGTCTTCCATGATTTGGGGCGACAGGTCGCCGCTGACCTTGACCTGCCGCTGCATCGTATAAGTGCCGTTGGCTTCTTCATGGCCGACCGAAACATGGACGTCAGTGACCGCGTAGCCCTTGCGCTTCGCATACAGCTGCAAGGTCAGGGTGGTGCAGGCGGCCAGGGCGGAGTCCAGCAGGTCATGCGGGTTCGGGTAGCGGGTGTCGCCGCCGGCGGAAGCGTCGAGATCGGCTTGCCACTCGGCAGTGCCGTTGGTCAACTGGCAGATGCTGTTGCCCTGGCTTGGCTTCCATGTCGCTTGGATAGTCATCGAACGTCCCCATCTCATCAAAGAGCGGCCCCGCGGGCCGGAACGGCCATTCTATAAGTACCAGCCGCTGCAGGTCAGGGAGTGTCGAAAGGGGCGCATCAGTGCCAAGTTCAGGCATTTCCGAAATACCCCTTGCCAAGCTCGCTGCGCTCGCTTACTATTCGCCCCCTCGCAACACGACGCGGTCCCTGCAAGGCAGGCGCAGCAAGGGTTGCGGGGTTGGCCGGGAGGTCAGCGCAGCGAGGTTTGCGGCGCTGACGGCAGCAAAAAAGATTGCTGCAAACGGTTGACGAAACGAAGAAAGCTCTGCATAATCTCGTTTCTCTGCTGCAGACAACGCAGCGCGCTGAACGGCAAAGCCGGGTGGCGAAGTTCTTTAACAAACAAACAACCGATAAGTGTGGGCGCTGGGTAGCGGACGCCGCTGTCTACGGACAGTGATGCTTCAAGTTATACAGTGCTCGCACAGCAAAACGTGACTGGGTCTTCGGATCTGGTCAGTCAGTTTTCTGAGAGTGAGCGACCGCTCGAAAGAGCGAGGA
>NZ_QKZN01000010.1:0-162230 GCF_003254285.1 Cupriavidus phytorum
GCGCGCCGGTGCCGGTCAGCACGAAGATGCCGGTGCCGATGATGGCGCCGATGCCCATCAGCACCAGGTCGACCGGACCCAGCACCTTTTTCAGGGCGGCGACGTGTCTCTGCGCCAGCATCGCATCGATGTCCTTGGTTCGGAACAAGCTCATACAGGGATCTCCTAGATGGGTCTTGCCACGCGCTCGCACGGCTGCGCGCCGGAGATGGCGACGCGGCACGCGGTGCGCCGGCAGCCGGGCAGCGTGCCGACGGGTAGACGACACCGCTTGCCGGCACGCAGGTCGCGTGCCGGTCCCGGAAGTTTTTTTTGGGAATGGCCCAGACCGCCCAGGCGGTGGGGCAGACGTCAAGCCAAATCAACGCGGCGAGCGTTGCCCTGCGATGCCTTGCTCGCCGCCGAGGTCAATCACGCGGGTGTCAGTCGACGTGGTGCACCCATCCGAACGGGTCGGCGATGCTGCCGCGCTGGATGCCGGTCAGCAAGGTACGGAGCCGTTGCGTGACTTCGCCTTCGCCGCCGTTGCCGATGGTGAATTCGCCGCCGGCGTGGCGCACCTGCCCGATGGCGGTGACGACCGCGGCGGTGCCGCAGGCGAAGGTTTCCCTGACCCGGCCACTGGCTGCGTCGGCGCGCCACGACGCGAAGTCGTAGGGCGTTTCGTCGACCGGAATGCCCTCGTGCCGGGCCAGTTCGATGATCGAAGCGCGGGTAATGCCCGGCAGGATGGTCCCTTTCAGCGGCGGCGTGCGCAGCGAGCCGTCATCCATCACGAAAAACACGTTCATGCCGCCCAGTTCCTCGATCCAGCGGTGCTCCGCCGCGTCCAGGAACACCACCTGGTCGCAGCCCTTGGCCGCGGCCTCGGTCTGCGCGATCAGGCTGGCTGCGTAATTGCCGCCGCACTTGGCGGCGCCGGTGCCGCCGGAAGCCGCACGGGTGTATTGATCCGACACCCAGACGGTCACCGCGGACTTGCCGGGCTTGAAATAGGGGCCGACCGGACATGCGATCACGCAAAATACGTATTCGGCCGAGGCGCGCACCCCGAGAAAACTCTCCGAGGCAAACATGAACGGGCGCAGGTACAGGCTGCCCTCGCTGCCGGGAATCCAGGCACGGTCGATATCGACGAGCGCTTCCACGGCTTGCAGGAAGGTGGCCTCGGGCAGTTGCGCCATCGACATGCGGGCGGCGGAGGCGCGAAAACGCCTGGCGTTCTCCTGCGGCCGGAACAGCGAAATCCTGCCGCCCTCGCCGCGGTATGCCTTCATGCCTTCGAAGATCTCCTGCGCATAGTGCAGCACTGCGCAGGCGGGGTCGATCTGGAAAGGACGGCGTGCTTCCACCCTGGCGTCATGCCAGCCGCGACCGTCGGTCCAGCGTATCGTGACCATGTGGTCGGTGAACACGCGGCCGAAGACGGGGTTCTCCAGCCTGGCGGCGATCTGCTCGGCGGGGGTGGGGCCGGGATGGGGCTCCAGAACGAACTGCAGTGGATTTTCGGTGGTCATGCTTCAGTGCTCGGGGGATGTTGGGCCGTACGGCCTGGCCGCCGCGGTCGCGATGCCGGGGCGGGTGCGCTGCAAGGGAGTATCGGGCAAAGGCGCGGCTTCGGGCAACCGACCGCGGCCTGTTGCGGGCTGGCGCGTGGGGTGGCATTCACGATGTCTGTCTCCGGATGCTTCTATTTGTTCGGAGCAGTGTATGAAGCGGTCGCCACGCAGTAAATTGAAGAATTCCGACATCTGGTATCTGCAAAACGCATAGCGGGCGATGGGTTCCTGAGGCGCTGCCCCGAGGTCTTCAGGTCAGCGATCGTGATGGCGACCCCCTCGGTGGCGAGATACGTGCCGTGCCTGACGCGATGCCATATCATGCTGAGGCATCCGCCACCGGTTGCTTGCGGCAACGCAACTCGACCATCCCATCCAGCAGCCTGCGCCACGCCAAGCATGTCTCGTCACGATCCCTCTATCCGCCGGAACAACTGCCTGCCCCAGCCACCGGGCCGGCCAGCAAGCGGGCGTGGCGCCTGCGGCAAGGCCGGCCGCGCCCTGATGGTGCTTATGCTGGCCGGTGTCGCTGCCTGCGGCTCGCTTTCTCACAATGTCCCCCGCAATCTGCCCCAGGCGACGGCCGCCAGCGCCACCGTGCCCTTGCGTGAACCGGTCGACGTCGCCGGGCCGACTACCATCGCCATGGCGTTCTCCGGCGGCGGCACGCGCGCCGCGGCCTTCGCCTTCGGCGCGCTGCAGGGGCTTGACGCCATGCGGGGTCCCGGCGGCGCTTCCTTGCTCGACGACGTGGCCTTCATCAGCAGCGTGTCCGGAGGCTCGCTTACCGCCGCCTACTACGGCCTGCACGGCAAGGACAGCCTGGCGACGTTCCGGTCGGTGCTTCTGAAAGACGGCGAGGCGCGGCTGCGCTTCAGCCTGCTTAACCCCTTCAACCTTGCGCGCCTCTTTGGCGGGGGGCTCAATAATCGGGAAGACCTCCGGGCCTGGCTGGACGAAGACGTGTTCAAGGGGGCCACCTACGCCGACATGTTCCGCCGCGGCAAGCCGCTGGTGTGGATCAACGCCACCAACGTCTATTATCGGGTCGCGTTTCCGTTCAGCCAGCTGGCGTTCGATGCGCTGTGCAGCGATCTCGCCAGCTTTCCCGTGTCCGAGGCCGTCGCCGCTTCGATGGCGGTGCCGCTGTTCTTCGCGCCCATCGTGCTGGAGAAGCATACCGAGGCTTGCCGTGCGCCGCTGCCCAACCTGGATCACGCCGAGGCGCCCGGGCAATCGCTGCTGATCGGCGCGTTGGCGGTTGCCGTTCGCGGCCACCGGGATCTGTCCAAGGGCAAATACGTCAAGCTGGTCGATGGCGGCGTCACCGACAACTACGGCCTGGCCACCATCTTTCAGTCGCGCCTGCTGCTGGGCACGGCCTACGGGCCCATGAGCGAGAACGACGCCATCAAGGTGCGCCGGCTGCTGTTTGTCGTGGTCGATGCCGGCCAGGGGCCGCGCGGCGACTGGAACCAACGCCAGGTGGGCCCGTCGGGGATCGAAGTGGCAAACGCGTCCATCGACGCGGCCATGGCCACCAACGTGCGCATGAGCTATGACGCCTTCGTGCCCATGATGCGCCAGTGGCGCAACGACCTGGTCGCCTATCGCTGCGCCATGCCGTTTGCGCGGCAGCAGGCCATCGCCTCAAGCCGTCCAGGCTGGCGCTGCGACGACGTCGAGTTCTTCGTCACGCGCATTGCCTTCGACGCCCTCGACAAGGCCCGCGCCGCAAGCCTGAACGAGCTGCCGACCCGGCTCCGGTTGCCCGAGCAGGATGTCGATCGCCTGATCGAAGCCGGCCGGGACGCCATCCTGGGCAACCCGGTGATCCGCGAGTTCGAGCGCGAAGCCAACGCGGCCCGGTAGTTTCGCTGCAGGCAGGATCCGGCGCAGCCGCATCGTGCCCGACGATTGGTGCCGGCGTGGTAACAGTGCGTGTACTGCTGTGGCACTACCGGTGCGTCTGGCGCACCGCTACGCTTCGTTCCAGGCGGTCCCTGCCTGCCATCCGGCGCGGGTCCGCCGGCCATCCCCGCCATTTCAGCAGGAGCGATCATGACGCAACGCCTCAACTACTTCCAGCAATCCCCCGAGCTATCCAAGAAGCTCATGGAGCTCAACAGCCTGTTCGCGAAAACGACGGTCGAGCAGCACATTCGCGAGCTCGTCGAGATTCGCGCGTCGCAGCTCAACGGCTGCGCGTTCTGCGTCGACATGCACATCAAGATGGCGAAGATCCACGGCGAGCGCGAGCTGCGGCTGCATCACGTGGCGATCTGGCGCGAATCGACGCTGTTCTCGCCGCGCGAGCGCGCCGCGCTGGCCTGGACCGAGGCGCTGACCCAGCTGCCCGCGCAAGGGGTGCCGGACGATGTCTACGAGCGCGTGCGCACGCAGTATTCCGAGAAGGAGCTGTCCGACCTCACTTTCCTGGTGGGCGCCATCAACACCTGGAACCGGCTGAACGTCGCCTTCCGCATGGTGCCGGGTTCCTCCGACAAGGCCTTCGGGCTGGACAAGGCCAACCTGGAGTAATGCCATGAAACCGTCGATCGCGATCGCGGCGAGCCTGGCATTGCTGCTGTCGGCAACGCTGGCCAGCGCCGCGCCGCCCGAGGTGGTGGTCCAGTCGCTGACCACCAGGGCGCTGCCCGACTATGCGGGCAAGGAAGTGCAGATGATCACGGTGGAGTACCCGCCCGGCGGCTTCGACCCGGTGCACCGCCATGATGCGCATGCGTTCGTCTATGTGCTCGAAGGCAGCATTGTCATGGGCGTGAAGGGCGGCAAGGAAGTTACGCTGAAGGCGGGCGAAACCTTCTACGAAGGCCCGGACGACCTCCATACCGTCGGTCGCAATGCCAGCAAGACCAGGCCCGCGAAGTTCGTCGTGTTCCTGCTCAAGAAGCAGGGAGCGCCGGTCTTTACGCCAGTGAACTAGCGCGCTCCTGCGTCGATCGCATGCGCAACGCTACTTCCCCAGCCATACCGCACGGCGCGCATCGAATTCGCCGCCGGCCCGGGCCAGGTGCAGCCACTGGTCGACATACCGCTTGAACACCTCGTCGCCATTCGGCAGCAGATAGCCCATCTCTGCGTACTGCAGCGGCTTGTCGGGATTGACCGCGCACAACTCGGGATGGGCCTTGCTCTGGACGATGGCTTCGGCGGCCTCGGTGACGAAGACGTCGGCGTTGCCCCGGATCACCTCGTCGAAAATGGTCAGGTTGTCCTTGTGCATGGTCAGCCTGGCCTGGGACAGGTGGGTGCGGGCGAAGCGCTCGTTGCTGCCGCCGGGATTGGCGATCACGCGCACGCCGGGGCGGTTGATGGCCTCCACGGTCTGGAAGCGCTGCACATTCTCGCAGCGCGTGAGGGGCGTCTTGCCATTGACCATGTAGGGCGCGCTGAAATAGGCCTGCTTCTGGCGTTCCAGCGACACCGAGATGCCGCCGGCGCCGATATCGCACTTGCCGCCGACGAAGTCCGGCATCAGCGTGGCCCAGCTGGTCTTGACGAATTGCGGTTTGGCGCCGAGCGAACTGGCCAGCGACGTCATCAGGTCCACGTCGAGCCCCTCGTACTGGCCTTCCGACTTCATGAAGCTGAAGGGCTTGTAGTCGCCGGGCGTGCAGACGCGCAGCACGCCTGATTGCGCGACGCGGGTCAAGGTGGGCGACAGCCCGGCGGCCGGCGTGGCCGGCTGCGAGAACACCGGGGCGGCGCAAAGCAGGGCAACGGCGCTGACGATCGTCCTTGTCATTGGCATTTTCGTTTTTCTCTGGGTGGGATTCGGGAATGGGGCCGGGGCGGCATGCGGAAATATATCGCATGCGCCTGCCCCGGGGCGCATGTCATCGGCGCGATGCGCAATCCGCCGTCCCGCGGCCTTATTCCCGGCTCGGCACGTAGGTCGACGACTGACCGAAGATCCAGCTCAGTGCCAGTCCGGCAGCCAGGGCGTCCTTCTGGCGCACCAGCGGGCTGTTCTCGAAGCTGGCGCCGTCGAGTCGGTCGTAGCGGACGAAGGCGCCGAACCAGACATGGCGAAAGCGCTTGGACAGCGAAGCCAGCGCCATGCTGCCGGAGTAGCCTCCCTGTGCGCGGTAGGCCGGACGCGCCGCGGTGGCGAATTGCTCGTCGACGGAATAGAAATACTGGTTGTAGCGCGCGGTCGAGAACAGCGGACCCGCCATCAGGCCCAGGTTCCAGCCGGGCAGGCCGCCAACGTTGGCAACGTCGAGGTTCAGGTTGGGCGAAAAGATCCAGCCGATCGCCCTGGGCGACGATTCCACGGTCACGGCCAGCCGTACGGGCAGCCGCAGGTCCAGCCTGGTGCGGTCCTCGGCGGAATGCCAGAGCGTGATCGCCAGCGAAGGCCCGATTTCCACCGCGGTCTTGAGATCCGGCATGCCGCGGCGGACTTCATCCTGGCTGCTCTTGACCGGTAGCGAGAGGCCGAGGCTGACATTGAGCTCGATCCGGTCGCTGTCGAACAGCTTGCCGCGCACGCCGTTGCGGTCCGCGCGCAGGTGCTCGCCGCGGTAGACGAAGTAGGGCACCGGAAACAACAGGTTGGCGCGCGAGTCCGAGCCGCGGTAGTGCGGCAGGGTGATGCCGCCGACCCCAAGCCCGGCCTCCCACAACGGCCGCTCGATAGCATCGAAGTCCTGCGCCGCGCAGGTGGTGGCGAAGGCCGCGGCAATGGCCGGGAGAGCGCGCCAGCGCTTGCGCGGCCCGGTCAGTGGCGAAGCATGCCGTGGTCGGCTGGCGCAATACCCGGCTCGCATATCGTGGCTCCGGAGGAACTTCGTGGAAGGGCGGGGGGAAAACCGGGCAGGACGGATACCTGGGCAAGTATAGCCAGAGCGCGGCCATCTGCGCGGTTCCGGTTCAGCCGCGGTACTTCTCGCACTCGCTGCGCAGGCTGGCCGCGCTGCTGGAGCGCGGGCCGCGGCAGCAGCCCATCACCATCGTCTAGCGGACCCAGCGCTCGACCCGCGCCTGCAGGCGCGGCCCGACCAGCAGGATGGCGGGAATCACGATCACATAGCCGACGCCCCACGAGCGCAGCCAGGTCAGCATAAATGCCTCGGTGAACCCGATATTGAGGGCGAGCAGGGCAAACGAGATGATCCCCGTGGTGATCACGCCCATCGACAGCGCGAAGGCGATTTTCCGTTTCAGTTCTACGTTCATGGCGAATTTCCCGGACGATCAGCTCGCAATGCCGTACCGCGCGGCCGGCTGCGCACGCGAAAGATTGGGGCCGAGCGCGGCGCGGGCCGCCTCGAAGGCCTGCCAGTCGGCGGCGTCGGGCAACGACGGCAGCGTGATCACCTCGCCCTGGTCCAGTCCTGCCAGTGCCGCATCGACCAGGTCGTCGCCGTCCATCACCAGCGCTTCCGGAAGGTTGTCGACAGGGTGCCCGGCAACGTCCCAGAACGCCGTGCGGGTCGCCCCCGGCAGCACCGCCTGGACGCGCACGCCGTGGCCGGCAAGCTCATGCTGCAGCGACTGGGTAAAGGCCAGCACGAAGGCCTTGGAGCCGCCGTACACGCCGTTCAGCACCTCGGGAGCGATCGCGACGATCGAGGCAATATTGATGATCGTGCCCTGGCCCCGCGCCACGAAGGCCGGGGCGGCGGCGTAGGTGAGGCGGGTCAGCGCCGTGACGTTGAGTTCGATCATCGCCTGCATGGTGTCCGCATCCGACGCCAGCAACGGCGACGCGCCACCGAAGCCCGCGTTGTTGACCAGCGTGGTGATGCTGGCGTCCGTTTTCAGGATGTTTTCGACGTGTCGTACGTCGGTCGCCTGGCCCAGGTCGGCCGTGACGATCTCGACGGAGCGGCCGGTCTGGTCGGTGATGTGCCGCGCCAGGGCCTCCAGCCGGCTGCGGTTGCGTGCCACCAGGATCAAGTCGTGGCCGCGGCGCGCAAGCCGGTCCGCATAGATGGCGCCGATGCCCGAAGACGCCCCGGTGATCAGCGCGGTGCCGGCGTAGGTGTGAGTTGTCACGTTGAAGCTCCATAACAGTGGAAAGGCGGTGAGAAGTGCCGTGGCAGCCGGCCGTGCGTATCGCCGCTGCGTGCATCGAAGATTAGGTGCACAATGGCCATGGCAACAATGTCGTAGATCCCACCTTTTAAGCCATGGCGGAAATGTGCCTTCCGCCGCCATCGGGAGTTCACCATGCACCATGTAGCCCTGGCCCTCTATCCCGGCTTCCAGGCGCTGAACCTCGCCGTGTCGACGGTGCTCGAGTTCGCCAACCGGGCGCTTGGCGAGCCGCTGTACCAGGTTCACTTGCTGTCCGAGCATGGCGGCCCCGTGGCAAGTTCCGGCGGCTTCGCCGTCAGCACCGCGCCCTTTGGCCGGCGTCGCTTCGATACCGTGCTGGTGGTGGGAGACAATGACATCCTGCCCGCGCCGCCCGCCCTGGTGAAGTTCCTGCAGCGCGCTGCACGGACTTCGCGGCGCATCGGCGCGACTTGCACCGGCGCCTTCACGCTGGCGGAGGCGGGCCTGCTGGCCGGCCGCCGTGCCACCACGCACTGGTATTACGCCGAGGAGCTGCGACGCCGCTTCCCGGACGTCAGCGTGGAGGAGGACCGCATCTTCATCATCGACGGTCCGGTCTGGACCTCGGCCGGAATGTCGGCCTGCATCGACCTGGCGCTGGCACTGGTGGAGAAGGACGCGGGCGCCGCGGTGGCGCGAGGCGTGGCCAAGAGCCTGGTCGTGTACCATCGCCGCGCCGGCGGCCAGTCACAATTTTCGGCGCTGCTGGACCTGGAGCCGCGCTCCGATCGCATTCGCGGCGCACTGGATTTCGCGCGGCAGAACCTGCAACAGGAGCTTTCGGTGGAGCAGCTGGCGAATGCGGCGCACCTCAGCGCCCGGCAGTTCTCGCGCGCCTTCCGCGACGAAACCGGCCAGAGCCCGGCCAAAGCCGTGGAGCGCCTGCGCGTCGAGGCGGCGCGGCTGATGATGGAAAGCGGCCGCCATCCCATCGATGTGGTGGCCCGGGATACCGGCTTTGGCGATCCCGAGCGCATGCGGCGCGCCTTCCTGCGCGCCTTCGGGCAACCGCCGCAGGCGATCCGCCGCATGGCGCGCGGCGGCGTACCGCACCCTGCTTAGCTGGTGTGCCCGTCACATTGGCGCGATACCGGTGTGCCGCGGCAAGACTTTTTTTGCGAACGCCGGACGCGTAATCGCGCCGGTATGCGCGATACGCCAGCTAGAATCTGAAGACAGCTTCTCTTGGCACGGCATCATGAGACACGAATCTGGCGTCAGGCAGGACGAGTCGCAGGGTCCACGTGGGCGCGATCCGGCGGATGCGGCTACCTTGCCAAACGGCAATGCGCGCTTCATCAACCGCGAACTCAGCCAGCTCGAGTTCTTTCACCGCGTGCTGCAGCAGGCGGCCGATCCGGCCATGCCGCTGCTCGAGCGGCTGCGGGCCCTGTGCACCTTCAGCAGCAACCTCGACGAGTTCTACGAAATCCGCGTGGCGGGATTGAAGGAACAGTGCGTGCTGTCGTCGCCAGTGGTCGGACCGGACGGGCTGACGCCGCAGGCCGTTTATGCCGCGGTCAACCAGCGGGTGCGCGAGCTGGTCGGTCAACAGTACCGGCTGTTCAATGACGTGCTGATTCCCGCCATGGCCCAGGAGCAGATTTGCTTCCTGCGGCGGCCATCGTGGAACGCCGCGCAGCAAGACTGGATTCGCGATTTCTTCTTTGCCGAGCTGATGCCGGTCCTGACGCCGATCCGGCTGGACCCGGCGCATCCGTTTCCGCGGGTGCTGAACAAGAGCCTGAACTTCGCCGTTGAGCTCGAGGGCAAGGATGCGTTCGGCCGCAGCTCAGGCAATGCCATCGTGCAGGCGCCCAGGGCGCTGCCGCGCGTGATCGCGCTGCCAGCGCAGGTCGCGGGATGCGAACACGGCTTCGTGTTCCTGTCTTCGATCCTGCATGCCCACGTCGGCGAGCTGTTCAGCGGCATGACGGTGCGCGGCTGCTACCAGTTCCGGGTCACGCGCAACAGCGAGCTGTTTGTCGACGAGGAAGAGGTCAAGAACCTGCGCGAGGCGCTGCAGGGCGAACTGCCGCACCGGCACCTTGGCGACGCGGTGCGGCTCGAGGTGGCCGACAACTGCCCGCGCGCCATGACCGCGTTCCTGCAGGAGCAGTTTGGCCTCGCGCCCGGCGAGGTGTACGCGGTCAACGGCCCGGTCAACCTGGTTCGCCTGATGCAGGTGCCGGACCAGGTCGACCGGCCGGACCTGAAATACCCGCCGTTCCGGCCGGGCTTGCCGAAGGCGCTGCGGGACCAGCCCGACATCTTCCGCGCCATGCGCGACGGCGACATCCTGCTGCACCATCCGTTCCAGTCGTTTGCGCCGGTGGTCGATTTCGTCAGGCAGGCGGCGCAGGATCCGGACGTGGTGGCGATCAGCCAGACGGTGTATCGGGCCGGGCACGACTCGGCGCTGCTGTCGTCGCTGATCGAGGCGGCGCGCAACGGCAAGGAGGTCACGGCCGTGGTCGAGCTGATGGCCCGCTTCGACGAAGAGGCCAACATCGGCTGGGCGGGGCAACTCGAGGAAGTGGGCGCGCATGTGGTCTACGGCGTGGTCGGCTTCAAGGCGCACGCCAAGATCCTGATGGTGGTGCGGCGCGAGGACGGACGGCTCAGGCGCTATGTGCATCTCGGCACCGGCAACTATCATCACGAGACCTCGCGCAGCTATACGGATTTCGGCTTGCTGACCTGCGATGAAGCGCTGACCCAGGACGTGGCCCAGGTCTTCAGCCAGCTCACCGGCCGCGGCCAGACCCAAAGCATGACCCATGTCTGGCAATCGCCGTTTACGCTGAAGCAGCAGCTGCTGGCAGCGATCCGGGGCGAAGCCGAGCATGCCAGGGCCGGGCGCACGGGGCGCATCATCGCCAAGATGAATGCGCTGCTCGAGCCCGAGCTGATCCAGGCGTTATACGACGCGTCTGGCCAGGGCGTGCGCATCGACCTGATCGTGCGGGGCGCGTGCGCGCTGCGTCCGGGTGTCGCCGGTCTGTCCGAGCACATCACGGTGAAATCGGTGATGGGCCGGTTTCTCGAGCACTCGCGCATTTTCTGCTTCCACGACGGCGGCGCCGACAAGGTCATGCTGTCGAGCGGCGAATGGATGGAACGAAGCCTGTCGCGTCGCATCGAAATATGTTTCCCCGTGCTCGATCCCCGCTTGAAGGAGCGGGTCCTCTCCGAGGGCCTGGAGCCGTATCTGTCCGACCGGCGCGAAGCGTGGATGATGACGCCGGAAGGCAACTATGTGCGCCAGCCCGTGCCGGACGGCGAGTCGGCCCAGTGCATGCTGCTGGCTGCGCTGACCTGAGTGCGCCACCTGCCGCGTATCGCTCCCAGCCCCTGCAAAAGGAACGACCATGACCCTGAACCAAGCCATGGGTCAAGGCCGCCTCAAGGCACGCCAGGCCAGGACCGCTGCCGCGTACACGACCTCGATGCTCGACGGCGGCCTGGTGCTGCACTTGCGTCTACAGCGAGGGTCGCCTGATGCGCGGGTCCGGGCGGCAGCGGCGCAGCGCTTCAGGCAGAGAGACCGACCCATTCATGCGTCCTTGCTTCACCTTGGCAGTTCTGGGTCCACGTCGATGACCCGGCCCGGGCACAAGATAAGGTTGGGATCCAGTGACCGTTTGAGTGAGCGCATCAACGCCAGCGCCTCGGGCGTGCGCGAATGCCCGAGGAACGGCTTCTTGTGCGTGCCGATGCCGTGCTCGGCGGAAATGCTGCCGTTGAACTCTTGCACCTTGGGGTAGAGCACCTCGCTGATCTCGTGCTCGGGAAAGTCCTCCGCCGTCGCGCCGGGAAGATAAACGCTGACATGCAGGTTGCTGTCGCCCACATGGCCGAAGTTGACCAGTTCGGCGTGCGGCCAGCGCGCCAGCACCGCCGTGCGCAGGCTCTCGGCGAAGCGGCCGATCTGGCCGATCGGCAGGCTCACGTCGTAGGCGGCATTGGGCGCCCACATCACCGGGAACTCGGCGACCGCGTCGCGCAGCTTCCAGAAGCTCTCGGCTTCTTTCTCGCTGGTGGCAACGGCAGCGTCGGTGATCAGGCCGGCTTCCATCGCCGTTTCGAGCATCGATTCAAAGGCCGCGCCGTCCTGTTCGGCGTCGTTGCCCTGCAGGTCGACCAGCACATAGAACGGTGAGCCGGCGGGCAGCGGGTTGCGCACGCCCGGCACGCGCGTCGTCACCAGTTCATAGAAATCGGCCCACATCGCCTCGAAGGCCGATACACGCCCCGACAGCCGGCGCTGCGCATGGCGCAGTAGCGCCACCACGTCTTCATAGCTGCGCAGCGCGCATAGTGCGGTCTGCGTGCTGCCGGGCAGCGGCGCGAGACGCAGCACAGCGCGTGTAATGACGCCGAGCGTGCCTTCGCTGCCGATAAAGAGCTGGCGCAGATCGTAGCCGGCGTTGTTCTTCTGCATCTTGTTGAGCGAGCTGACCACGGTGCCGTCAGCCAGCACTGCCTCCAGCCCGAGCACCTGCTCGCGCATCATGCCGTAGCGGATCACGCGGTTGCCGCCGGCGTTGGTGGCGATATTGCCGCCGATCTGGCAACTGCCGCGCGCGCCCAGGTCCACCGGAAACAGCCAGTCCGCCGCGCGCGCGGCGTCCTGCGCGGCCTGCAGGGTGGTGCCGGCCAGCACGGTCATGGTGCCGGCCTGCGCATCGATTTCTTCCACGCCGCGCATGCGCTCGAGCGACAGGACCAGTTCACCGCCGGCGGGCGTCGCGGCGCCCGCCAGGCCGGTCAGGCCGCCCTGTGGCACCACCGGTTGCCGGTGGCGATTGCAGATGGCCAGCACCGCCGACACCTCGGCCGTGCTGCGCGGCCTTGCCACCGCGACCGGCGGCTGCGGGTCCAGCGGTGCGTACCAGTCCTTGCGGAAGCGGGTTTCGATGGCGTCGCCAATTTGCAGGCCGGCGGCATCGAGGATGCCGGCCAGTTCGGCCAGCAGGGCGGAGCGGTCTTGCACGGGAGCCATCGTGGGTCTTTCCGGTTAAGGGAGTCGGTGGCGCTGCGGGAGCGAAGGAGAGCGCCCAGGCGCAGCGCACAATGCTAGGGCAAGGCAGTGCACGATGATAAGAGCCAATCGGCGCCGGCGCGGTGGCGCCACCTCACGCACCGCTCCACGCTTCGTTGTTGATGCGCGCGCTGAATTCGCGTGGCGGCTGGCGCGTGCGGGCCAGGTGCTCCAGCGCAGGCTCGATGACTTCGGCAAGCTTGTGGAAGGCGGGGCCGATGTCGTCCTCCGGCACGCAGGCGTAGCCCAGCAGCAGTCCCTGCCGCGCGCGCTGCTCGTCGCTGTAGTAGCGCGACAGCGGACGTGCCGACAGACCCTGCGTGCGCGCCGCCATGCTGATGCCGAGATCGTCGGCGCCCGGCGGCAGGTGCACCACCAGGTGCAGGCCTGCCTCGTGTGTCGAGGTCGGCCAGTCCTGGCCAAAGCGTTTCGCGATGGCCTCGCGCAGCAGTCCCTGGCGCTGCGCATAGCGCTGGCGCATGCGTCGCAGGTGCGTGGCGTAGTGACCCTCCTCGATAAAGTCCGCGAGCACCGCCTGCTGCATCAGCTGACCCTCGCGGAACAGTTCCGACAGGCCGGTGGCGAAATGCGGCGCCAGCGGCTTGGGCAGCACCATGAAGCCCATGCGCAGCCCGGGAAAGAGCGTCTTGGAGAAGGTGCCCATGTAGATCACCCGGTCGTGCTCGTCCAGGCCCTGCAGCGAAGCAAGCGGCCGCCCTTCGAAGCGGAACTCGCTGTCGTAGTCGTCCTCGACGATCCACGCGCCGCGCTGCCGCGCGTATTCCAGCAGCATGCGCCGCCGCGTCAGGCTCATCACGGTGCCGAGCGGGTACTGGTGCGAGGGCGTCGCGAAGATAAAGCGCGGCGGATCCTGCAGCCTCGCCGCGTCGGGCGCGATGCCTTCGTTATCCACCGGCACGGGAATCACGTCGACGCCCGCATTGGTCAGCAGGCTGCGTGTGCCCCAGTAGCCAGGGTCTTCCATCCACGCCTTGTCCCCCGGGTCGGCCAGCAGGCGCGCGATCAGGTCGATGGCCTGGTGGATGCCGGTGGTCAGGATGATCTGCTCGGGCTCGCAGCGCACCGCGCGCGCCAGCCGCAGGTGCTCGGCCAGCACGCGCCGCAGCGGCATATAGCCGCCGTGGTGGGCGTAGGTCAGCAATTGCGGGCGCGGATTGCGCCAGTGCTTGTTCAGCAGCCGGGCCCAGGTTGCATGCGGGAACAGCGAGACATCGGGCACGCCCGCCATGAAGGCACCCCATTGCCTGTCCGACGCGCCGGCGTTGGACACGAGATGCATGCCGCGCCGCGACAGATCGAAGCGGTTTGAATTTTGCTGCACTGCGGGCACAGGCGTGGTGCCAATCCGGGCACCAGCCTTGTGCAATGCACTATGGTCGGGAAAAGTCTGCGAGACAAAGGTGCCACGTCCCGTTGATGCGGTGACATAGCCTTCCGCCAGCAGCTGCTCATACGCATACAGAACGGTATTGCGGGAAACCCCTATCTCGGTCGCGAGCAGCCGTGATGCCGGCAGCTTGCTGCCCGCGGAGATAGAGCCAGCAAGGATTTCCTGCCGAATCAGCTCATACAGCTGGCGGTTCATATGCGTGCCGTTGCGGTCCGCCTGCGTCCCCGCCGGACGCTCCAGCCGCTGCAGCAACAACTCGGACAGAATCGTTTCCTTCAAAGTGGCTCCAGCAAATATCGTGAATATGGACCTATGTATGGTACCAACGATCGTTTAATTTTCCATCCGTGGTTGGCGTCATCGCGGAATTTTTGTGATTGACGCCCGATGCGTTGGCTTTGCGTCCCCTCATGCGTTCCCCCTCGCCAGGAGCTTTCATGTCAGGTCCCGATTCCCTCACGGCCAGCCCGTCCTCCACACAGGCCGCGGTACCCACCACCGCTGAACTTTCGCAAGCCGTGCGTGAACTCCTGCCCTATATGGTCGAGACGCTGTCCGGTTTCGTGGCCGCCAAAAGCCCGTCGGGCGAAGAGCAGCCCGCGGCGGACTTCATCGAAGGCGCGCTGGCAGAACTGGGCCTGGCTTCCGAGCGCATCGCGCTGCGCACCGAGGACATCCGCCACCTGCCGATGTATTCGCCGGCGTGCTGCCCGGACGGCGGCCGCTACAACCTGCTGGCGACGCACCGGCCCAGCCGCAAGGGTGGGCGCTCGGTGCTGTTCAACGGCCATCTCGATGTGGTGCCGACCGGTCCGGAATCGATGTGGAGCCAGTCGCCGTTCGCGCCGGTAGTGAAGGACGGCTGGCTCTACGGCCGCGGCGCCGGCGACATGAAGGGCGGCATCGTGTGCGCGCTGGCCGCGTTCAAGGCGCTGGCCAGCCTGGGCTTGCAGCCGGCGGGGGCGGTCGGCTTCAATGCGGTGCTGGAAGAAGAGAACACCGGCAACGGCGCACTTGCCACGGTGGCGGCGCTGCGCAGCGCGGTCGGCGCCGGCAAGCTGGTGTCCTTCGACACCGTGATCATTCCCGAGCCGCTGGGCGAGAGCCTGATGAGCGCGCAGGTCGGCGTGTTCTGGATGTTCATCGAGCTGACCGGCAAGCCGGCGCACGCGGCCTACATGACCAGCGGCGTCAACCCGGTCGAGGCCGGCATCGCGGTGATGGAAGACCTGCGCCAGCTGGAAGCCGAATGGAATCGTCCAGATCACCGGCCGGCGGCATATCGTGACCACGCCCATCCGATCAACTTCAATCTCGGCCAGATCCAGGGCGGCGAGTGGAACTCGTCGGTGCCCTGCACCTGCACGCTGGGCGTGCGCATCGGCTTCTTCCCGAACATGGATATCGACGACGCCAAGGCCACGGTGGCAGCGCGCATCCGCGCCACGGTGGAACGCCTGGCCAGCAATCTCGAACTGCGCATCCGCTATGAAGGCTTCCACGCGCCCGGCTGCGAATTCGACCTCGACGTGCCCAGCATGCAGGCGCTGGGTGAAGCGCACCGCAAGGTCAATGGCACGCCGATCCGCCGCGAGGCGACTACGGCGACCACCGATGCCCGGCATTTCCGCATCGGCCTGGAAACGCCGGTGACCTGCTACGGGCCCGAGGCCCGCAATATCCACGGCATCGACGAATCGGTGTCGCTGGAAAGCATGGTGCGAGTGACCACGACGCTGGCCCAGTTCCTGGTGGACTGGTGCGGCGTGGAACCGGCCGGCGACACGGCCTGAAGAAGCCGCGCGCAAGCACAACCGGTGCTGCCATCCCGAAGCCATCACCAAAAACGAGCCAACTGAGGAACTGCCCGATGAACCGATTCACGATGCGACTGACCAAGAGCGTGCTGTCGATGGCCTTTGCCGCCGCCGGCCTCTCCCTGCTGCCGCTGGCGCTGCCCACTGGCCATGCCGTGGCCCAGACCAAGGGCGGAACGCTGTCCGGTATCGTCCAGCCCGAGCCGCCGATCCTGGTGAGCGCGATGAACTCGCAGGCGCCGACCCAGTATGTCGCCGGCAAGATCTACCAGGGCCTGCTGACCTACAGCCCCGACCTGAAGCCGCAACCGGAACTGGCCAAGTCGTGGACCGTCTCGCCGGACGGCCTGACCTACACCTTCGAGCTGCAGAAGGGCGTGAAGTGGCATGACGGCAAGCCCTTCACCTCGGCCGACGTGGTGTTCTCGATCGACAAGATGCTGCGCGACGTGCACGTGCGCACGCGCGCGGTCATCAACAAGTACATGGCGTCGATCCGCGCGGTCAACGACAGCACCGTGGAGATCAAGCTCAAGGAGCCGTTCCCGCCGTTCATCTCGATGTTCGAGACCGGCACCATGCCGATGATGCCCAAGCACCTCTACGAAGGCACCGACTACCGCAACAACCCGGCCAACCAGAAGCCGGTCGGCACCGGACCCTTCATGTTCAAGGAGTGGAAGAAGGGCGCCTATATCAAGCTGGCCAAGAACCCCAACTACTGGAAGCCGGGCAAGCCCTACCTGGATGAGCTGGTGTTCTACGTGATCCCGGATTCCGCCTCGCGCGCCGTGGCCTTCGAGAAGGGTGACGTGCAGGTGCTGCGCGGCGGCGATGTCGACAACGTCGACGTCAAGCGCCTGCGCGCGCTGCCCAACGTCGAGTACACCACCAAGGGCTGGGAAATGTTCTCGCCGATGGCCAGCATGCTGCTTAACGAACGCAAGCCGCCGTTCGACAACGTGAAGGTGCGCCAGGCGGTGATGCACGTGCTCAACCGCAAGATGATCGTCAACAACATCTTCTTCGGCATGGGCAAGCCGGCGGTCAGTCCGTTTTCGTCGACCACGCTGTTCTTCGACAAAAACATGCCCGAGTACGACTTCAACCTGAAGAAGGCGCGCGAGCTGGTCAAGGCGTCGGGCGTGGAGGTGGGCAAGTACCCGGTCAAGATCCTGTCGACCTCGTACGGCGCCAACTGGGACCGCCTGGACGAGTACGTCAAGCAGATGCTCGAGCAGCTTGGCTTCAAGGTCAGCATCGAATCGGCCGACGCCGGCACCTGGTCGGCGCGCGTCAGCAACTGGGAATTCGACCTGACCACCACCTACACCTACCAGTACGGCGACCCCGCGCTGGGCGTGGAACGGCTCTACGTGACGCGCAATATCGTCAAGGGCACGCCGTTCGCCAACGTGCAGGGCTACAGCAACCCGAAGGCGGATGAGCTGTGGGCCAAGGCCGGCTCGACCATGGACATCGCGGAGCGCCAGAAGCTGTACAGCGAGCTGCAGAAGATCCTGGTGACCGACGTGGCCAATGCCAACCTGTTCGAGGTGGAGTTCCCCACGCTGTACCGCAAGCATGTCAAGAACCTCGTGACCACCGCCATCGGCCTGAACGAGTCCTTCGACAACGTCTCGATCGAGAAGAACTGAGCGAGACCGGAGCCGATGCCCGCGCCTGAGCCGGCGTGGGCATGAAATCCTGAAGCCTGAAATCCGCTGCCATCGCCGCGCCCCGCAACGAGGACGGCGAGGGCCAGCTGCATCCCAGTGCCGCGGTGGCCAGCCCGGCCGCCAGCGTGGAGCAAGCCGTGAACTTTCTATCCTTTCTTGGCGCCCGTCTCGGAAAGGCCGTCGTGGTCGTCCTTGGCGTGGTCGTCATCAACTTCTTCCTGATCCGGATGGCGCCGGGCGACCCGGCCACCGTGATGGCGGGCGAAGCCGGTGCAGGCGATGCCGCCTTCGTCAACCAGCTGCGCGAGCAGTTCGGGCTCGACAAGCCCGTGCTGACCCAGCTCGGCATCTATCTCAAGGGCGTGGCGCAGCTTGACCTGGGCTACTCCTACCGCAACCACCTGCCGGTGCTGGACTTGATCCTCGACCGCCTGCCCGCCACCTTCCTGCTGATGAGCGGGGCGTTTCTCTTTTCCATCGTGCTGGGCGTGCTGCTTGGCGTGATCGCGGCGCGCACCCGCTACGAGAACCGCCGCCGCTGGATCGACAGCGCGGTGATGTCGGGCGCGCTGCTGCTGTACGCGACGCCGCTGTTCTGGCTGTCGCTGATGGCCATCATCCTGTTCTCGGTGGTGCTGGGCTGGCTGCCCGCCTTTGGCATGGAGACCATCGGCGCCGGCTACACCGGCCTGGCCCGCGTCAAGGACGTGGCGCTGCACATGATCCTGCCGACGGTCTCGCTGGGTTGCTTCTTCATGGCCGTGTACGTGCGCCTGACGCGCGCGTCCATGCTCGAGGTGATGGGCATGGACTATGTCAAGACTGCACGCGCCAAGGGCGTCCCGGCCGGCCGCGTGATCCGCGTGCATGTGCTGCGCAACGCGCTGCTGCCGGTGATCACCTTCGCCGGCATCCAGCTGGGCCAGATGGCCGGCGGCGCGGTGCTGACCGAAACCGTGTTCTCGTGGCCGGGCATCGGCCGGTTGATGTTCGATGCGCTGCTGCAGCGCGACTACCAGCTGCTGCTCGGCATCTTCTTCGTGACCTCGGCGCTGGTGGTGTTCTTCAACCTGGTGACCGACGTGATCTACCGCTTTATCGACCCGCGCATTGCCGCGGGCGGCAAGGGAGCCACCGCATGAAAGCCTTCCTGCAACGTTATTGCCGCAACTACGGCGCGGTGATCGGCCTGCTGGTGCTGCTGGGAGTATTGGCACTTGCCGTGCTTGCGCCGGTCTTCTACGAAGAGTCGCCGTGGCTGATGGTGGCCGAGCCGCTGGTGCACCCGTTCACCGACCCGGCGCTTCCCTTTGGCACCGACATGCTCGGCCGCGACATCACCGCCGGCATGCTGTACGGCGCCCGCGTCTCGCTGCTGGTCGGCGTGATCTCCACCGCGGTGGCGCTTGCCGTCGGCATCGCCGTGGGTGCGATCGCGGGATATTGCGGCGGCCGCGTCGACGATGCGCTGATGCGCATCACCGAGTTCTTCCAGACCATTCCGCAACTGGCGATGGCAGTCGTGATCGTCGCCATCTTCAATCCGTCGATCTATTCCATCGTCGCCGCCATCTCCGTGGTGTCGTGGCCGCCGGTGGCGCGGCTGGTGCGCGGCGAATTCCTGTCGCTCAAGCAGCGCGAGTTCGTGCAGGCCGCGGTGGTGATCGGGCAGAAGCCGGTGCGCATCATCGCCACGCAGATCCTGCCCAATGCCATGTCGCCGATCATCGTCTCGGCGTCGTTCATGGTCGCCACCGCGATCCTGACCGAATCGGCGCTGGCCTTCCTGGGGCTGGGCGACCGCAACATGATGAGCTGGGGCTTCATGATCGGCGCGGCGCGAACCATGATCCGCGAAGCCTGGTGGATGAGCGTGTGGCCCGGCGTGGCGATCCTGCTGACGGTGCTGTCGATCAACCTGATCGGCGAGGGCCTGAACGACGCCATGAACCCGCAGCTGCGCCGCCGCGGCGAGTGAGCGCCCGCCCTGGACCAGCAAAGGAAAAAGTGATGAAGACCAGCGACCAAGCGCCCCTGCTGTCGATCCGCGATCTGTCGATCGCGCTGCCCGCGGGCGGCGACCGGCCCTACGCGGTGCGCGATATCTCCTACGACCTGCATGCCGGCGAGATCCTCTGCATCGTCGGCGAATCGGGTTCCGGCAAGTCGATGAGCGCCAACGCCATCATGGGCCTGCTGCCGGCCTACCTGAAGCCTGAGGCGGGCCAGATCCTGTTCAAGGGCCGCGATCTGCTGACGCAGGACGAAGCCACGCTGCTCGGCATGCGCGGCAAGGACATGGCCATGGTGTTCCAGGAGCCGCTGTCCGCGCTGAACCCGGTGATGACCGTCGGCGACCAGATCGCCGAGGTCATGCGCGTGCACAACGCCTATCCGGGCGAGGCGCGTGCGCGCCGCGTGCTCGAGCTGCTGGAGTTCGTCGGTCTGCCCGATCCGGCCACGCTGATGCATGCCTATCCGTTCCGGCTGTCGGGCGGCCAGCGCCAGCGCGTGGTGATCGCCATGGCGCTGGCGCTCGAACCGGCACTGCTGATTGCCGACGAGCCGACCACCGCACTCGACGTCACCACGCAGGCGCAGATCCTCGACCTGATCCGCCGCATCCAGGCCGAGAAGGGCATGGGCGTGATGTTCGTGACCCATGACTTCGGCGTGGTCGCCGAGATCGCGGACCGCGTGGCGGTGATGGAGAAGGGCGTGCTGGTGGAGATGGGCAGCGCCGACCAGGTGTTGAACCGTCCGCAGCATCCCTATACCAGGCGGCTGATCGGCGCGGTGCCGCATGGCCGTGCCGGCGAGCGCGGGCGCAACGAGAACGAGACCGTGCTGGAAGTGCGCGACCTGCGCAAGACCTACGTGACCGGCGGTGGTCTCTTTACCAGGAAGCGCGTGGTGCATGCGGTGGATGGCGTCAGCTTCACGGTACGCCGCGGCGAGACGCTGGGAATCGTCGGCGAGTCCGGCTCGGGCAAGTCGACCATTGGCAAATGCCTGCTGCGCCTGACGGATATCGATGGCGGGGCGCTGATGTTCGATGGGCAGGACATCGCCCGCCTTTCCGAGCGCCAGTTCCGTCCGCTGCGCCGCGACGTGCAGATGATCTTCCAGGATCCGTTTGCGTCGCTCAACCCGCGCCATACGGTGGGCCGCATCATTACCGATGGCCCGGTCGCCAACGGCGTGCCGCTGGCCGCCGCGCAGGCGCGCGCGCGTGAGCTGCTGCAGCTGGTGGGGCTGGAGGCGTCCGCGTTCGACCGCTATCCCAACCAGTTCTCCGGCGGCCAGCGCCAGCGCATCGGCATCGCGCGGGCGCTTGCGCTCGAACCCAAGCTGCTGGTGGCCGACGAATCGGTCTCGGCGCTCGATGTCTCGGTGCAGGCGCAGGTGTTGGAACTGCTGGCCGACCTGCAGAAGCGCCTGAACATCGGCCTGATCTTCATCACCCACGACCTGCGCGTGGCCGCGCAGATCTGCCACCACGTGATCGTGATGCACAAGGGCCGCGTGGTCGAGTCCGGTCCGCCAGGGCAGATCTTCGATGCGCCCCAGCACGCCTATACCCAGCGCCTGATCGGCGCGATTCCCGGCAAGGAATGGGATCCCACACTGATCCGCGCCGCCGCCTGAGCGGCGCGCGCACCCACCACGTCGCAACCGCGAAGACAAACTGGAGAGAAGTATGAAGAACGCCGAACTGGTTCGCCGCAAGGACGCCGCCACCCCGCGCGGCGTGGGCGTGATGTGCAATTTCTACGCCGAGCGTGCGCTGAATTCGGAAATCTGGGATGTCGAGGGCAAGCGCTATATCGACTTCGCCGCCGGCATCGCCGTGCTCAATACCGGCCACCGCCATCCGCGCCTGGTCGAGGCCGTCGAGCAGCAGCTTGGGCGTTTCACTCACACCGCCTACCAGATTGTGCCCTATGCCAGCTATATCGAGCTGGCCGAGAAGATCAACCGCCGTGCGCCGGGGCGCTCGGCCAAGAAGACTGCCTTCTTCACCACCGGCGCGGAGGCGGTGGAGAACGCCATCAAGATCGCACGCGCGGCCACCGGCCGGCCCGGCGTGATCGCGTTTTCCGGCGGCTTCCACGGCCGCACCATGATGGGCATGGCGCTGACGGGCAAGGTCGCGCCGTACAAGATCGGCTTCGGGCCGTTCCCGGGCGAGGTCTACCACGCGCCATACCCGTGCGCGCTGCACGGCGTCAGCACCGAGGACTCGCTCAAGGCGCTGCAGCACCTGTTCAAGGCGGACATCGATCCCAAGCGCGTCGCCGCGATCATCTTCGAACCCGTGCAGGGCGAGGGCGGCTTCAACGTCGCGCCGACCGATTTCGTGCGCGCGCTGCGCGCGGTCTGCGACGAGCACGGCATCCTGCTGATTGCCGATGAAGTGCAGACCGGCTTCGGCCGCACCGGCAAGCTGTTCGCGATGGAACACTACGACGTGGCGCCGGACCTGACCACCATGGCCAAGAGCCTGGCCGGCGGCATGCCGCTGTCGGCAGTGTGCGGGCGCGCCGAAGTGATGGACGCGCCCGCGCCCGGCGGGCTGGGCGGCACGTATGCCGGCAATCCGCTGGCGGTGGCGTCGGCGCTGGCGGTGCTTGACGTGCTCGAAAGCGAAAAGCTGATCGAACGCGGCGCCGAGCTGGGCCAGCGTTTGATGACGCGCGTGGAAAGCCTGCGCCCGCGCGTGCCGCAGATCGCCGAAGTGCGCGGCGTCGGCGCCATGGTCGCGGTGGAATTCCGCCAGGCCGACGGCAGCCCCGATCCCGACTTTACGCGCACGGTGCAGAACCGCGCGCTGGAGAAGGGCCTGCTGCTGCTGTCGTGCGGCGTGTACGGCAACGTCATCCGCTTCCTGTTCCCGCTGACGATCCAGGACGCGGTGATGAACGAAGGCCTGGACATCCTGGCCGAGGCACTGACCCGCTGACCCGTACAGATCCATCGATACCAAAGAGACTAGCCATGCAACTCAAGGACTCCGGCCTGCTGCGCGCGCAGGCCTATATCGCCGGCAACTGGCAGGATGCCGACAGCGGCGCCAACTTCACCGTCACCGATCCCGCCAGCGGCGCCTTGATCGGCACCGTGCCCGGCATGGGCGCGGCCGAAACGCGCCGCGCCATCGACGCCGCGCAGGCCGCGCAGGCCGGCTGGCGCCGCAAGACCGCACGCGAGCGCGCCGCGGTGCTGCGCGCCTGGTACGAACTGATGCTGGCCAATGCCGACGACCTCGCGCTGCTGATGACCACCGAGCAAGGCAAGCCGCTGGCCGAAGCGAAGGGCGAAGTTATTTATGCAGCTTCCTTCCTCGAATGGTTCGCCGAGGAAGCCAAGCGCGTCAGCGGCGACGTGCTGGCCACGCCCGCCAACGACAAGCGGCTGGTCGTGGTCAAGGAGCCTGTCGGCGTGTGCGCGGCGATCACGCCGTGGAACTTCCCGCTCGCCATGATCACCCGCAAGGCCGGCCCGGCGCTGGCCGCGGGCTGCGCCATGGTGCTCAAGCCGGCCGAAGACACGCCGCTGTCGGCGCTGGCGCTGGCGGTGCTGGCCGAGCGTGCCGGGCTGCCGGCGGGGCTGTTCAGCGTGATCACGGGCGACGCCATCGCCATCGGCGGCGAGCTCACGGCTAACCCCGTGGTGCGCAAGCTCAGCTTTACCGGCTCGACCGAGGTGGGCCGCATCCTGATGCGGCAGTCCGCCGACACCATCAAGAAGCTCTCGCTGGAACTCGGCGGCAACGCACCGTTCATCGTGTTCGACGATGCCGACCTCGACGCGGCGGTGGAGGGTGCCATTGCCTCCAAGTATCGCAACGCCGGCCAGACCTGTGTCTGCGCCAACCGGCTCTATGTGCACGACAAAGTCTATGACGCGTTCGCTGAGAAGCTGGTAGCCGCGGTAGCAAAGCTGAAGGTCGGCTACGGCGTCGAGCCGGGCATATTGCAAGGCCCGCTGATCAACGGGGACGCGGTGGCCAAGGTCGAGTCGCATATCGCCGACGCGCTCGGCAAGGGCGCGCGCCTGCTCACCGGCGGCAAGCGCCATGCGCTGGGCGGCACCTTCTTCGAACCGACCGTGCTGGCCGACGTGACGCCCGCCATGCGCGTGGCCCGGGAAGAAACCTTCGGCCCGCTGGCGCCGCTGTTCCGCTTCTCCACCGACGAGGAAGCGATCGCGATGGCCAACGATACCGAATTCGGCCTGGCCTCCTACTTCTTCAGCCGCGATATCGGCCGCGTCTGGCGCGTGGCCGAGGCGCTGGAATACGGCATGGTCGGCATCAATACCGGCCTGATTTCCAACGAGGTGGCGCCGTTCGGTGGCGTCAAGCAGTCGGGCCTGGGCCGCGAGGGCTCGAAGTACGGCCTCGACGAATACCTGGAGATCAAATACCTGTGCATGGGCGGGGTGGACCGCGGGGTGGGCCAATGAACGCGCCGCAAGACCGGCCCAAAGCCGTCGGCACCGTGCAGGTCGACTACGAGCGCGTGATCGTGACCGAGTGGCGCTTCGCGCCCGGCGCCGAGACCGGCCAGCATCGCCACGGTTTCGACTATGTGGTGGTGCCGATGACCACCGGCGCGCTGCGCTTGCAGACCCCGGCCGGAGAGGTCACCAGCCAGCTGGTCGCCGGCCAGGCTTACTACCGTCCGGCGGGCGTCGAGCACAACGTCATCAATGCCCACGAAGGCGAATGCGTGTTCGTGGAGATCGAGATCAAGCCGGCGGCCGGTGCCGCGGGCGCAGGAGGTAGCCAATGAGCCAAGCCACTCCCACGCTGCGCGAGCGCAATGGCGGGCAGATCCTTGTTGAGCAGCTGCGCATCCAGGGCGTGCGGCGCGTGTTCCTGGTGCCGGGCGAGAGCTACCTGCCGTGCATCGATGCGCTGTACGACCATCAGGACGCGATCACGCCGATCGTCTGCCGCCAGGAAAGCGGCGCAGGCTACATGGCCGAGGCCCACGGCAAGCTGACCGGCGAGCCCGGCGTCTGCTTCGTCACGCGCGGCCCCGGCGCGACCAATGCCAGCATCGCCGTGCACACCGCGTTCCAGGACTCCACGCCGATGATCCTGTTCGTGGGGCAGGTGGGCAACGATTTCTACGAGCGCGAGGCCTTCCAGGAAATCGACTACCGCCGCATGTTCGGCCAGATGGCCAAGTGGGTCGCGCAGATCGACCGCACCGACCGCATCCCCGAGTTCATCGCGCGCGCCTTCGCGGTGGCGACCAGCGGCCGGCCCGGCCCGGTGGTGCTGGCGCTGCCGGAGGACACGCTGTGGGGCAAGGCCACCGTGGCCGACATGCCGCGCTACGTGCGCAGCCACGCCGCGCCGGCGCCGCACGCGCTGGCATCGCTGGCCGCGATGCTGGAACAGGCTGAGCGTCCCTTCCTGATGATCGGCGGCTCCGGCTGGACTCCCGAGGCGATGCGGCAGATGGCAGGCTTCGCCGAACGCTTCGGCCTGCCGGTGGGACTGGCGTGGCGCCGCCTGGAGTGCTTCGACAACCACCATCCCAACTATGCCGGCCATGTCGGCTGGGGCATGGGCGAGGCATTGCGCGCGCGCATCCGCGAGTCGGACCTGCTGATCGCCGTCGGCACCCGCATGGGCGAGGCCACCACCGAGGGCTATACCTTGGTGGAAAGCCCGCTGCCGCGCCAGCGTCTGGTGCATGTGTATCCCGATCCGGAGGAACTGGGCCGCGTGTTCCGCGCGGACGTGCCCATTGTCGCTGACGTCGTCTCATTCGCGGCCGCGGTGGACAGCCTGCGCCCGGCGCGGGAACACAACCGCGCGGCACTGGTGGAGCGCGCACGGCACGACTACCTCGACAGCCAGAAGGCGCTGCCCGCCCCAGGCCCGCTGAACCTGAACCAGGCCGCCTGCCTTGTGCGCGAACGTCTGCCCGAGGATGCCTGCATCACTGTCGGCGCCGGCAACTACGCGGTCTTTCCACACACCTATTACCGCTACAAGGGCGTCGGCACCAGCCTTGCGCCCACAGTGGGCTCGATGGGCTACGGCCTGCCGGCGGCCATCTCGGCCAAGCTGGAGCATCCGGAACGCACCGTGGTCTGCTATGCGGGCGACGGCTGCTTCCAGATGAACCTGCAGGAGCTGGGCGTGGCCATGCAGTACCGCCTCGGCATCGTGGTGCTGGTGTTCAACAACGGCATCTGGGGCACGATCCGCGCCCACCAGGAACGCGAGTTCCCCGGCCGGACCATCGCGCTGGGCTTCGAGAACCCGGAGTTCGCCGAACTGGCGCGCGCCTACCGCGGCTATGGCGAGGTGGTGTCGAGCGACGCCGAATTCGGTCCCGCGCTGGATCGTGCCCTCGACTTTGCCAGCACGCACAGCATGCCTGCGCTGCTGGAACTGCGTTACGACCCCGACGGCATCGCGCCCGGCATGACCCTGTCCGGCATCCGCGCGGCGGCACTGGCGCGCCAGGCGGCAGGCTAAACCGGGGCTTCCCTTCACAAAAAAATCTAATCCATGCGTGCTTTCTTCTCGGATGATCAGTTGCTGCACGAGCCCCGCCAGTTCATGCGCGCGGGCCGGTTGTGCGCGCCGACCGACGTGCCGGCCCGCGCAGCGGCACTGCAGCGCGCGCTTGCCGCGCGCGGCGTCGAACTAACGGCGCCGCCCGATTGCGGGCGCGTGCCGCTGGAAGCGGTGCACAGTCCGGCCTATCTCGACTTCCTCGCCAGCGCCTGGGCGCGCTGGCAGGAACTGGCGCGCCCGGGCTTCGAGCCCGGCATCGAAGTCCTGCCCAATCTTTCGCCGTATCACAACGGCAAGGTCGGCGAGCCGCGCCGTCCCGTGTGTCCCACCGATTCGGTGATTGCCCAGGCCGGCTACTACCTGGGCGACCTCAGCTGCCCGCTCGGGCCGGACAGCTGGCGCGCGATCCTGCGCGGCGCGCACAGCGCGGTCGCGGCGGCACGCCACGTGTGCGAGCGGCAGGACGGCGCCGGCATGGCCTACGCGCTGTGCCGTCCCTCCGGCCACCACGCCCACAGCGACCGCGCGGCCGGCTTCTGCTACGTCAACAACTCGGCCATCGCGGCACAGACGCTGCTGGCCCGGTTCGGCAAGGTGGCGGTGCTCGACGTCGATGCGCATCACGGCGACGGCACCCAGCAGATTTTCTATCACCGTTCGGATGTGATGACGATTTCGCTGCATGCCGATCCGGCGGATTACTACCCGTTCTATACCGGCTATGCAAACGAGCGCGGCTATGGCGCGGGCTACGGCTACAACCTCAACTTTCCGCTGCCCCACGGCAGCGGCGATGCGGAATTCCTGTCGGCGCTCGACGGCGCGCTGGACGCGCTGCGCGACTATCGCCCGCAGGCGGTGGTGCTGGCGCTGGGCTTCGATACCTACGAGAGCGATCCGATCAGCGTGCTGAAGGTCAGCATGGATGGCTACCGCGGCATCGGCGAGCGCATCCATGCACTGGGCCTGCCGACGGTAGTGGTGCAGGAGGGGGGGTACGAGGTCGAGGCCATCGGCCGCGGGCTGGACGCATTCCTGGCGGGTTTCGCACCTGCGACCGCTCAGGCCTGAATGGCGCAATCACCAATACCGGGAGAACCGCAATGACTAGCAAGATCGCCGTCAACAGCCAGCGCCTGTGGCAATCGCTGATGGACCTGGCACGGATCGGCGCCACGCCGAAGGGCGGCAATGCGCGGCTCGCGCTGACCGCGCTCGACGGCCAGGGCCGCGATCTGGTATGTGGCTGGATGCGCGATGCGGGCCTGACCGTGACGGTGGACCGCGTCGGCAATATCTTCGGTCGCCGCGCCGGGCGCAACGATGCGCTGCCGCCGGTGATGACCGGCAGCCATATCGATACGCAGCCGACCGGCGGCAAGTTCGACGGCTGCTTCGGCGTGCTGGCCGGGCTGGAAGTCATGCGCACGCTCAACGACCATGGCGTGACCACCGAAACGCCGCTCGAGCTCGCCATCTGGACCAACGAGGAAGGCACGCGCTTCGTGCCGGTGATGATGGGCTCGGGCGTGTTCGCCGGGATTTTCCCGCTGCAGACCGCGCTGGACGCCACCGATACCGATGGCAAGCGCGTGGCGGACGAACTGCAGGCTATTGGATATGCCGGCACCGACGAAGTGGGCGGGCGGCCGGTGGGAGCGTATTTCGAGGCGCATATCGAACAGGGCCCTGTGCTGGAAGCGGCGGACAACGTGATCGGCGTGGTCACCGGCTCGCTCGGGCTGCGCTGGTACGACGTGACCGTGACCGGCATGGAATCGCACGCCGGCCCCACGCCGATGCCGTTGCGCCGCGACGCGCTCTATGGCGCCACCCACGTGATGCAGGAAGTGGTTCGTATCGCGCATGACTTCGCGCCGCACGGACGCGGTACGGTGGGCGTGGTCAATCTCCATCCCGGCTCGCGCAACGTGATCCCCGGCGCGGTGAAGTTCACGGTCGACCTGCGCCACGAAGATGCCGGCAAGCTGGCCGAGATGGATGCCCGCTTCCGCGCCGTGTGCGAGGCGCTGGCACAGGGCAAGACCACCGGTGCCACCTTCGACGTGAAGGTCGAAGATGTGCAGTATTTCCCGCCAACCCCGTTCGCGCCGGAACTGGTGGACCACGTGCGCCGTGAGGCCGTGGCGCGCGGCTACAGACAGCAGAACATCGTTACCGGCGCCGGTCACGATGCCGTCTACATGGCGAGCGTGACCCCGACCGCGATGATCTTCGTGCCCTGCAAGGACGGCATCAGCCACAACGAAGTGGAAGATGCCAGCCCCGAGCACCTGGAAGCGGGCGCCAACGTGCTGCTCGGCGCAATGCTCGCGCAGGCTGGCGCATGACCGCCGCGGCGCGGGACGGGTCCGGCTGGTGGCGTGGCGGGCTGCTGTTCCTGTGCGTGGTGACGCTGTTCGCTACCGTGGACGCCACCGCCAAGCACCTGGTCGGCCGATATCCCGCGCCGTTTCTCAACGCTGTGCGCTACGGCGCCACGCTTGCGGTAGCGGTGGCCATGCTAGCCAGCTCTGGCCAGCTGCGCTTCTGGCACACCCCGCACCGCGGCCTGCTGATGCTGCGAGGTCTGATGCTCGCTGTGGTCGGCACCTGCTTCATGACCGCGCTGCTGTGGATGCCGCTGGCCGAGGCCACGGCCATCTATTTCATGGCGCCGCTGATGGTGGTGGGCCTGTCGCCGTGGATGCTGGGCGAGAAGGTCGGCCTGCGCCAGTGGCTGGCGGTAGGCGCCGGCTTCTGCGGCATGCTGCTGATCGTACGGCCCGGAGGCGCGGTGTCGTGGCTTGGCACCGTGCTGATGCTGGTCGCCACGCTGGCCTATGCCATGTTGCAACTGCTGACCCGGCGCATGGCGGGGCAGGTCGATGCGCGCGTGCAATACGGTTTTGCCGCGCTGATCTGCATGGTCGCCACCGGTGTGCCGGCGCCGTTCTTCCCGCCGCCGGTCTGGCCCGATCTGGCCGACTGGCTGGCGATCCTGGCCATGGGCCTGATGAGCGCCGCGGCGCAGGTACTGCTGATCCTGGCGCTGCAGCGCGCCCCGGCATCGCGGCTGGCACCGCTGAACTATTTCCACCTGTTGCTGGCACTGGTCTACAGCGCGCTGTGGTTCGGCCGCTGGCCCGACGCGCTGGCGCTGGCCGGCATCGCCCTGATCGTGGTCGCGGGCCTGACGCAGACGCTGCCGTCGCCCGCGGCCCTGTCAACCAAACGAGGAACCTCATGAGCGAAACACGCGACCTGTCTTACTGGCAGGCCCGGGCAGCCGCACTGCGCCCGCAACACCGCGCCTATATCGGCGGCGAATGGACCGATGCCGCCGACGGCGCCACCTTCGACACCATCAACCCCGCCACCGGTGCGGTGCTGGCCAAGGTGGCGGCATGCGGCGCGGCCGACGTCGACCGAGCCGTCGCGGTGGCGCGCCAGGCCTTCGAGCAAGGCGTCTGGTCCGGCCTGGCGCCGCGCGAGCGCAAGGCCGTGCTGCTGCGCCTGGCCGCGCTGATCGAAACGCACCGTGAGGAACTGGCCTTGCTGGAAACGCTCGACATGGGCAAGCCCATCGGCGATACGCTGGCCTACGACATCCCGGAAGCGGCGCGCACCTTCGCGTGGTACGCCGAAGCCATCGACAAGATCTACGACGAAATCGCCCCCACCGGCGGCAATGTGCTCGCCACCATCACGCGCGAACCGCTTGGCGTGGTGGCGGCTGTAGTGCCCTGGAACTATCCGCTGTTGATGGGCAGCTGGAAGGTCGCGCCCGCGCTGGCTGCCGGCAATAGCGTCATCCTCAAGCCGGCTGAGCAGTCGCCCCTCACTGCCCTGCGGCTCGCCGAGCTGGCGGCGGAGGCCGGCATTCCCCCCGGCGTGTTCAGCGTCGTGCCCGGACTGGGCGCACAAGCCGGGCAGGCGCTTGGCCTGCACCCCGACGTGGATTGCATCGCCTTCACGGGCTCCACGGCCACCGGCAAGCGGTTCATGGAGTATTCCGGCCAGTCCAACCTGAAGCGTGTCTGGCTCGAATGCGGCGGCAAGTCGCCGCACATTGTGTTCGACGACTGCCCCGACCTCGCGCGCGCCGCGCAGGCCGCCGCCATCGGCATCTTCAACAACCAGGGCGAGATCTGCATCGCCGGGTCGCGCCTCTATGTCCAGCGCGCCATCTATGAGCCGTTCATGGAGAAGCTGGAGGCGTATGCCCGGGCAATGCAGCCCGGCGACCCGCTCGACCCGGCCTCCGCCATGGGCGCTATCGTCGACGCGCGCCAGCTCGACCGCGTGATGTCCTATGTGGACGGCGGGCAGCGCGAAGGGGCGAGGTTGCGTCTGGGCGGCGAACGCGTCCGCACGGACACTGGGGGCTATTTCCTGCAGCCGACCATCTTCGAATGCCCGAGCCAGTCGCTCAGCATCGTGCGCGAGGAGATCTTTGGTCCGGTGCTGGCCGTGACGATGTTTGATACCGAGGAGGAAGTGGTGCGCATGGCCAACGACTCGCCTTATGGGCTCGGCTCAGGGTTGTGGACCGCCAACCTGTCACGCGCACACCGTGTCTCGCGTCGGCTGCGGGCCGGGCTGGTGTGGGTCAACTGCTATATGGATGGCGATATCACGGTACCGTTTGGCGGGGTCAAGCAATCGGGCTCCGGGCGAGACAAGTCGTTGCATGCGTTGGACAAATACAGCGACCTGAAGACTACGTGGATCAGGCTGGACTAAAGCCCGGCAATCACCGGGTCGGGCATGGTTGGTGAATCCAGAGATTGCACCGGTTGCCGGGCGGTGTCTCAATCGATCAGCTTCCCCTGTGCGTCGAAGAACGGATACGCAGGTCCATGGTCCCCGATGGCAACGGCATGGGTGACCAGTCCGTGCACGGGATGCCACCAGTGCAGCAGCATGCCCGGCGGCTCCATCCGGAAGCGCGAAGCCGCCTGCGGGTCGAGGTCCAGCGCGACCTGGTGGGCCGGGCCGGGCGCGGTCATGGCGACGGTGCCGCCGAAGCGCCGGGTGATATGCCGATGCAGATGGCCGCACAGCACCCGCTCCACTTGTGGATGGCGCCGCACCACGGCCTCGAGCAGCGCTGCGTTCTGCAGACCCTGCTGGTCCATGTGGCCGATGCCTGTGTGGAAAGGCGGGTGATGCAGCATCAGCAGGGTGGGACGCTGCGGCGCGGCGTTCAGTGCGGCTTCCAGCCATGGCAGCGCCTCCGGGTCCACGCGCCCGCCGCTTTGGCCTGGGACGGTGCAGTCGAAGGCAATCAGCGTCAAGGGCCCCGCGTCGATGCGGTAATGGACCGGGGCATCGGCATCGCCAGCGGCGAACAGATAGGCGTGATCTGCGAATACGCGGCGCAGCGCGCCGCGGCTGTCGTGATTGCCCGGCATCAGCCGCACCGGCATTGGCAAAGATTCAAGGATCGCCCGCAGGAAGCGATATTCATCCTCGCTGCCGAAGTCGACCAGGTCGCCGGTCACCACCGCAATGTCGGGGCGCTGCGGCAACGCCAGCAGCGTGTCGATGCACTGGCGCAGGGCGCCCGCGGTATCGACGCGCCGGTAGGAGAGCTTGCCGCCCGCCTTGATATGCAGGTCCGTGATGTGGGCGACCAGGTAGGGAGTGGCCTGGGGGGCGCTCTGCGTCATGCCGCGCTCCCTACTGACACCGAGGGCGCAGCGGGCACCGTCAGCAGATGGCCGGTATCGATGCGCAGGCCAACGCGGTCGCCGGCCACCCAGCGGTCGCGCCGCGCGGTATCGAGCACGATGGGGGCAGGTGCGCCGACATCGACCAGCAGCCGGGTCGCATGGCCAAGGAACAGGGCCGTGACGACACTGCCGGCCACGTGGACGTCGGGCGCATTCGGTGCGTCGGCCAGCGCTACGTCCTCGGGCCGGAACATCAGCTCCACCTGCGCCACCTCGATGTGCCGCGGCTCGCGCGGCAAGGCGCCACCCGGCACGCGCCATACCTGGTGATCCGCGGCCGCCGGCAAGCGATTCATGGTGCCGATGAAGTCGGCGACGAAGGCATTGGCCGGATGGCGGTAGATGTCCTGCGGCGTGCCGCTTTGCGCGATGCGCCCCTTGTCCATCACGATGATCCGGTCGCCCAGCGCCATCGCCTCGGCCTGGTCGTGCGTGACATACACCGTGGTGATGCGCAGGCTGCGCAGCAGCTGGTTGATATCGGCGCGCAGCGCATCGCGCAGCTTGGCATCGAGCGCCGTCAGCGGTTCGTCCAGCAGCAGCACACGCGGCTGCACGGCGATGGCGCGCGCCAGCGCCACGCGCTGGCGCTGGCCCCCGGACAGCTGGTCGACGCGCCGGTTGGCGAAGGCGCCCAGCTGCATCATGGCGAGCATGTCGTCGACCCGGCGCCGGCGGGTCTGTGGGTCGACCTTGCGCACACGCAGGCCATAGCCGATATTCTCGGCCACGGTCATATTGGGGAACAGGGCATAGTTCTGGAACACCATGCCGACGCCGCGCTGTTCGATCGGGAGGTGCGTGACCGCTGCGCCGCCGAACAGGACCTCTCCGCCCGTATCGGGAAATTCCAGCCCCGCGATCATCCGCAGCGTGGTGGTCTTGCCGCAGCCCGACGGACCGAGCAGCACGACAGTTTCGCCGGCACCGATGTCCAGGTCCAGTGGTTCGAGCGCGCGCGTGCCGTCGGGGAACGTCTTGCCGCATTGGCGCAGGGCGATGGTGGTAGGCTCATGCATGGCGGGGGGCCTCCGGCTGTGGCTGGGACTGCGGCGCGTTGTCCAGGCCGCCAGGTGGGTTCAGTGAAGTGGTGACCGTGCCGGCGAACGGCATGGCCGTGTCCTGCACCACATGTCGCTGGGCCCGCGCACCCAGCGCGGAAACCATTTGCATGACCACCAGCAGCGGAATGATCATCAGGAAAAACACGATGGTGTAGGCCGAGCCGATCTCCAGGCGCATCGAGGCGTAGCTGTCGGCGAGCCCGACCGGAAGCGTCTGCGTGGTGGGCGTATGGAGCATCCATGTCAGGTTGAACTCTCCGACCGAAAGCGTCACCACCATCAGCGCGCCGGCGAGAATCCCTTGCCGGCAATTCGGCAGCACCACGGTGAAAAAACGCTGCATGCGGGTCGCGCCGAGGCTGGCGGCGGCGTCCTCGAGCGTGCGGATATCGATGGCGGACATGATGGCCAGCACCGAGCGCACCATGAAGGGCAGGGTGAACAGTACATGCCCGATCAGGATGAAGACCCAACTGGTGCGCAGCCATGGCAGGCCCCCATACAGCAGGATCAGGCCGAGCGCGGTCGCAAGTCCGGGGATCGCCACCGGCAACATCAGCAGTTCCTCGATCAGCCGCGTCACGCGGCTGCGGCGCAACGCCATGTAATAGGCGGCCGGAACGCCGAGCACCAGCGTGCAGGCCAGGCACGCCAGCGCGATCCATAGCGACAGGAAGATGGTGTTGCGGTACAGGCCCCACACTTCCTCGACCCAGCGCGTGGTCAGGCCGCTCTGCAGCCCGACGAAGATATTGCTGGTGAGGCCGGCCAGCACCGACAGCGCCACGGGGACGGTCATGAACGCGCAAACGGCGAGCGTCAGTGCCAGTTGCGCCCAATAGGCGGAGCCGCGACGGTTGGTCTTCATGCTTGCTCCTACGCGGTGGCGGCAACCGCGTTGCCGGAAAGATGACGCGCCACCGCCAGCAGGGCCCAGGTCACGACACCGAGCAGGATGGACAGCGCGGCGGCCATGCCGAAGTTGGCGTAGTTGGTGAACTCGTTGTAGATGGTGAGCGGCAGCACATCGAGTTGCGTGGCAAGGGTGAAGGCGGTGCCGAACGCGCCCATGCTGGTGGCGAAGCAGATCGCGCCGCTGGAGATCAGCGCGGGCATCAGCGCCGGCAGCATCACGTCGCGCACCACGCGCCACCGGCCGGCACCCAGTGAGCGGGCCGCTTCCTCCAGCGAGGCGTCGAGTTTTTCGACCGCCGCCATCACGGTCAGGATCACGCGTGGAATCGAGAAGTACAGGTAGCCGACGAACAACCCGGCCATGCCATAGGCAAAGGTCCAGCGCTCGCCTGCAAGCAGGTCGCCCACCGATGCGAGCAGGCCGTTGCGGCCGCCCAGCATGATGACCATGAATCCGATTACCACGCCGGGAAAGGCCAGCGGAAAGGTCAGCATGGCGACCAGCACCGGCTTGCCCGGCACCGGGTGCCGCTGCAGGAAGGTCCCCGCCACGCCGGCGATCGCCAGCGTGGCCAGCGTCACCGAGGCCGACAACAGCACCGTGGACAGCAGGCTGTGCAGGTAGCGCGGGCTCGACAGCACGGTCCAGTAGACTCCCGCGCCGTTTTCGCCCGCCACGCTGACCGCGAGCAATTTGGCCATCGGCAGGCAGAAGAACGCCAGGAAAACGATCAGCGCCGGCAGCGCGAAGACGATCAGCGTGCGGGCGGCTGGCGCAGTGGTGCGACGGCGCATGGGTTTCTCCATCTTGAGAGGGGCTGGCTGGCCGGGGCGACGCGCGCCCCGGCGCGGCGTCAGCGCACTTCCTTCAGGTACTGGTCGCTGAAGGCTTTTTGCACTTCGGCCATCTTGCCGTAGTCGATGGTCTTCGCGCGCGCATAGTCCGCGGCCGGCAGGAAGCGGGATTCCACTTCCTTCGACACGGCCTTGGCCCGTACCGGGCGCAGATAGGCATTGGCCCACAGCGACTGGCCGGCATCGGACAGCACGAAGTCGAGCACCTTGCGGGCTTCCGCAGGATGCGGCGCCTTGTTGACCATGCTCATGACGTAGGGCACCACCAGCGAGCCCTCCCTGGGAATCACGAAGGCAACGTTGGCGCGATCCTTGTAGCGCGCGCGATAGGCGTTGAAGTCGTAGTCCAGCAGGATCGGGATCTCACCGGACAGCACGCGCGCGTACGCGGTCTGCTTCGGCACGATGGGCTGGTTCTTCTGCAGGTCCTTGAAGAACTTGAGCGCCGGGCCGAAGTTGTCCAGCGAGCCGCCCAGGGCCTGGTTGATCGCCACCGCACCCACATAGCCGACAAAGGCGCTGGCCGGGTCGAGATAGCCAACCATGCCCTTGTACTCGGGCTTCTGCAGGTCGGCCCACGACTGCGGCACCGGTTTGCCGCGCAACGCGTCGACATTGACCATCAGGCCCAGCGTGCCCGAATGGATGGCAAACCAGTGGCCCTGCGGGTCCTTCAGGCCGTCGGGGATGTCATTCCAGTTGGCGGGCTTGTAGGGGGCCGTCACGCCTTCCTTCTGGGCCTGGATGCCGAACGTCACGCCGTAATACACCACGTCGGCCACCGGATTGGCTTTTTCCGCGACGATCTGGGCCAGCGACTGGCCCGAGTTCTTGTTGTCGTGCGGCACCGTGACGCCGGTCTTTTCCTTGATCGCGCGGATCTGCGCTGCCCAGTCCGCCCATTCCGGCGGGCAGTTGTAGCAGATTGCCGTTTGCGCGGCCGCGGCGTGGCTGAATACGACCGCGCCAACCGTGGGCAGCAGCCAGCGCAAGCGGCGCAGCCAGGACGAAGTCGATTGCATGATGCACTCCTTTTCTAGATACGACGGTGGTGGAAAACGGCGTAGGACGCGGCGATGTCGGCGCTGCTTCGGTTGCGGTGCCGCTAAGGCGGCGGCCCGACGGTAGCGCCTTCGCGCAGCGCGTGCGGCAGCAGCGTCGCGCGCGGCAAGCGGGGGTCAGGCGCGGCCCCGGCGCTGGCAGGCTCCAGCCGCGCCAGCAGGCAGCCCAGCGCACCGGCACCGATCTCGTGGTTGGGCTGCGCCACGGTGGACAGCGGCGGTTCCAGCAACTGGCCGAGTTCGATGCCGTCGTAGCCGAGCACGGATACATCGCCGGGCACGGACAGTCCCAGGCGCTTCAGGATGGAAATCACACCGATCGCCAGCATGTCGTTGGTACAAAACAGCGCGGTCGGCGCGGAAGGCGCCGTGACGAATTGCCGGATGCGCTCGACCTCCGCCGGCGTCTGCGAGGGCGTATGGGCCGGCAGGGACAGCGGCGGCAACGGCTGCAGGCCATGCGCGCGCATCGCGTCCTGGTAACCCATGTGGCGCTGCCTGGCGCGGTCGGACGCGACGAAGGCGCCCGACACCACCGAGATGCGCCGATGCCCGGCAGCGATCAGCGTCTCGACGCCGGCGCGCGCGCTGACGCGGTTGTCCACCGATACCGAATAGCGTTTGCCCCGGCGCGCTCCCTGGTTGTACGCAAGGACATAAGGCACGCCTTCGGCATCCAGCTGTTCCAGCACCGCGCTGCGGGCCGCATCGGCCACCGTCAGCACCATGCCGTCGACGCGGTGACGCAGCAGATATTCGATCCGCTCGCGTTCGCGCGCCGGGTCGTAGCGGCTGGTCACCAGCATCAGCGAATAGCCTTGCGCCAGCGCCGCCTCCTCGATGCCGCGCCAGCATTCGGCAAACACGGCATTCTCCAGCGTCGGCAGCATGACCCCCACGATGCGCGAGCGCTGGGCCCGGAGCTTGGCCCCCAGCAGGTTGGGGCGGAAGCCAAGCTCATCCGCCGCCTGCAATACGCGCCCGGCGGTGTCCTGGCGGACCAGCTCCGGATTGCTGAACACGCGCGAGGCGGTCGCCAGCGACACGCCCGCGGCCCTGGCGACATTGACCAGGGTCGCGCCATTGGATGGCGCGGGCGAAGCGGCGAGGGAGGTGGCGTTGCGGCGCATTCGGCAGTAGTCGGAATCAGTGCAGGAGTCGGCAGCAGTCGGTGCAGAAGAAAATGAAAACGTTTTCATTCAAGCCGCAAAAAAACGGGTGTCAAGGACAACCGTTGGTGCGGTGCGCCGCAGGACAACCGGCGCGGCCACGCGAATGGCCTGGAAGGCCGAACGAGGGCGATTGTGCGGGGCGCAAGTGACAGCGGGATGACACTAGCGGGCAGGAACCAGCCACGGACCCTTCGCGCGAGGCGCCAAATTTAAACGTGTCCCCGTATTGCGCTGGTCCGGCAACATACGCTATAGTTCGGCCTCTCTGCTGCGGCGCTGGTACGAAAGTACGCTGCAGCGGGCACCGACACAGGAGTGGTAGTTCAGTCGGTTAGAATACCGGCCTGTCACGCCGGGGGTCGCGGGTTCGAGTCCCGTCCACTCCGCCAGCTTTATGAAACGCCTGCGCCAGCGGGCGTTTTTCATTTGTGGCTCATGTTCGCCACCCAGCACATAGGGCGCTTGCCCACCGGCTCCTGATAGAATCGCGGAGTTTGTCTTTCGTGCCAATCCACTACCCGAATCCGCATGCTTGATTTCGTACGCAACAACCGGCGCCTGATGCTCTTGCTGCTGCTGGTGCTTGTTTTCCCGTCGTTCGTGTTCTTCGGCGTGGAAAGCTATTCGCGCTTCATGGACAGCTCGCACGATGCGGCCAAGGTCGACGGCCGGGCCATCAGCGTGCAGGAGGTCGACAACGTGGTGCGCGACCAGAGCGAGCGCGCGCGCCAGATCCTCGGCGCCAACTATGATCCGCGCCAGTTCGAGGGCCCGGAGGCACGCAAGGCCGTGCTCGATCAGCTGATCCAGCAGCGCGTGATGGCCAATGCGGTGGCCAGCGAGCACCTGACGGTGTCGGATGCCAAGCTGGTCGAAGAGATCAACAGCCTGCCGGCGATTGCTCAGCTGCCGCGCGGCAAGGACGGCAAGATCGACGACAAGGCCTACCTGCAGCTGCTGCAGTCCCAGGGCATGACGCCCGAGCAGTTCGATGCGCGCATGCGCTTCGAGCTGGCCACGCAGCAACTGGGCGCGTCGATTGCCGCGACGGCGTTCGTGCCAAAGTCGCTGATCGAGCGCCTGATGGCGGTGCGCGACCAGCAGCGCGAGGTGCAGGCGCTGCTGTTCAAGCCTGCCGGCTACACCGCCAAGGTGCAGCCCGACGCCGCCGCGCTGAAGGCCTACTATGACAGCCACCAGCAGGACTTCTCGGTGCCGGAGCAGGCCAAGGTGGAATACCTGGTGCTGTCGGGCGAGGCCCTGGCCGCGTCGCAGGCGGTGACGCCGGAAGAGCTGAAGTCGTACTACGAAAGCAATATCGCGCGCTTCCGCGTCGACGAGCAGCGCCGCGCCAGCCACATCCTGATCAGCGCGCCGAAGGATGCCCCGGCGGCGCAGCGCCAGGCCGCCAAAGACAAGGCGACCAAGCTGCTGGAAGAAGTGCGCAAGCAGCCGGACAGCTTCGCCGACGTCGCGCGCAAGAACTCGCAGGACCCGGGTTCGGCCGAGAAGGGCGGCGACCTCGGCTTCATGGGCCGCGGCGCGCTGGTCAAGCCGTTCGAGGACGCCATGTACGCGCTCAAGGAAGGCCAGATCAGCGACGTGGTCGAGACCGACTTCGGCTACCACATCATCAAGCTGACCGGCACCAAGCCCGCCGAAACCAGGCCGCTGGAGGCCGTGCGCACCGAGCTGGAAGCCGAGCTGCGCAAGCAGTTCGCCGACAAGAAGTTTGCCGAGCAGGCCGATGCCTTCGGCAATACCGTCTACGAGCAGGCCGACAGCCTCAAGCCCGCCGCCGACAAGTTCAAGCTGACCATCCAGACCGCCGACAACGTCACGCGCCAGCCGAATCCGGCGCTGGGCGCGCAGAGCCCGCTGAACAACGAGAAGCTGCTCAAGGCACTGTTCAGCGACGACGCGATCAAGAACAAGCGCAACACCGAAGCGGTGCAGGTCGCCCCCAACACGCTGGTGGCCGCCCGCATCGTCGCGTACCGCCCGGCGACCGTGCGCAAGTTCGAGGAAGTCGAAGCGCAGGTGCGCGAAGGCTATGTCGCGCAGCAGGCGTCGGCGCTGGCGCGCAAGGATGGCGAGGCGCGCCTGGCCGCGCTGAAGCAGGCCGACAGCGCCGAGGGCTTTGGCCCGGTGCAGACGGTGTCGCGCACCAAGGCCGAGGGCATGACGCCGCAGGCCGTGGAAGCCGTGATGCGCGCCGATGCCGCCAAGCTGCCGGCGCTGGTCGGTGTCGACCTGGGCGCGCAGGGCTATGCGGTCTATCGCATCACCAAGGTCAGCCAGCCGCCGCAGGCCGATCCGGCCCGCCGCCAGGCCGAGGCACAGCAGCTGGCGCAGCTGGCCGGCCAGACCGACCTGCAGGCCTTCTATGAAAGCCTGAAGGCCCGCTCCAAGGTCAAGCTGCTGACGCCGGCCGGTGCGACCCAGGAGCAAGGCGCCGAGTGATCCGCGCCGGGCCGGCACCACGCCGGCCTCACCTGAATCAAGAACCCCTGCCACGCGGCAGGGTTTTTTTTATGGTCACTTCGCGGCGCTGCGCTTGAGCAGTGGCTTGAGCTGCGGCCACACCGTCTCGAGCAAGGCGGGCTGCGCCGCAGCAGTCGGGTGGATGCGGTCGGGCTGGAACCAGTCCTGCCGCGCGATCACCTGGTCGAGGAAGAAGGGCACCAGCCGCACCTTGTATTCCCCCGCCAGCCTGGGATAGAGCGAGACGAACTTTTCGGTGTAGTCCTGGCCATAGTTAGGCGGTATGCGCATCCCGATCAGCAACACGCTGGCGCCGGCCTGCTGCGCCGTGGTGACGAGGTTGCGCAGGTTGGCCTCGGTGGAGTGCAGCGGCAGGCCGCGCAGCGCATCGTTGGCGCCCAGCTCGATCACCACGATGGCGGGGCGGTGCCGCGACAGCAGCTCGGGCAGGCGGGTCTTGCCGCCGATGGTGGTCTCGCCGCTGATGCTGGCATTGACGACGCTATAATCGAAGCGCTCCTGCCGCAGCCGGTCCTGCAGCAGCGTGACCCAGCCCGCGCCGCGCGCGATGCCGTATTCGGCCGACAGGCTGTCGCCCAGTACCAGCAGCGCGGGGGCGGTGGCCCGGGCCGCGGTCTTGGCCGGAGCCTGGGCCCGCGCCGGTCCGGCAGCCGAAATCGCCAGCGCCATGCCGGCTGCCAGCAGCAGCCTGCGCTTTTTCCCTCGGATCCCTATATCCATGTCTTCTTCCATTCTTGCAGTCGAATCCCTTGGAAAGACCGTAGCCGACACGACCGGTTCGCTGACGATTTTGCACGACGTGACGTTTTCCGTCACGCCGGGCGAAACGCTCGCCATCGTGGGCGCGTCCGGATCCGGCAAGTCTACGCTGCTGGGCCTGCTCGCCGGGCTGGACCTCCCCAGCACCGGCACGGTGCGGCTGCAGGGCCACGACCTGTATGCGCTGGACGAGGACCAGCGCGCCGCGGTGCGCGGCCGGCATGTCGGCTTCGTGTTCCAGTCGTTCCAGCTGGTGGGCCACCTGACCGCGCTGGAAAACGTGATGCTGCCGCTGGAGCTGCGCGGCGAGACCGCGCAGGTGCGCGAGCGTGCGGTCGACATGCTGCAGCGCGTGGGCCTGGGCGCGCGCCTGGGCCACTACCCGCGCACGCTGTCGGGCGGCGAGCAGCAGCGCGTGGCACTGGCGCGCGCCTTCGTCGCGCGCCCCGACATCCTGTTCGCCGACGAACCGACCGGCAGCCTCGATACCGCCACCGGCGAAGCGGTGATCGCGCTGATGTTCGAGCTGAACCGCGACGCCGGCTCGACGCTGGTGCTGGTTACGCACGACCGCTCGGTGGCGTCGCGCTGCGGGCGCGTGCTGACCATCGACGCCGGCCACGTGGCCAGCGACGAATGGATCGGCCTCGAGGTCTAGCGGCTAGCTGGCCGCGCCGGCCTGCAGCACCGCGCGGGCGCGCGCGATCAGCGCGGCGGTGGAGGCATCGTGCTGGCCGGTGGCGGTGCCGGCCAGTTCGGCCTCGATCGGCCGCGCCAGGATCTTGCCCAGCTCGACGCCCCACTGGTCGAACGAGTTGATGCGCCACACCACGCCCTGCACGAAGGTACGGTGCTCGTACAGCGCAATCAGCGCCCCCAGCACATTGGGTGTCAGGTCCTCCATCAGCAGCGTGTTGCTGGGGCGGTTGCCGTCGAACACCATATGCGCGATGCGCACCTCGTCCTTCAGCCCGGCGGCGCGCAGCTCGTCAGCGCTGCGTCCGCGCATCAGCGCCTCCGCCTGCGCGAAGCAATTGGCCAGCAGCTTGGCGTGATGGCCCGGCAGCCGGCGTGGCGGCACCAGCGGCGCGACGAAATCCACCGGCACCACCTGCGAGCCCTGGTGGATCTGCTGGAAGTACGCGTGCTGGCCGTTGGTACCGGCCGTGCCCCACACCACCGGCGAGGTATGCGTACGGACGGGCTGGCCGTCGAGCTGCACCGACTTGCCGTTGCTCTCCATCTCCAGCTGCTGCAGGAAGGCGGGGAACAGTTCCAGCGAGGTCGAGTAAGGCGCCATGCAGCTGGTGGGCAGGTTCCAGAAGTTGCGGTACCAGATGCCCAGCATGCCGAGGATCACCGGCATATTGCGCTCCAGCGGCGCGCTGCGGAAATGCTCGTCCATCGCGCGTCCGCCGGCGAGCAGGTCGGCAAAGGCATCGAAGCCCACCGCCAGCGTGATCGACAGGCCCACCGACGACCACAGCGAGAAGCGCCCGCCGATCCAGTCCCAGAACTCGAACATATTGGCCGGGTCGATGCCGAACTCGCGCACCGCCTCGGTATTGGTCGAGACCGCGACGAAGTGCTTGGCCAGGTCCTGCTCGGCCACGCCGCCGGCGACAAACCACGCGCGCGCGCTGCGCGCGTTGGCCATGGTCTCGAGCGTGGTGAAGGTCTTGGAGCAGACGATCACCAGGGTGCGCTGCGGATCCAGCCGCACCAGGGTCTCGGCCAGGTCGGTGCCGTCGACATTGGAGACGAAGTGCATGCGCGGCGCGGTGTTGCCGTCTGCATCGGCGAGATGCGACAGCGCCCGGCACACCATGCGCGGCCCCAGGTCGGAGCCGCCGATGCCGATGTTGATGACATCGGTGATGCGCTCGCCGGTCGCGCCCTTCCAGGCGCCGCTGCGCACACGCGCGGAGAAGTCGCGCATGCGCGCCAGCACCTGCTGGATGGCCGGCACCACGGCTTCGCCGTCGACCTTGTAGCCGGCGCCGGCGGTGGCGCGCAGCGCCACGTGCAGGGCCGCGCGATCTTCGGTGGTGTTGATATGCTCGCCCGCGAACATCGCGTCGCGACGGCGGGTGACGCCGGCCTCGGCCGCGAGCTGCATCAGCAGGCTCATGGTCTGCGGCGTGATGCGGTTCTTCGAGTAGTCGAGATAGAGGCCGGCGGCCTCGAGCGAGCATTGCGCGACGCGCTGTGCGCCTTCGCGATCGAACCAGTCGCGCATCTGGGCGTCGCGAAGGGTGTCATGGTGCCGCAGCAGGGCATTCCAGGCGTGAAGGTCAGTGGGCATGCAGGACTAGCGTGCAGGACTAGCGGGGTTGCGGGGCGCGAGCCGCGTGGCATTGCCGGCTTGCAAGACGGAGCGGTAAGTATATCGCCAGCGATCGCGGCATCGAGGCTTGCGTCGGCGTCATATCGTTACCACTTGCAACATAACAGCCGCGGCGGCGAGCGGGTATCGGTCGTTGTCTGACGGCAGGTGCGGCGGGCGCCTCCGGTAGTGGCAGGAGCGCGCACCTTCATGCGCAACTTAGGCCTGCGCTGCGCTCAGCAACTGGTTGAATACGCCGCGTGCCGGCGCGTACAGTTCGCTTGCCATGACGCCTGCCGGACCCGTGCCTTGCTCGACCAGCACATCGGCGGCCCGGCCGTGGATCCACACCGCCGCCTGCGCCGCGGCCAGCGGCGCCATGCCCTGCGCCAGCAGCGCGCCCAGCATGCCGGCCAGTACGTCGCCGGTGCCGGCGCTGGCCAGCGCCGCGTTGCCGGTCGGGTTCAGCGTCCACGGGCTGCCGTCGGGCGCGGCGATCACGCTGCCCGATCCCTTCAGCACCACCACCGCCTGCCATTGCGCGGCCAGCGCCGCGGCGGCGGCGGGCCGGTCGCGCTGGATCTCGGCCACCGGCACGCCCATCAGCCGCGCGGCTTCGAGCGGGTGCGGGGTCATCACGGTGGCTGCGCCACGCGTGGCCAGCGCACCCGCCAGGGCCGGATCGGCGGCCAGCAGGTTCAGCGCATCGGCATCCAGCACCAGCGGCTGCGTCGCGGACTGCAGCAGCCGCGCGAACTGCTGACGGGCGTTGGCATCGGTGCCCATGCCCGGCCCGATCACCAGCGCCGACATCGACGCGAGCGCCAGTGCATCGAGCGCATGCAGCATCAGCTCCGGATGCAGCGGATCGAGCAGCGGAGCCGGCTGCGCCAGGAAGCCGATATGCACCTTGCCCGCGCCGAGCCATTGCGCCGCGCGTGCGCCGAGCAGCGGTGCACCGGTCATGCCGAGGTTGCCGCCGATCACGGCGAGCGCGCCATGCGTGCCCTTGTTGCTGGCATGGCGGCGGCGCGGCAGCGCGGCACCGAACAGCGCGGGGCCGTTCACCAGTCCCTGCGGTGTTTCGCGCGGGGGATAGTCCAGGCCGATCGGCGCGATCTCGACCGCGCCGGCGCAGTCGCGCCCGTCCAGCGTCAGCAGCCCGGGCTTGGCGGCGATGAAGGTCAGCGTGCGCCGGGCGCGCACGGCGGGCGTGCCCGCGCCGGTGTCAGCGGACAGGCCGCTGGGGATGTCGAGCGCAAACACCGGCAGCGCGGCGCGGTTGAGCTGGTCGATCCACCACGCCATGCGGCCATCGGCGGGGCGGTTCAGGCCGATGCCGAGCAGGCCGTCGACGATCGCGGCGGTGCCGGCGGGCCAGTGCGGGTCCTGCGCGGCATCCACTTCCGCCATCACGTTCGACCGCACGCCCGCGGCCTGCGCCTGCTGCCACGCGGTGGCGGCATCGGCCGGCAGGCGCTGCGGATCGGCGGCGAGCCAGACCTGCACCGCGCGCCCGGCGCGATGCAGCTGCGTGGCGGCGACCAGCGCGTCGCCACCGTTGTTGCCGGGGCCGGCCAGGAACAGCAGCGGCCCGTCGGGCGCATGGCAGGCGAGCCAGCGCGCCGCCGCCGTGCCGGCGCGCGACATCAGCGTGAAGGCGGGCAGCTGCGCCAGCGCGGCCTGCTCGAGGCGGCGGATCGCGGCCACGTCGTAGAGCGGCACCGGGGCCGGCGCGGCCGCATCGAGGGAGAGCCAGTCTTGGTCGTGGTCGGTGGGCGTGATGGCGGTGGCGGCAGTGCTGGTCATGTCGGGCTCACTTGGCCGGCCCCAGCCCGTAGCGGTCGGGCAGCAGGCCTTCCATGTCGATGTCCGGACCGTCGCGGCCGGCGCAAGCGCCAGCGCTGGCGGCGATCTGGTCAGCCGCAATCTTGCCTGATCCGCAGCTCATCGCCCAGCCCGTCGAACCATGGCCGAGGTTCAGGAACAGCCCTGGCACCGCGGTGGGGCCGATCAGCGGCGGGCCGTCGGGTAGCATCGGCCGGGCGCCGGCCCATTGCGTGGCCTCCTGGTAGTTGCCGGCCACCGGGAACCAGTCGCGTGCGACCTTGATCAGCGTGTTGAGCGCGGCCGGGCGCAGGTCGAGCCGGCGCGAGCCCAACTCCGCCGTGCCGGCCACGCGCAGCCGGTTGCCCATGCGCGTCATCGCGACCTTGTACGACTCATCCATCAGCGCGCCCAGGGGTGCCTGAAGTTCGTCGCGGATCATCACCGTCACCGAATAGCCCTTGACCGGATACAGCGGCACGCGCAGGCCCAGCGGGCGCAGCAGCGCGGCGCTGTCGGCGCCGGCGGCGACCAGTACGCGCTCGGCAGCGAGCACTTCCGCCGCACCCTGGCCGCCGGATGCCGACAGCTCGAGCTCCAGCTTGCCGGGCTGGCCGGGCCGCAGGCGCGTCACCTGCGTGTCGAAGCGGAACGACACGCCCGCGGCCTGCGCGTGCCGCTGCAGCGCGCGCACGAACATCGGGCAGTTGCCGGATTCATCCTCGGGCAGGTGCAGCCCGCCGGCCAGCGGCGTGCCGGTGGCCAGGCCCGGTTCGATCCGGCGGCATTCGGCGGCGCTGACCAGCCGGTGCGGCACGTTGTTCTCGCGCAGCAGGGCGATGGCGGGCCCGGCCAGGTCGAGGTCGCGCGCGGTGCGGAACAGCTGCAGGTAGCCCTGCGACTGCTCGTAGTCGATCTCCAGCTCGCTGCGCAGCCGGTGCAGGCAGGCGCGGCTGTAGAACGCCAGCCGCTGCATGCGCAGCTTGTTGGCGCGGTAGCGCTCGAGCCGGCATTCGCGCAGCCAGCGCGCGATCCAGCGCCACATCGCCGGGTCCGCGGCGGGGCGGAACAGCACCGGCGCATCGCGCGCAAAGAGCGTGCGCAGGATCTTGGCCGGCATGCCGGGCGCGGCCCAGGGCGTGACGTAGCCGGGCGCGATCACGCCGGCGTTGCCGAAGCTGGCTTCCTGCGCCGGCGCGCCGCGGCGCTCGAGCACGGTCACGTCGAAACCGGCCTGGCGCAGGTACCACGCGGAACTGACGCCGATCGCGCCGGCGCCGATGACGATCACATGCATCGTTGCCCGATCCTCCTTCGCGCATCCGTTGCCGTGCCGGCCAAGGTTATTTGACCTCCTGCTGCATCACCGCGTCGGGCAGCCAGGTCACCACGCCGGGCCAGATCGTGACGATGGCGATCGCCACTACCATCATCATGAAGAACGGCAGCGAGACCCGCGCGATGTAGTTGCTGTCCTTGCCGGTCATGCTCTGCAGCACGAACAGGTTGAAGCCCACCGGCGGAGTCACTTCGGCTATCTCCACCAGCAGCACGATGAAGATGCCGAACCAGACCAGGTCGAAGCCGGCCGCCTGCACCATCGGCAGCACCGTGGCGGTGGTCAGCGCGATCATCGAGATGCCGTCCAGCGCCGTGCCCAGCACGATGTAGATCACCGTCAGCACCGCGATCAGCGCCCACGGCGACAGCTGCAGCGCCGCCACCCACTCGGCCAGCGCGCGCGGGATGCCGGTAAAGCTCATGGTCACCGACAGGAACGAGGTCGCGCCCAGCACGAACATGATCATCGCGGTCAGGCGCGTGGCCGACATCAGGCTGTCCCAGAACGCCGCGCGCGTGAGCGAGCCGCCCGCCCACGCCAGCGCCAGCGACGCAACCACGCCATAGGCGGCGGCCTCGGTCGCGGTGGAGTAGCCGGTCACCATGATCACGGTGATGAAGGCGATCAGCACGATGCACGGCAGCAACTGGCGAATCGACGCCAGCCGCGCGCGCCAGTTGAAGTGCTCCGACGCCGGGGTCTTGTCCGGGTTGGCCAGCGCCCAGACCACGATGTAGCCCGAGAACAGCAGCATCAGCAGCAGCCCCGGGATAAAGCCGGCCAGGAACACGCGGATGATCGACACGTCCGCCGAGACCGCGTACACCACCATCGTGATCGACGGCGGGATCAGGATGCCGAGCGTGCCGGCGCACGACAGCGAGCCCAGCGTGATGCGCTCGTCGTAGCCGCGCCGCGTCAGCTCGGGCAGCGCCGACTTGGCGATGGTGGCGCAGGTGGCCGCCGACGAGCCCGACACCGAGCCGAAGATGCCGCAGCCCAGGATGTTGACGTGCATCAGCCGCCCCGGCAGCCAGCTCAGCCATGGCGACAGCCCGCTGAACATCTGCTCCGACAGCCGGGTGCGGAACAGGATCTCGCCCATCCAGACGAACAGCGGCAGCGACGCCAGCGTGTACGACGCGCTCGACGACCACCACGCATTGGCCAGGCTGACCAGCGCCTCGCGGTCGGAGAACACCACCAGCCCGACCCACGAGGTGACCGCGATCGCCACGGGAATCCACGCGCCCAGCGCGAGGAAGACGATCAGCACCAGCAGCAGGATCAGTGCAACCAAGACCGTGCTCATCAGACCGTCTCCCCGAAATCGCCGGCGGCCAGCTTGGCTTCCTGGGCCAGCTGGTAGCGCGGCTTCTGCCGCCGCACCACGCGCAGCCATTCATCCGCGACCGCCAGCAGGAAGCCCGCGCAGCCCAGCACCGCGAAGCTCTGCGGGATCCACAACGGAATCACGATCTGGCCCTGCGAGACATCGCCGATCTCCCAGCTCTGCCACGCAAAGGTGCCCAGCGCCCAGCTTGCATAGGCGGCGAACACCAGGCAGACGGTCAGCGAGACCAGTTCCAGCAGCCAGCGCCGGCGCGGGCCGAGCGCCGACAGCAGCATCTCCACGCGCACGATGCCGCCATGCTGGAAGGTCTGGCCCAGCACCAGGAAGGCGGAGGCGGCGCACAGCCAGGCCACGATGTCGTCGCCGCCCTTGAAGATCACCGAGGTTTCGCGCGACAGCGACATCAGGATCATGATCACGCAGACGGCGAGGATGCACAGTGCGCCGAGCGCGGCGAACAGGTCCAGCACGCGGTCGAGCCAGCGCTTGGAGGAGGGGGCAGTGGGCATGGTGGGCGGCGCAGGGAAAGGATGGGCTCCCTGCAACGCAGCCGGCGCGGCCGCGCTGCAGGCGCTGGAGTTGGTGGGCCCGCCGGCCTACTTGCGGTAGGCGTCGAGGATGGCCTTGCCGTCAGGGCCCGCGCTCTTGGCCCAGTCGTCGACCATGGTCTGGCCCAGCTTCTGCATGTCGGCCTTGAGCTGCGGCGACGGCTGCTGCACCGTCATGCCGTTTTTGGCGAGCGTGGCCAGGTATTCCTTGGTCTTCTGCTCCGATACCTGCCAGCCGCGCTTCTCGGCGTCGGCGACGGCCTTGAGCAGCGCGTCCTGGGTGGGTTTGTCGAGCGCGGCGAAGGCCTTCTTGCTGACCACCAGCATGTTCTTGGGCAGCCACGCATCGACCGCATAGAAGTACTTCACGCTCTCCCACACCTTGGTGTCGACGCCGGTCGCGCCCGACGACATGAAGGAGTTGACGGTGCCCGTGGCCAGCGCCTGCGCCAGGTCGGCGGCCTGGATCGTGACCGGCTGCGCGCCGACCAGCTCGGCGATGCGCGAGGTGGCGGGATTGTAGGCGCGCCACTTCAGGCCTTTCATGTCGGCGGCCGAGTTGATCGGCTTGTTGGCGTAGATGCCCTGCGGCGGCCAGGCCACCGCATACAGCAGCTTGAGCCCCTGCTTGTCCAGCACCTTCTCCGTAACCGGGCGCGAGGCCTGCCACAGCTTGTAGGCATCGGCATAGCTGGTGGCCAGGAACGGCACCGCGTCGACGCCGAACACCGGGTTCTCGTTGGCCAGCAGCGACATCAGGATCTCGCCCATCTGCACCTGGCCGGTCTGCACGCCGCGCTTGATCTCGTTGGCCTTGAGCAGCGACCCGTTCGGATGCAGCACGATCTTGAGCTTGCCGCCGGTGGCCTTGTCGACGTCGTTGGCCATCTGCTGCAGGTTCTCGGTGTGCAGGTTGGCGACGGGGTAGCCGGTGGGCAGGTCCCACTTGGTGTCCGCCTGTGCCGCCACGGCGGCCAGCATCAGCGTGGCCGCGAACATTGCCTTGACTCGCATCTCGATCTCTCCTGGTGTGCGCGCGGGGGCGCGGTTGTACAGCGGGTTGCGTACTACCTGGTGCCACGCGCAGGCCTGGCTCCGGGCCGGGCGCGTGGCGCAAGAAGATCAACGGCGCGGCGGCGGGCTCAGTCGTCGCGCGCTCGGTCGTCGCGCGATGAAGGCTGCACGATGCGTTCCAATGCAAGCGCCGTGCCGAGCAGCGCGGCGTCGCGCATCGGCCCGTGCGACAGCATCAGTCCTACCGGCAGCTCGTCCGGCGCGTGGCACGGCATGGACAGCGAGCAGCCATCGAAAAAATTGAAGGCGGAGGTGTTGCGCAACAGCAGGGCATTGACGCGGAAGAAGTGCGCGTCATCGGTGCGCAGCGGCCCGATCTCGGGCGCCACCATCGGCACGGTGGGGCAGACCACGGCGTCGAAGCCGGCCAGCCGCGCTTCCATGCGGGCGATCCAGTCCAGCCGCGCGCGGCCCAGGTCGATATAGTCGGCGGCGCTGATGCCGGCGCCGCGGTCGATGCGCGACGCCACGCGCGGGTCGTAGCGGTCGCGGCGGGCCGCCAGCAGGTGGCGGTGGATGGCATAGGCCTCGGCCGCGCTGAAGCCGCCGTGCGCGTTCAGCGCGGCCAGTTCCGCGAGTTCGGGCAGGTCGACATGCTCCAGCCGCACGCCGGCGGCCGACAGCCGGCCCAGCGCGCGGTCGAAGGCGCGCGCCACCACCGGGTCGAGATCGTCCAGCAGCAGCTGGCGCGGGATCGCCAGCCGCGTGGCGGCAGGATCGGTCACGCGCGGCAGCACCGCGCTGTCGGCGATCACGCTGTCCACCGCGATGCAGTCGCCGACCGTGCGCGCCATGGCGCAGGCGGTGTCGAGCGTATACGACAGCGGGAACGCCCCCGCCAGCGGCACGCGCCGCGCGGTGGGCTTGAAGCCGGTGATGCCGCACAGCGCCGCCGGGATGCGGATCGAGCCGCCGGTGTCGCTGCCGAGCGCAGCCACCGCCAGCCCGAGCGCCACCGATACCGCGGCGCCCGACGACGAGCCGCCCGGGATGCGGGCGGCGTCGCCGGTATCGCCGCCGCCGGCCGGATTGGCGGGCGTGCCGTAATGGGGATTGATGCCCACGCCCGAGAATGCGAACTCGGTCATGTTGGTGCGCCCGACCAGCGCCGCCCCGGCCGCGCGCAGCCGCGCCACCACCGGGGCGTCGGCGGCGGCCGGCGCGGCATCGGCGCGCACCAGCGAGGCGGCGCGGGTGACCTCGCCGGCCACGTCATACAGGTCCTTGACCGAGACCGGCAGGCCCGCCAGCGGGTGCAGCGCCTTGCCGGCACGGCTGGCGGCGTCGGCGGCGCGCGCCACCTGGGCGGCGGCGTCGAAGGTGCTGTGCAGGAACACGGCCTCGGCCGCCGGCGTGGCGGCCCGGGCCGCGGCCTGTTCGACGATCTGCGCGCGGCTGGTGGCGCCGTCGCGCAGGCGGGCGTTGAGGGTATCGAGGTCGGGAAGCATCAAGGGCATGGGTCTGCAAATGAGGGGCGAAGGCGCGCGCAGCGCGCGCCGGGGGGGCGGCCTGGGAACCTCAAGGGTAGCAAGAAGCCCTGCAAGGCGACAGATAGGGATGGCCTCTATGTCGTGGCGCGCGCGCCGCAGCGTTGCCGGGGGAGGGGCGGAGCCGCCCGCTAGGCCTGGCGCGGCAGGCTTACCTCGAACACGGTCCCGGCCGCATCGGAGCGGGCGCCGATCGAGCCTTGGTGGGCCCTGGCGATTTCGCTCGCGATATACAGCCCCAGCCCCAGGCCCGGGGCGTTCTTGTCGTGCGGATCCTCGCCCCGCCTGAGCGGGTCGAAGATCTGGCTCAAGGTCTGCGGATCGATCGGCGGGCCGCTGTTCCAGACCGACACCTGGACCTGCGCCGCGCGGCCGGTGACGGCAACCCGGACCGGCGTGTCCGCCGCGCCGTACGTGACCGCATTGGTGACCAGGTTGGAAAGCAGCTGCTGCAGCCGCGCGCCGTCCCAGACGCCCTGCAGGTTGCCATGGGCGGCGAATTCGATGCGGTGGTCCGGGTGGGCGGTGCGCAACTGGTCCACGGCATCGCCAAACACCTGCGCCAGGTCGATCGCGGCGGGCGCGATGTTGATGCCCAGGCCAAGCTTGGTCCGGTTGAAATCGCACAGGTCGTCCAGCAGCGCATTCATGCGGGCGCCGCTGCGGATCAGCCGGGTCGCGGCTTCCGATACCTTTTCCCCGGCGTTCAGCGCGGCCAGGTATTGGGCGGTGGTCTGGATGGTCTGCAGCGGACTGCGCATGTCGTGCCCCAGCATGCCGAGCAGCAGGTTGCGCGCCTGCTCGACCTGCGCATCGAAATACCCGACGGATTCCGTGATGGCCTGGTCGATGGCCTCGTTGAAGCGGACCATGTCGTCGAAATCCGATGGGCCCGGGCGGCCGTCATCGATCCACAGCCGCAGCACGCTGGCACGCAGGGCCCGGTACTCGCTGACCATCTGGTTGATGTTGAAGCCATGGCGTGCCCGCAGCAGCGCGTGGGTCTGGGCCGCGGTCTCCGGGGCGTCGGGCAGGCGCGGCGCCCGCCCCAGCGATTTTTCGCGCTGGGCGTGGCGCGTTTGCGGGGTCGACAGGTCCTTGGCCACGGCCTGCAGGATCTGCAGCGCGTGGTCGCGCAGCGCGAGTGCATCCATATGCCTGGCGGCCGGCATCAGGGTGGCGGCAAACGCCTCCCATTCGGTCAGGATCCGGTTCATGTCGCGCAGGATGAAATCGGCAAGTCGCATGTCTGCTCCGGCAGGATGGGGGCGAATCGTCTATGCACCTGGGGTGGCAGCCATCTTACGCTGATTGCCGGCCCGGCGATCTCAGCCTTGCGAGTCTTCGGCGCTGCCTGCCGCCGCGCGCAGGCGCAGGCCGCCGTCGTGGCGATGGATATGCAGTTCGCCGTGCTCCCGCCGGGCCTGCGCCCATCCCGCCAGGATCGCGTCCTCGAGCGTCGGGAACCGTTGCGGCTGCGGAAAGCTTGCGGAGTCCAGCGCCCAGCCAGAGTCGACCGGTGTAACGCGAATGATTCGCGCTTGCATATTGCCTCCCGGATCAGGCGCAAAAAAAAAGCGCCCGCTACGTGTAGCGGGCGGTCGAAGGCCGGATGGGTGAACGCATCCGACCGTTCGATATTGCCGCGCCGTGGTCGCCATAGCATATCCCTACTCAAGAGGTAGCGTGGCAGAAATGCATCACGTCTTGATGCTTCGGGGTCGTGCGGAACCCCGGGCGGCACGCCGGCCTGACGTCAGCCCGGTTCCGCGCCGGCCGGTTCCGCCCGGTAGGCCGACCAGTAATAGTGGCTGTGCCGGTTATGGCGCGCGAGCTTCTTCACGATAAAGAGCCGCACCGTGCCGAGATGGCCGGCTTCGACCAGCACCTCGTGGTGGTTGGGCGCGTCCGCCGTCGCGCGCGGCAGCGTCTGCAGCGCGGCGGCGACATGGTGGCCCTGCACCTGCGCCAGTATGCCGTTGGCTCCCGGCACCGGATACTCGGGCGTTGCCGCCGGCAGGTGGCAGCTTGCCGCCTGTTTGCTGTTGCCCATGGCTACCTCCGCCCGGGCACGATGCGCACGCCGTCCCGGCAGACCTCGATCTGGGGCTGGTGGCCATAGGCGCGCAGCAGCCGCACATCGCTCCGGGCGGAAGCGGGAATGTCCTGACGGCAGGCGAGGGCGCCGCGGCTGATGTGATAGGCGCCGCAGCCGGGGCAAAGGTAGAGATAGCCGCGTGGCGCGGCACGCGTGCGCTCGGCAGCAGCGCCGCAAAGGGGGCAGTTTGCAGGTTCGGGCGACATGGGGGGGCTGGATCGACACTGTATGGATATACAGTATAGCGTCTCTGGCCGGGGTGGGAAGAGTCCGAAACGCTGTCATGGCTGTTTGGCTCCCGAGGCCGATACGGGTCGCCCGAAATGTCGTTTTATTCGTGGTAATTCACCGATAAACTATCAGGCCAAAGGCGGCAGCCGGTGGGGTCGATCCCGCAAAATTTGATACGTCGAACGCCGCCAATGCCGCCTCTCCATCGAAAGGAATCGTCCCCCTATGTCACGCAAGCCAGCCGAAAGCGCGCCCGCCGCCGCGGTCGCCGATATCCCTGCCGGCAGGCCAGCCACCGCGCTGTCGCGCGCCGCCGGCGCCAATATCGTGTCGTCGTCGCACCTGGTGTCGGTGCGCAGTCCCGAGCTGTCGGAATTCGAGTTCGGCCTGAACACCGCCTACAACGCCTACAGCCGCTGGGTGGTGCGCTGCATGGGCGCTGCCGGCGTGCGCGACCTGACCTTCCTCGACGTGCTGGTGCTGCACCACGTCAACCACCGTGGCCGGCCCAAGCGGCTGGCCGACATCTGCTTCGTGCTCAACGTGGAAGACACGCACCTGGTCACCTATGCGCTGAAGAAGCTGCAGGGGCTGGGGCTGGTCAGCGGGGAGCGGGTGGGCAAGGAGGCAACGTATTCGACCACCGAAGCCGGCGCCGAAGCGTGTTCGCGCTACCGCGAGATCCGCGAGCAGTGCCTGACCAGCAATTTCACCGCGGGCAGCGAAGAGAATGCCGAGATCGGTGAACTGGCCCGGCTGATGCGGGTATTGACCGGGCTGTACGAGCAGGCGGCGCGGTCGGCAACGTCACTCTGAGCCATTCCTGGCCCTCAAGTGATGCATAAGCATTATCACGACGGCGCGTGACACAGCGCCGTGCCGATGTCGCAGTGCAAAAAGCGGGTGCCGGCAAGGTACAATAGCGATTTCCCGCCAGCCGGCACCCCATGCAGCGGTGCCGAGCAAGCAGCAGCCCCTACCAGGCCCCTACAGGCTTTACCTCCACGCCTCCCTGACCGCTACGATCATGGCGCATTTCTCGTGCTTCCCCGGCGCTTTGGCGCTCTCCGCCTTCCGTCAGCAACGCCTGCTCACCGCTCTCCGGCAAATCGACGCCGATATTGAGTCGGTGCACGGCCAGTTCCTGCATTTCGTCGATGCGCAGACGCCGCTGTCGGCCGACGACCAGTCGCGCGTGGCGGCGCTGCTGACCTATGGCGCACCGTTCGGCGAGCAGCCCGAGGGCGACCGCTTCGTGGTGATCCCGCGCTTCGGCACGATCTCGCCGTGGGCCAGCAAGGCCACCGACATTGCCCACAATTGCGGCCTGACCCATATCCACCGCATCGAGCGCGGCATCGAGATCACCGTGGTTTGCAAGAAGGGCCTGCTGCGCGGGCGCAAGTCGCTGGATGCGGACACCCGCGCCGCCGTCGCCGCGCACCTGTTCGACCGCATGACCGAGACCGTGGTCGCGTCGCGTGACGATGCCGCCGGCCTGTTCCAGGAACTGCCGGCCAAGCCGCTGCGCTTTATCGACATCTCCGCCGGGCGCAGCGCGCTGGCCGCGGCCAACGTCGAGATGGGCCTGGCGCTGTCCGAGGACGAGATCGACTACCTGGTCGACGCCTACGCCAGGCTGGAGCGCAACCCGACCGACGTCGAGCTGATGATGTTCGCGCAGGCCAACAGCGAACACTGCCGCCACAAGATCTTCAACGCCACCTGGACCATCGACGGCGTGCAGCAGGACAAGTCGCTGTTTGCGATGATCCGCAACACGCACCAGCTCAATCCGCAGGGCTCGATCGTGGCCTACTCGGACAACTCGGCGGTGATGGAAGGCGACGTGGCCGAGCGCTGGTTCCCGCGCGGCACCGACCACAAGTACGGCCGCCACGAGGCGCTGACGCACACGCTGATGAAGGTCGAGACGCACAACCACCCGACCGCGATCTCGCCGTTCCCGGGCGCCTCCACCGGCGCCGGCGGCGAAATCCGCGACGAGGGCGCGACCGGCCGCGGCGCCAAGCCCAAGGCCGGCCTGACCGGCTTCACGGTGTCCAACCTGATGCTGCCCGATGCCGTCGAATCGTGGGAAAACGATCGCGACGCGGCCCAGCCGGTGGCGCACCGCAACCCCGACGACAAGCCCGGCGTGACCGGCAAGCCGGACCGCATCGCCTCGCCGCTGCAGATCATGATCGACGGCCCGCTCGGCGGCGCCGCGTTCAACAATGAATTCGGCCGCGCCAACCTGGGCGGCTACTTCCGCGTCTACGAGCAGAACGTCGGCGGCACCGTGCGCGGCTACCACAAGCCCATCATGATCGCCGGCGGCATCGGCAATATCGACGCCTCGCACACGCACAAGAACCCGCTGCCGGCCGGCACGCTGCTGATCCAGCTGGGCGGCCCGGGCATGCGCATCGGCATGGGCGGCGGCGCCGCCAGCTCGATGGCGACCGGCACCAACACCGCCGACCTGGACTTCGACTCGGTCCAGCGCGGCAACCCCGAGATGGAGCGTCGCGCGCAGGAAGTGATCAACGCCTGCTGGCAGCTCGGCGACGCCAACCCGATCCTGTCGATCCACGACGTCGGCGCGGGCGGCATCTCCAACGCCTTCCCGGAACTGGTGGACGGCGCCGGCCGCGGCGCGCGCTTCGACCTGCGCCAGGTGCACCTGGAAGAGTCCGGCCTGTCGCCGGCGGAAATCTGGTGCAACGAGTCGCAGGAGCGCTATGTGCTGGCGATCGCGCCGGACAGCTTCCCGCAGTTCCAGGCCATGTGCGAGCGCGAGCGTTCGCCGTTCGCCGTGGTCGGCATTGCCACCGAAGAGAAGCAGCTGCAGCTGGTCGACGCCAGCGTCGACGCCGCGCTCAAGGAACACTACGCCGTCGACATGCCGATGGACGTGCTGCTGGGCAAGCCGCCGCGCATGCACCGCGACGTCAAGCGCGTCGAGCAGCCGCTGCCGGCCGTGGACGTGACCGGCATCAGCCTGGAGCAGGCCGTGCGCGACGTGCTGCGCCATCCGACCGTGGCCAGCAAGTCGTTCCTGATCAGCATCGGCGACCGTACCGTGGGCGGCATGAACGCGCGCGACCAGATGGTCGGCCCGTGGCAGGTGCCGGTAGCCGACGTGGCCGTGACCACGCTGGACTACAAGGGCACCGCCGGCGAGGCGATGACCATGGGCGAGCGTACCCCGCTGGCCGTGATCGACGCGCCGGCTTCGGGCCGCATGGCAATCGGCGAGGCGCTGACAAACCTGGCCGCGGCACCGGTCAAGGACCTGGGCAAGGTCAAGCTGTCGGCCAACTGGATGGCGGCCTGCGGCGTCGAGGGCGAGGATGCGAAGCTGTACGACACCGTCCACGCTGTCGGCATGGAGCTGTGCCCGGCGCTGGGCATCAGCATCCCGGTCGGCAAGGATTCGCTGTCGATGCGCACCAAGTGGCAGGACCAGGGCGTCGACAAGGAAGTGGTCGCGCCGGTGTCGCTGATCATCTCGGCCTTTGCCGCGGTCGACGACGTCAACCGCACGCTGACGCCGCAACTGCGCACCGACGCCGGCGACACCGTGCTGATCGCCATCGACCTCGGCCGCGGCAAGAACCGCATGGCCGGCAGCATCCTGGCGCAGGTGACGCAGCAGGTGGGCGACAGCGCCCCCGACGTCGACAACGCCGAAGACCTGAAGAACTTCTTCAACGTGATCCAGCGCCTGAACCGCGAGGGCAAGCTGCTGGCCTACCACGACCGTTCCGACGGCGGCTTCCTGGCGGCGCTGGCCGAAATGGCCTTTGCCGGCCATTGCGGCATCTCGCTCAACGTCGACATGCTGGCGCTCGATCCGCAGCAGGAACAGGACTACGGCGACGCCAAGAACTGGGCCCAGCAGATCGCCGAGCGCCGTAACGACCAGACCCTGCGCGCGCTGTTCTCGGAAGAGCTGGGCGCGGTGGTGCAGGTGCGCATGGAAGACCGCGACGCCGTGTTCGCGGTGCTGCGCGAGGCCGGCCTGTCGGCATGCAGCCATGTGGTGGGCAAGCCCAACACCTCCGACCAGGTCGAGATCTACCGTGACGCGAAGAAGGTGTTCGGCGCCTCGCGCACCGACCTGCAGCGCAACTGGAGCGAAGTCAGCTGGCGCATCGCGCGCCTGCGCGACAACCCGGCCTGCGCCGACAGCGAATACGACCGCCTGCTGGATGCCGCCGACCCCGGCATCAGCCCGGTGCTGACCTTCGACCCGGCCGAAGACATCGCCGCGCCGTTCATTGCCACCGGCGCCCGTCCGCGCGTGGCGATCCTGCGCGAGCAGGGCGTCAACTCGCAGATCGAGATGGCGTACAGCATGGACCGCGCCGGCTTCGACACGCACGACGTGCACATGAGCGACCTGATCGCCGGCCGCGCCAACCTGGCTGACTTCAGCGGCTTCGTCGCCTGCGGCGGCTTCAGCTACGGCGACGTGCTGGGGGCGGGCGAGGGCTGGGCCAAGACCATCCTGTTCAACGCGCAGATGGCCGAGCAGTTCGCCGCCTTCTTCAACCGCCAGGACACCTTCGCGCTTGGCGTGTGCAACGGCTGCCAGATGATGAGCAACCTCGCCCCGATCATCCCGGGCGCGGGCGCGTGGCCCAAGTTCACGCGCAACCAGTCGGAGCAGTACGAGGCGCGCTATGTCACGGTCGAGGTGCAGTCGTCGCCGTCGATCTTCTTCGCCGGCATGGAAGGCAGCCGCATCCCCATCGTGGTCGCGCACGGCGAAGGGTTTGCCGACTTCTCGCAGCAAGGCAATATCGACCAGGCCCACGTGGCGCTGCGCTTCGTCGACAACTACGGCGCGGTCACGCAGACCTATCCGCTCAACCCCAATGGCTCGCCGGACGGCATCACCTCGGTGACCACCGTCGACGGCCGCTTCACCGTGCTGATGCCGCACCCCGAGCGCGTATTCCGCGCCGCGACCATGAGCTGGGCGCCGGACGCATGGAAGCAGGTCGCAGACGGCGGCAGCCCGTGGATGCGGATGTTCCGCAATGCGAGGAAGTGGGTGGGGTAAGGCTCACCGGCGCCCGCGCGTAGGGCCGTCCAGTCAAAAAGCCACCGGCCGAGCCGGTGGCTTTTTTGCATACCGGGCCTGCGCTACGGGTCTGCGTAGCGTGGCAGCAGGTCCTGGTCGACAAGGCGGACTTCGATCTTGTTGGCGATGCGCACGTGGTCGGGATTGTCGGCAGAAAAGGGCGCATCGACGATGCTGACGATGAGGGTGCCGGCCTGCTTGTGCGGTTCGCCCATGACAAGCAGAAGGGCCGCTGCTTCGGGAACTTGCTGCACCGTGAGGACGGTGGGCAGATAGAGCATCCAGCCCGCACCCGGGCGGTCAGGGAACACTTTCTTCCGTGTCTGGTATCTGGTCGGCGCCACCTCCAGCGTTCTGGCCCGCCAGATACGCAGCAGGCCCTGAACCACCGTGACGACATTCTGTGTGTCCTGCAAGGACTCGACACCCCTGGCGTTCAGCCGCACCGTGCAATTGGCGAGATACGGGTCCACCGACAGGGCGTTGACGCAGACCACGCCGCCAGGCCCTTCCTTGCCATTCCAGACGGCGGTGTCGCGGCGCCAGGGCGTTTGCAACTGTTGCATCTCCGCCTTGAGAATCGCCACGGCGGCAGGCGTCGGGCCCTGGTCATCGAAGGCCCGGTTGAGCAACGACTGCTCCGGGGTGTCGGCCGGGGGATACCAATCGTTAAGCGGAAAGCCGAGCGGTTCGAGCAGCCGCGCGACCCGCCACAGGTCGTACAGTTGCTCGGTTTCGGTGGGAAGGGTGTTCCTGTCCAGGTGGAAGGTCAGTGAGATATTCATGTTACGGCTGCAGCAAGGTGCGAATGCCAAGGCCATCGAGCAAAAAAAGCCGCGCGAAATACTCGTGGGCAATGGGCTCCATGAAGTACCAGTTCAGCTGGCTCGGGGGATTTGCACGCGTGGCCCTGGCCTGCGCCGATGCCTGCCTCATGATCTTTCGCTCGCCGCCGCCAAGGCTGAAAAAGAGCCGCGGTTCGCCATCTTCCGGGTCAAAAAATTGGTCGTACCTTGCTTTTGCTTCCTGCAGCATGCATTCCGACGAACGAAATCCGTCGAAATCGATACCCGCGAAGCTCCATTCCGTGAACGGCGCGAAGCCAGTAATCCGCGCTTGGTAGTCGCGCGCAACCTCCGACATGTTCCAGTTCCGCTCGACCAGACTTCCACAGTCGGGCGGGCATGGCTGGCAGCGCTTGCCTGATTGCGTGTGGGCATCGGTGCGGGCAATCGGCGTATCCCTGGAGCGCTCGGCCTCCTCGACGCGCCGCCGCGCGACTTCGGCCGCGGTGCCGGCTGCGGCGCCGGCGCCCAATGCGATGAGGATGCGTGTGGCAAGCCCTTCGAGTAATGGCCATGCAAGCGCCGCGATCACAGACGCCCGATGGGGATGCTGCCGCCGCCGTGACTGGTACGGGCGGCGACAGTGATGATTTCTGAGGTCAAGGAGCCTCCGCGGGTGGACTGCAATCGTCGGCATGGTAGAACCCGCGGCATGTGCCTGTGACGCGAAAATTCAGCAACGCACAGGCGCAATTTCGCTGTTGGCGGCATGCTGATGTTTCTTCGAAGCATGCGGCCAGGTCGGGGATGCAGAAGGCACTTTCGCCTCAGCTCTTGGAACTTTCTCTCACCTGTTTCAGGTCGTCGCTGTTATCGGCGCCTACGAACCGCTGAAGGTTGGCCCTGTCCTGCTTGCGGGAGCGGTCGGGTAGGGCATGCACTGCCATCTAAAGGTCATGACTTTGTCGATACGCCCGCCCTCACCCCGACCCTCTCCCGCAAGCGGGAGAGGGAGTACACAAGCGGAAGCTGGAAAAGCTCGAGGCGGTTGATGCTGCTGCGGGTTTGCTCCCCTCTCCCGCTTGCGGGAGAGGGGCGAGGGTGAGGGCCGGAGCATCAATGAAGTCCGGCGCTCGCACCCGAACACAACAGCCCGATATGCATCCACCCGAGCCACAAAGCCAGCGTCAGGCCGCAGCCGCTCCTCGCGGCCTCGAACTCCACGCCACATACGCAAACGTCAGCATCCGCGCGCCCTCATATCCGCGCGCGGGCACCAGCGCGCCGCTGGCCAGCTGGTAGGCCACGACCGCATGCAAGGTCTTTTCCGGGGAATACCGGTCCCGCAAGGGGAGGTGGGGATGGAGCCGGCGCCAGCCGGGGGCGGCGCCGTCCAGGGTGGTCCAGGCCAGTGCGCAATAGCACAGGCCACGGGACGAGAGGTGCCAGAGCTGCCAGTAGCGGCCGGTCGTCTGCACGCGCTGCATCCTTGATGGCTGCAGGGCCGGCGGGGGCGACCGGCCTGCGGCTTACTGGATCTTGGCCTTGTCCTTCAGTGCCTTCATCATGGCCTGGAACTGCTCGCGTTGCCAGTTCTGGTCGCCCATCAGCATCTGCGTCAGCTGCGGCTTCACCTCTTCGAACGACGGGATCTTGGCGTCGCGCACGTCGACCAGCTCGATGATGTGCCAGCCGAACTGGGTCTTGACCGGGGTGTCGGTCATCTGGCCCTTCTTCAGGCCGGTCATCGCCGCCGAGAACTCGGGCACGTAGCTGCTGCTGTTGGCCCAGTCCAGGTCGCCGCCGTTGGCGGCCGAGCCCGGGTCCTTCGACGCGGCCTTGGCCTGGTCCTCGAACTTGGCGCCGCCCTTGATCTTGGCGATGATGGCCTTGGCGTCGGCTTCCTTTTCCACCAGGATGTGGCGGGCGTGGTATTCCTTGCCGTTGCCGAACTGCGACTTGATCTTGTCGTATTGCTTGCGCAGCTCGGCGTCGCTGGCGCCGTGGGTCTTGACGTAGTCTTCGAACACCGCGCCGGCCAGCACGTTCAGGCGGGCCTGTTCCAGTTGCTCCTGCACGTCGTCGCGCTGGGTCAGGCCGCGCTTGTTGGCTTCCTGCACGAGCAGTTCGCGGTCGATCAGCATGTTGCGGGCGCGCGTGCGCAGCTCCGGGCTGTCGGGCTGGCCGGTGCCGGCGATCAACTTGTCCAGCTTTGCCGACGGAATGGCCTTGCCATTCACGACGGCGGCATTCTGGGCGATGGCCGGCAGGCTGCCGGCAGCAAGCACAGCCGCCAGGCTGAACGAGAGGACGGTGGTCTTCATGGAATCAGGTCTGAGAGTTGCTGGAAGAATCGCGTGAGGGTGCGAGGGATTGTGCGCGGGATTGGTACTCTTGGTCGGTGAACGCAGTCACGGCGAGGGCGTGGATCTGCGTGGGGAACAGACCGCGCAGCGCATCATACACCATGCGGTGTCGAGCAACCCGGTTGTGACCCGCAAAGCGCTCGCTGACGATTGTCACGTCGTAATGTCCGCCGCCGGACGCGGCGCCGGCGTGTCCGGCGTGCAGCGCGCTGTCGTCGCGCACGGCCAGGTGGCTGGGGGCGAGTGCTGCGCGCAGCATTGCCTCGATCGTGGCGGGATCGGCTGCCATCAACGGTTTCCTTCGGTTCGTGGGGGCGGAACGGGGCGGGGCGGCGCCGTCAGTCCTGGGTGTTTTCCGGCATGTGGCGCGACAGCCAGACGCTTTGCGCGACGATGAAGACCAGCATCAGCCCCATGCTGCCGAACAGCTTGAAGTTGACCCAGGCCTCGGTCGAGAACTGGTAGGCCACGTACAGGTTGAGCACGCCCATGGCGGCGAAGAAGCCGGCCCAGGCAAGGTTCAGGCGCGCCCACACCGGATCGGGCAGGGCCACCTGCTTTTCCATCATGGCGCGGATCAGGTTCTTGCGCCACACCAGCACCGCGCCCAGCAGCGCGGCCGCGAACAGCCAGTACAGCACGGTCGGCTTCCACTTGATGAAGGTCTCGTTGTGCAGCACCAGCGTGGCGCCACCGAAGACCGCGATGATCAGCAGGCTGACCCACTGCATCGGCTCGACCTTGCGGTGCCGGAACCAGACCCAGCCGATCTGCACCACCGTGGCGGCGATGGCCACGGCGGTGGCGGTGTAGATGTCGGCCAGCTTGAATGCGGCAAAAAAAAGGATGACCGGGAACAGGTCGAACAGGAATTTCATGCGGGTCCAGGTTGTGTCCGGCGTTTTCGCCGGACCGTTCGGTATCAGGGCTGCGGGTCGCGCTTGGGCGCTTCGGCAGCGTGGGCATCATCCGCCGCACGCTGCGCGGGGTCGCGATCGTCGAATTTTAGCGCAGCCGAGTTGATGCAATAGCGCAGGCCGGTCGGCGCGGGCCCATCCTCGAACACGTGGCCGAGGTGGCTGCCGCATTCCTTGCAGCGGACTTCGATCCGCGTCATGCCGTGGCTGTGGTCGACATGCTCGGCAATGACCTCGCCGTTGATCGGGCGGAAATAGCTGGGCCAGCCGCAGCCCGCATCGAACTTGGTGGCGGATTCGAACAGCGGCGTGCCGCAGCCCACGCAGTGGTAGATGCCCTGGTCCCAGTGGTCCCAGTAGCGGCCGGTGAAGGGGCGCTCGGTGGCTGCCTCGCGCGTGACGCGGTATTCGATCTCGGAGAGTTGTGCACGCCACTCGGCGTCGGTCTTGGTGGTGGTCATGGTTGTCCTCGCGGTGTTCCTTGGAGTGGATGGCCGGTCAGGGGTTCGGCGTCCACGCTTGTCCTTGCGGCTTGTCCACGGCATTCGTCGCCGGAAATGCGCGAACCTTACACCGGCTTGCGCCGGCTTGCAGGGGCGCGGTGGCGGTCGCCGGCGTCAGGATGAGCAACTGACTTCCAGCCCCGCGGCCCAGTCCGGCGGCAGTGCGGCGTAGTGCTCGGCCTCGGGCTGTTCGTCGAAGGGGCGCGACAGCACCGCCAGCAGCCGGTCCACCTCGCTGAAGTCCTTGTCCTCGCGTGCACGGCGGATGGCGGTCTCGGCCAGGTGGTTGCGCAGCACGTATTTGGGGTTGACCGCCAGCATTTCCAGTTCGCGGGCGGCATCGTGCGATTGCTCGGCACGCAGGCGCACGCGGTAGTCGGCCATCCAGGCGTCGAAGGCGGCGCGATCGAGGAACAGGTCGCGCACCGGCGCGTCGCGCGAGGCATCGGTGGACGAAATGCCGCACAGCTTGCGCCAGAACAGCGTGTAGTCGACGCGCTGGCCGTGCAGCAGCTGGAACAGGCTGGTCAGCAGCGGCTCGTCGGTCTTGTCGTCACCCCCGGCAGGCGGGCGCAGGCCGAGCTTGGCGCGGTAGTGGCGGAAGAACGCCGCGGCGTAGCGCTCGCGGAACGGGTCCAGCGCCGCGCGCGCGGCTTCGACCGCGGCATCGCGCGCAGCTTCCTGGTCGGCCTGGCCGGGCGGCAGCCACAGCGGCAGCAGCGCCTGCGCCAGGCAATGCAGGTTCCAGAACGCCACCTGCGGCTGCTGGCTGTAGGCGTAGCGGCCCTGCGTGTCGGAGTGGTTGCAGATATGGTTGGCGTCGAACGCATCGAGGAAGCCGAACGGGCCGTAATCGATGGTCAGGCCCAGGATCGACATATTGTCGGTGTTCATCACGCCGTGGCAGAAGCCCACCGCCTGCCAGTGCGCGATCAGGTCGGCGGTGCGCAGCGAGACCTCGCGCAGCAGCGCCTGGTACGGCTGGCCGTCGTCGCGGCAGGCGGGCATGAAGTTGTCGATGACGAAATCCGCCAGCTTGCGCAGCGCGGCCACGTCGTCGTGCGCGGCGAAATGCTCGAAGTGCCCGAAGCGTATGAAGGTGGGCGACAGCCGGGTCACGACCGCGGCGGTCTCGATGGTCTCGCGCCGCACCGGCGCGTCGGAGCCCATGATCGACAGCGCGCGCGTCGTGGGCACGCCCAGCGCGGCCATCGCCTCCGAGCACAGGTACTCGCGGATCGACGAGCGCAGCACCGCGCGCCCGTCGGCCATGCGCGAATAGGGCGTCAGGCCCGCGCCCTTGAGCTGGATCTCCCAGGGGCCGGTGTCGGTCTGCGCCTGCGCCAGGCGGATGGCGCGGCCGTCGCCGAGCTGGCCGGCCCAGACCCCGAACTGGTGCCCGGAATAGACCGTCGCCAGCGGATCGGCCCAGTCCGGCACCTGGTTGCCGATAAAGGTGTCGATGAAATCTTGCCGGCTGCCGATGCTGGCGTCCCAGCCCAGCAGTGCCGCGGCCGCCGGCGCCACGCTGACCAGGTACGGCGAGGGCAGCGGCGTCGGACGCAGGCGCGTGAAGAACTGCGGGCCTAGTTCGGCAAAGCCGGGCGCGGTCGGGAATGGCAGCGGCAGGGTCGCCGGCGTGGCGGTATCGGCAACGGCTTGCGGAGCGTGCGGCGGGGGCGTGTCAGGCATCGCGTAGGGCGCTGGGGCGCCAGGTGGCAGTGCGCTTTCGTTGCGTTCGGCGCGGTGCCGCGGCACGCGTCTGAGGCGGTGCGGCGCGGCATGCGGAAGGCACGAAAATGCGATGGTGGCTAGGGAAAACGACATGTTGAGGTGCAACATGCCACGCAGTATTGTACGTCCTCAACGGCATGAGACTGCGCCCTGCCCGGACATGCCGCCATGCACCGCAAGGTTATTTCCCGCCTTCACTGAGCCCATGAATCCGGTGCATGGACTTCCGCAGAATTGCGGCCCCGACCACAGCAACGCGACGACGACAGTACGGCAGTGCACGACCGGATCGGCTTCTTGCCGATGCCATACATGCGAACGACCGTCCAAAAATAGTACGGTTGTTCGTTTTTCGGTGGAACAGAACAGCATTCAGGAGGCAGGTTCATGGCATTGATGGGTCAAATGATGAGCGCACCGCTGCTCATTTCCTCCATCATCAAACACGCCGCGCGTTATTACGGCAGCACCGAGATCGTCTCGCGGCGCACGGAGGGCGACCTGCATCGCTATACGTACCGCGACTGCGAGCTGCGTGCCCGCAAGCTGGCGCAGGCTCTCGGCGCGCTCGGCGTGAAGCAGGGCGAGCGTGTCGGTACGCTGGCCTGGAACGGCTACCGCCACCTGGAGATCTACTACGGCGTGTCCGGCATGGGTGCCGTCTGCCATACCGTCAACCCGCGCCTGTTCCCCGAGCAGATTGCCTATATCGTCAACCACGCGGAAGACGGCTATATCTTCTTCGACCTGACCTTTCTGCCGCTGGTCGAGGGCGTGGCCCCGCATTGCCCCAACGTCAGGGGCTGGGTGGCGATGACCGACCGCGCGCACATGCCGGCCGAGTCCAAGGTGCCGCTGCTGTGCTACGAAGAACTGATCGACGCGCAGGACGGCAACTACGAATGGCCACAGTTCGACGAGAACCTTGCGTCGAGCCTGTGCTACACCTCCGGCACTACCGGCAACCCGAAGGGCGCGCTGTATTCGCACCGCTCCACGGTGCTGCACTCCTACGCCTCGGCCATGCCGGATGCGCTGGGCTGCTCGGCCAGCGACGTGATCCTGCCGGTGGTGCCGATGTTCCACGTCAATGCCTGGGGCCTGCCGTATTCGGTGCCGCTGGTCGGCGCCAAACTGGTGCTGCCGGGGCCCAAGCTCGACGGTGCCTCGCTCTATGAGCTGTTCGAGCAGGAAAAGGTGACCTTCTCCGCCGGCGTGCCGACGGTGTGGCTTGGCTTGCTGCAGCACATGCAGGCGAACCAGCTCAAGTTCTCCACCTTCCGCCGCACCGTGATCGGCGGTTCGGCCGCGCCGCCGGCGATGATCCGCGCGCTCGAGGCGCTTGACGTGGAAGTGATCCATGCCTGGGGCATGACGGAGATGTCGCCGCTGGGCACCGCGAGCAAGCTGCTGGCCAAGCACCACGACCTGCCCGACGCCGAGCGCCACAAGATCCAGGAAAAGCAGGGCCGCGTGATCTACGGCGTCGACATGAAGATCGTCGATGGCGAGGGCAAGGAGCTGCCGTGGGACGGCAAGGCCTTCGGCGACCTGCTGGTGCGCGGGCCGTGGATCATCGACCGCTACTTCCGCAATGACGCCAGCCCGCTGGTCGACGGCTGGTTCCCGACCGGCGACGTCGCCACCATCGATGCCGACGGCTTCATGCAGATCACCGACCGCAGCAAGGACGTGATCAAGTCCGGCGGCGAATGGATTTCGTCGATCGATATCGAGAACGTCGCCGCCGCGCATCCGGCGGTGCACATGGCGGCCTGCATCTCCGCCTACCACCCCAAGTGGGACGAGCGCCCGCTGCTGGTGGTGGTAAAGAAGCCCGGCGCCGAGGTCAGCCGCGAGCAGCTGCTGCAGTTCTTCGAAGGCAAGGTCGCCAAGTGGTGGATTCCGGACGACGTGGCCTTTGTCACCGAGATTCCGCTGACGGCCACCGGCAAGATGCAGAAGCTGCGGCTGCGCGAGCAGTTCAAGGACTACAAGCTGCCGACTGCCTGAGGCCGGCAGGCCAGCATCCGGTGCGCCGGCCAGCTTGCGGCACGGCGCTGCCGGGGGCCGGCCACGCGGCGCGAACAGGAGGGCGCCACGCGGCCGGCCGCATCGACGACATCGAACGACAAGCCACGATAAGAGTGAAGGAGACAGGTATGACGAAAATGCGTCCGCTGGTGGCCGGTGTGGCCATGTTTGCCGCACTGGGTTCTGCGCTGGTTTCGGGGTCCGCGCTCGCGGATACGGTGAAGATCGCCTTTATCGATCCGCTCTCGGGGCTGATGGCCCCGGTAGGCCAGAACCAGCTCAAGAGCTGGCAGTACGTGGCCGATGTCGCCAACCAGAAGGGCTGGGCCGGTCCGCACAAGTTCGAGGTGGTGGGCTTCGACAACAAGCTGTCGCCGCAGGAAAGCCTGACCATCCTCAAGCAGGCGATCGACCAGGGCATCCGCTACGTGGTGCAGGGCAACGGCTCGTCGGTCGGCCTGGCGCTGCAGGATGCGGTGGCCAAGCACAACGAGCGCAACCCCGGCAAGGAGATCGTCTACCTGAACTACGCCGCGGTCGATCCGGACATGACCAATGCCAAGTGCAACTACTGGCATTTCCGCCTGGACGCCAACTCGGACATGAAGATGGAGGCGCTGACCACCTTCCTGGCCAAGGACCCGAACGTCAAGAAGGTCTACCTGATCAACCAGAACTACTCGTTCGGCCACCAGGTGGCGCGCGCCGCCAAGGACTACCTGAAGCGCAAGCGCCCGGACATCCAGATCGTCGGCGAAGACCTGCATCCGCTGGCGCAGGTCAAGGACTTCGCGCCGTACGCCGCCAAGATCAAGGCCTCCGGCGCCGATACCGTGATTACCGGCAACTGGGGCAGCGACCTCGCGCTCCTGATCAAGGCCGGCAAGGACGCCGGGCTCACCACCAACTACTACACCTACTACGCCGGCACCACCGGCGTGCCGACCGCGATGGGCGCGGCCGGCGCCGAGCACGTCAAGTACGTGGGCTACTACAACCCCAACAACAAGGGCTTCCGCGGCGCCGACATCATCGAGGGCTACAAGAAGAAGTACAACGACGACTTCTACGTGATGGCCTCGTACACCGGCATTGCCATGCTGAGCAAGGCGATGAAGGACGCCAACTCGACCGACCCGGTCAAGGTGGCCAAGGCGCTGGAAGGCATCAAGGTCGACAGCATGAACGGCACGGTCGAGATGCGCAACACCGACCACCAGGCGCAGCAGCCGCTGGTGGTGGCGACCTGGACCAAGGTCGACGGCAAGGAAGTCAAGTACGACCAGGAAAACACCGGCTACGGCTGGAAGACCAACGCGCTGATGGACCAGTACGTGTCGGCCCAGCCGACCTCGTGCCAGATGAAGCGGCCGGGCTGACCCGGCGCGGCGCGCGGCCACGCTGACAAGGTGGCCGCGCGGCCGGCATACTTCCGGTCTTTCCGGCCGGCATTCCGGCCGGCTTTCCGGTCTTTGTTCCGGACCATAACGGGGAGTGTCCGGGGGCGATGCCTGCCCCTGGCGGAGGCGCTCACCCTCGATCGACCCGGACGGTTGCCGCCGTGCGCGCGCATGGCGGCACCAGCTTGAAGGACACGCTGTGGAATTCTTCGTCATCTCACTGCTGAACGGCATCAGCTACGGGCTGCTGCTGTTCATGCTGTCGTCGGGCCTTACGCTGATCTTCAGCATGATGGGCGTGCTCAACTTTGCCCATGCCAGTTTCTACATGCTGGGCGCCTACTTTGCCTACACCATCGCCAGCAAGATCGGCTTCTGGCCGGCGCTGATCTTCGCGCCGCTGCTGGTGGCGGGCGCGGGCGCGCTGGTGGAGCGCTTCGGCCTGCGCACGGTGCACAAGTACGGCCATGTGGCCGAGCTGCTGTTCACCTTCGGCCTGGCCTACCTGATCGAGGAGGGCGTCAAGCTGGTGTGGGGCCTGGCGGCGGTGCCGTACCGGATTCCGGCCGAGCTGGACGGGCCGCTGTTCACGGTGTTCACCTCGTCGTTCCCCAAGTACCGCGCCTTCATGATGCTGGTGTCGCTGGGCATGCTGGTGGCGATCTACCTGGTGCTGACGCGCACCCGCATCGGGCTGGTGATCCAGGCCGCGCTGACCCACCCGGAGATGGTCGAGGCGCTGGGCCACAACGTGCCGCGCGTATTCATGATGGTGTTCGGCGGCGGCGCCGCGCTGGCAGGGCTGGCCGGGGTGATCGGCGGCAATGCCTTCGTCACCGAGCCGTCCATGGCCGCGGCAGTGGGGTCGATCGTGTTCGTGGTGGCGGTGGTGGGCGGCATGGGGTCGCTGGTGGGCGCGTTCATCGCGTCGATCCTGATCGGCGTGCTGCAGACCTTCGCGGTCACCATCGACGCCTCGCTGGCGGGCCTGATGACCAGCCTGGGGCTGGCGGTCAGCGAGGCCACGCCGTTCTATTCGCTGTGGAAGCTGACGGTGGCCCAGGTGGCGCCGGTGCTGCCGTACCTGCTGCTGGTGGTAATGCTGATCTTCCGCCCGCGTGGACTGATGGGAACCCGGGAGAGCTGAGGCCATGGAGCAAGCAATGCAACAACCGCGCGAGCCGGTGGCAACCGGCCGCACCCTGCGCTACCGCCCGCTGAACCTGGCGCGCTGGATCATCTGGAGCCTGACCGTGGTGGTCATGCTGGTGCTGCCGCTGTTCTTCACCGGGGGCTTCGCCATCACGCTGATGTCGCAGATGGGCATCATGATCATTTTCGCGCTGTCGTACAACATGCTGCTGGGACAGACCGGCATGCTGTCGTTTGGCCATGCGGTGTATTCCGGGCTGGGCGCCTTTATCGCGGTGCACGTGCTGAACATGGTCGGCGCCGGCAAGGTGTGGCTGCCGGTGTCGATGCTGCCGCTGGTGGGCGGGCTGGCCGGCGCGTTCTTCGGCGTCATCTTCGGCTACGTCACCACCAAGAAGGCCGGCACCACCTTCGCCATGATCACCATGGGCATCGGCGAGATGGTCTTTGCCAGCTCCCTGATGTTCCCGGAGTTCTTCGGCGGCGAGGGCGGCATCTCCACCAACCGCGTGGTCGGCGACCCGTTCCTTGGCATCAGCTTCGGGCCCGGGCGCCAGGTCTACTACCTGATCGCGGCGTGGTGCCTGGTGTCGATGGTGGCGATGTACGCCTGGACCCAGACCCCGCTGGGCCGCATTGCCAACGCGGTGCGCGACAACCCCGAGCGGGTCGAGTTCATCGGCTACAACACCCAGCGCGTGCGCTACCTGGTGCTGATCCTGTCGGCGTTCTTCGCCGGCATCTCCGGCGCGCTGGCGGCGATCAACTTCGAGATCGTCTCGGCCGAGAACGTCAGCGCGGTGCGTTCCGGCGGCGTGCTGCTGGCGGTGTTCATCGGCGGCGCAGGCGTGTTCTTCGGGCCGATCATCGGCGCGGTGGTGTTCGTGCTGTTCGCGGTGGCGCTGTCGGACCTGACCAAGGCCTGGCTGCTCTACCTCGGCCTGTTCTTCGTGCTGATGGTGATGTTCGTGCCGGGCGGCCTGGCCAGCCTGCTGCTGATGCAGCTGCCGCTGGCGGCGAAGGGCAAGCTGCGCCGCATGCTGCCGTCCTACGCGAAGGCCGGCGCGGCCGGCGTGGTGCTGCTGGTGGCGATGATCCTGACCGTCGAGCTGGTCTACAAGGTGCAGGTCGACAGCGCCAACGGCACCGCCATGAAGCTGTTCGGCATCGGCTTCGATGCCGCGACCTGGATGCCATGGCTGGCGGCCGCGGCGCTGTGGGCGGTGGGGCTGGCCGCGTGGCGGCTGGCGGTGCGCGCGTCGCGCGCGCAATGGGACAAGGTGCAGGCAGAAATCGCAGGAGGCAGGGCATGAGCGCGGCGGCACTGGAACTGACCGATGTACGCAAGAAGTTCGGCCAGACGGAAATCATCCGCGGCGTGAACCTGAGCATTCCCAAGGGCGAGCGCCACGCGCTGATCGGCCCCAACGGGGCCGGCAAGTCGACCACTTTCAACCTGATCTCGGGCCGCTTCGCGCCGAGCAGCGGCACGGTGCGCCTGAACGGTGAAGAGATCGGCGGCCTGCAGCCCTTCGTCATCAACCGCATGGGGCTGTCGCGCAGCTTCCAGATCACCAATATCTTCCACCGTCTGTCGGTGTTCGAGAACCTGCGCTGCGCGGTGCTGTGGTCGCTCGGCTACAAGTATTCGTTCTGGCACCGGCTTACCGGCCTGCGCGACGCGCGCGAGCGCGCCGAGGACGTGCTCGAGCTGATCGGCATGCAGCATCGCCGCGATACCCAGGCCGGCCTGCTGACCTATGCCGAGCAGCGCGCGCTGGAGATCGGCATCACCATCGCCGGCGGCGCCGAGGTGATCCTGCTGGACGAGCCCACCGCAGGCATGAGCCGCTCGGAATCGGACCACGCGGTCGAGCTGATCCGCAAGGTCACGGTGGGCAAGACGCTGGTGATGGTCGAGCACGACATGAGCGTGGTGTTCGGGCTGGCCGACCGCATCTCGGTGCTGGTCTACGGCGAAGTCATCGCCACCGATACCCCGCAGGCCATCCGCAACAACCGCAAGGTCAAGGAAGCCTACCTGGGCACCACGCTCGACGAGGCCACCACCGAAGGAGCGCACTGATGGGCAAGCGCATGCTGGAAGTCACGGGCCTGCACGCCTATTACGGCAAGAGCCATATCCTGCACGGCGTCGACGCGCATATCGACGAAGGCGAGATCGTGGCGCTGCTGGGGCGCAACGGGGTGGGGCGCTCGACCATGGCCAAGGCCATCCTCGGCATGGTCAAGGCCGAAGGGTCGGTGAAGTTCCGCGGGGAAGAGATCCTCGGGCGGCGCACCTTCGAGATTGCGCACCTCGGCATCGGTTACGTGCCGGAGAACCGCGACATTTTCCCCACGCTGACGGTGCGGCAGAACCTGCTGCTCGGGGAGAAGCGCAACCCGCGCCAGCCGAAGCCGCGCTGGAGCGTGGAGGATATGTTCAACATGTTCCCGCGCCTGAAGGAGCGCGAGAACACCTCGGCCGGCGTGCTGTCCGGCGGCGAGCAGCAGATGCTGACGCTGTGCCGCACGCTGATGGGGGATCCCGACCTGATCCTGATCGATGAGCCCACCGAAGGGCTGGCGCCGATGATCGTGGCGCTGGTGGGGGATTACCTGAAGACCCTGAAGGAACGCGGCGTCTCGGTGCTGCTGATCGAGCAGAAGCTGGCCATTGCGCTCGATATCTCGCAGCGGGTCTATGTCATGGGCCACGGGCATATCGTGTTCGAGGGAACGCCGGGCGAACTGAAGGCGAATGGGCAGATCAGGAAGGAGTGGCTGGAGGTATAGCTCCAGCCCTGCGAATCCCGCTTGTTTTCTCCCCTCTCCCGCTTGCGGGAGAGGGGCGGGGGAGAGGGCCGGAGCCTCAACGAAGTGCAATGCTCCGCTGTGCCCGGCCCCAACTTCTTACGCGGCCTCTCGCGTGTCCTCCGCCTTCCGCTCCGCAAACTCAAACGGCATATCCTCATACGCAATCAACCGCGACCCGGTGACCAGCCGATATCCCAGCCACAGCACCAGAAACACCGGCACGCCAATATAAGTGGCGACAATCTCCGGCCACCGGTTCGGGATGTCGGCAAAGGCCTGGAAATTCTGCCCGCCGATGATCACCACGCACAGCACCGCCGAGAAGATCGGCCCGAACGGATACAGCGGCGAACGGTAGGCGAGCTGGCTGACGTCATGGCCCTGGCGGGCCATGCCGCGGCGGAAGCGGTAGTGGCTGACGGCGATGCCGAGCCAGGCGATGAAGCCGGTCATGGCCGAGGTGTTGAGCAGCCACAGGTAGGCGGTCTTGTTGCCGAGCAGCGAGCTGAGGAAGCACAGCGCGCCGATGCCGGTGGTCGCCAGCAGCGCGTAGAACGGCACGCCGTTGCGCGTCAGCCTGGCGAACACGCGCGGGGCGCGGCGGCTGACGGCGAGGCCGTACAGGATCCGCGTCGACACGTACATGCTGGAAGTGCCCGCCGACAGCAGCGCGGTCAGCACCACCGCGTTCATCAGCCCGGCGGCGAAGGCCAGCCCGGCGTGGCGGAACACCAGCGCGAACGGGCTGACGCCCACGTCGGTCACGTCGTTGCGCAGCAGGTTGGGATCGGTATAGGGAATCAGCACCCCGATGACCAGGATCGCCAGCACGTAGAACAGCAGGATGCGCCAGAAGGTCTGGCGGATCGCGCGCGGAATGGTGACGGCGGGGCGTTCGGCCTCGCCGGCGGCGACGCCGACGGTTTCGGTGCCGAGGAAGGAGAAGCCCGCGATCATGGCCACGCCGAACATGGCCGGGATGCCGCCGACGAAGGGCGCGTCGCCGGCGGTGAAGTTATGCCAGCCGGACTGCGGGCCGCCCTGCATGATGCCGAAGATCATCAGCAGCCCGACGCCCAGGAATACCACCACGGTGATTACCTTGACCAGCGCGAACCAGTATTCGGCCTCGCCGAAGCCGCGCACCGAAAACGCGTTGAGCCCGAACATCAGCAGCAGGAAGCCGGCGCTCCACAGCACCCCGGGCACGTCGGGGAACCAGTACTGCATTACCAACTGCGCCGCGGTCAGCTCGACGGCGATGGTTACGGCCAGGCTGAACCAGTAGTTCCAGCCCAGCGCGAAGCCGAAGCCCTCGTCGACATAGAGCGCGCTGTAGGTGACAAAGGAGCCCGCCACCGGCATATGCACCGCCAGTTCGCCCAGGCTGGTCATCAGGCAATACACCATCAGGCCGAGCAGCATATACATCAGCAGCGCGCCGCCCGGGCCGGCCTGCGCGATCGACGCACCCGAGGCCACGAACAGGCCGGTGCCGACCGCGCCGCCGACGGCGATCATGGTCAGGTGGCGGGCCTTGAGCTTGCGCTGGAGGTCGTCGTGCTCGACCACCGGATGCTGGTGCCCGTGTGCCGTGGCAGCGCGCGGGGACGAAGAATGAGTTGGGGAAGACATCAGGGTCGCTGGAACTTCCGCCGCCCGGCGTCTTGTGAAGGCCAGGGGGCAAAAAACGAAAAGCCGCGAGTCTACCGCGTCTGCGCCGGCGATTTTCCCGTATCGGTCAAATAAAGGCCGATACTGGTCTGGGAGGCGGCGCGAGCGGTACGGCGAAGTGCCTTAACCGGCATCGCATGCGCTTCGCAGGAAGTCGTTAAGCACTGGCTCCATGCAGCGCGGTCAGGGGCGGCATTCGCGTTGCGCATGGCCCCGAAATGTTCGGAAATTGAAATTGAACGACCGTGCTATTTTGTGTATGCTTGTTTCGCCCAAGCGCCGGAAGGCGTTGTGGGGCGCGGGAATGCGGCGGATCGGGTCAAGGGTTAACCCGCCAGACCGCCGTGACCCGGGGCCAGTACCGGCACCAGCCGGGCTCGCCCCGCGCTGCAGAGAACATTCATTCGAGAATTCGAATCCCGAGACAACTTCTGACACCAAAGGAACCAGCATGACAGCGCAGTATCAGGTTCAGGACGGCGTAGCCGTCATCACGCTCGACAATCCCCCTGTCAACGGCCTGGGTCACAGCACCCGGCTTGGCATCGTCGAAGGCATGACCCGTGCGCTGGACGATGCCGCCGTCAAGGCGATCGTCATCACCGGCGCTGGCAAGGCTTTCTCGGGCGGCGCCGACATCCGCGAATTCAATACGCCCAAGGCCATGCAGGAGCCGACCCTGCACTCGGTGATCCGCGTGCTGGAAGCCTCGTCCAAGCCGGTGGTGGCGGCGGTGCATTCGGTCGCGATGGGCGGCGGCCTGGAACTGGCGCTGGGCTGTAACTACCGCGTCGCGTCCAAGGGCGCGCAGATCGCGCTGCCGGAAGTCAAGCTGGGCCTGCTGCCCGGCGCGGGCGGCACGCAGCGCCTGCCGCGCGTGATCGGCCTCGAGGCCGCGGCCAACATGATCGTGTCGGGTACCGCGGTGCCGTCCGAGAAGTTCGCCGGCACCAAGCTGTTCGATGAAATCGTCGAGGGTGACGTGCTGCCCGCGGCGGTCAAGTTCGCGCAGAACGTCGGCGCCGCCAGCGGCCCGCATCCGAAGGTGCGCGACCTGAAGGTGCGCCACGAGAATGCCGAAGGCTACCTCGGCTTCGCCCGCAACACCGTGGCCGCGATGGCCAAGAACTTCCCGGCGCCGCTGAAGTGCCTGGAAGCCGTGGCGGGCTCGCTCAAGCCGTTCGAGCAGGGCCTGAAGCAGGAGCGCGAGGGCTTCCTGTTCCTGGTGACCACGCCGGAATCGCGCGCGCTGCGCCACGCCTTCTTCGGCGAGCGCGCCGCCAGCAAGATTCCCGACGTGCCCGAAGGCACCCCGGTGCGCAAGATCGAGAAGGTTGCCGTGATCGGCGCCGGCACCATGGGCGGCGGCATCAGCATGAACTTCCTCAATGCGGGCATCCCGGTCACGATCCTGGAAACCAAGCAGGAAGCGCTCGACCGCGGCGTCGGCATCATTCGCAAGAACTACGAAAACAGCGCCAAGAAGGGCAAGCTGACGCAGGAGAAGGTCGAGCAGCGCATGGGACTGCTGAGCACCACGCTGTCCTATGACGACATCAAGGACGCGGACATGGTGATCGAGGCCGTGTTCGAAGAGATGGGCGTCAAGGAAATCGTCTTCAAGAAGCTGGACGAAGTGATGAAGCAAGGCGCGATCCTGGCTTCCAACACTTCCACGCTGGACGTCAACAAGATTGCCTCGTTCACCAGGCGTCCGCAGGACGTGGTCGGCATGCACTTCTTCAGCCCGGCCAACGTGATGAAGCTGCTCGAAGTGGTGCGCGGCGACAAGACCGGCAAGGACGTGCTGGCCACGGTGATGCAGGTGGCCAAGAAGATCAAGAAGACCGCGGTGGTGTCGGGCGTGTGCGACGGCTTCATCGGCAACCGCATGATCGAGCAGTACAGCCGCCAGGCCGGCTACCTGCTGGACGAAGGCGCGCTGCCCGAGCAGGTCGACAAGGCCATCGAGAAGTTCGGCTTTGCCATGGGCCCGTTCCGCATGGGCGACCTGGCCGGCAACGACATCGGCTGGGCCATCCGCAAGCGCCGCGCCGTGGACAAGCCGGACATCCAGTATTCGAAGACCGCCGACCTGCTGTGCGAGATGGGCCGCTTCGGCCAGAAGACCGGCGCGGGCTGGTACGACTACAAGGCGGGCGACCGCAAGCCGTACCCGAACCAGCAGGTCAACGACATGATCGTGCAGCATTCGAAGGACCTGGGCATCACGCGCCGCAAGATCTCGGACGAGGAGATCGTCGAGCGCCTGGTGTTCGCGCTGGTCAACGAAGGCGCCAAGATCCTGGAAGAGGGCATTGCTTCCAAGGCCTCGGATATCGACATGGTGTACCTGACCGGCTACGGCTTCCCGCTGTTCCGCGGCGGCCCGATGCTGTACGCGGACCAGGTCGGCCTGTACAACGTGGCGCTGGCCATGAAGCGCTACGCCAAGGGCTACCACGGCGAAGCCTGGCAGGTCGCGCCGCTGCTGCAGAAGCTGGCGGACGAAGGCAAGGGCTTCAACGGCTAAGACGCCATCACGGTTCTCCCTGGCACTGACATGGACACCACCCTCCGACCTGACGATTGCCTGCTGGTGATCGACGTGCAGAACGACTTCATGCCGGGCGGCGCGCTTGCCGTGCCCAACGGCGATGAGGTGGTGCCCGTCATCAACCGGCTGGCGCGCGCCTTCGGGCACGTGGTGCTGACGCAGGACTGGCATCCGGCCGCGCACGTCTCGTTCGCGGCCAGCCATGCCGGTACGCAGCCATTCCAGATGCTCACGCTGCCGTATGGCGAGCAGGTGCTGTGGCCGGTGCACTGCGTGCAGGACACGCCCGGCGCCGCGCTGCATGCGGGCCTGCACGTGCCACATGCGCGGCTGGTGATCCGCAAGGGCCACCATGCCGGCGTGGACAGCTACTCCGCCTTCATGGAAGCGGACCGCACCACGCGCACCGGGCTGGCCGGCTACCTGCGCGAGCACGGCGTCAGGCGCGTGTTCTGCGCCGGGCTGGCGACGGACTACTGCGTGGCCTGGAGCGCGCTCGATGCGCGCGCGGCCGGCTTCGAGGCCGCGGTGGTCGAGGATGCATGCCGGGCCATCGACCTGCAAGGGTCGCTGGCGCAGGCGTGGCAGGACCTCGGCGCCGCCAGCGTCGCGCGCGTGATGTCCGCCGAACTGCTCAAGGGCCAGGGCTGAACCGAAACACCGAACCGAACGACACAAGAGATTCCGAGGAGCAACACATGAACGAAGCAGTCATCGTATCCACCGCACGGACCGGCCTGGCCAAGAGCTGGAAGGGCGCCTTCAACATGACCCACGGCGCCACGCTGGGCGGCCATGCGGTCCAGCACGCCATCGCGCGCGCCAAGATCGAGGCCGCCGAGGTCGAAGACGTGCTGATGGGCTGCGCCAACCCGGAGGGCGCCACCGGCGCCAACATCGCGCGCCAGATCGCGCTGCGCGCCGGCTGCCCGGTCACCGTGCCCGGCGCCACCGTCAACCGCTTCTGCTCGTCGGGCCTGCAGACCATCGCCATGGCGGCGCAGCGCGTGATCGCCGACGAGGGCGACATCTTCGTTGCCGGCGGCGTCGAGAGCATCTCGTGCGTGCAGCAGGAGATGAACCGCCATATGGTCCAGGAAAGCTGGCTGACCAAGAACAAGCCGGAAATCTACTGGAACATGCTGCAGACCGCCGAGAACGTGGCCAAGCGCTACAACATCTCGAAGGAGCGCCAGGACGAGTACGGCGTGCGCAGCCAGCAGCGCGCCGCGGCCGCGCAGGAAGCCGGCAAGTTCAACGACGAGATCGTGCCGATGACGGTGCTCGCCGGCGTTGCCGACAAGTCCACCGGCCAGCTGGTGACGAAGGAAGTCACCATCGACCGCGACGAGGGTATCCGCCCGGATACCACGCTGGAAGGCGTGGCCAAGATCCGCAGCGCGGTGCCGGGCGGCGTGATCACCGCCGGCAATGCCTCGCAGTTCTCGGACGGCGCCTCGGCGGCGGTGGTGATGAACGCGCGCGTGGCGGCGGCCAGGGGCCTGCAGCCGCTGGGCGTGTTCCGCGGCTTTGCCGTGGCCGGCTGCGAGCCCGACGAGATGGGCATCGGCCCGGTCTTTGCCGTGCCCAAGCTGCTGAAGAAGGCCGGCCTGAAGGTCGACGACATCGGCCTGTGGGAGCTGAACGAAGCTTTCGCGGTGCAGGTGCTGTATTGCGCTGACACGCTGGGCATCCCGATGGACCGCCTCAACGTCAACGGCGGCGCGATCGCGGTGGGGCATCCGTACGGCGTGTCGGGCGCGCGCTTGGTCGGCCATGCGCTGATCGAGGGCAAGCGCCGTGGGGTGAAGTACGTGGTGGTGACCATGTGCATCGGCGGCGGGCAGGGCGCGGCCGGGTTGTTCGAAGTCCTGTAACGACCGACCGCCTGTTTGCTCCCCTCTCCCGCAAGCGGGAGAGGGGGCCCGCCATTGGTCATCCAAAGCAAGGCGTTCTTCAAGCGCTACGCCGTCCCGAGAACAGAAAAGAATTCACGGCGCCCCACGCAGTGCGCCGCCTGGAGACACCATGTCGATGATCCTTTCCCGCCGCGACCTGAATTTCATCCTGTACGAATGGCTCAAGGTCGACGAGCTGACCCGCATCCCGCGCTACGCCGACCACTCGCGCGAGACCTTCGATGCCGCGCTGGACACTTGCGAGAAGATCGCCACCGACCTGTTCGCGCCGCACAACAAGAAGAACGACCAGCAGGAACCGGAATTCGATGGCGAGACCGTCAAGATCATCCCCGAAGTCAGCACCGCGCTAAAGGCCTTCTGCGACGCCGGCCTGATGGCCGCCGGGCAGGACTACGAACTGGGCGGCATGCAGCTGCCGGTGGTGGTCGAGAAAGCCGGCTTTGCCTACTTCAAGGGCGCCAACGTCGGCACCAGCTCCTACCCGTTCCTGACTATCGGCAACGCCAACCTGCTGCTGACGCACGGCACGCCGGCGCAGGTCGAGACTTTCGTCAAGCCGGAGATGGAAGGGCGCTTCTTCGGCACCATGTGCCTGTCGGAGCCGCAGGCGGGCTCGTCGCTGTCGGATATCACCACGCGCGCCGAGTATGAGGGCGAATCGCCGCTGGGCGCGCAGTACCGGCTGCGCGGCAACAAGATGTGGATTTCCGCCGGCGAGCACGAGCTGAGCGACAACATCGTCCACCTGGTGCTGGCCAAGATCCCCGGCCCGGACGGCAAGCTGATCCCGGGCGTGAAGGGCATCTCGCTGTTCATCGTGCCCAAGTACCTGGTCAACGAAGATGGCTCGCTGGGCGAGCACAACGACGTGGTGCTGGCGGGCCTGAACCACAAGATGGGCTATCGCGGCACCACCAACTGCCTGCTGAACTTCGGCGAGGGCATGAAGTACCGGCCGGGCGGCAAGGCCGGCGCGATCGGCTACCTGGTGGGCGAGCCGCACAAGGGCCTGGCCTGCATGTTCCACATGATGAATGAGGCGCGCATCGGCGTGGGCCTGGGCGCGGTGATGCTCGGCTATACCGGCTACCTGCACGCGCTGGACTATGCGCGCAACCGTCCGCAAGGCCGCCCCGTCGGCCCCGGCGGCAAGGACGCCGCCAGCCCGCAGGTGAAGCTGGTCGAGCATGCCGATATCCGCCGCATGCTGCTGGCACAGAAGAGCTATGTCGAAGGTGGCCTGGCGCTGAACCTGTACTGTGCGCGGCTGGTGGACGAGGAGGAAGCCGCTGCCGCCGCCGGCGACCAGGAGGCGCATGCGCGCCTGGCGTTGCTGCTCGACATCCTGACCCCGATCGCCAAGAGCTGGCCGTCGCAATGGTGCCTGGAGGCCAACAACCTGGCGATCCAGGTGCATGGCGGCTACGGCTACACCCGCGAATACAACGTCGAGCAGTTCTACCGCGACAACCGCCTGAACCCGATCCACGAAGGCACGCACGGCATCCAGGGCCTGGACCTGCTCGGCCGCAAGGTGGTGATGAAGGATGGCGCCGCGTTCAGACTGCTGGGCGAGCGCGTGCAGGCCACCATCGGCCGCGCGCTGGCCGCGGACGATGCCGAACTGGCGCAGCAGGCGCGCGCACTCGGCGCCGCAACCAAGCGTCTGGCCGAGGTCACACAGACGCTGTGGAGCGCCGGCGATGCCAACGTGACGCTGGCCAATGCATCGATCTATCTCGAAGCCTTCGGACACGTGGTGGTCGCGTGGATCTGGCTGGAGCAGGCGCTGCTGGTGCAAGCCGCGCTGGCGCAGGCGAGCGGCCAGGAAGACCAGGACTTCTATCGCGGCAAGCTGGCTGCGGCGGCGTACTTCTTCCGCTTCGAGCTGCCCAGGGTCGGTCCGCAGTTCGACCTGCTGGCATCGCTCGACCGCACCACGCTGGACATGCAGGACGCCTGGTTCTGAGCGCCGGTCCTGACTGCTTACTGCCTCACTCAAGACAACCAAGGAAGAGACAACATGCGCACCATCCAGCAACTGTTTGACCTGAAGGGCAAGACCGCGCTGATCACCGGCGGCTCGCGCGGGCTTGGCCTGCAGATTGCCGAGGCGCTGGGCGAGCAGGGCGCGCGCATCGTGCTGTCGGCGCGCAAGGCCGACGAGTTACGCGCCGCGCAGGAACACCTGAAGGGCCTCGGCATCGAAGCCGACTGGATCGCCGCCGACGGCTCGCAGGAAGCCGAGATCGCGCGATTGGCCGACGAGGCCATCGCCAAACTGGGCCACGTCGACATCCTGGTCAACAACGCCGGCGCCACCTGGGGCGCCCCGGCGGAAGACCATCCGCTGGAAGCCTGGGACAAGGTGATGAACCTGAATATCCGCGGCCTGTTCCTGCTGAGCCAGCGCATCGGCAAGCTGTCGATGATCCCGCGCCGCTACGGCCGCATCATCAACGTGGCGTCGATCGCCGGCCTGGCCGGCAATCCGCCGGGCACCATGGAGACCATTGCCTACAACACCTCCAAGGGCGCGGTGGTCAATTTCACGCGCACGCTGGCGGCGGAGTGGGGCGAGCACAACATCACCGTCAACGCACTGGCGCCGGGCTTCTTCCCATCGAAGATGACCAAGGGCTCGCTCGAGCGCATGGGTGTCGAGGCCATGTGCGCGGGCGTGCCGTTGCACCGCCTGGGCGACGACGAAGACCTGAAGGGCGCGGCGCTGCTGTTCGCCAGCGATGCCGGCAAGCACATCACCGGGCAGATCCTGGCGGTCGACGGCGGCGTCAGCGCGGTTTGAGCGCAGTCCGAGCGCAGTCCGAGCGCAGTCCGAGCGACAGCCTTCGTTTGCGGCAATAATTCGGGGTCGGCGCCGGCGGGCGAACCGCCGGTGCCTCTCCAACCCCCACTTCCACTCGCATTGCCATGAACCAGTACACCGGCTCCCTGAGCCATATCCCGTTTCTCGCCGAGCTCGGCGTGACCTGCAGCCTGGCCGAGGGCGGGCGCAGCGAGATCTCGCTGCCGACCGAAAAGCGCCACCAGAACAGCTGGGACATGGCCCACGGCGGCGTGATCATGACGCTGCTCGACGTCGCCATGGCGGTGGCCGGCCGCAGCAGCGATGCCGATGGCCGCGGCGTGGTCACCATCGAGATGAAGAGCAGCTTCATGGCGCCGGGCCGCGGCCACCTGACCGCGCGCGGCACCACCGTGCACCGCACCACCACCATGGTGTTCTGCGAGGCCGAGATCGTCGATGCCGACGGCAAGACCGTGGCGCGCGGCTCGGGCACGTTCAAGTACATCCGGCGCATGCCGCCGCAGCGCCCGGGTGAAACCGATACCGGCGCCGACGGCTGAGCGCCGGCGCCAGGACAGGCGGGGCGCTCCATGTGCCGCATTGCCCCGCTTTAGCAGTTTCCATGCAGTTTCCATCTCCCATTGGAAGGAACCCGACCATGTCCAACACGTTCAAGCGCATCGTCCTGGCCTCGCGTCCCGAAGGCGCGGTCACGCCGGCCAATTTCCGGCTGGAAGAGGTGCCCGTGCCGCAGATCGCCGACGGCCAGGTGCTGGTGCGCAACCACTATCTGTCGCTCGACCCGTACATGCGCGGCCGCATGAACGAAAGCAAGTCCTACGCCGCGCCGCAGCCGCTCAATGAAGTGATGATCGGCGGCACCGTCGGTGAAGTGGTGGAAAGCAAAAACAGCAAGTTCAAGCCGGGCGACAAGGTGGTCGGCATGTTCGGCTGGCAGGAAATGGGCGTCAGCGACGGCACCGGCCTGCAGCCGGTCGATACCACGCACATCCCGCTGTCGGCCTACCTCGGCGCGGTCGGCATGCCGGGCGTGACCGCGTGGTATGGCCTGAACAAGATCATCCAGCCCAAGGCGGGCAAGACCATCGCGGTCAGCGCCGCCTCGGGCGCGGTCGGCAGCGTGGTGGGCCAGTTGGCCAAGCTGGCGGGCTGCCGCGCGGTGGGCTTTGCCGGCGGCAAGGACAAGTGCGACTACGTGGTCAATGAGCTGGGCTTCGACGCCTGTATCGACTACAAGGCGGCGAAAGACCCGAAAGAGCTCTACACCATGCTCAAGGAGGCCACGCCCGACGGCATCGACGGCTACTTCGAGAACGTCGGCGGCGATATTTTCGACGCGGTGCTGTCGCGCATGAACGCCTTCGGCCGCATCGCCCTGTGCGGCATGATCGCCGGCTATGACGGCCAGCCGCTGCCGCTGAAGAACCCGCAGCTGATCCTGGTGTCGCGCCTGACCATCGAAGGCTTTATCGTCTCCGAGCATATGGAAGTGTGGCCGCAGGCGCTGAAAGAGCTGGGCACCGCGGTCGCACAGGGCAAGCTCAAGTTCCGCGAGAGCATCGCCGAAGGCCTGGCCAGCGCGCCGGAAGCCTTCATGGGCCTGCTCAAGGGCAAGAACTTCGGCAAGCAGCTGGTCAAGCTGGTCTGACCGGCGCATGCAGGGCCGCGGCGCGCCGCACCGGCGCCGCGGGCAACGGATATCACTGGACCGACTCAGGAGACACCGATGAATGCCCCGCAAGCCCCGCAAATCCAGAGCGCCGACGAGATCGGCGCCGGCCTGCCCGAAGAGGTCAAGGCGCGCTACCGCAACCTGCCGCGGCCGCCGCAGTTCGCCACCGTGGCCGAAGAGCGCCTGCACCGCAAGCAGCGCCTCGCCGCCGCCTTCCGGCTGTTCTCGAAATTCGGCTTCGACGAAGGCGTGGCCGGCCACATCACCGCGCGCGATCCCGAGTTTCCCGATACCTTCTGGGTCAATCCCTTCGGCGTGCATTTCAGCCAGGTCCGGGTCTCCAACCTGATCCGCTGCGACCACCACGGCGACGTGGTCGAGGGCGACTACCCGGTCAATGCCGCGGCCTTCGCCATCCACTCGCGCGTGCACCAGACCCGCCCCGACGCGGTCGCCGCCGCGCATTCGCACAGCACCTATGGCCGCGCCTGGTCGACGCTGGGGCGCCCGCTCGATGCGCTGACGCAGGACGTATGCGCGTTCTACAACGACCATGCGGTCTATGACGACTTTGGCGGCGTGGTGGTGGAGCTGGACGAGGGCCAGCGCATCGCCAACGCGCTGGGCCAGAACAAGGCCGCGATCCTGCAGAACCATGGCCTGCTGACGGTCGGCAAGACCGTCGACGAAGCGGCGTGGTGGTTCATCACCATGGAACGCTCCTGCCAGGTGCAGCTGCTTGCCGAAGCGGCCGCGGCGCGCACGCAGGCGCCGCTGAAGGTGATCGCCGACGCCGCCGCACGGCAGGCGTATTCGATCGTCGGCACGGCGCAGGCGGGCTGGTTCCAGTTCCAGCCCCTCTATGCCCGCATCGTCAAGGAACAGCCCGACCTGCTGGACTGAACCCGCCTGCCCGCCATGCTGCGGGCAGCGCCCATTCGACTCACGCGACAGGACAGACGACATGAAGGATTTCTCCAACAAGGTGGCCGTCATTACCGGCGGCGCCTCGGGCTTCGGGAAGGAATTCGCCCGCATCGCCGCCGACCTCGGCATGAAGCTGGTGCTGGCCGACGTGCAGGAAGACGCGCTGGACGCGACCGTCGCCGAGTTCCAGGCGCGTAACGTGCCGGTGATCGGCTTGCGTACCGACGTGTCGCAAGCCGGGCAGGTGCAGGCACTGGCCGATGCCGCGATCGAGGCCTTCGGCAAGGTCAACCTGCTGTTCAACAATGCCGGCGTCGGCGCGGGCGGCCTGATCTGGGAAAACTCGGAGCGGGACTGGGAATGGGTGATGGGCGTCAACCTCTACGGCGTGGTACACGGGGTGCGCATCTTTACGCCGCTGATGCTGGCCGCCGCGGAGAAGGACCCGGCGTTCGAGGGGCATATCGTCAACACCGCATCGATGGCGGGCTTGCTGAATCCGCCGGCGATGGGCGTCTACAACGTGTCCAAGCACGCGGTGGTGGCGCTGACCGAAACGCTGTACCAGGACCTCGGGCTGGTGACGCAGCAGGTGCGCTGCTCGGTGCTGTGCCCGTACTTCGTGCCGACCGGCATCAGCCAGTCGCAGCGCAACCGGCCCGCCGACCTGGCCAACCAGGCGCCGCCGACGCGTTCGCAAATGGTGTCGCAGGCCTTGTCGGACAAGGCCGTCGGCTCGGGCAAGGTGAGCGCGGCGGAGGTGGCGCAAATCACCTTCGATGCCATCCGCGATGAAAGCTTCTATATTTATTCCCACCCCCAGGCGCTCGCTCCCGTGCGCCAGCGCTTCGAGGATATCGTCGGGCAGCGCAACCCCGGCGATCCGTTTGCCGACAAGCCCGAGGTCCGCGCGGGCCTCGTTGCCGCGCTGCGCGGCTGACCACGCGCCGCACAACGCCGTCACGAGGAGGACCGCATATGGAGAACAACATGGCAGCCCCCGCCGCCGTGATCCGCCACCTGCAGTACGCCACGCTGCCCAACGAAACCCGGCTGCACTACGCCAGCGCGGGCGAGCGCGGCAAGCCGCTGATGCTGTTCGTGCACGGCTTTCCGGAATTCTGGTTCGAATGGGAGGCGCAGCTGGCCGAGTTCGGCCGCACGCATTTCGCCGTCGCGCCCGACCTGCGCGGCTTCAACCTGTCGAGCAAGCCCGCCGACGTCAGCGCCTACCGGCCGCGCCATATCGTCGAAGACCTGGTGCAGCTGGTCGGCGCGCTGGGCTATGACCAGGCCGTGGTGGTGGCGCACGACTGGGGCGGCGCGATCTGCTGGAACCTCGCGATCCAGTTTCCGCAGCTGGTGCGCCAGCTGGTCATCGTCAATTCGCCGCACCCGTACCTGTTCGCGCGCGCGCTGGCCACCGATTCCGCGCAGCAGGCCGCCTCGGCGTACATGAACTGGCTGCGCAAGCCGGGCTCGGAACAGGCGCTGGCGGCCAACGACTTCGCGCTGCTGGACCGGATGCTGTCCGACGACAACGGCAAGCCGGCGGCGTGGTACACCGCCGAGACGCGCGCCAGGTATCACGCGGCGTGGTCGCAGCCGGGCGAGGGCAAGGACGCCGGCGTGCATCCGCTGACCGGCGGCGTCAATTTCTACCGGGCCTCGCCGATGCATCCGCCAGGCGAGGGCGAGCCGCCGCCCGATATTTCACGGCTGGATCCGGCGGCGTTCGTGGTCAGGGTGCCGACGCTGGTGGTGTGGGGCGAGCGCGACCGCGCGCTGCCGAAGTCGCTGGTCGACGGCCTGGCCGATTTCGTGCCCGACCTGCGGCTGGAGCGCATCCCCGAGGGCACCCACTGGGTGATCCACGAGCAGCCGGAACGGATCAACCAGCTGATCCGCAGCGCGCTGCCGGCCTGATCGGTGCGCACGCATGCGGCGGCCCAGGCCGCCGCATGCAGGCTTCAGCTCAGCCGCTCGCGATAAAGCCGGTAGTTCTCGTCGTCGAAGCAGACGAAGGTGACCTGCTCGATCTCCGGCGCGCCGGCCAGCGCTTCGCGCACCGCGGCGATGGCGATATCCGCCGCGCGTTCGCGCGGGAAGCCATAGATGCCGGTGCTGATGTTGGGGAAGGCCAGCGTGCGCAAGTGATGCTGCGCCGCCAGCCGGATGCTGTTGCGGTAGGCATTGGCGAGCTGCTCTTCCTCGCCCTGGCCTCCGCCTTGCCACACCGGCCCGACCGCGTGGATCACGTACGGTGCCGGCAGGCGGCCGCCGGTGGTCAGCACCGCCTCGCCGGTCGGGCAGCCGCCCTGCGCGTCGCGGATCGCGCGGCAGGCTTCCATGATGGCGGGGCCGCCGGCCCCGTGGATGGCCCCGTCGACGCCGCCGCCGCCGAGCAGGCCGCTGTTGGCCGCATTGACGATGGCATCGACTTCCATGCGGGTGATATCGCCATGGACTACCTGCAAGTGCTCGCCGCTCATGTTGTCTCCTGCGCTGTGGAGGGAGGGCCGCCGGACAGCCGCTTGGTCGGTCCGACCGGCGGGAGGCCGCTGGGTGCTACGCGGTGTGCTACATGGACTGCTCAAGCATACGCCGATAATCCGCGGCGCTGGCTTCTTTCGGGTTGGTCTTGTGGCAGTGGTCGAGCAGCGCGCCCGCGATCACCTTGTCGAACATGTCCTCGGTGACGCCCATCTGGCGCAGCCCGGTGGGCAGGCCCAGGCGCGCGGTCATGTCGTGCACCGCCTGCGCCAGGTCGGCGCCGTCGGGCAGGTGCATGGCGCGGCGCAGGCGCGCGTAGCGGTGATCGCGCACCACGGTGGGCGCGTCGGCATTGAAGCGCAGCACCGCCGGCATCACCACCGCGTTGAGGGTGCCGTGGTGCAGGCCGGTGCGGCCGTCGATCTTCAGCCCGCCGAGCGGGTGCGACAGCGAATGCACGCAGCCCAGTCCCTTCTGGAACGCCATCGCGCCCTGCATCGACGCGCTCATCATGTTCAGGCGCGCATCGCGGTCGTTGCCGTCGCGGGTGGCGCGCTCGATGTGGGTCCAGCCGCGCTCCAGGCCGTCGAGCGCGATACCGTCGGCGGGCGGGTTGAAGGCGGGCGCCAGGAAGGTCTCGATGCAGTGGGCGATGGCGTCCATGCCGGTGGCGGCGGTCAGGCCGGCGGGCAGGCCCAGCGTCAGCTCGGGATCGCACACCGCGGACTTGGGCAGCAGGTGCCAGGAATGGAAGCCCAGCTTGCGGCCGTCGTCCAGGATGATGATGGCGCCACGCGCGACCTCGCTGCCGGTGCCGGACGTGGTGGGCACCGCGATCAGCGGCGCGGCCCGGTCGGTGATCTTGCCGCTGCCGCCTTCGATGGTGGCATAGGTGGTCAGCTCGCCCTCGTGCGTGGCCAGGATCGCAATGCCCTTGGCCAGGTCGATCGAGGAACCGCCGCCCACCGCCACCAGCCCGTCGCAGCCTTGCTCGCGGTACTGCGCGGCGGCCTTGCGCACCATCGCCTCGGTCGGGTTCGACGGGGTCTCATCGAACACCGTCACCGGCAGGCCCGGCATCGCGTCGATGGCGCGCTGCGCCACGCCGGCCGCGACCACGCCCTGGTCCGTGACCAGCAGCGGCCGGCGGATGCCGATGCGCTCGCATTCCGACTTCAGCACGCTGACCGCGCCGAAGTCCAGGTGAATGTGTGTCAGATAGTAGATGAACGCCATGTTTGCTTGTCTCCTGCTGGGATCTGCCGCGAAATGGTGGAATTCGCGCTGGAATTCCGCGTTGTCACGGGCCTGGCCTGTGGCTGGCGCCGTGCGCTGTGCTGGGGTTCAATGGACCTGCCGCAATCGTTTCCGCTCGCCCTCGGCGTGCTGCCAGCCGATCATCGCGCAAAAACTTGCCGCGTGGCACGATGGGTAGGACTTTTCGGGGTTATCTCGGACTGCCCGGGGTCGGAAACATCTGGCATCATACTAAAATCGAACGATCGTTCACTATTCGAACTTCTCCCGATGCCGACGCCGCGCCAGCGCTGCGCGCGGGGCCTGCAGCGGGGTTTGCGCCGCATTACGCCCTATGTCCGTCGTACCGTCTTCCCCATCCGCCACGCCAGGCCTGCCGGACAGTCCGCTGGACCCGCAGATGGCCGCGTTGCTGGCCTTGATCGCGCGCGCCAAGCGGCCGCCGATCCACGCCATGGCGCCCGAAGACGCCAAGATCGCCTACGAGAAAAGCGCGCCGATCCTCGACATCAACCCGCCGCCGGTGCATACCGCGGAAGACCTGCTGGTGCCGGCCCGCGACGGCCACGCCATCCCGGTGCGGCTGTACACGCCGCGCGAAGCCAGCTGGATCGAGCCGCTGCCGCTGCTGGTGTATTTCCATGGCGGCGGCTTTACGGTCGGCAGCATCGATTCGCACGATCCGCTGTGCCGCCTGCTGTGCGGCCAGGCCGACTGCATGGTGCTGTCGGTCGATTACCGGCTCGGGCCCGCATGGCGCTTCCCGACCGCGGTCAATGACGCCTTCGATGTGCTGCACTGGGTCTTCGCCGAAGCCGACAAGCTCGGCGCCGACCCGGCGCGCATCGGGCTGGGCGGCGACAGTGCCGGCGGCACGCTGGCCGCGGCCTGCGCGGTCGAGGCACGCGATGCCGGCCTGGCGCCGGTGCTGCAACTGCTGATCTATCCGGGCACCTGCGCGCGCCAGGATACGCCGTCGCACCGCGCGCTGGCCGACGGCTACCTGCTGACGGCCGACATGATCCGCTGGTTCTTCGCGCAGTACCTGGACCAGGACGCCAGCCGCGATGACTGGCGCTTTGCCCCGCTCGACGGCGGCGGCACCGGGGCCGAGGTGGGCGGGGTGTGCCCGGCCTGGATCGCGGTGGCCGGCTACGACCCGCTGCACGACGAGGGCGTGGCCTACGCCGACAAGCTGCGCGCCGCCGGCGTTGCCGCCACGCTGGCCGACTACCCCGGCATGATCCATGACTTCTTCAAGCTGGGCCGGTTCGTGCCCGCGGTGGCGCAGGCGCATGCCGATGCCGTCGCCGCGCTGCGCACCGCGTTCGGCACCTCGCAGGACTAGGCCCCGCCTTGCGGTCGCGCCGGTCCACGCATTTTTCAAGCAGTGATTTGCAGCACTAGGAGACATCGTCAAATGCAACGCCGCCACTTCCTCGCCCGCGCGGGCATCGCCGCCGCCACCGCGGCCCTCGGTCTTGCCGCCATGCCGGCCCAGGCCCAGGCCGACAAGTTCCCGCAGCGCCCGATCCGGCTGGTGATCGGCTACACCGCCGGCGGCTCCACGGATATCCCGTTCCGCGTGCTGGCCGACAACGCCTCGAAGATCCTGGGCCAGCCCGTGATCGTCGAGAACAAGCCGGGTGCCGGCGGCGTGCTGCCGGCGCAGCTGATGCAGAGCACCGCGCCCGACGGCTACACGCTGGCGCAGGTGGCCATGCCGGTCTACCGCCTGCCGTACACCACCAAGATCAACTGGGATCCGGTCAAGGACCTGAGCTACATCATCAACCTTGCCGGCTATTCGTTCGGCCTGGTGGTGCCGGCCGATTCGCCGATCAAGACCATGCAGGACTACATCGCCTACGCCAAGGCCAACCCGGGCAAGCTGACCTACGGCTCGCCGGGCTCGATGACCACGCTGCACCTGACCATGGAAGAGCTGGCGATGAAGCAGGGCGTGCAGTTCTCGCATATCCCGTACAAGGGCAATTCGGAATCGATGCAGGCGCTGCTCGGCGGCCACGTGATGTCGGTGGCCGATACCCCGGCCTGGGCCCCGTACGTGGAGCAGGGCAAGCTGCGCCTGCTGTCGACCTGGGGCGAGAAGCGCTCGGCGCGCTTCCCCAACGTGCCGACGCTGAAGGAGCTGGGCATGGGCATCGTGCAGACCTCGCCGTTCGGCCTGGTCGCGCCCAAGGGCACCGACCCGAAGATCGTGCAGAAGCTGCATGACGCCTTCAAGAAGGCCATGGAAATGCCCAACTACCGCGAGTCGCTGGCCAAGTTCGACATGGAGCCGTTCTACATGAACACCCAGCAGTACGCACAGTTCGCGGCCGACACCGTCAAGAAGGAAAAGGCGATCATCGAGAAACTGGGGCTGGCCAAGCCGCAGTAAGCCCGCGCCGATCCACCGAGGAGACCACGCCAATGGCCAAAGAGGAGTTCCGCCACACCATCCCGCTGCGCGTGCGCTGGTCCGAAGTCGATCCGCAATCGATCGTCTTCAATGCGCACTACCTGACGTATTGCGATATCTGCGTGACCGAGTACTGGCGCGCGCTGGGCATCCGCTATCCCGAGGACGTATTGCACGCGCACGGCGTCGATATCTTCGTGGTCAAGTCGACGCTGGAGTACCACGCGTCGGCGCGCTTCGACGATCAGCTCGACATCCGCGGCCGCATGGCGCGGTTGGGGCGGTCCAGCATGCTGTTCCGGGTGGAGATGTATCGAGGCGACGAGCACCTGATCACCGGTGAAATCGTCTATGTGTGCGCGGACCCGGCGACGCAGAAGTCGGCGCCGATCCCGGGGGTGGTGCGGGAGGTGATCGAGGGGTATGAGGTGGTGAAGCCGGCGGCGTAAGGAGTCGCAGCCATCCATCAAATCCCGCTTGTTTTCTCCCCTCTCCCGCTTGCGGGAGAGGGGCGGGGGAGAGGGCAGGCGTGTGCCTTGCGACAGGGCGCGTAAGGGCACGAAAGTCCTGCCCTCTCCCTAGCCCTCTCCCGCAAGCGGGAGAGGGGACCGGCTCTCAGCAACTGAACAAGCAGTCGCAATTGCGGAACGGCAGAAGTTTACTTGCCCACTCCCGCATCCTCCATATAAGCCCGGATCACCGCATCAAAGCTCGCGTCGCTCTCGAACCCCAGCGACAAGGCGCGCTCCGCATTCCACGCGGCCGGCCACGTGCCGACGATCTTCTCGACACGCTCCTCGCGTTCCCACGTCACCAGGTCCGCCACCGCATCGCCCGCGACGCGGCGCAGCGCGTCGACCATGCCCGCGGCGGTGACCGACAGGCCCGGCAGGTTGACCACGCGGCGGTTGCCCAGGCGCTCGCCCGCGAGCTCGATGCCGTTGACCAGCGCGGCCACCGCCGCGCGCGGCGATAGCAGCCACAGCTTGGTCTCCGGTGCCACCGGGCAATTGGCCGCCACGCCCGCCAGCGGCTCGCGGATGATGCCGCTGGCGAACGACGACGCCGCCGCGTTGGGCTTGCCCGGGCGCACGCTGATGGTCGGCAGGCGCAGCACGCGGCCGTCGACAAAGCCGCGGCGGCTGTAGTCCGACAGCAGCAGTTCGCCGATGGCCTTCTGCACGCCGTACGACGATTGCGGGTTCAGCGCGGTGTCGTCCTGCACCACCGGCGGCAGCTCGCCGCCGTAGACCGCGACCGAGCTGGTGAACAGCACGCGCGGCTTGTGGCCCAGTTCGCGGCAGGTTTCGAGCAGCGCGCGCGAGGCGTCGAGGTTGACGCGCATGCCCAGCTCGAAATCGGCCTCGGCCTGGCCGCTGACCACGGCGGCGAGGTGGAACACCGCGCCGGTGTCGTGGTCGATGGCCTGGCGCAGCACCGCGGGATCGGACAGGTCGCCGGTGACCACGCGCACGCGCGCATCGTCAAGACCTTGCGGCGCGACCACGTCGAGCAGCGTCAGGCGCTCGAAGGCAACGGCCTTGCCGTCGAGGTTAAGGGTGCCGCGTTGCAGCAGCAGGCGGGCCAGCTGCAGGCCGAGGAAGCCGGCGCCGCCGGTAATCAGTACGTTCATGGCAAGAGCTCTTCAGTGGTTTTGCATCAGCGCCCGAGGTAGGGCTTGAGCCAGCCCAGGCCTGCCGAGGTGCCGGCGCGCGGGCGGTATTCGCAGCCGATCCAACCGGCATAGCCGAGCGCGTCGATGACGTCGAACAGGTAGGGATAGTGCAGCTCGCCCAGGTCCGGCTCATGGCGCTCGGGCACGCCGGCGATCTGGATATGGCCGATGCCGGCGAAGTCGCGCCTGAGCTTCATCGCGACATCGCCCTCGACGATCTGGCAGTGGTAGCAGTCGAACTGCACCTTCAGGTTGGCAGCGCCGACCTCCTTGCAGATCGCCTGGCCGTCGTCCTGGCGGTTGAGGAAATAGCCCGGCATGTCGCGCGTGTTGATCGGCTCGATCAGCACGGTCACGCCCTGCGCGGCCGCCGCATTGGCGGCAAACGCCAGGTTCTCCAGGTAGGCGGCGCGGCAGCGCGCGGGGTCGGCATCGGCCGGGATCAGGCCCGCCATTACATGGATGCGGTCATTGCCGATCACGCCGGCGTAGTCGAGCGCGCGGCCGATGGTGCCGCGGAATTCCGCCTCGCGCCCCGGCAGCGCCGCCAGGCCGCGCTCGCCCGCCGCCCAGTCGCCCGGCGGGGCATTGAACAGCGCCTGCGCGAGGCCGTTCGCGTCGAGGCGCGCGCGCAGCTCGGCGGCGGGGTGCTCGTACGGGAACAGGTACTCGACCGCCCGGAAACCGTCGGCCGCGGCAGCGGCAAAGCGGTCCAGGAAGGCGTGCTCTTGGTACATCATCGACAGGTTGGCGGCAAAGCGCGGCATGGGAAACTCCGGAAGCGAAAGCGGGTTCAGCGGTTGACCAGTTTAGCGGGCGTCAGCCACACCAGCACGGCGCCGACCACCAGGATGGCGGACAGCACGTACATCGGCAGCTGGGTGCTCTGCGTCAGGTCCTTGAGCGCGCCCACCATGTACGGCGACACGAAGCCGGCCAGGTTGCCCACCGAGTTGACCACCGCAATGCCCGAGGCCGCGGCGATGCCCGACAGGAACGAGGTCGGCAGCGACCAGAACAGCGGCGCGCAGGTCAGCACGCCGGCGGCGGCCAGCGACAGCGCGGCAATCGCCACGGTCGTATTGTTGGTGAACGAGGCGGCGATGGCAAAGCCCAGGGCACCCATCAGCGCCGGCACGATCAGGTGCCAGCGGCGCTCGCGGCGCGCGTCGGCGCTGTGGCCCAGGATGTTCATCACCACCACCGCGCAGAGGAACGGGATCGCGGACAGCAGGCCGATATTGAAGTTGCCGGTCACGCCGCTGGACTTGACCAGCGTGGGCATCCAGAAGGTCAGCGCGTACTGGCCGGTGACGAAGCAGAAGTAGATCAGGCACATCCACCACACGCGGCGGTCGGCAAACACTGCGCCGAGCGAGTGGCCATGCCCCTTGCCCGCGGCGGCGCCGGCATTGCGCTGGTCTTCCTCGATATTGCGCTTGAGCACGCGCTTCTCGTCGGCGTCCAGCCACGGCGCCTTGTCGATGCCGTCGCGCAGCACGAAGATCGTCAGCAAGCCGATCACGAACGCGGGCAGCGCCTCGAGCAGGAACATCCACTGCCAGCCGCGCATGCCGTGGGTGCCGTTGAACGCGTCCATGATCCAGCCCGACAGCGGGTTGCCGAACATGCCGGCGATGGGGATGCCCGACATGAACAGCGCGATCATCTTGGCGCGGCGGTTGGCCGGGAACCAGTAGGTCAGGTACAGGATCACGCCGGGATAGAAGCCGGCTTCGGCCAGGCCCAGCAGGAAGCGCATCACGTAGAACTGGGTCGGCGTCTGCACGAACATGAACAGCGCCGAGATGATGCCCCACGTGATCATGATGCGCGCGATCCAGATGCGCGCGCCGATCTTGTGCATCAGCAGGTTGCTGGGCAGCTCGAACAGGAAATAGCCGATGAAGAACAGGCCGGCGCCAAGGCCGAACACGGTCTCGGAGAAGGCCAGGTCCTGGCCCATCTGCAGCTTGGCGAAGCCAACATTGACGCGGTCCAGGTAGGCGACCACGTAGCACAGCATCAGGAACGGCATGATGCGCCAGAACACCTTGCTGTAGGCGCGTTTCTCGATCTGGGTGTCGGTGTCGAGCCGGGCGTTGCCGCCGAGGCTGTCGAAGGCAGGCACGCTGGCCGCCGGTTGGTTGGATGGCATCGGTGGTCTCCGGGTATGGTGGTGAGTCTGGTCTTGTGGTTGCGGCCACGCGCGGATCGCAGGCGTGCGCGTCCCCCGCGCGGTGGCCGGGGCCGCCGCGCCGGGATCAGGCCGGGGTGGTCAGGGAAGCAGCGGGGCTGGTGCTACCAGCGCGCCTGGAAGGCCTCGCGCAGCTCAGCCAGGGCGCTGTCGGGCAGCGCCGCGCGGGCGGCAAAGCCGGGTACGTCTTTCATGGTCATCCATAGCTTGGCGGTCTCCTCCAGTTCTTCCAGCGCGAACGCAGCGCGCGATACGCTGGACTCCCACACCACCGGTCCCAGGCGCTCCAGCAGCACGCCGCGCACCTGCGCGGCCAGCGTGGCCACGCGCGCGGCCACCGCGGGATCGCCCGGGCGATGGTAGGGAATCAGCGGGACATGGCCGACCTTCATCACGTAGTACGGCGTGAGCGGCGGCAGTACGTCGTCCGGTTGCCAGACACCGGCCAGCGTCAGGGCCACGAGGTGCGTCGAGTGCGTATGCACCACGGCGTGCGCCCCGGGGTTGTTGTCATAGATGGCGCGATGCAGCGTCAGCGTCTTCGACGGCTTGTCGCCCGACATCCAGGTGCCGTCGGCGGCGACCTTGGCGACCGATGCCGGGTCCATCATGCCCAGGCACGCATCGGTCGGCGTGATCAGCCAGCCGTCGTCGAGCCGCGCGCTGATATTGCCGGCCGAGCCCACGGTATAGCCGCGCTGGTACAGGCTGGCGCCGATGCGGCAGATCTCTTCGCGCAGCTTGCTTTCGGTGCTCATCACTGGCCTCCCAGCTGGCGCAGCGCTTCGTCGAAAAAGTCCGGCCCGCCGAAGTTGCCCGACTTGAGCGCGAGCGCCAGCGGCGTGGCATCCAGCGTCACGGTGGCCGGCACGCCCGGCGCGATCTGCGCGCCGATGCGCAACGCGCGCACGCCCAGCGCCTGCACCACCGCGCCCGAGGTCTCGCCGCCCGCCACCACGAAGCGGCGCGTGCCGCGTGCCTTCAGTCCGGCGGCGACCGCGGCCAGGCATTGCTCGACCAGGTGGCCGGCGCGCGCCACGCCCAGCTCGGCCTGCACCGCCTTGACCTGGTCCGGGCTGGAAGTCGCATAGACCAGCACGGGCTGGTCATGTGCGGCGGCAAAGGCGAGCGCCGCATCGGCCACGGCCTCGCCGCGCGCCAGCGCGAGCGGGTCGATGCGCAGCGCCGGGCGGCCTTGCTCGAGCCAGCGCGCCACCTGGCCGTTGGTCGCGCGCGAGGCGCTGCCGGCCAGCACCACGCCGGGGCCGTCGATGGCCGGCACCGCGTCGGCGTCGGCGCGCTGCGGCAGCAGGCCGGCGCGGCGGAAGTTCTCGGGCAGGCCCAGCGCGATGCCGGAGCCGCCGGTGATCAGCGGCAGGCTGGCGCATGCCTCGCCCAGCGTGAGCAGGTCCGCGTCGGATACCGCATCGGCAATCGCCATGCGCACGCCGTCGCCGCGCAGCGCGGCGATGCGCGCGGCCGTGGCCTGCGCCCCGCGCGCGACCGCGTCATGGCGCAGCAGCCCGACCTTGTGCTTGCTCTGGCGCTGCAGCACGCGCACCAGGTTGGCATCGGTCATCGGCGTCAGCGGATGGTGTTCCATGCCCGATTCGTTCAGCAGCGCATCGCCGACGAACAGGTGGCCGCGGAAGATGGTGCGGCCGTTCTCGGGGAAGGCCGGGCAGGCGATGGTGAAGTCGCTGTCCAGCGCCGCCAGCAGCGCCTCGGCCACCGGGCCGATATTGCCGGCGTCGGTCGAATCGAAGGTGGAGCAGTACTTGAAGACGAACTGGCGGCAGCCCTGCGCGCGCAGCCACTGCAGCGCGGCCAGCGACTCGGCCACGGCCTGGGCCGCGGGCACTGTGCGCGACTTGAGCGCGACCACCACGGCGTCGGCGCTGCCGATGTCGGCCATGGAGCCGGGCACGCCGATGGTCTGCACAGTGCGCATGCCGTTGCGCACCAGCGTGTTGGCGAGGTCGGTGGCGCCGGTGAAGTCGTCGGCGATGCAGCCAAGGAGGGCGGTCATGGTCGGTGCTCCTTATTTGACCTGTCCGGCCTGGCCCGGCAGCTCGATGCCCGGGAAGATCTTGATGACGGCCGAATCGTCTTCGGCGCCGTGGCCGGCGGTGGAGGCCATCATGAACATCTGGTGCGCCGCGGCCGACAGCGGCAGCGGGAATTTGCTGGTGCGCGCGGTGTCGAGCACCATGCCGAGGTCCTTGACGAAGATGTCGACCGCGGACAGCGGGGTGTAGTCGCCCTTCAGGATATGCGGCACGCGGTTCTCGAACATCCACGAGTTGCCGGCGCTGTGCGTGATCACGTCATAGAGCGCATCCGGGTCCACGCCTTCGCGCAGGCCCAGCGCCATCGCCTCGGCGGCGGCGGCGATATGCACGCCGGCCAGCAGCTGATTGATGATCTTGACCCTGGAGCCGGCGCCGTGCGCGGCACCCAGGCGGTACACCTTGCCGGCGATGGCGGCCAGCACGTCCTCGGCCAGCGCATAGGCTTCGGCGGGGCCCGAAGTCATCATGGTCATCTCGCCGCTGGCGGCGCGCGCGGCGCCGCCGGAGACCGGCGCGTCGAGCATCAGCAGGCCTTTTTCGGCGAGGCGCTGTGCCAGGGTCTCGGCAAAGCCCGGCGGCACCGTGGCGCTGGCGATCACCAGCTTGCCCGGCTGCATCGCAGTCACGGCACCGTCGGCGCCGAACAGCACGGCCTCGGTCTGCTGCGCGTTGACCACCAGCGTCAGCACCACGTCGCAGCGGCTGCCCAGCTCGGCCGGCGAGGCGCACGGCACGCCGCCGGCATCGGCAAAGCGCTGCAGCACTTCGGCACGCAGGTCGCAGGCGTGCACGTTGAAACCGGCCCGCAGCAGCGACTGCGCGACACCAAAGCCCATGGCACCAAGGCCGATGACGCCGATATTCCTGGACATAGGGACTCCCTGAGACAGATACGGATGGTTCGTTGCGTGCGCCGGGGCGTCAGTTGGTGGCGCCGTGCGCGGCGCCGCTCTCGTCGGCGCCGAGCTGCGCCAGCCGGTGCGCGGCGTTGTACATGTGGTTCTGCGCGGCATTGCGCGCGGCCAGCGGGTCGCCGGCGCGGATCGCGGCGACGATGGCCTGGTGTTCCTCGCGCACCTGGCGCGAAAAGTCCGCGCGCCGCGCCTCGTTGGTGCGGGTCACGCGCGTGGCGGCTTCCAGGTACTGGCTCAGGAATTCGAGCGTCTTGAGGAAATAGGGGTTGCCGGTGGCCTCGGCGATGGCGCGGTGGAAGCCCACGTCCTCGGCAACGCCGTCGCCACCCTGCGCCACGACCTCGTCGAGGCGGGCCAGCGCGGCGTCGATCGCCGCCATCGAGGCATCGGTGCGGCGCCGGGCCGCCTGCGCGGCCACCTCGGCCTCGATCGCGCGGCGCAGCTCGACGATCTGCAGCACCGCTTCGAGCGTGCCGGTGTCGGTGTAGTCGATGCGCAGCGGGCGGATGCCGGCCTGCAGCGTCACGAACACGCCGCTGCCCTGGCGCGACTCGACCACGCCTTCGTACTTGAGCCGGGAGATGGCCTCGCGCACCACGGTGCGGCTGACGCCGAACTCCTCGGACAGCACCGCCTCGGTGGGGAGCTTGTCGCCGCGGGCGAAGGCGCCGCTCTGGATCTTGTCCAGCAGCTGTTCGGCGACGTTGTCGGTCAGGGCGCGGGCAGGGACTTTCTGGAACACAGCAGGTTTCCCGGTGATTCGGTAATCAGGTCATCATACAAATTTGCTATACGGCTGCCGACCCGGGGTATACCCTGAGTTGGTGCAAAGGACCGCCGTAGTGCGCAGTGGGCTCCACAATGGTGCGCCGGCGGGCGCGCCGCCGGTTCTTTGGCGCTGGCGTATCATTGGCGCCCGTCCGTGCTTCGGCCCGGGCACGCGTCTTGTCTTCATTTGCCGCATTTACCGCCATGCCCACCACCGTCCTGATCTGCCCCTGGTCCGAAGCCCGCGAACGCGCGCGCGCCATCCGCTACACCGTCTTCGTCGAAGAGCAGGGCGTGCCGGTGGAACTGGAATGGGACGAATGGGACGAGCCCAGCTGGCATGCGCTGGCGCTGGCCGACGACGGCACGCCGCTGGCCACCGGCCGGCTGCTGCCCGACGGCCATATCGGCCGCATGGCCGTGCTGAAGCCGGCGCGCGGCAGCGGCGTCGGCGCGCTGGTGCTGGAGGCGCTGATGCGCAAGGCGGAACAGCTGGGATATCCGGAACTGGTGCTCAACGCGCAGACCCACGCGGCGCCGTTCTATGCGCGCGCGGGCTTCGAGCAGGTGGGGCCGGAATTCGAAGAGGCGGGCATCCCGCACGTGGAGATGCGCAAGCGCTTGCAGCGATAAAGCGCCGGCGCGGCGCTCAGCGCGGCGCCTGCACGATGCCGGTGTCGCGCGACAGGTTCAGCGTGCCGTGGTAGGCCACGTCGCCGATACGGCCGTCGGCGTCGAAGCTGCGCTCGTTCAGGTCGAAGCGCCCGTCGTGGCGGATGCGCAGCACCGTGCTGGCGCGCGTGCCGTACATCGGCGAGCGGATAAAGGCGGACGACAGCAGCTTTTCCCACTCCGGCGCCACGCCGGTGGCGGGCAGCTCGAAATCCGCGGCCTGGCGTTCGTCGGCCAGCATCTGCAGATAGGGCTCGGCGCTGGCGGTGGCCTGGCCGCTGTCGGCGGCCAGCACTTCGGCCAGCGCGCCGACGCGGCTGCGCACCTTGGGCCAGGGCGTATCGAGCAGCGCGTTGGACAGGCCGTACAGGCCCGGACGCAGCCGTTGCGGCTGGCGCGACGCCGAGCGGTTGCTGTACCACCACAGTTCGCGCAGGTCGCTCGCCAGCAGATTGAAGCCGTTGTACGCGCCGTCTTCACCGGCGAGGCCGTCAAGGTAGTCGAACGGCGCCGCGTGGCCGCGCAGGAAGCCCGCCACCAGTTCGCCGCGCGAGCGCGCGTCGGTGCGTTTTTCGGAGGGGGCGCGGTAATTGGTCAGCGCGGCGAAGCGGCCGTCGGCGTTGACGCCCATCCACGTGCCGGGCTCGCCGATGACCTCGGCGAGGTCGCGGCCGGCCAGCACCTGGGGCGCATCCTGCCACCAGTGCGCGGCCGCCGCGGGGCGGGCATAGAATTCATCGCGGTTGCCGGCCACGACCAGGGCATAGTCCGGGTGGGATTGCCAGGCAACCAGGATCAGACACATCGTTTTGCTTCCTTTGCCGCGGGGTTGCCGCGCCAGCGGTCCCCGCGTACTTCAGTCCGACGGCGCCGACACCTCATGCAAGGGCGCCTACAGCACGTCCAGGTCGATAAAGTGTTCGGCGCGCCGCTCGCCTTCGACCCACTGGTCCAGCCCGCTCTGGCGCCACAGCCCTTCCAGCGTGGCATCGAACGCGGGCGGCACGTCGGCGTAGCACTCCATCCAGGTCTGCACGCCGGCGCGGGTTTCCGGCCTGCGCATCAGCGTACCACCAATTCCGGTGGCTTCGGCCACCGTTTCCATCCAGCGGTGCCAGTGCGGCAGCGCCTCGGCGGCAACTGCCTCCGGCACGCGGAAATAGACGTAGAGGTGATCGCTCATGGCGGGTCCTGTGGCAATCAGCCGGCGGCCTGGGCGGCCTCGCCAAGCGGCACTGCGTAGGGCAGGCTGGCGGTGGCCACGGCGGCGCCCTCGGCGCTGCCCAGCCGCAGCGCGCTGCCGGCGGCATCGATCTTCAGCTCGGCCAGCCCGGCCCAGCCGCCATCGGGCGCGGGCGCGGCGTTGACGATCATGCCGCAGGGCTGGCCCGGATCCTCCGGCCGATAGATCTCGGCGGCGGGCGCCGGCACCTCGCCTTCGCCCCGCACCAGCCACATGCGGCGCTTGAGCGTGCCGCGGTACTGGCTGCGCGCCACGATTTCCTGGCCCGGATAGCAGCCCTTGCGGAAATTGACGCCGCCGACCAGCTCGAAATTGATCATCTGCGGCACGAACTGCTCCTGCGTCGCCGCGACGATGCGGGGCAGGCCTGACTGCACTTCGAGCCAGTCCCACAACGCCGGCGCGGCGCCAGTCAGCGTCGCGGACAGCGCCGCGCGCACCGCGTCGGCGCGCTCGGCCGGCAGCACCAGCTGCCAGCGCGGCTGGCCGGCGCCGTCCGGCAGCCGGATCACGGTGGCACCGTCGGCCGTGGCCACGTCGAATGCCCCTGCCGGCGCGGAGAGCCCGGCCGCGGCCAGCGCCCCGGCGGCGCCGGCGCCGGCAACGCCGAGGATGGCGTGGGCCGGGGTGATATCCGACAGCCTGGCCTTGGCGCGCAGCACGAACATCGACAGCCGCTTCTGCACCGCGGCCTGGATCTCGGCCGACAGCTGCAGCACGATGCCGTCGGCGTCGCGCCACATCAGGAAGGTGGCCAGCAGCCGGCCCTTGGGCGAGCAGTAGCCGGCCAGGCGCGCCGTGCCCGGCGCCAGGTCGTCGACCGCGTTGGTCAGCTGGGTGTGCAGGAAGCTGGCGGCATCGTCGCCCGCCACGCGGACGAGGCCGAGCCCGGCCGGGGTGCAGACCACGCCGCCGGCCTGCAGCGCGTCAAGGTTTGCGGCGAGTTGCTGGGCTTGGGGATTCAATGCTGGCATTGCGAGGCAATCGTCGAGGCAAATCGGGAAGGGAAGGAAACGGGCTACCGACGGTGCGTGGTGCCGGATGCGCGGGAGGCGCCGGCGCCACGGCTTACGGTCGGTGCCGGGCTGCCGGTTATTATATGGGGCTACGAGATTTTCGGCCGGCGCCGGTGGTCCGCCGCGGTGCGCGCTTGCGCCGGTGGCGCCGACGGCCGGTCCCGACAACAGATACATGAAACGTTTACTCCTCAGCCTTGGGCTTGCCGTGCTGGTGTTCGCCCTGGCGGCCGCGGGCGGCTTTGCGTGGTGGGCCAATCACCCGGTGTCGCTGAGCAAGTCGCCGGTGGAAGTGGTGATCAAGCCCAATTCCGGCGTGGCCAGCGTCGGCCGGCAGATCCAGCGTGGCGGGGTGGGCATGGACCCGCGGCTGTTCGTGCTGCTGGCGCGCCTGACCGGCCACGGCGCCACCCTGAAGGCCGGCGGTTATGAATTCGAGACCGGCGCCACGCCGCTGTCGATCCTCGGCAAGCTGGCGCGCGGCGAGGTCACGCACTACGTGGTCACGGTGATCGAGGGCTGGGAATTCCGCAAGATGCGCGCCGCGGTCGATGCCAGCCCGGCGCTGCGCCACGACACCCGCGGGATGACCGATGCCGAACTGATGAAAGCCATCGGCGCGCCCGAGGCTTCGCCCGAGGGGCTGTTCTTTCCCGACACCTACCTGTTCGCGCGCGGCAGCAGCGACCTCGAACTGTACAAGCACGCCTACCGCGCCATGCAGCGCCGCCTGAACGAGGCCTGGAACGCGCGCTCGCCCGACCTGCCGTACAAGACCCCGTACGAGGCACTGGTGATGGCGTCGATCGTCGAGAAGGAAACCGGCCAGGCCGCCGAGCGCCCGATGATCGCCGCGGTGTTCATCAACCGGCTGCGCAAGAACATGCTGCTGCAGACCGACCCGACCGTGATCTACGGCCTCGGCGAGGCCTTCGACGGCGACCTGCGCAAGCGCGACCTGCAGGCCGACACCCCGTACAATACCTACACCCGCACCGGCCTGCCGCCCACGCCGATCGCGCTGCCGGGGCTGGCCTCGCTGGCCGCGGCGACCACGCCGGCACCGTCCGACGCGCTGTACTTCGTCGCCCGCGGCGACGGCAGCAGCCATTTCTCCAACTCGCTACCCGAACACAACCGCGCGGTCGACAAGTACCAGCGCGGCAAATAGGCATTCCATGCGCGGAAAATTCATTACCTTCGAGGGCATCGACGGCGCCGGCAAGAGCACCCATATCGACTGGGTTGCCGACCGCCTGCGCGCGCGCGCCGACATCGCCGGGGTCGTCACCACGCGCGAGCCCGGCGGCACGTCGCTGGGCGAAGACCTGCGCCAGATCCTGCTGCACCGCAAGATGCACCTGGAGACCGAGGCGCTGCTGATGTTCGCGGCGCGGCGCGAGCATATTGCCGAAGTCATCGCGCCGGCGCTGGAGCGCGGCAAGTGGGTCATTTCCGACCGCTTCACCGATGCCACCTTTGCCTATCAGGGCGGCGGCCGGGGACTGGCGACCGGCCGGCTCGAAGTGCTGGAGGGCTGGGTCCAGGGCGGCCTGCAGCCCGACCTGACGCTGCTGTTCGACGTGCCGCTGGAAACCGCCAGCGCGCGCCTGGCCGCGGCGCGCACGCCGGACAAATTCGAGGCCGAATCGCGCGCCTTCTTCCAGCGCACCCGCGACGAATACCTGCGCCGCGCGGCGCAGTCGCCGCAGCGCTTCCGCGTCATCGACGCCACGCGCAGCATTGCCGATATTCGCGACGAACTTGAGAAGATCCTCGCAACTATCTGATTCGCAGGGTATTTTTATCCGGCGTCACGGCAACATTCAGCCAGTACTCGAAGTTGGACCGCTAACCTGTTGATTTACATGCTCTATCCCTGGCAGAAAGAAGACTGGCAACGGCTGGGCGCGCTGCGCGAGCGGCTGCCGCATGCCTTGCTGATCCACGGCCAGCAAGGCATCGGCAAGCGCGACCTGGCGCTGCATTTCGCCCAGGGGCTGCTGTGCGAGGCGCCGCTGGCGGACGGGCAGCCGTGCGGACAGTGCGCCGCCTGCCACTGGTTCAGCCAGGGCAACCACCCGGACTTCACCGTGGTCCGGCCCGAGGCCCTCGATGCCTCGGCCGAGGCGGAAACCGACGAGGGCGGCAAGAAAAAGGCGCCCAGCAAGATCATCCGCATGGAGCAGGTGCGCGCGCTGATCGAGGCCGTCGGCGTAGGCACGCACCGCGCCGGGCTGCGCGTGGTGGTGGTCTATCCGCTCGACGCGCTGCAGGCCGAAGGCGCCAACGCCTTGCTGAAGACGCTGGAGGAGCCGCCGCCGTCGACCGTGTTCCTGCTGGTGACCGACCGCCTGGACCGCATCCTGCCGACCATCCTGTCGCGCTGCCGCCAGTTCTCGGCGCAGCGCCCGACCCCCGAGGCAGCGCTGGCGTGGCTGCGCGGGCAGGGCGTGGCGGATGCCGAGGCGCAGCTGGCGCTGGCCGGCGGCTCGCCGCTGACCGCGCTGCATGCGGCCGAGGCCGAGGAGCAGCCGCTGCAGCGCTGGCTGGTCGGGCAGCTCGGGGCCGCGGCCGCGTTCGACGCCGCCGCGGCGGCCGAGCAACTGCAGAAGCTTCCGGTGCCCGCCGTGCTTGGCATCCTGCAGCGCTGGACGTACGATCTGCTGGCACTGCGGCTGGATGGCGGTGCCACGCCGCGGTACTTCCCCAGGGAGCGCGCCGTGCTGGCGCGCTGCGCCGGCGCTACCGATGCCTACGGCCTGCAGGGCTTTGCCGCGCGCCTGAACGCGCACCGCCGCAGCGAGAACCATCCGCTCGCGGCGCGGCTGGTGATGGAAGCGGTATTTCTGGAGTACCGGCAGCTGTTCCGCTAGCGCAGCAGCCGGCCGGGCGCGGTGCATCACAACAAGCGATAACAACAAGCCATAACAACAGGCAGCAACGTCATCAGGGGGTCAACCATGAACACGGCAGTCGCCGGCACCGGGCCGGCCGAGGCGGGCTTTGGTAGCGTCACGGGAAGCGGCAGCGGGGCGGCCTCGCGGCCCAACGTGCTGTCGCTGTCGATCAAGGACCAGGCCGGGCTGTACGCGGCCTATATGCCGTTCCTGGCGCGCGGCGGCATCTTCGTGCCGTCGAACCGGCCGTTCCGGCTCGGCGAGCAGGTGTTCCTGGTACTGTCGCTGCTGGACCGGCCGCAGAAATACCAGATCGCGGGCCACGTGGCCTGGATCACCCCCGCGGGCACGCCGATGAAGACGCCAGGCGTCGGCGTGCACCTGCCCGACGACGACAACGGACGCAACCTGCGCCGCGCGGTGGAGGAAATCCTGGGCAAGATGCTGGAGTCCGGGCGCCCCACCCAAACTTTATGAGTGTTGTGAGATTTCACTCGCAACTATTTGATTTTCGATGAATTTTTCGCTACGCATTGCCGAACCCCGCGATCTGCCGGGCATCGTCGCCATCTACAACAGCACCGTGGCTTCGCGCATGGTCACCGCCGACACCGAGCCGGTCACCGTGGCCTCGCGCCAGGCCTGGTTCGACGCTCACCAGCCCGCGCGCCGTCCGCTGTGGGTGTGCGAGGATGCCGGCGGCAGCATGGCCGGCTGGATGAGCTTTTCCGATTTCTACGGGCGCCCCGCCTATGGCGCCACCGCCGAGGTATCGATCTACCTGGACGCGCAGCGCCGCGGCCAGGGGCTGGGGCGCTACCTGCTGCAGCAGGCCATCGACCACGCGCCCACGGTCGGCGTCAACACGCTGCTCGGCTTTATCTTCGGCCACAACGCGCCCAGCCTGGGCCTGTTCGCGGCGCTGGGCTTCACGCGCTGGGGCGACCTGCCGCGCGTGGCCGTGCTCGACGGCGTCGAGCGCGACCTGATCATCGTCGGCCGCCGCGTGGACGCGGCCTGAGCGCCGCCTGAACGCCGTACCTGAGATTTCCCATGTTTGTCGATTCCCACTGTCATATCGATTTCCCCGAACTGGCCGCGCGCCTGCCGGAACTGCTGGACAACATGCGCGCCAACCAGGTCACGCATGCGCTGTGCATCTCGGTCACGCTGGAAGACTTCCCGCGCGTGCTGGCGCTGGCCGAGCAGCATCCCAACCTGTACGCGTCGGTCGGCGTGCATCCCGACTACGAAGAGGGCGAGGACCCGACCCTGGAGCGGCTGGTGGCGCTGTCGGCCCACCCGCGCGTGGTCGGCACCGGCGAGACCGGGCTGGACTACTACCGGCTCAACGGCCGCAGCATCGCCGAGATGGAATGGCAGCGCGAACGCTTCCGCACCCATATCCGCGCCGCGCGCCAGACCGGCAAGCCGCTGATCATCCATACCCGTTCCTCGGCCGACGACACCCTGCGCCTGATGCGCGAGGAAAACGCGGGCGAGGCCGGCGGCGTGATGCACTGCTTTACCGAAACCTGGGAGGTTGCCCGCCAGGCGCTGGACCAGGGCTTCCATATCTCGTTTTCCGGCATCGTCACCTTCAAGAGCGCGGCGGACCTGCAGGAAACCGCGCGCAAGGTGCCGCTCGAGCGCATGCTGATCGAGACCGATTCCCCCTACCTGGCCCCCGTGCCGTACCGCGGCAAGACCAACGAGCCGGCCTGGGTGCGCCATGTCGGCGAGTTCATCGCGCAGCTGCGCGGGGTGCCGGTGGAGCAGGTCGCGGAACAGACGACGGAAAACTTCTTTAATCTATTCAAGCACATTGACAGGAAATCTCATGTTTGACATGAAGCTTGTCCGCCGTGCCGCCGGCGCTGTCGCGCTGGCCGCCGCCACGCTCGCCCAGGCCGCGCCGGCCGACGATATGCGCAAGGCGGTGGAATTCGACGACGCCAACACCGTCAAGAAGCTGCTTGCCAGGGGCGTCGACCCCAATGTGGTCGACAACCGCGGCAACCCGGCGCTGGTGCTGGCGCTGCGCGAGAAGTCTCTGAAGGCCGCCACGGTGCTGATCCGCGCCAAGGACATCGACTTTGACAAGGCCAACCCGGCCGGCGAGACCCCCTTGATGATGGCCGCGCTGCAGGGCCAGCTCGACATGGTCAAGCTGATGGTCGACGACATGGAGGCCGAGATCAACAAGACCGGCTGGGCCCCGCTGCACTATGCCGCCACCAACGGCCACAACGACGTGGTCAAGTACCTGGTCGACCATGCCGCGTATATCGACGCCGAAAGCCCCAACGGCACCACCCCGCTGATGATGGCCGCGCGTGGCGGCCATATCGAAACCGTCAAGCTGCTGCTGGACGAAGGCGCCGACATGCGCCTGAAGAACCAGCAGGGCATGACCGTGATCGACTTTGCCGAGCGCTACAACCAGGCCGAGATCGCCAGCGGCCTGAAGGCGCGCTGGCAGAAGCTGTATCCGCAGACGCCGATCGTGGCGGCGCCGCCGCTGAAGCCGCCCGTCGCCGAGCCCGGCGGCCAGCGCCCCGCGGCGTCGCAGAGCAAGGGCTGGTAAGGCGCGGCGGCAATGGCCAGCGGTTCGCGCCTGCGCCAGTGGGCGCGCGGGCTCAAGGGCAGCCTGCTGACGCTGTGGTTCTGCAGCCGCCATCCCGGCACGCCATGGGCGGCACGGCTGCTGGGCGCGTTGGTGGTCGCTTACGCCTTCAGCCCGATCGACCTGATTCCGGATTTCATCCCGGTGCTGGGCTATCTGGATGACGTGCTGCTGGTGCCGCTGGGCATCTGGCTCACGCTGCGGATGATCCCCGCTGCGGTCAAGGACGAATGCCGCGGCCGCGCCGAGGCCTGGCAGGAAACCCATGCGCAACGGCCGCGCAATCGCGCGGCCGCCGTGGTCATCGTGCTGGTGTGGGTGGCGCTGGCCTGGCTGGCGTGGCGCTGGCTGGCGCCATACCGGGCTCCGGCCTAGGCGTCGTCGGCCAGCCGCACGCCGGTGAACTGCCAGCGCTGGTGCGGATAGAAGAAGTTGCGGTAGGTTGCGCGGATATGCGATTCGGGGGTGACGCACGACCCGCCGCGCAGCACCATCTGGCCGCTCATGAACTTGCCGTTGTACTCGCCCACCGCGCCCGCGTTGGGGCGGAAGCCCGGATAGGGCAGGAAGGCGCTGGCGGTCCATTCCCAGACGTCGCCGAACATCTGGCGCAGCACGCCGGCGGTGTTCTGCCGGTCCGGCAGCGGCCGCAGCGCGCGCCCCTCGACAAAATTCCCGGTGGCCGGCAGCCGGCTGGCCGCGTGCTCCCATTCCGCCTCGGTCGGCAGCCGGCGCTCGGCCCAGCGCGCGAACGCGTCGGCCTCGTAGAAGCTGACATGGGTCACCGGGCTGTCCGGGTCGACCGGATGCATGCCGCGCAGCGTCATCTGCCACCAGGTGCCTTCGCGCTCTTCCCAGTAGAGCGGCGCCTGGATGCCTTGCTCGCCGACCCAGCGCCAGCCGTCGGACAGCCACAGCCCGGCGCTCTGGTAGCCGCCATCCTCGATGAACTCGAACCATTGCCGGTTGCTGACCGGGTGCGAGCACAGCGTGAAGGGAGCCAGGTAGGTCTTGTGGCGCGGCGTTTCGCAATCGAAGGCGAAGGTCTCGCCGCGGTGGCCGATCTCGACCAGTCCGCCGTCGAAGCCGATCCAGTCCGGCGCGGGGCGCGGGTCGGCAATCACGGGGGCGGGCAGTTCCGGGGCAAAGGCGGGGCGCAGCGGGTTCTGCGCGAACAGGTGCAGCACGTCGGTCAGCAGCAGTTCCTGGTGCTGCTGTTCATGCTGCAGGCCAAGCGTGATCAGCGCCGCCTCGTCGTCGGTCTGGGCGCTGCCCAGCAGCGCCAGCATCGCCTCGTCGACGGCCTCGCGGTATGCCAGCACCTCGTCCAGCGACGGACGCGTCAGCAGCCCGCGCTGCGGCCGCGGATGGCGCGCGCCGACCGCTTCATAGTACGAGTTGAAGAGATAGCGGTAGGCCGGGTCCACCGGCTCGTAGTCAGGGATGCGCGCGGCCAGCACGAATTCCTCGAAAAACCACGTGGTGTGCGCCAGGTGCCATTTTGCCGGGCTGGCGTCGTCCATGGACTGCACGGTGGCATCGGCATCGGACAGGTCCGCCACCAGGGTTTCGGTGGCGGCGCGGACATGCCGGTACTGCGAAAGCAGGGCGGGTTCGTGCGGCGGATGGAGGGCGGCTCCTGGCAACAGGGCTGAAGTCATGCGGGCTCCCGGGTTGGATCGGTCGATGACTGCAGGCGGTGCGCCGCCGCGGCCAGGGGCCAGCGGCCGCGCGCCGCCCATGGCACGCGGGGCGCCGTAGCGCCCCGAACCATCATAGACCCGATCCGGTCCCGGGGCGAGCCGGCGCCGTCCTACAGCGCCGGCCCCGCGGCCCCGGTTGGCTTCAGGCCGCCAGGCGGCTGGCGTCGTTCAGCGCCGCGATCTCGGTGCGGGCACTGGCCAGGGCGGCTTCGCGGAACTCCGGACCCATCGCCAGGCCGTGGGCGCGCACGTAGGTGATGTCGGTGATGCCCAGGAAGCGGAACACGATGTCGACGGTCTTTTCGTGCAGGTCCAGCTCGTTGGCATCCTGGCGTACGCCGCCGCGCGACGACACCACGATCACGCGCTTGCCGCCGGCCAGGCCCACCGGGCCGTTCTCGGTGTACTTGAAGGTGCGGCCGGCCTGCGCGATGCGGTCGATCCAGGCCTTGAGCTGGCTGGGGATGCTGAAGTTGTACTGCGGCACGCCCACCACCAGCACGTCGGCGGCGAGGAACTCGGCCAGCCACTGCTCGGTGCGCTCCAGCTCGGCCTGCTGCACGGCGTTCAGGCCGTCCTTGGGGCCACCCAGCACCGGCAGCAGGTTGCCGGACAGGTGCGCCGGGGCGTCCTGGTCGAGGTCGCGCACGGTCACGGTGGCGGCGGGGTTGGCGGCGACCAGGTCGGCCACCACGCTGGCGGTCAGGCCGCGGGATACGGAGTTGTCGCCGAGGACGCTGGAATCGATCTGCAGGATGTTCATGTCTTTCTCCACAAGGTGCGGTTGCGATGGAGGAAAGATAGCGGCTGGCCATTGGTATCGGTAGTGAGGCAAAATGCAAAGGATTGTTCTACCGATGCAACGCCATGCCGGGCGCCATCTCCGCACATCCACGCACGATTGCGGACCCGTCCGCGTGACTCCGGAGCCATCCATGCAAGACCTCAACGACCTGTCGCTGTTCGCCCAGGTGGTCGAACACGGCAGTTTTTCCGCGGCCAGCCGCGCCACCGGCGTGCCCAAGTCGCGCCTGAGCCGGCGCATCGCCCAGCTCGAGCGCGATCTCGGCGTGCAGCTGCTGCGCCGGACCACGCGCCAGGTGCGCGTGACCCCGCTGGGGGAATCCTTCTACGAACGCTGCCGCGCCATGCTCAACGAGGCCGAGGCCGCGCGCGAGGTCATCGAGCAGGCGCGCGAGCAGCCGGGCGGCACGCTGCGGGTCAGTTGCCCCATCGCCATTGCCCAGATCCTGCTGGCACCGGCGATCGGCCACTTCATGCGCGCCAACCCGGCGGTGCGGATCGAACTGGAAACCACCAACCGGCGCGTCGACGTGATCGGCGAGGGCTTCGACCTGGCGCTGCGCGTGCGCGAGGTGATGGAAGACTCCAGCCTGGCGGTGCGTACCTTTGGCGAAAGCGAGCTGATGCTGGTGGCCAGCCCGGCGCTGCTCGACAGCATCGGCCGCCCGCGCACGCCGCAGGCGCTCGACGGCATGCCGGGCGTGGGCCAGCAGCCGCACGACGGCAAGCACGCCTGGACCTTGCGCTGCAAGACCGGGGACTCGATCCAGATCGCCTACGATCCGCGCCTGGTCACCGACGAGTTCGCGTTGCTGCGCGAGGCCGCCATCGCCGGGGTCGGCGTAGCCATGCTGCCGCGCATGTTCTGCCGCGAGGCGCTGGAGAACGGCGAGCTGGAACTGGTGCTGCCGCAGTACGACATGCCGGTCGGCACGCTGCACGCGGTGTTCCCGTCGCGCAAGGGCGTGACGCCGGCGACCCGGCGCTTCCTCGACTTCCTGGGCGAGGTGTTGCCCGAGTGCGCGCACAAGGTCGGCATGCAGCAGCCGCGCACACCGGCGATGCACCGCGTGGTGTAGCGCTGCCAGCGGCACGTGCCGGCGCCAGGTGCAAGGGCTGGTGACGGCCGCGTCGGTGCCGGCCCGTGTCGCGCATTTGCGGCTTTACGTTCACGCCGGCTCGCACTAAGGTACAGGGGCGAACCGTGCGCGTGAGGGCTAAGGCGCATGGCTCGATAACTTCTCACAGACAACGGCAAGGAGAATGGCCATGGGTGGCTCTCAGGGTTCCCAGGACTTGGGCAAGGCGCTGCTGCGCATCGTGCTTGGCGTGTTGATCCTGATGCATGGCATCGCCAAGGTCACGGGCGCGTCCGGCATCGGTTTCGTGTCGAAGGTGGTTGCCGACGCCGGCTTGCCGGCCTGGGTTGCCTACGGCGTCTACCTGGGCGAGATCGTCGCGCCGATCCTGCTGATCATCGGGCTGTGGAGCCGGCTGGCGGCGCTGGTGGTGGCGCTCAACATGCTGTTTGCCATCGGGCTGGTGCATACCAAGGAGCTTGGCATGCTGTCCAATACCGGCGGCTGGGCCCTGGAGCTGCAGGGCATGTACCTGGGGGCGGCGCTGGCGGTGGTGCTGCTGGGGGCGGGCAGGCTCAGCGTGGGTGGCCTCAACGGCAAGCTCAACTAGCGCGACCCGCAATCCCGCGCCGTGCATCCAATTCCTGGAGATGTATCGTGAATGCGTTCCGGCAACTCTTCCCGGTGGCGATGCGGGGAACGATCCCCGCGGCGGTCGCGGCGCTGCTGCTGTCGGGCTGCGCCAGCGTCCCCGACATCAAGACCGACTACAACCCCGCTACCGACTTCAGTGCCTACCGTACCTTCGGCTTCGTCGAGCGTCCCGGCACCGACCGCGCCGGCTATGAAAGCCTGACCACCCAGTACTTCAAGACCGCGGTCCAGCGCGAGCTGGGCGCGCGCGGCTACCGCTACGCGGCGCAGTCGCCGGACCTGCTGGTCAACTTCAACGCCAGGCTGCAGGAAAAGGTGGAGGTCAGCCCGGCACCCGCGCCCATGATGGGCTACTACGGCTATCGCGGCGGGCTGTATGCGCCGTGGCCGGGCTACGGCTTCTATAACGACGTCTACCGCTACACCGAGGGCACCGTGAACATCGACCTGGTCGACCGGCGCCAGATGAAGCTGGTGTGGGAAGGCGTGGCGGTCGGCAGCGTCGACACCAGCGACAAGGCCAGCGCCCAGCAGCGCATCGACAGGACCGTGGCGCAGATCTTCGCCAAGTACCCGTTCCGGGTCGGGCAGTAGCACCGGCACCGCGGCCGCCGGCGCTCAGGCCGGCGGCGTTGCCGTGGCCCGCTCGATCGCGTCCGCGACGAAGGCCTCGGCCGGCCTGGGCGCCGACCACAGGTAGCCCTGGCCCAGCGGACAGCCCAGCGCCCGCAGCGCCGCGCGCTGGGCGTCGGTCTCGATGCCCTCGGCCACGCACTCCAGTCCCAGTTCCCGGGCCAGGCCGATCATGCTGCGGCAGATCGTGGCGCGCTGGCCGTGCCCGTCGACCTCGGCGACGAACGAGCGGTCCACTTTCAGCTGCGTGAACGGCAGGTCCGCCAGCAGCTTGAGGGTGGCGATGCCCACGCCGAAATCGTCGATCGCCACGCCATAGCCGAGCAGCCGCAGCCGGTTCAGCGCGACCGACAGCGCCAGCGTGTCGGGCACAGGGTAACCCTCGGTCAGCTCCACCGTCAGCGCCTGCCGCGGCACGCCGCTGGCGGCCACCAGCGCCTCGAACGATTCCAGCACGCCCGGTCGGCACAGCGTCTGCGCAGACGCGTTCAGGCCCATCGCAATCCCGACCCCGGCGGCGCGCAGGCGCTGCAACGCCGCCAGGCACTGGCGCGCAACCAGGAAGAACACCGGGTCGGCCGCGTCGAGCGCCTCGAGCTGCGGGATGAAGTGGTCGGGCGGTACCAGGCCATGCGCGGGATGGCGCCAGCGCACCAGCGCTTCGGCCCCGACCAGGCGGCCGCTGGCGATATCGTGCTGGGGCTGCAGCATGACCAGCAAATCGGTACCGGCGCGGGTCGCGGCGAGCAGTTCCTCGGCGTCGGGGATCCAGGCGGGCACGCCGGCTTCGGCATCCTGGCGCACCAGCGCATCGGCCAGGATCACTTCGAGCGCATCGCGCGACAGCGGCTTGCGCAGCGCGTGCACGCGCGGGATGCCGGCGGCATGCGCCAGGCCGCGGTTGGAATCGAGGATGTCTTCGGCCAGCGCCGTGACCCACACCCACACCGGCGGCGCGCCAGCGAAGGCGCGCGGGCCGCGCCGGTGCAGCTCGGCGATCAATTCGGGGCCATTGCAGCCCGGCATCTCGATATCGCACAGCACCACGTCGAAGGGCTCGCGCGCCAGCAGCTCGGCCGCCTGCGTGCCGTTGTGCGCGCTGGTCAGGGCCTGCACGCCGACATGGCGCAGCAGGCCCTCGGCGGCGGCGCGCTGGAACGGGTGGTCTTCGACGACGAGGATGCGCAGCCTGGCGTAACGGATTGGCATGGAGCGTGAGCAGAAGGGGAGGGCGGCGCGCCGCGAGGCGACGCAGCCGGGTTTGCCCAATGGTAGCGCGGCGCGGCTACGCCAATGACCGGTGACACCATGGCACGGTCGTGAATAGGCCCGCGATCGCCCTGGCATCGTTGCGCAATGGCGTTGAAAAAGCGCCGCGTTACGAATATTTGCGCTTTCCGATTCAATCGCCGACTGTCATAACCGCTACAATCGCTGCCCGGTGTTTTGAAGATGGCATGTCGATAATGGGTTTGGGCTGGTTCGGGTTTTCGACTTTCTGGATAGTACCGCTGCTGTGGCGGCTGGTGACGCGCTGGCTGGCCGGCGAGCGGCGCCTGGCCGGGCCTGGCTCGCTGCGCGTATGGCTGGGCACGCTGGCGGTGCTGTGCGCGAGCGCCAGCCTGGAGGCACTGACCAGCGGCGCGGATCCCGAATCGAGCGCCGGCGGCGGCGTCGGCCGCGCGCTGGCCGGCGGCTTCGGCAACCTGTTCGGCTGGACCGGCGCCTTGCTGCTGATGCTGGGCGTGCTGGCACTGGCCGCGCCGATGGTGTTCGGCGAGACCTGGCGCAGCCTGTTCGCGCGCAAGCCGCGCCGCGCCGCCGCGCCCGCCACGGTGCCCGAGGAGGCGCCGGTGACCTTCGCCGCCACCCAGCCGCTGCGCGAGGCCGAGCGCCGCGATGCACCGGCGGCGGGCCACCCCGGCTGGACCGCGCCCGCGCCGCGCCATCGCAGTTTTGAAGCCGTCTCCGCGCGCCGCCAGCCGGCCTGGCAGCCGCCGCGCCGCACCCGTGAATCGCCGCCGCAGCCTGGCGAGCTCTGGCTGCATCATGCCGACGCGCCGGGCGCGCCCAGGCCGGTGCGTGCCCCCCAGCCAGCGCCGGCAGCCGCCGCGCCGGCAACGCGCCCCGCCCAGCCGGCGGCACGCAAGCCGGCCGCCGCCGCCCCCGCACCGGCTTCCGCGCCGCGACCGGCACAGCCGCTGCGCGGCACTGTGGTCAGCAGCCCGTTCCGCCAGCCGCAGCCGCTGGTCCGTTCGGCGATCACGACGCTGCCGGAAGCGTCCGCGAAGCCCGCCGCCGCGTCCGCGGTGCCGACCACCGCCGCCGCTGTCACCGCCACTGCCGCCGCTCCGGCCGAGATCGCTGTCGCCATGCAGGCGGCTTCCAGCGTCGAACCGGATGCCGTTGCGCCAGCGCAGGCAATCGCCGCACCCGAGACCGAGCCCACAACAGAACCGGAAATCGTGCCGGCGGCGCCAGCCATTCCTTCCGTTCCGGTGGACGACGCTGTTACCGCCGCCCCGGCCGAACCCCTTGCGCTGGATGGCGATGCCCCATCGCTGGCCGCGCTCCGGCAGGAAGCGCTCGACCTGCTGGCCGAGTTGCAGGCCCTGGCAGGCAAGCCCGCGACAGTGCAGTCGGCTGACCCGGCTTCGGACCAGTTGCCGGTAGCCATGCCCGAAGCGGCCGCGGATCCGGCCATCGACGTGAACGCTGCAGAGCCCGACCCGGTTGCGACACAGCCGCCGGCACACGCCGCGCCGGAAGCCCTCATTGAAGCGGAAGTTGAAGCTCCGTTGGCCGGCGTGCCGGAACACACGGGCGAGACCGCTCAGCAACACGAAGCAAGCGCGCCTGATCACGACGCCGAGGCCGTCGCCGTAGCCCATGCCGTGGCAAGTTCCGCGATGGAGGAGGGCGGCGAGCCCGAGCCCGAGGCCGTGGCGCTGGTCACGGCCGAAGACGCCGGCACGGAAGGCGCCCTGATGGACGGCAACGATCTGGTCGGCGAAGCCGTCGAGCCGGAGGACTTGCCGGCCGTCGACCTGGCCGATGTAGCCGACGCAACCGATGCGGTGGAAGCCGCCGGGACCGTCGAAGCTGCTACATCCGCTGAAGCCCAGGCACCCGTCGACGTCGCGCCAGACAGCCCGCCCCCCGCCAAGCCCCGCATCGTGCTGCCCGCCGTGGTTGGCCGCACCGTGCCGCTGGCAGCCGCGACGCCGCCCGCGCCGGTGACGCCACCGGCGCCGCGTCCCGTGGTCGACTACCGCCTGCCGCCGTCGGACTTGCTGGAATGCGAAGTCGACAGTGCCGAGCAGGTGTCGGAAGAACGCCTGCGCGAAACCGGCGAGCTGATCGAACAGCGGCTGGCCGAGTTCAAGGTGCCGGTCGCCGTGGTCGGCGCGGGCGCCGGCCCGGTGATCACCCGCTTCGAGGTCGAGCCCGCCATGGGCGTGCGCGGCGCGCAGGTGGTCGGGTTGATGAAGGACCTGGCGCGGGCGCTGGGCGTGACCTCGATCCGCGTGGTCGAGACCATTCCGGGCAAGACCTGCATGGGGCTGGAGCTGCCCAACGCGCGCCGGCAGATGATTCGGCTGTCCGAGATCGTCAACGCCGCCTCGTTCCAGGCGCATCATTCGCGGCTGGTGCTGGCGATGGGCAAGGACATCACCGGCAACCCGGTGGTGACCGACCTGGCACGCGCGCCGCACCTGCTGGTCGCCGGCACCACCGGCTCGGGCAAGTCGGTGGCGGTCAACGCCATGATCCTGTCGATGCTGTACAAGGCCACGCCGGAAGACGTGCGCCTGATCATGATCGACCCCAAGATGCTGGAGCTGTCGGTCTACGAGGGCATCCCGCACCTGCTGGCGCCGGTGGTCACCGACATGAAGCAGGCCGCCCACGCGCTCAACTGGTGCGTCGGCGAAATGGAAAAGCGCTACAAGCTGATGTCGGCGCTGGGCGTGCGCAACCTGGCCGGCTACAACCAGAAGATCCGTGCCGCCGAGGCCGCGGGGCAGAAGGTGCCCAACCCGTTCTCGCTGACGCCTGACGCGCCCGAGCCGCTGTCGCGCCTGCCCATGATCGTGGTGGTGATCGACGAACTGGCCGACCTGATGATGGTCGCCGGCAAGAAGATCGAGGAACTGATCGCGCGCCTGGCGCAGAAGGCGCGCGCCGCCGGCATCCACCTGATCCTGGCCACGCAGCGCCCGTCGGTTGACGTGATCACGGGCCTGATCAAGGCCAATATCCCCACGCGCGTGGCGTTCCAGGTCTCGTCCAAGATCGATTCGCGCACCATCCTCGACCAGATGGGCGCCGAGAGCCTGCTCGGCCAGGGCGACATGCTGTTCCTGCCGCCGGGCACCGGCTATCCGCAGCGCGTGCATGGCGCTTTTGTCGCCGACGACGAGGTGCACCGCGTGGTCGAGCACTGGAAGCAGTTCGGCGAGCCCGACTACGATGAGGCCATCCTCGCCGGCGACCCGGCCGAGGCCGGCGGCGCTGACCTGTTCGGCGACGGCGGCGGCGACGGCGAGGCCGACCCGCTCTACGACGAGGCCGCCAGCTTCGTGCTGACCAGCCGCCGCGCCTCGATCTCGGCGGTGCAGCGGCAGCTGCGCATCGGCTACAACCGCGCGGCGCGGCTGATCGAGCAGATGGAAGTGGCCGGACTGGTCTCGCCGATGGGCCGCAACGGCGCGCGCGACGTGCTCGCGCCCGGGCCGGCCGACTGAGCGGACCGCCACCACGGCCCGAAGGAGTCAGCATGCAGCCTGAACACGGAAACCTGCTCGCCGGCGTCCCGGCCGGCGCCGCGCAGGAAATCTTCGAGCCGCTGCTGCAACGCCCGGGCCTGCGCATCGAGCGCATCGTCTCCAACGGCCAGGCCAGCCCGGAGGGCTTCTGGTACGACAGCGCGGAGGCGGAGTGGGTGCTGCTGTTGAGTGGCCGTGCCGCGCTTGAACTGGAGGGCCAGCCGAGGTTGCATACGATGCGGCCTGGCGACTGGCTGCACCTGCCGGCGCATTGCCGCCATCGGGTGGCGTGGACTGATGCAACGCAGCCCACAGTCTGGCTGGCGATGCATTATGGGAGCGGCGAAGGCTAGGACGTGCAAGCTGCGCGCGCTTGCGATGCGCGGCGGTTTGCTCCCCTCTCCCGCTTGCGGGAGAGGGGCCGGGGGAGAGGGCAGGCGCTGGCATACCGACTCGCTTGACTTCGTTGAAACTCCGGCCCTCTCCCCCACCCCTCTCCCGCGCGCGGGAGAGGGGAGCTTATGCGTGCGCTCCTGGCCTTGGTTAACCGACCGCCACCTGCTCCTGCGGAAACACAGGTTCCCCCAGATTCAGCATCAGCCGGTTCGCCCACGCGAAGATCGCGATCGAGTGGATCAGGTCCAGGATCTCCGCGTCCGTCACGCCGGCCTCGCGCAGCGGCTTGAGCTGTTCGGCGGTGACTTCGGCCGGCCGCTCGGTCAGCTCCGCCGAAAATTTCGCGATGGCGCGTTCGCGCGCGGTGGTGCCGGCGCTGTAGGGGTCGTCGAACACCTGGCGGATCACGTCGTTGCGCTTGGCCAGCTGTTCGAAGCGCTGGGCGTGGACCGAGGCGCAGTAGACGCAGCCGTTGATGCGCGACACCACCGTGGTCGACAGCTCGCGTTCGGCGCGCGGCATGCCGCCGGGCGCGTACATGATGGCGTTGAAGGCGGTCGAGCGTTGGCGCAGGATCTCGGGCTGGTGGACCAGGAAGCGGTAGTAGTCCTGCACCTTGGCCTTGGGGTGGCTCTCTTCGAGCACGGCGATCTGCTCGGGCGTGGCCTGGTCGAGGTCGACCACGTCCAGCCATGCCTTCCAGTCGAGCACTTCGTTGGTGAAGCCGTGGGATTTGATGATTTCGCTCATGCCTGGGCTCCGGCGGGGTTGTCGTTCAGGGCTTGCAGGGCTTTCAGTGCGCCCAGTCCGGCCACCAGCCGCACCTGGTACGACAGGAACGCGACCAGCTGCGCCAGCGTGACCACCGCCGGGGTGCTAAGGCCAGCGGCCGGCAGCGCCAGCAGCGCGGCCTGGTCGCCCTCGACCGGTTTCTCGATCAGCTTGCGGGTGAATTCGAGCATGGCGCGCAGGCGCGGCTCGGCCACGTCCGCGGGCGTGCCCTCGGCCGCGGCGCGGATCTGGCCGGCATCGGTGCCGAGCTGCTCGAGCCGGCCCCGGTAGTGCGCGGCCAGTGCCGGCGACGGCGTCAGCCGGGCGGCGTACAGCGCCACCAGCAGCCGTTCCGCCAGCGACAGGCCAGGCAGGTCGGGATCGAACAGGGCATCGTAGCTGCCCTGGGTGGCGGCCACGACCTTGTCGCGCTGGTGCCGCAGGGTGTGGGTGGCGCTGCCCGGCGCGAGGCCGGTGAGCTGGTCGATCAGGTCGACCGCGGAAGTCGGGGGCTGGGTCATCGGACGTTCTGTCTGGGTTGGGTCGGGAGTCGGTTCGGGGATTCAGGCCTTGGCGGTGCGCAGCGCCGGCGGCGGCGCCGGCACCCATTCGTCGCCGAAGACCTCGGGCTCGGCATAGGCCTGCAGCGCGGCGTAGTGCAGCTCGATGTCTTCCTGGTACAGCCGCGCGGCAATGCCCTGGCCAAGCCGGCGCGCGCCGTCGCTGATCGCCGGGATGTCGCCGGAGACGGTGCCGTGCGACAGCGCCGCCGGATAGCAGAAGCAGTGGATGCGCGTCAGGCCCGGGCAGGCGCCGGGGGTCTTTTCCTGGAATTCGAAGGCTTCGCCGAGGTCGGGCGAATCGGACAGCTCGCGGTCTTCCTGGCCCGCGGGCGGCGCATGGCGGTCGCGCCAGAACCGGATATGCGGGGCGAAGGCGGCGAACTCCGGGCGCGTTTCCAGCGCGATGCGGAAGCCGGTGGAGAAGATCAGGAAGTCCAGTTCGAACTCGCCGCGCGGGGTGCGCACGTGCAGCACGTCGCCCTGCGCCTCGATCGCTTCCAGCGCGGCGCCCAGGTTGAAGTACGCATTGGCATGGCGCGACACGCGCAGCGTGCTGCCGCGCGGCGGCGGCACCTGCTGGCTGTTGATGTAATGGCGCAGGCGCCATTTCCAGGCGTCGGGCAGGCCGTAGTGGCCGAAGGTCAGGCCCGGGTTGCCGGCGCCCTTGCTCTTGTTGACGCGCGGAATGTCGGCGCGGCGAATCAGCATCTCGACGCTGGCGGCGCCGGCCTCCAGCGCGGTCGCGGCGCTGTCCATGGCCGAGGCGCCGGCGCCGACCACGCCTACGCGCTTGCCGCGCAGCGCGGCGTAGTCCATCTGGTCCGACGAATGCGCCCACAGGTGGCGCGGCAGCGCGGCCGCCACCGGCGGCACATAGGCGCCGCCGAGGCCGTCGCGGCCGGTGGCCAGCACCACGCGGCGCGCCAGCACCGTGAGCGGGCCGGCCGGCGTCTGCATCGACAGCGCCACCAGCCCGTCGGGGCGCGGCACGATCCGCTCGATCTCGTGTTCGTTGCGGATATCCAGCGCCAGCACCTGGCGGTACCAGCGCAGGTAATCCATCCATTGCAGGCGCGGGATCTTGTCCAGCGCCTGCCACGCGGCTTCGCCGAACTGGGCCTCGAACCAGGCGCGGAAGGTCAGTGCCGGCAGGCCCAGCGCGGGGCCGGTCAGTTGCTTGGGCGAGCGCAGCGTCTCCATGCGCGCGGTGGTGGCCCACGGGCCTTCATAGCCCGCCGGGGCGCGGTCGAAGGCGCGCACGCGCACGCCCAGGTGGGTCAGCGTGGCGCTTGCCGCGAGGCCTGCCATGCCGCCGCCGATCACGGCGACGTCGAGCACCTCCTGCCCGTCGACCCTGCGCGGGATGGTCCAGGCCTTGGCGGGCAGCTCCAGCCAGGACAGGTCCTGGCGCAGCCGGGCTTCGAGGGCGGCCAGGCCTGTAGGGGTGGGAGCGGATAGTTCAGTCATGGCTTGGAAGTCCGGCATCGTGTGAGAGCGTGTCAGCGTCTTCGCTGGCATCGCCATAGAGCGATTGCAGCAGCGCGCCGTGTTCGGCGGGCTCGCGCCGCACCAGGTCGGGCAGCAGCGCGGCAGCGGCGTCGGCCACCGCCTGCACCAGCCCCTGCACGGCGGTGCTGGCCGGGCGCGCCTGCGGCGTGATTACCCCGAAAAAGAACGGAATATCGGCATCGATCGGCAGCACCGCGATATCGGTCAGCGGCAGCCCGCGCGCGGTCACCGGCTCCAGCAAGGCGATGCCGAGCCCGGCGCGCACAAGGGTCAGGGCGCTGATCGAGGTGTTGGTGTCGATCACCCCGGCCGCCGGAACGTTGGCGGCGGCGAGCGCGCGGTCGACGCGGCGGCGCAGCCGGTAGGGGTTGTGCATGGTGATCAGGCGGCGGCCGCGGCAGTCCTGCAGCGCGATGGCGGGCTGCGCCACGAGCGGGTCGTCGGCGCGCAGCGCCGCCACGCAGGCGGACTGTCCGATCCAGTGCACGGTCACGCCGCGATGCTCCAGCGGCAGGCTGTTCAGGCCGATGTCGGCGGCACCGGTCAGCACGGCGTGCACTACCTGCTCCGGCGACTGGCTCTGCACCGCCACGCGCTCCGGCGCGCACAGTCCGCGCGCGAAGGCCAGCGCCAGCGCCGGCGGCAGCAGGCCCGCGGCCAGCGCCGGGGTGGCGGCGATGCGCAGCGGCCGGCCATCGCCGCGCGCCAGCGCCGCTGCGCGCGTGCGGATTTGCTGCATGCCCGCCAGCGTCTGCTCGACCTCGTCGTAGAGCAGGAAACCCTGCTCGGTCGGGCTCACGCGCGGGCCGCTGCGGGTGAACAGGGCGAAACCGAGTTCGGCCTCCAGCTCCTGGATCAGTCGCGTGATCGCCGGCTGCGAGCGACCGAGCAGCCGCCCGGCGGCGGTGACGCTACCGGTGGTGACGACTGCGGCGAAGGCTTCCAGTTGCCGGATTTCCATGGAGTCGGGACGGGGCGCGCTACCGGGTTCTATGTCTAAACTGGATTCTGACGCCTTCAACATGCGAAATGCAAATACTATTTCGGGATAAGTTCATACGCGGCCTATGATGTAGCGATGCCGGGCGCACACCGGCGCCAGATCGGGACGGACGTGTTGGCCGGGATTCGTGGAAGTCAGGCAAGGGGGAGGGCGTGGCACCGGCTCGGTTTCGCCGTGGCCTGGGTGCTGGCTGCGGCACTGGCGACGAGCCTGCCGGCCCGCGCGGCGGACCCGCTGCGCGTCGGTTCCAAGCGCTTCACCGAGTCATACATCCTTGGCGAACTGCTGAGCCAGGCCGCAGGGCCGCCCGGCACCGCGCAGCACCAGCCCGGCCTGGGCAACACCGCGATCGTGTTCGCGGCGCTGAAGGCCGGCAGCATCGATCTCTACGCCGACTACACCGGCACGCTGGCCGCCGAAGTCCTCAAGCTGCCGCCCGGCGCGGGCCTCGACCAGATCCGGCGCGCGCTGGCGCCGCTGGGGCTGGGCGCGGCGATTCCGCTGGGATTCGAGAACACCTATGCGCTGGCCGTGTCCGACGCCCGCGCGGGGTCGTTGCAGCGCTTGAGCGATCTGGCGACGCAGCCCGCGCTCAGGCTCGGGCTGTCGCACGAGTTCCTCGGCCGCGCCGATGGCTGGCCCGGGCTGGCCAGCCGCTATGCCTTGCCGCAACGCCCGCTCGGTCTCGACCACGGCGTTGCCTACGAGGCGCTGGCGGCGGGGCAGGTCGACGCCATCGACATCTATTCCACCGATGCCAAGATCCGCAAGTACCGGCTGCGCGTGCTGACGGACGACCGGCATTACTTTCCGCGCTACGACGCCGTGGTGGTCTACCGGCTCGACGTGCCGCAGCGCTTCCCGCAGGCGTGGCAGGCGCTGCAACGGCTGGCCGGGCGCGTCAGCGCCGACGACATGATCGCGATGAACGCGGCGGCGGAGCTAGACGGCCAGCCGTTCGCCGCGATCGCGCGCGCCTTCCTGGACGGTGGCGCAGCGCAGGCAGCAAATGTCGCTGACGCACAGCGCAGCCGGCTGCTGGCCGCGCTGTTCGGCCCCGACACCGCGCGGCTGGCGCGGCGCCATGTCGGGCTGGTCGCGGGCGCGGTCGGCGCCGCGACGCTGGTGGGCGTGCCGCTGGGGATGCTGGCGGCGCGGCGCCGGCGCACCGGCCAGGCGGTGCTGGGCGCGGTCAGCGTGCTGCAGACGGTGCCGTCGCTGGCTTTGCTGGCGATGCTGATCCCGCTGCTGGGCCGCATCGGCGTGTGGCCGGCGATGGTGGCGCTGTTTCTCTATGCGCTGCTGCCGATCGTGCGCAATACCGCCACCGGGCTGGAGCAGGTGCCGCAGGGCATGCGCGACGCGGCGCGCGCGCTCGGGCTGCGCGGCGCGCAGGTGCTGCGCTACGTGGAGCTGCCGCTGGCGTTGCCGGTGCTGCTGGCCGGCGTCAAGACCGCGGCCATCATTAGCGTGGGCACGGCCACCATTGCGGCATTCGTTGGCGCCGGCGGTTTCGGCGAGCGCATCGCCACCGGGCTGGCGCTGAACGACACCACGCTGCTGCTGGCCGGCGCAATCCCGGCCGCGGTGCTGGCGCTAGTGGTGCAGGCCGCGTTCGAGGCGCTGGAGTGGGCGTTGCGCCGCCGGCGCGACGCGCGCTAGCCGGCCTGCTGCGCGATCAGCCGCCCCAGCGTGGCCACCGCGGCCTCGGCCTCGTCGTTCCACAAGTGGCCGTAGTTGAGCCGGATGCAGTTGCGGTAGCCTTGCCGCGCCGAGAAGATCGGTCCCGGCGCGATGCCGATGCCGGCTTCCAGCGCGGCATGATGTAGCGCCAGCGCATCGAACCCCGCGGCAAACTCCACCCACAGGAAATAGCCGCCGTCCGGACGCGACACCCGCACCTCTTCCGGGAAATGCTGGCCGATCGCGTCGATCATGCGGCCCTGCTGCATCTCCAGCACGTGGCGCAGCTTGCGCAGGTGCTTGTCGTAGCCGCCGTGCTGCAGGTATTCGGCCAGCGCCACCTGCGTCGGCACGCCGGCCGACAGCGTGGTCATCAGCTTGAGCCGCTGGATCGCCTCGCCAAAGCGGCCCGGTGCGACCCAGCCGATGCGGAAACCCGGTGCCAGGGTCTTGGAGAACGAGCTGCAATGCATCACCAGCCCGTGCGTATCGAAGGCCTTGGCCGGCAGCGGGCAGCGGTTGCCGAAGTAGAGCTCGCCATAGACGTCGTCCTCGATCAGCGGCACCTGGTGGCGCGCCAGCAGGGCCACCAGCGCCTTCTTCTTGTCCTCCGACATGCTCGCGCCGAGCGGGTTCTGGAACTGCGTCATGAACCAGCACGCCTTGACCGGATGGCGCGACAGCGCGGTGTCGAGCGCGCCCAGGTCGATGCCTTCGGCGGGATCCACCGGGATCTCGACGGCCTTGAGCCGCAGCCGCTCCAGCGCCTGCAGCGAGGCATAGAAGCCGGGCGATTCGATCGCGACCACGTCGCCCGGCTGCGTCACCGCCATCAGGCACAGGTTCAGCGCCTCGAGCGCGCCGTTGGTGACGACCAGGTCCTCGGCCGGCTGCGGCGCACCTGTCCCCAGGTAGCGCAGCGCGATCTGGCGGCGCAGCGCGGCATTGCCGGGCGGCAGGTCGTTGACCGAGTACCACGGGTCGAGCGCGCGGCCGGCGCGCGCCAGCGACTTGCCCAGCCGCTCCCACGGGAACAGCTCGGGCGACGGAAAGGCCGAGCCGAACTGCACCAGCTCGCGGTCGCGCGCGCCTTCGAGCACGGCGAACACCAGCTTGGAAATGTCCACCTGCGTCGACACCTGCCGCGACGGGCGCGCCTGCGGCTGCGGCAGCTCGCGCCGCGCCGGCCCCGCCACGTAGTAGCCGGAGCGCTCGCGCGCCCGCACCAGCCCGCGCTCTTCCAGCCGGTAATAGGCCTGGAACGCGGTCGACGGGCTGACGCCGTACTGGGCCACGGTCTTGCGGATCGACGGCAGGCGCGTGCCCGGGGGCAGGCTGCCGTTGCGGATATCGGCGGCCAGGGTTTCGGCGAGGGCTTCGTACCGTTTCATGGTGAGGGGGGGCAGGGCGGCGGCGGTCAGGGGATTATCGCCCGGGCGCAACCAACTGATACGTAATTTTTCCAGTTATCTGATGCTGGTATGGCTGGCGGCGACGGGCCATAATCGGCCCATCGTTCCAATACCCGTTGCCGTTGTGCGAGGAAATGCCATGAACCCGTTGAGGCTGTTGCGGACCGTGCTGTGGGGCTTCTTCGGCCTGCGCCAGGGCAGCGAGCACCAGCGCGACCTGGACAACCTGCGCCCGGTGCCGCTGATCGTGACCGGCGTCGCCGTCGCCGCCGGACTGGTGGCCTGCCTGGTGCTGGCGGCCAACTGGGCCGTGTCGGCGGCATGAGCTGACTGCATCCATGCGCTTCCCTTTCCACGGGCGTGGCCTTGCTTTCTCCCGCGCGTTGCGCCAGCTGGCCGGGCTGACGCTGGCCGTGCTGCTGCCCGCGGGCCTGGCTCAGGCCGCCGGCGACGCGCAGCAGGTCGAGCGCGGCCGCTACCTGGCACGCATCGCCAACTGCGCCGCCTGCCATACCAGCACCGGCGGCAAGCCCTTTGCCGGCGGGCTGCCGATCCGCACCGCGGTCGGCACGCTCTATTCGACCAATATCACGCCCGATGCCGGCAGCGGCATCGGCGCCTACACGCTGGCCGAGTTCGACCGCGCCGTGCGCCATGGCGTCGCGCGCGACGGCAAGCGCCTGTATCCGGCCATGCCGTACCCGTCGTACGCGCGCATGCAGAAGGACGATGTGGCGGCGCTGTACGCCTACCTGCGCGCCGAGGTGGCGCCGGTGGCGCAGCGCAATCCCGCGCCGCAGATGCGCTGGCCGTTCGGCATGCGCGGCCTGCTGGCGGTGTGGAACGTGCTGTTTCTCGATGACGACCCGGTCCGCAACGACCCGGCGCGCGACGCCGCCTGGAACCGCGGCGCCTACCTGGTGCAGGCGGTGGCGCATTGCGGCGCCTGCCATACGCCGCGCGGCACGCTGTTCGCCGAGAAGGGCCTGGACGAGCGCAGCCGGCATTTCCTGGCCGGGGCCAGCGTCGAAGGGTGGTCGGCCACCAACCTGACCGGCGACCAGGTCACCGGGCTGGGCGCCTGGTCGCGCGCGGACATCGCCGAATTCCTGCGCACCGGGCGCAACGCGCACGCGACCTCGTTCGGCCCGATGTCGACGGTGGTTTCCACCGCGACCCAGTACATGAGCCCGGCCGACCTGGACGCGGTCGCCGCCTACCTCAAGTCCCTGCCTGGCGCGCGCGGCGAAGACAAGCCGTTCCGGCACGATCCCGCCACCGCGCAGCAGCTGCGGCAGGGCCGCTTCGACCTGCCCGGCGCGCGCCAGTACGCGGTGTTCTGCATGCCGTGCCATGGTGCCGACGGCAAGGGCTTCGCCCGCGTCTTTCCGCCGCTGGCCGGCAACCCGACCGTGGCCGATCCGGATCCGGCATCGCTGGTCAACCTGCTGCTCGACGGCGCCGTGACCGCACGCGTGGCGACCGCGCCGTCGGACTACCACATGCCCGGCTATGGCTGGACCCTGGACGACCAGGAGCTGGCCAATGTGCTGACCTTTATCCGCGGCAGCTGGGGCAACCGCGCCGCGCCGGTGGCGGAGGCCGAGGTGGCCGCGCGGCGCCGGGCCCTGGCCGCGCAGCGCCAGGCCGACGCCCAACCATGAGCCGCCGATGACGATCACCCGAAGAGACTTCCTCAACGGCACCGCGCTGGCCATTGCCGCGGGGCTGGCGCCGGTGCAGCTGCTGCACGCGCAGCCGCGCGCGGGCGCGCCGTCCGCTGCCACGCCGTCCGCCGCCTATCCGCCGGCGCTGACCGGGCTGCGCGGCAACCATGCCGGCACCTACACACTGGCCCACAGCCTGGCGCGCGAAGGCGCGAAGTATCCCGCGGTGCTGGCGCGCGAGGCCTTTGACCTGGTGGTGGTCGGCGGCGGCCTCAGCGGCCTGGCGGCGGCGTGGTTCTACCGTCGCCGCTTCGGCGCCAATCGCCGCATCCTGATCCTGGATAACCACGACGATTTTGGCGGCCACGCCAAGCGCAACGAATTCACGGTGCGCGGCAAGCGGCTGGTGACCTATGGCGGCAGCGCCGAGATGCCGGCGAGCGCGGCCGGCGACGCCGCGGTGCGCGAGCTGCTGGCCGGGCTCGGGCTCGATGCCGCGCGTCCGCCCGCGGCCGTCGCCCCTGACCCTTATGCCGAGCTCGGCATGGGCCGGGCGGTGTTCTTTAATGCCGAGCACTTCGGGCGCGACCAGTGGGTGGCGGGCGATCCCTTCGGCGAAGCGATCGACGCGCGCAGCGGCGCGCGCGCGGGCGGCCCCGCGGGGGGCCCCGATCCGGCGGCGCTGTCGCGCTTTCTGGACAGCGCGCCCTTGCCCGCGGCGGACCGCGCCGCGCTGGCGCGGCTGGCCGCCGGTACCACCGACTACCTGCCGGCGCTGTCCGGCGCCGAACGCAGCGCGGCGCTGCGAACCATGCGCTATGCCGCCTTCCTGCGCGACCAGGCCGGCATCGGCCTGGCCGGGCAGCGCTTCCTGCGCAGCCGCAGCCTCGATGCCTATGCGCTCGATGCCGACGGCATCTCGGTGGCCGACGCCATCGCCATCGGCCTGCCTGCAGGCGCCAACATGCCGGCGCCGGCGGGCAATGCGCGGCTGGGCAAGTCGCCCGCGTCGCGGCTGTGGTTTGCCGATGGCAATGCCGCGCTGGCGCGGCTGCTGGTGCAGAGCCTGATCCCCGGCGTGGCGCGCGTGGGCGCGCCGGCGCAGGTGGTAGCGGCCGCGTTCGACTACAGCCGCCTGGACCGCGAAGGCGATCCGGTGCGGCTGCGCCTGAACAGCACCGCGATCGCGGTCGAGCCCGACGGCCCGATCACGCGCGTCACCTATGGCTTCAGCGGCAACCTGCACCGGGTCGAGGCGCGCCACGTGGTGCTGGCCGGCTACAACATGATGATCCCGTACCTGTTGCCGTCGCTGCCGGCGCAGCAGAAGGCCACCCTGCACAACGAGGCCAAGGCGCCGCTGGTCTATACCAAGGTGGCACTGGACCACTGGCAGGCGTTTGCCGCGCTGCGCACGCGCCGCATCCATGCGCCGGCGATGCCCTACACCGATCTGTGGCTGGAGCCGCCGGCGGGCCGGGAACCGTCCGACCCGGCGGTGCTGCACATGCTCTATGTGCCGACCGTGCCCGACAGCGGCATGCCGGCGCGCGACCGATTCCGCGCCGGCCGTGCCTTGCTGCTGGGCACGCCCTTCGACGCGATGGAGCGCGACATCCGCGCCCAGCTCGACCGCATGCTCGGACACCAGGGCTTTGCCTCGAAGGACGTGATCCGGGGCATTACTGTCAACCGCTGGGCGCACGGCTACAGCTACATGCCCGACAGCCTGGCCGGCGAGAACGTGGCGCCCGACGTGGCGTGGCCGGGGCTGGCCGGCGTCGGCAACATCAGCATCGCCAACAGCGACAACGCCGGCAGCCCTTCGCTGACGGCGGCGGTGGCGCAGGGCAAGCGCGCCATCGAGCGGCTGCCCGGCTAGCGCCCGCTCAATCGCGGCGCGGCGGCGTCAGCGCGTCGATCTCCGCATCCTTGGCTTCCCACTGGCGTGCCAGCCAGTGGTGGAATTCGGTGCGAAAGGCCTTGTCGCTGCCGTAGTCGGCGTTGCAGAAGGACGGCGGCACCGGCAGCTGGCGCATCCGCACCAGCACCGGGCCGGCGCGACCGCAGGCGAGGTCCCAGAAGCCCGGCGCGCCTTGCGGGTAGACGATGGTGACATCGATCAGCGAGCGGAACTTGTCGCCCATCGCGTTCAGCGCCACCGCCAGCCCGCCGGCCTTGGGCTTGAGCAGGTGGCGGTAGGGGGAAGCCTGCGCGGCACGCTTTGCCTCGGTAAAGCGCGTGCCTTCGGCAAACACCATCACGCTGGTCGGCACCAGCGAGAACTTGGCGCAGGCGCGCCGCGCGGTTTCCTGGTCCTGGTGCCGCAACGCCGGATTGCGCCGCAGCTCGGCCTTGCCGTGGCGCTTCATGAACGGGAAGTCCAGCGCCCACCAGGCCAGGCCGATCACCGGCACATAGATCAGCTGCTGCTTCAGGAAGAACTTCAGCAGCGGGATGCGGCGGTTCAGCGCCCGCTGCAGCACGAAGATATCGGCCCACGACTGGTGGTTGCAGTTGACCAGGTACCAGTCGGCATAGCGCAGGCCCTCGTTGCCGCGGATGTCCCAGGGCTCGCGCTGGATCCACGCGAACCAGCCGGTGTTGCCAGAGATCCAGGCGGTGGCGATGCCGTTGAGCAGCGGGTCGATGCGGCGCCTGGCCGCGGCGAACGGCAGCGCCAGCTTCAGCAGCGCCAGCGGAAACAGCAGCGCGCACCAGAACAGCGTGCTGGCGATCAGCAGGGTCCAGCTCAGGATGCCGGTGACGAAGGCGAAGCGGCCGCGCGGCACCAACGCCCGGCGGCGTGGCCGCACGGCGGGGATGGCGGAGGCGGGCTGGCTGGCGTCAGGGGAAGCTGGGCAGGCGGTGGAAGCGGTGGAAGCGGTGGAAGCGGTGGAAGCGGGGGAAGAAGAGGGCAACGTCGTCATGGGCGCCAGTTTGCAGGCAGGAAAGGAATTGGAGCTTGCGCTTGATCAACGCGGACGCTGGCTCGTGGGTATCTCAAGTTAACGCGTGATGCCTTCAGAACACCAGCGTCGCCGTGCCCATGAAGGTATTGGTGCTCTTCAGCCGGTTCTTGCTCGCCACCGACGGCACCCAGCGCAGGCTCAGCGACAGTAGGCTTTTGGCGCCGATCTTGGTGTCGTAGGTGACGATCGGCCCCACCGCCCAGTCGTGGCCGCGGAAGCCGTTCAGCCGGTCCGCCAGCGGCCCGCTGTCGTCGCCCAGCTGCTGCGTGGTGCCGGCGATCAGGCCCACGCCGGCGCCGTTGGCAAAGCGCTTGAGCAGCATCGTGTCGAGCGTGAACAGCGGCGCGTTCTGGTAATCGGTGGCGTGGTTGCGGGTGTAGAACTGGATGCCGGCGACGGCATCGAACTCCAGCCCGTGTTCGGGGAACAGCTTGGTATAGGCCACCTGCGGAATGAAGGTCCAGTTGTTGAGGCTGGGATTGGCCAGGGCGTTGGCATCGTACTTGCCGGTCGGCGCCCACACGTTCAGGCTCAGCGCCACGTGTTCGGTCTTGGAAAAATGGTAGCCCGCGATGAGCGGCGCGAACGAGATGTCGAATAGGTTGGAGGCGGTGTCCTGGGTGCTGACGCCGCGGCCGCTGACGGCAAGGTTGGCCGTGACCTTGGTCCACACATAGGGCAGCGTAAAGCTGGAGGCGAAGTTCCAGGCGCCGGTGTCGGTATCCCACACTTTCATCACGGTCGCGAGGGTGAAGGCGATCTTGCCGTCGATGCCGGCCGAGGCCTTGCCCGCGATCGGCACCGTGCGGCTGCCGCCGATCGAGCCGTCGAGGTAGATCTCGCCGACATTGACGATCAGTGCCGGCTCGGGCGACACCACCCCCGCGTTGGGCAGCACGCTGGTGCCGGTCACGGGACGTCCGAGCGCGCCTTCGGTGGCGTGGGCGCCGGCGCAGGCCAACAGCAGCGGTGCAGTCAAGGCAAGCCGTTGTGCGAGGGTTTTTGGCATGGGCATCAACAGGTAGGACAGACCGGGCAGGGCACGCGGTCGGCGCCCGCGCCGGTTTTTCGACATTGCATACTAGCAGCAAACCCCCGCGTCACTGTTGGCGCGAAAACACGCAAAAAAAGCTCGCCAAAACTTTCATTACGGCATCGCAAATATTTACTTCACAAGGCCGAATCCACTCGGCGATGATGCTTGCCGATGATTCGTCCCACCATGAAAAGACGCCTTGCCGCGCTGATGTTCGCACTGCCCTTGTGCTGGTGCTGCGGCGCATGGGCGCAGGCCGACGCGGCTGGCGAGAAGAAGCCGCTGTCGTTCTTCGACCCCGAAGACGGCGCGCTGGACATGAGCGACTTCCTGCTCAACCACAGCGGCGCGCTGCCCGTGCCCACCATCATCACCGAGCCCGCGGTCGGCTATGGTGCGGGCCTCGGGCTGATGTTCTTCTCGCAATCGATGGCCGACTCGGCCGCCAGCGCCAGGGCCAGCGGCAAGGGCCCGGCGCCGCCCAACATCACCGGCATCGGCGGCGCGTATACCGAGAATGGCACCTGGGGCGCCGGCGTCGCGCATTTCCACACCTGGGACGGCGACCGTTACCGCTATCTCGGCGCGCTGGCCAAGGTCGATGCCAACCTCGACTATTACGGCTTGCGCAACCAGCCGCGCGCCTATGCGCTGCGCGGGGTGTTCCTGGTGCAGCAGCTGCTGGTGCGCATCGCCGACACCCGCTGGTACGTGGGCCCGCGCTATGTGTATTTCGATTCGACCGCGACCTTCAGGTTTGGCGATGCCGGCGAGCTGGGCAGCTTCGACCGGAACCAGCGCATCGGCAAGGCCGGGCTGGTGGTCGACTACGACTCGCGCGACAACATCTTCTATCCCACCCGCGGCAGCTATGCCGAACTCGAGGCGCAGTTCGCACGCGGCGGCTTCGGCAGTACCCAGTCGTTCGACATGTACAACGCGCGCGGCTTTACCTGGCTGCCGCTGGCGCGCACCGTGATCCTCGGCCTGCGCGCCGATACGCGCTTTTCCAGCGGCGACGTGCCGTTCTATGCGCAGCCCTACGTCGACCTGCGCGGCGTGCAGAAGGGGCGCTACCAGGACCGCAACGCGCTCGCCGCGGAAATGGAATTGCGCTGGGATGTGACCCCGCGCTGGTCGCTGCTGGGCTTTACCGGTGTCGGCAAGGCCTATGGGCGCTGGCACGATTTTTCCGATGCCTCGAACATCTACAGCGTCGGCGCGGGCTTTCGCTACATGATCGCGCGCAAGCTGGGGGTGTCGATCGGCGTGGATGTGGCGCACAGCAAGGGCCAGAACGCGTTCTATATCCAGGTGGGCAGCGCCTGGCGCTGAGGCGACAGCGGAATGAGAAAAAAACTTAATTCACTGCTGCCGGAAATCATAAAAAGCTGACTTCTGATTGCCAAACCCATCTGAGATCATTGTTTTCGCTGATCGGCGCAGTGTTTTGCATACAGAGACATGGAATGAGCGGACCACGTGATAGCGGCAATCCCGGTGCGGGCCCAGCGGCCCTGGCGGCCGCACGGCGCGGCGGCAGGCGGGCGTGGCTGCTGGCCGGCCTGCTCGGTGTGGGGCTCGCGGCCGGCCTCGGTGGCAGCTACTGGTATCTGAAGGGACGGACCCCGGCCGCGCCCGCGATTGTCATCGGCGATGGCAAGAACGGTCCCGCCGGCATGGTGCGCGTGCCGGGAGGCGAATTCCTGATGGGCAGCGACAGCAAGATGGCGCAGCCCAATGAAAAACCGGCGCACAAGGTGCGCGTGCATGCGTTCTGGATGGACCAGCACCACGTCACCAACGCGGAATTCCGCAAGTTCGTCGAAGCCACCGGCTATGTCACCACCGCCGAGCGCGCCCCCGACTGGGAAACCCTGCGCGTGCAGCTGCCGCCCGGCACGCCGCGCCCGCCCGACAGCGCCATGGTCGCGGGCGGCATGGTCTTCGTCGGCACGCCGCGGCCGGTGCCGCTGCAGGACTATTCGCGCTGGTGGCGCTATGTGCCCGGCGCCGACTGGCGCCATCCGACCGGCCCCGGCAGCTCGATCGAGGGCAAGGACAACCACCCGGTGGTGCAGGTTTCATACGAAGACGCACAGGCGTATGCCAAGTGGGCCGGGAAGCGGCTGCCGACCGAGGCGGAATGGGAGTTCGCGGCGCGCGGCGGGCTCGAGCAGGCGACCTATGCCTGGGGCGAGCAGTTTGCCCCCGACGGCAGGCAGATGGCCAATGTCTGGCAGGGGCAGCAGAACCAGCCGTTCCCCGTGGTCAGCCCCAAGGCCGGCGGCGCGCTGGGCACCAGCCCCGTCGGCACCTTTCCGCCCAACGGCTACGGCCTTGCCGACATGACCGGCAATGCCTGGCAGTGGGTCGCGGACTGGTACCGGGCCGACCAGTTCCGGCGCGAAGCCGGCAAGGCGCAGCCGATCGAAAACCCGGCGGGCCCGCTGGCGTCGTGGGACCCGTCCGAACCGGGGGTGCCGGTCAACGCGCCCAAGCGCGTCACGCGCGGCGGCTCGTTCCTGTGCAACGAGGATTTCTGCCTGAGCTACCGCCCCAGCGCACGGCGCGGCACCGATCCCTTCAACAGCATGTCGCACCTCGGCTTCCGCCTGGTGATGGACGAAGGCCGCTGGGCGGAAATGCAACGCCGGCCACCGGTGGCCATGACCGGCCACGCCGGGCCCGCAGCGCGCTGACGACGCGCGCGGACCACGATTCTTTCCAGCAGCACAACCCGCGTCAGGAGCGAGCAATATGACCATGGCAGCGCCTCCCGCAATCCTTGCCAGCCACACGCGCAAGGCCATCGCCGCGCTGGCGCTGGCCGGCCTGGCGCTGGCCGGCTGCTCGACCTCCGCCACCGCCCCCGCGGCCCAGGACGCGGCCGCACAGTCCGCGCAGGCCCCGGCAACGGCGCTGCCGTCGTGGCGCGACGGCGCGACGCGGCAGGCGCTGCTGAAGTTCGTCGCCGACGTGACGCGACCGGGCTCGCCAGGCTTCGTGCCGCCCGACGAGCGCGTGGCCGTGTTCGACAACGACGGCACGCTGTGGAGCGAGCAGCCGCTGTACTTCCAGTTCTTCTTCCTGCTCGACCAGATCCGCGCCGCGTCGCCGCAGCACCCGGAGTGGCGCAACAACCCGGCCTTCAAGGCGCTGATGGCCAACGACATGCAGGGCCTGATGCGCAACGAGAAGCAGCTGGCCACGCTGATCGCCAGGGCCAACAGCGGCATGACCGTCGACGAGTACGACCGCACCATCCGCGACTGGCTGGCAAAGTCCCGGCATCCCAAATTCAACCGGCCTTACACCGAACTGGTGTACCAGCCGCAGCTGGAACTGCTGTCCTACCTGCGCGCCAATGGCTTCAAGACCTACATTGTCTCGGGCGGCACCATCGACTTCATGCGGCCGTGGAGCCAGGCCATCTACGGCATCCCGCCCGAACAGGTGATCGGCTCCTCGCAGGCGGTGCGCTACCAGGTGCGCGACGGCAAGCCGGTGCTGGTGCGCGACCCCAAGCTGGACTTCATCGATGACGGGCCGGGCAAGCCGGTCGGCATCTACCGCCATATCGGCCGCCGGCCCATCCTTGCCGTGGGCAACTCCGACGGCGACCTGCAGATGCTGGAGTACACCACGGGCGGCGAAGGCCCGCGCCTGGGAGTACTGGTGCATCACGACGATGCCGAGCGCGAGTTCGCCTATGACCGCCAGTCCAAGGTGGGCAAGCTCGACAAGGCCCTTGATGCGGCCCGCGTCAAGGGCTGGACGGTGGTCAGCATGAAGCGGGACTGGCAGCAGGTCTATCCGGCCGGCAAGCCATGACCACACGTATCAGCGGCAAACCAGCGGCAAACCGACCGTAACGGGTCAATGAACGGAGGCGGGACATGCACAGAGTTGAAGAACGCATAGTCAGAGGGCGGAGGTCCAGGCTGGCGCTGCTGGCCGTGGCCGCCGTGGTGGTCGCGGTGACAGGCTGCGACAAGAAGGAAACCGCGCCAAAGGCGCAGCAGCCGGCGGCGCAGGCGCCCGCCGCGACGCCGGCACCGAGCGCGGCCGCACCGGTACCGGCCCGCGAGAATCCGCCAGTGGCGACCAGCGCGCCGGTTGCCGCGGCCTCCGCGCCCGCGCTGGCGGCACCGGCCGCCTCGGGCAAGAAGCCGAACATCCTGGTGATCTTTGGCGATGACATCGGCCAGACCAACATCAGCGCCTACAGCCATGGCGTGGTGGGTTACCGCACCCCGAACATCGACCGCATTGCCCAGGAGGGCATGCTGTTTACCGACTACTACGGCGAGAACAGCTGCACCGCCGGCCGCTCCACCTTCATCACCGGTGAAGTCGGGCTGCGCACGGGCCTGCTGAAGGTCGGCATCCCGGGCGCGCCGGTGGGCCTGCAGGCGCAGAACGTGACCATTGCCCAGGCGCTCAAGCCGCTGGGCTATGCCACCGGCCAGTTCGGCAAGAACCACCTGGGCGACCGCAACGAGTACCTGCCCACCGCGCACGGCTTCGACGAGTTCTTCGGCAACCTCTATCACCTGAACGCGGAGGAGGAGCCGGAGCGCCCGTACTATCCGAAGAACGACGAGGCCTGGGTCAAGGCCAACGCGCCGCGCGGCGTGATCCACTCCTTTGCCGACGGCAAGGTCCAGGACACCGGCCCGCTGAACCGCAAGCGCATGGAGACCATCGACGACGAGACCACGGCGGCGGCGATCGGCTTCATCGACAAGCAGGTGAAGGCCGACAAGCCCTTCTTCGTATGGATGAACACCACCCGCATGCACGTGTTCACCCACGTGCGCGAGTCGATGCGGGGGCAGAGCGGCATGCCCGGCAACGAGTACGCCGACGGCATGATCGAGCACGACGGCCACGTCGGCAAGCTGCTCAAGGCGCTCGACGACCTGAAGATTGCCGACAACACCATCGTGATCTACAGCACCGACAACGGCCCCAACCAGTTCAGCTGGCCGGATGCCGCGACCACGCCGTTCCGCAGCGAGAAGGACACCAACTGGGAAGGCGCGTTCCGGGTGCCGGCGATCATCCGCTGGCCGGGCCGGATCAAGCCCAACACGGTGTCCACCACGATGATCTCCGGGCTCGACTGGTTCCCGACGCTGCTGGCCGCGGCCGGTGATACCGATATCAAGGAGCGCCTGCTCAAGGGCACCAGCATCGGCGGCAAATCGTTCAAGGTGCATCTGGATGGCTACAACTTCCTGCCCTACCTGACCGGGCAGACCAATACCGGGCCGCGCCAGGACTTCTTCTACTTCAACGATGACGGCCAGCTGGTGGCGATGCGCCACAACGACTGGAAGTTCGTGTTCTGCGAACAGCGCCAGCCTGGTGGCTTCCAGGTCTGGGCCAATCCGTTCACCTGCCTGCGGGTGCCCAAGGCATTCAACCTGCGCATGGACCCCTATGAGCGGGCCGATACGGTTTCGGACCAGTACTACGACTGGACCGCGAAGAACGCCTACATGATCGGTTATGCGTCCTCGCGGGTGGCGCCGTTCCTGCAGACGTTCAAGGACTACCCGCCCAGCCAGCGGCCGGCGAGTTTCACCATCGACCAGATGACCGAGGCGGTGATGTCGTCGATCGACAGGGGCGCGGCCGGCGGCAAGTAGCCTCCGGCGTGACCGGCCAGCCGGCTTCCACTGCAAAGGCCGGCTGGCCCATTCCACAGGGATCGCACCATGGTAGAAGCGCGCGCCGGCGCAGGCTCCGGCAAGGATAAGGTGCGGCATGCGACGGCCACCAGCGGGCAGGGCGCCCGGGCCGCCGCGCAGGCGGGGCAGGACAAGCTGGCGTGGCATGACGCCGCGCTGGTGCCTGCCCTGCTGCTTTTTGCCTCGGGCACCGCGGGGCTGGTGTTCCAGGTGCTGTGGATCCGGCAGCTCGCGCTGGTGGTGGGCGTCGAGGTACACGCCGTCACCACCGCCGTGAGCGCATTCTTCGGTGGCCTGGCACTGGGCGGCTGGGTCTTCGGCCGCATCGCCGACCGCCATGGTGAGCCGCTCCGGCTTTATGCCTGGCTGGAAATCGCGGTGCTGGCGCTGGGCATCGGCGCGACGCTGGCCCTGGCGCAGGCCGCCGCGCCGTTTGCCTGGCTGGAAAGCCGTGTGGGCCTGCTGGCGTGGGCGTTGCCGTTCGTGCTGGTGATCCTGCCGGCGGCCGCGATGGGCGGCACGCTGCCGGTGCTGATGCGCGTGCTGGGCTCGCGCCCGGGCCGCGTTGGCACCCACGGTGGCAGGCTCTACGCCGCCAACACCGCCGGCGCGATCGCCGGCACGCTGCTGGCGGGCTTTGTGCTGGTGCCCGGGCTTGGCGTCCTCGGCAGCGCCATCGCGGCGGGCCTGCTCAACGGCGTCGCGGCGCTGGCGGCGTGGCTGCTGGCACGGCGGGCACCGCGCCCGTCCGCTCCCGCCAGCGCCCACGCAGCGCACGATGCCGCTCCGGCCGGCGATGTCGCCAACGGCCGGCTCGCGCTGCTGCTGTATGCCGCCGCCGGCGGCATCGCGCTGGGCTACGAGGTGGTCTGGTCACAGGCCATCGTGCAGTTCCTCAGCACGCGCACCTTTGCCTTCACCGTGGTGCTGGCCACCTACCTCGCCGGGCTCGCCATCGGCAGCGCGCTGGCCGCGCGCCATGCCGACCGCGTGCGCGACCCGTGGGGCGCCTTCGGGCTGCTGGTGGCGGCGGCAGGGCTGATGGCCTTGCTCGAATTCGTGCTGCTGGGTGAATGGCTGCTGCGCGCACAGGGCAGCCTGTCGGCGTGGGTGCAGGGCCTGACCGCGAGTCCGCTGCTGGCGGCGTGCGCGCGCTTTGCTCTGGCGGCGCTGACGGTGGTGTTCGTGCCGACGCTGCTGCTGGGCGCGGCGTTTCCGTTCGTGCTGCGCGTCAGTGTCGACAGCCGGCGCATCGGCGCGGGCGTGGGCAGCGTGATCGCGCTCAACACGCTCGGCGGCATCGCCGGCACGGCACTGGCCGGCTTCGTGCTGGTGCCGTACCTGGGACTGGTGCGGACGCTGTCGCTGCTGGCGGTCGCCGCGGCGGTGGTCGGCGTGGTGGCGGTGGCGCTGGGCAGCGGGGTGCGGCCGGCGGCGCGCTGGGCGGTGCCGATGCTGGGCGTGCTGGCGGTGATCGCCGCCGCGCTGGCACCGCCGGACCGCCTCGCCACGCTGCTGGCGCGGGCTCGCGGCGGCGAACTGGTGTTCTACGAGGAAGGGCGCGGCGCCACCGTGGCGGTGGTCGAGCAGGCCTCGGCCACCAACCGCTTCCGCCGACTCTATATCCAGGGCGTGTCCAATTCCGGCGATGCCATGACCTCGCAGCGCTATATGCGGCTGCAGGCGCTGCTGCCGTTGATCGTGCACAACGGTACGCCGAAGTCGGCGCTGGTGATCGGGCTCGGCACCGGCATCACGGCGGGCGCGACGCTGGCGTGGCGGGGGCTGGAGCGGCGCGTGGTGGCGGAGCTGCTGCCGCCGGTCGCGCGCGCGGTGCCCAGCTTCAAGGGGAATTTCGGCGTCGCCACCGACCCGCGCGTGGAGATCCGGCTGCGCGACGGCCGACGCGAGCTGCTGCAGAGCCCGCAGCGCTACGACCTGGTCACGCTGGAACCGCCGCCGCCGTCGGCCGCCGGCGTCGCCAACCTGTATTCGACCGATTTTTACCGGCTCGCAGCGGCGCGGCTGCAAGCCGGCGGGCTGGTGGCGCAGTGGCTGCCGCTGCCGACGCAGAACGACGCCGATACACGCATGCTGGTGCGCAGCTTCCTCGATGTGTTCCCGCACGCCACGCTGTGGACCACCGAGCTGCACGAGATGCTGCTGGTCGGTTCGATGTCGCCGCTGGCGCTGGATGTGGCGCAGGTCCGCGCGCGCTTTGCGCAACCCGAGGTCGCCGCGGCCTTGCAGGCGGTGGGCGTGCGCTCGGCGGCGGCGCTGCTGGCTACCTGGGTCACCGACCGCGCCGGGCTGGACTGGTATGCGGCCGATGCCCCGGCCGTGACCGATGACCGCCCGCGCATCGAATATGCCGGGTGGGTCCGCCCCGACGCCTTCCCGGAATCGCTGTCGAGGCTGCTGTCGCTGCAAAGCGAACCGCCGCTGGCGGGCGCCGACGATGCCTTCTGGCGCGAGCTGCGCCACGAGCGCGAGATCCTGCACACGTTCTACCGCGCCGGCCTCGACGCCTACCGCGGCGACCGCGAGGCGTGGGCCAGCCATATCACACAGGCCATGCGCGCCGATCCCGACAATCCCTACTACGCCTGGTTCGTCGGCGGCCAGGCCCGCCGCGCCCCGGCCGCACCAGAGACTCCGGAAAACGCCCCAAGGAACGCCCCATGAGCACACGCGACGACGTCCTGTCCCTGCAGCAGCGCATGGGCGAATCGATCGTGGGCCAGCAGCGCATGATCGAGCGCCTGCTGCTGGGCCTGCTGGCGGACGGCCACCTGCTGGTCGAAGGCCTGCCGGGGCTGGCCAAGACCCGCGCCATCAAGATGCTGGCGCGCAACCTCGATGCGCGGCTGTCGCGGATCCAGTTCACGCCGGACCTGCTGCCCGCGGACATTACCGGGTCGGAGATCTACTTCACCGAAGGCGGCAAGGGCGAGTTCCGCTTCCAGCCCGGCCCGGTGTTCGCCAACCTGGTGCTGGCCGACGAGGTCAACCGCTCGCCGGCCAAGGTCCAGGCGGCGCTGCTGGAGGCGATGGAAGAGCGCCAGGTCACCGTCGGCGGCACCACCCACAAGCTCGAGCCGCTGTTCCTGGTGATGGCGACGCAGAACCCGATCGAGCAGGAGGGCACCTACGCGCTGCCCGAGGCGCAGATGGACCGCTTCCTGATGCATGTCAGCGTGGGCTATCCCGAAGCGCAGGCCGAGGCCGACATCGTCAGGCTGGCGCGCGCGGAAGAGGCGGGCGGCGCGGCGGCTGGCGCGAGCGCTCCGGTGCGGCTCGCGCCCGAGGCCATCTTCGCCGCGCGTGCGGCCATCCATGGCATCCATGTCAGCGAGGCGGTGGAGCGCTACATTGTCGCGCTGGTGCAGGCCACGCGCGCGCCCAAGCTTGTCGACGACGATCTCGACAAGTGGATCCAGGTGGGCGTGAGCCCACGCGGCTCGATCGGGCTGGACAAGGTGGCGCGCGCGCATGCGTGGCTGCACGGGCGCGACTTCGTCACGCCCGAGGACGTGCAGGCCGTGGTCGGCGATGTGTTTCGCCACCGGCTGATCCTGTCGTACGAGGCGCATGCCGCCGGCGTCGGCGCCGATGCCGTGATCGAGCGCCTGGTGCAGCAGGTGGCGGTGGCCTGAACCAGCGCGAGGGCCTGTCATGCGCCTGCCATTCCGCGCCATCGCCCGCGCCGCCCCGGCGGCGGCGCACCCGCCGTCTTCGCAGGCGGTGGCCGGTGTCAGCGTGGATGCCGCGGCGCTCGCCCGGCTCGAGGTGGCGGCGCGCGACTTCCATTTCCTGCCGCGCCAGCCGGTGCACAGCGTGCTGGCCGGGCGCCATGCCTCGCGCGTGCGCGGGCGCGGTCTGACCTTTGAGGAATTGCGCCTGTACCTGCCCGGCGACGATCTCCGCAGCATGGACTGGCGCGTGACCGCGCGCACCGGCCAGCCGCATGTGCGCGTCTACACCGAGGAAAAGGACCGACCGGTGCTGCTGGTGGTGGACCAGCGCATCAACATGTTCTTCGGCAGCCGGCGCGCGATGAAATCGGTCAGCGCGGCCGAGGCGGCGGCACTGGCCGCGTGGCGCGTGCTCGCCGAAGGTGACCGCGTCGGCGGCGTGGTGCTGGGCGACGACCGCATCGAGGCGTTTGCGCCGCGCCGCAGCCGCGACGCCGTGCAGCAGCTGCTGGGCGGCATCGCGCGCTTCAACCAGGCCCTGCGCGCCGATGCGCCGGCGCGCCGCGCCGCGGGGCAGCTCAACGCGGCATTGGAGCGCACCGCGCGCATGGCGCGCCACGACTGCCTGGTGATCGTCGTCAGCGATTTCGACGGCCACGACAGCCGCACCCGCGACCTGATGCTGGCACTGGCCACGCACAACGATGTGCTGACCATCCTGGTCCACGACCCGTTCCTCGGCGCGCTGCCGGGCTCGGGGCAGCTGGTGGTCAGCGATGGCGAGCTGCAGGTCGAGCTGGGCTTCGGCCATGCCGCCACGCGGCGCGGCATCGCGGAGTTTGCCGATGCCCGCGCCAGGACGCTGCTGGACTGGCACCATGCCATGGGCGTGCCGCTGCTGCCGCTGTCCGCTGCCGAGGAGACCGCGCCGCAGTTGCGCCGGCTGCTGGGCCGGCCGCTGCAGCAGGCGCCGGTGCGGCAACGCGCGGGGGCCGCGCGATGAGCCTGACGCACAGCGCCGCCCCGGCGACCCTGGCAACGCTGGCCGACCTCGCCGTGCCGCCGCCGCCGTCGTGGATGCCGCAGACCATCGGCTGGCCGATCGCCGGCGGCGTGCTGCTGCTGGCGCTGGCCTGGGCCGGCTGGCGCGCGTGGCGGCGCTACCGCGCCAACCGCTACCGGCGCGAGGCGCTGGCGGAACTGGCGGCGCTGCCGCAGGACCCCGACCCCGCGCACCGCGCCGCCGCCTTGCGCGCAATGGCGGCGCTGCTCAAGCGCACCGCGCTGGCGGCGTGGCCGCGCGCGCAGGTGGCCAGCCTGGCCGGCGCCGGCTGGGCCGAATTCCTGCGGGCGCATGCGGGCCGGGCCGGGGATGTCGCGCCGCAGCTGGCGGCCCTGGTGCAAGACGCCGAGTACCGCGGCGACGCCGCGCTGGCGCAATGGCCCGACGCCGAGGTGCGCGCCGTGGCCGCGGCATGCCGGCGCTGGATCGCGGAGCACCATGTACCAGTTTGAATATCCGTGGCTGTTCGCGCTGCTGCCGCTGCCCTTGCTGCTGTGGTGGTGGCTGCCGCCGTACCGCGAGGAAAGCCCGTCGGTGCGGCTGCCGTTCTTTGGCGAGGTTGCCAGTGCCGCCGGGCTGACGCCGGCGGCCGGCGCCGTGGTGCCGCGCCGCAACCGGCTGCAATGGGTGCTGGCGCCGCTGGCGTGGGTGCTGGTGGTGACCGCGCTGGCGCGGCCGCAGTACCTCGAGGCGCCGGTGCAGAAGGTGCAGCCCGCGCGCGACCTGCTGCTGGCGCTGGACCTGTCGCAGTCGATGGACACGCGCGACTTCCGCGATCCGTCCGGGGCGCTGATTCCGCGCGTGCAGGCGGTGCGGCAGGTGGTCGGCAACTTCGTGGCGCGGCGCCCGGGCGACCGCATCGGCCTGGTGGTGTTCGGCGATGCGCCGTACCCGCTGGCGCCGTTTACGCTGGACCACCAGCTGGTGCAGGCGCTGCTGGCCGACCTGGTACCCGGCATGGCCGGACCGAGCACGGCGCTGGGCGATGCCATCGGCCTCGGCATCAAGCTGTTCGGGCACAGCGAAGCGCCGGAGCGCGTGATGATCGTGCTCACCGACGGCAACGACACCGCCAGCCGGATGCCACCCGAGCGCGCCGGCGGCATCGCGCGCGAACGCAAGGTGGTGGTGCATACCATCGGCATCGGCGACCCCAACGCCGCAGGCGAGCAGAAAGTCGACCTCGACGTGCTGCAGCGGCTGGCGGCGCAGACCGGCGGGCGCTACTTCTTTGGCGCCGACCAGGCCGGCCTGGAGAGCATCTACGCGACCCTCGACCGGATCACGCCGCATGACCAGAAGACGCTGTCGTGGCGGCCGCGGCGCGAGCTTTTCATGTGGCCGCTGGGCGCGGCGCTGGCATTGGTACTGGCGTACCAGTTGCTGATGTTCGGCTATTCGGCGTGGGTCGCGCGGCCGCGGCGACGCCGTGCCGATGGGGCAGAAGCGACGGAAGTCGCGGAAGTGGTGGAAGTGGCGGGCGCGATGGCGGATGCCGCCGGGAGCGGGCGCTGATGCCGGCCTGGCTCGACCCGCTCGCCCACTTCCATTTCCTGCGCCCGTGGTGGCTGCTGGGGCTGCTGCCGGCCGCGCTGCTGGTGTGGGCGGTGCGGCGCCGCGGCGACGTGCGGCGCCGCTGGCGCGACACCATCGCGCCGCACCTGCTCGACGCGCTGATGCTCGGCGAACGCCGCCGCCTGGCGCTGCGCCCGGTGCACCTGACCGCGCTGCTGCTGGCGCTGGGCACGGTGGCGCTGGCTGGCCCGAGCTGGCGCCAGGAACGCCCGCCGTTCCTCGACGACAAGGCACCGCTGGCGATCGCCGTGGACCTGTCGCCGAGCATGGACGCGGTCGACGTCACGCCGACGCGGCTGGAGCGGGCCAAGCTCAAGATCAAGGCGCTGCTGGCGCGCCGCGACGGCGGCCGCACCGCCCTCTACGCCTATGCCGGCTCGACCCACCTGGTGCTGCCGCTGACCGACGACGCCAGCCTGCTGCAGACCTTCGCCGACGCGCTGCAGACCCGCATCATGCCGGTGCCCGGGCGCGACATGGCGCAGGCGCTGCGCGTGATCGACGCCGACCTGAAGCGCGAGCCGGTGCCGGGCACCATCCTGTTCCTGACCGACGGCGTCGACCCCGCCGCCGCGGCGGCATTCCGCGCCCAGGCCGCCAGCGGCCGCAGCCAGCCGGTGGTGCTGGCGCTGGGCACCGAGCAGGGCGGGCCGCTGCGCAATGCCGCCGGCGGCTTCGTCGAGCAGGACGGCGCGCGCGTGTTTGCGCGGCTGGACGTGAAAGCGCTGGAGCGCTTCGGCGATGACAGCGGCGTGCCGGTGGCGACCTTTACGCCCGACAGCGACGACGACGTGGCCTGGGTGCAGCGCCACGTGCAGTCGCATCTCGAGCAGATGCAGGCGGGCGACCGTACCCGCTGGAAGGACGAGGGGTGGTGGCTGGTGCCGCCGCTCGCGCTGCTGGCGGTGCTGTGGTTCCGCAAGGGCTGGACCGTGCGCTGGAGTGCGGGCTTGTTGTTGGCGCTGGCGCTTGGCGCACCGCCCGAGGCGCGCGCGCAGGCATCCGCGCCAGCCGCGCAAGCCAGTGCGCTACGCCCATGGCGCTTCGTCGACCTGTGGCTGACGCACGACCAGCAAGGCCGGCGCGCCTTCGAGCAGGGCGACTTTGCCCGCGCAGCGACGCTGTTCGACGACCCGATGTGGCGCGGCATCGCAGAGTATCGCGCCGGCCAGTACGCGCAGGCGGTGCAGAGCTTCGCGCGCGTCGATTCCGCGCAGGCCGACTACAACCAGGGCAATGCGCTGGCGCGGCAGGGCCAGTACCAGCAGGCCGCCGCGCGCTACCGCCAGGCGCTGAAGCGACAGCCGCAGTGGCCAGAGGCAGCCGCCAACCTGGCGCTGATGGAAAAGCTGCTGGCGCAGCAGTTGCCGCAGGAAAAGCCGGATCCCGACGACGGCGAAGAGCCGCCCGACCTGCCGCCGGACCAGGTCAAGTACGACGCCGCGAAGCCGTCGGCGCCGGGCGGCAAGTCGCTGCAGGTGGTGCTGGCGCAGGACGCCGAGATGTGGATGCGCGCGATCCAGACCACGCCGACCGACCTGCTGCAGCGCAAGTTCGCGCTGCAGCACGGGCAGGCGGCGCCGGCGCAGGGCGCGCGATGAGGCGCCACGCCATGCCGCCGCGCGCGTGGCAGCGCTGCGCTGCGCCGCTGGTGCTTTGGCTGGCGGCGTGGCTGTGGCCCTGGCTGGCACAGGCGGCCGCCGGGCCCATCGTGCGCGTCCAGGTGGGCGCGCGCCAGCCGGTGCTGGTGGGCCAGCAGGTCGGCATCGACGTCACCATCCTCGCGCCCAACTATTTCCTGTCGGCACCGGAGTTTCCGACGCTCCAGGTGCCGGGCGCGGTGGTCACTCTGCCGGATACGCGCGCGGTGAATTCCACCGAGACCATCGACGGCGTGGCCTATGCGGGCATCCGCAAGACCTACGCCTTCACTGCCGAGCAGGATGGCGAGTTCCGGCTGCCGGCCGCAACCATCCGGGTGACCTACGCCGGCGACGACGGCGCGCCGCGCGAGGGCAGCGTCACCTTGCCGGTCACCACGATCCGGGCCGGCACCGGTGGCAGCAGCACCGCGGCGGCGGGCGCCGCCGCCGGCCGGCGCTTGCTGCCGGTGGCGCGGCTCAGCGTGACGCAGACGCTGGATCACAAGCCCGACCACGGCGTGGTGCGGCTGCATGCGGGCGATGCGCTGGTGCGCACCGTCACCACCTTTGCGCCGCAGACCCAGGCGATGATGATCGTGCCGCCGCATGCCGCGTCGCCGCGCGGCGTGCGCCTGTTCCGCGCGGATGCGCGGCTGTCCGACCAGGCCCAGGCGGCGCCGGAACCGGGCGGCACGCGCGTCGATACGCTGACCTATGTGTTCGAGCGGCCCGGCACCTATACGCTGCCGGCGGTCACGGTGGACTGGGTCGATCCCGCCACGCGCCGGCCCGACAGATCCGAAGCGCCGGCGGTGAAGGTCGAGGTGGCCGCCGCGCGCAACGGCGGGGCGCTGGCGCCGGGCGGGCCGTCGGCCGGCGCGCTGACGGACGCGGGCGGCCTGCCGTGGCGCACGCTGCTGTGGGCCGCAGGCGCGCTGCTCGGCGCCGCCGTGCTGGCGCTGCTGTGGCGGCGGCTGCGGCCGCGCCTGGCGCGCCTGCGGCAACGCCGTGCCGGGCGCCGGCGTGCCCGCGCCGAGAGCGCCGATGCGCGGCTGACGGCCACGTTGCAGGCGTGCCGCGCGGGCGATGCGGCCGCCGCCAGCCAGGCGCTGGGCGGCTGGACCCGCGCCGCCCACGGCACCACGCCCGCGGCCTGGGCCGAAGCCGCCGGTGACGCCGCGCTGGCCGATGCCGTGACCGGCCTGCAACGCCATCTCTACGGGGCGGTGCCGGTCCCGTCTGCCTGGGACGGCAACCCGCTGGCCCAGGCGCTGGGCCGGCACGCCAGGCCTGCGCCAGTGCGTCGGCGCCGTGCCGAGCCGGCGCTGCCACCGCTCAATCCCTGACCCGCCGCTCCCCACCAACCAACCCGCGCCCCCATGACCTGTACCGTTGATGCCTTTGCCGCCAACCCGTTGCTGGTGCTGTTCATCACCGTCGGACTCGGCTACTTCGTCGGCAAGGCGCGGGTCGGACCGATCCAGCTGGGGGGCGTGTGCGGCACGCTGATCGTCGCGCTGTTCATGGGACAGACCGGCTGCCAGATGCATGGCGAGCTGAAGGACCTGGCCTTTGCCCTGTTCATCTTCGCCATGGGCTATTCCGGCGGGCCGCAGTTCTTTGCCAACCTGAACCGCTCGAGCCTGCGCTATATGGTGCTGCCGGTGGTGGAGGCGGTGGTGGTGCTGGCGATCGCGCTCGCCGCGGCGGCCTGGCTGGGCTTCGATCCGGGCACCGCGGCCGGGCTGGCCGCCGGCGCCGCGACCGAGTCGGCGGTGGTGGGCACCGCCGCCGAAGCGCTCAAGCACCTGGGCCTGGATGCCGCCACCGTGGGTCGCTACGAAGCCAATATCGCCACCGCGTATACGCTGACCTACCTGGTCGGGCTGATCAGCATCGTCTTCTTCACGAGCCAGATCGCGCCGGCACTGCTCGGCATCGACCTGCGCCAGGCCGCGCGCGAGGTCGCGGCGCGCATGGAGGCGGCCTCCGACGACGACGTCGCCACCCAGCCGGCGCTGCCGCGACTGATCGGGCGCGCCTACTCGGTGCACCAGGCCGCCGGCATGACGGTCAGCCAGCTGCAGCACCAGGTCGGCGGCCGGGCCTCGGTGGTCAAGGTGCTGCGCGGCGGGGCCAGCATCGAGCTGGCCGATGACGACGCCGTGCAGGCCGGCGATATCCTCGCCATGGTCGGCATCCGCAGCAACCTCCTGAAGGCCGCCGCGCTGACCGGCCCGGAAGTGCTGCTGCCCGAGGCGCACACCGATGCCATCCAGCTGGTGGAAAAGCGGGTAGTGGTGAACAAGCGCCGGGTCAACGGCAAGACCCTCGGCGAGCTGGCGCGCCTGGCCGATCCGCGGCGGCTGCGCGAGGTCTGGGTGCTGGAAGTGCGGCGCTCGGGGCTGTCGCTGCCGATCACGCGCTCGACGCCGCTGCAGCTGGGCGACGTGATCACCATCGTCGGCCTGGAGCCGTCGCTGTCCGAGGCCATCGCTGGCATCGGCGTGGAGGCCAAGGCCTCCGAGGTCACCGACCTGGTGTTCCTGTGCGTCGGCATCCTGGCCGGCCTGCTGGTGGGCACGCTGAGCGTGAACCTGGGCGGCATGCACATCTCGCTGGGCAGCGGCGGCGGGGCGCTGCTGAGCGGGCTGGTGTTCGGCTGGGCCCAGTCGCGCAAGCCGTCGCTCGGCACCTTTCCGGCGTCAGCGGTGCAGATCCTGAAGGACCTCGGGCTGGCGGTGTTCGTCGCCTGCGTCGGGCTGTCGGCCGGGCCGGATGCGATCGCGCTGATCCGCGAGCATGGCGCGGTGCTGCCGCTGATCGGGCTGGCGGTGTCGCTGGGGCCGGCGTGCCTGTCCTTGTGGATCGGGCACAAGCTGCTCCGGATCGAAGGCCCGCTGCTGGTCGGCGCGATCGCCGGGCAGCACGTCAGCACCCCGGCGATCAGCGCGATCCTGGCCGCCAGCCAGAGTTCGGTGCCGCTGCTGGGCTACACCATCACCTATGCCATCGCCAACGTGCTGCTGCCGGTGCTGGGGCCGATCATTATCTCGCTGGCCTACCGCTTCGCCTGAGTGCCGGGTGCCCGATGGTGCCCGAGGGTGCCTGAGGGTGCCTGAGCGGCCATTTCTTTGCCGTTCGCGCCGCGCCGTCCTACAACTGAAGTGTGGGGCGGAGGGCACCGTGCCGCACCCGCCAAGGACAAGGAGGAGCAATATGTGCCGCTGGCTGGCTTATTCGGGCAGATCCGTTGCATTGGAAACGGTGCTGTTCCAGCCGGAACACTCGCTGATCGACCAGAGCCTGAATTCCCGGCTCGGCCATACCACCACCAACGGCGACGGCTTCGGCGTCGGCTGGTACGGGCGCCATGCCGAGGTGCCGTTCCGCTACCGCTGCCTGCATCCGGCGTGGAGCGACACCAACCTGCGCGAGACCGCCCGGGCGGTGCGCGCGCCGATGTTCGTCGCGCACGTGCGCGCCGCCACCGGCACGCCGACGCAGGAAACCAACTGCCATCCGTTCCGCTTCGGCCGCTGGCTGTTCGTCCACAACGGCCTGATCCGCGACTATCCGCTGGTGCGGCGCGACCTGATGATGGCGGTGGCGCCGCATCTGTTCCGCTGGATCGAGGGCTCGACCGATTCCGAGGTGATGTTCTTCCTGGCGCTGACCTTCGGCCTGGAACGCGACCCGGTCGGTGCGCTGGAGCAGATGGCCGGGCTGATCGAGGACGTCGGCCAGCGCCACGACGTGCAGTTCCCGCTCAACATGACGGTGTGCGTGACCGACGGCCGGCAGATCGTGGCGGTGCGCTATTCGAGCGAGACCAACTCGCGCTCGCTGTTCCACAGCACCTCGTTCCGGCAGCTGCGCGAGCTCTATCCAGACGACCCGCGCATCGCCGCCGCGGGCGACGACGCCTTCCTGGTGCTGTCGGAGCCGCTGATCGACGTGCAGGGCGTGTGGGAGGAGATACCCGAGGGCACCATCCTGGTGGCGCGGGGCGGCGAGATCGACCGCCACCGCTTCGTGCCGCGCTTGCCCAGCCCGCCGCCATTGCACGCGGCGCAGGGCAACGGGGCCGCGGGTTGAGGGGCGGGCCGAGGGCACGGGCACAGCGGCACCACGCAAGCCTCAGGGGCACGCCAGCGCAGCGGCGGCATACAGCAGCAGCGCCACCAGCACCACCACGGTAAAGCCGGCGTGGATCGCCAGCAGCGTGGCCAGCACGGCCGCCACCACCGAGGCGCAGGCGTTGATGCCCCAGGCCCACGGCACCAGCTTGTGGTCGCGCGCGGCAAGCCCGGACAGGCCGAGCGGGAACGGCATCCCCATCAGGAAGGCCAGCGGCGCGATCAGCGCCACCGCAATGGCGACCCGGGCGGGATCGGGCCAGGCGATCAGCAGCGGGAACACCACGGGCAGCGTCACCAGGTAGAGCAGCGCCACGGCGCACACGCCGCCGATCGCCAGCGCCACCTGACGCCGGCCGCGCCCGGGCCCGGGGCGCGCGGGAAGGCGCGGCGCGAATCGGCTGCCCAGCCCGGCGAAGCACAGGAACGCGCACAGCACCACCGCCACGGCATAGAGCGGATGGCTCAGGAACAGGATGAATTTCTGGATAAAGGCGATCTCGACGAACATGAAGCCAAGGCCGACCGCGACGAAGTAGAAGCCGGTGCGCGCGGCCGGCACCGGTGACGCTGGCGCGCGCCGCCGCAGCACCCGCAGCGGCACGCCGATCAGCAGCAGCGCCGCGGCGATGGCCTGCAGCAGCGTCGCCACCAGCACCGGATAGCCCCAGTCCAGCAAGGGCAGCCCGCCCTGCGCCTTCAGCGAGATCAGCTCCGGCAGCGTGCGCCATTTGAAGAAGTGGAAGAAGTAGGGCCGGTCGTCGGTGGCGGGGCGCACGTCGAACTTGTAGCGCGACAGGAAAAGCTCGCGCCCGGGGTCGAGCAGTGCCTGCGCGGCGGCATAGAAGTGCGGCTGGTCGAGCACGTTGTAGCGGTTGGCCGCGCCGGGCCGGATGCCGGGATGGTATTCGACGTCGAACGAGCGGGCACGGCCGAACTCGAGCAGCGCGTCGATTTCCGCGGGCTGGAAATCGCCTTGCTTGACCACCAGCGTGGCCGTCTTCCAGCCGCGCAGCAGCACCAGCCGGCGCGACGGGTCGGGCACGCCTGCGCGCGTCATCGCTGCCACCGCGGTGGCGAACAGTTTGGGGATATCGCGCGGCGGCAGCGAGACCCAGCGCGTGATCGCCAGCAGGCCGCCGGGCCGCAGGTGGCGCAGGTAGGCCTCGAACGCTTCCACGGTATAGAGGTAGCTTTCGGAGAGCGCGTACAGGCCCGCCGACGAAGTGCTGAAGGAATCCAGCAGCGCCACCTGGATCAGGTCGTAGCGCTGCCGGCTGGCCGCCAGGAAGCCGCGCGCCTCGCCCACATGCACCTGCACCCCGGCCGCGCTGTACGGCTTGCCTGAGAACGCGCCGAAGCGGTCCTGCACCAGCCCGATCACCTGCGGGTTCAGCTCGACGGCATCGACCGCGCTGGCGCCGTGGTAAAGCGCCTGCAGCACGTCGGCGCCGGCACCGCTGCCCAGCACCAGCACGCGCGGCGCCCGCAGCAGGTGATATGGCAGCGCGGAGGTCAGGTCGCCCAGGTAGGCCAGCGGCTCGCGCCGGCCGTCATGGCGGTTGAGCGCGCTCAGGCCGTCGCCGTCGGTAAACACGGCCAGTTGCGGCGGCGGTTCCGCGGTGGCATTCAGGCTGAGCCCAGGCGCATGGCGCAGCGGGATCGACGGACTCTCGACCACCGTGACCTGGCCGAGGGGACTCGAGCGTTGCGCCACCACGCGCGCGCCGGCGACGCGCAGCGCCTGGCTCAGCTCCTTGTACTCCGACGGCCGCAATGCCATCCAGCTGCCGGGGATGGCCGCCGGCACGGCTGCCATCGCCAGCAGCAGCGCCGGCAGCCAGGGGCGATTGGAGCGGTAGGAGCGGCATTCGAAGCAGGCCAGCGCCGCGGCCGCCATGCCCGCCATGCTGACCAGGCGCAGGGCATCGACCGGAGCCAGCACGAACAGCGCGGCGATGATGCCCAAGCTGCCCAGCCCGGCGCCAAGGATATCGAAGCTGTAGAGCCGGGGCACCTGCAGCGGGAAGCGCGCAAAGCTCAAACACACGCTGGTGGCCGCGCACAGGAAGGGCACGAACAGCAGCAGGTAGATCGCCACCAGGCGCAGCGGCTGCGTGGGCTCCCACAGGATTTCCAGCGGGTTGAAGCCGACCCGCTGCGCAAGCTCGAAGCAGACCAGGGCGCTGATGCCGAACAGCAGCGCGCCGCCGGCAAACACCGGCACGAAATGCCGCACCAGCACCGGCTGCGCCAGTGCCACCAGCGCCCCCGCGGCGCCGTAGCCGAGCAGGGCCACGCTGATCATCATGTAGGCGAAGTGATGCCACAGGATGATCGAAAGCAGCCGCATCAGCAGGATTTCGTAGCCCAGCGCGGCGGCGGACAGCAAGGCCAGGGCGAACAGCGGCGGGCGTGGCATCGCGTTCATCGCGTGAGGCGGCCGGCCCGGGTGCCGCGCCTCAGTGCTTGCCGACCAGCGGCACGAAGCGCACCGGCAGGATCTGCCGGGTGCTGACGCTGCCGTCAGCGGACTTTTCCACCAGCAGCAGGTACTGCGTCAGGAACTGCGCGCCCACCGGGATCACCATGCGCCCGCCCGGCTTGAGCTGGCGGATCAGCGGCGGCGGCACGTGGCTGGCCGCGGCGGTGACGACGATGGCGTCATAGGGCGCGTGCTCGTCCCAGCCGTAGTAGCCGTCGCCCACCTTGCACGCCACCTGCCGGTAGGCCAGCCGCTTCAGGCGCTCGCACGCCTGGCGCCCGAGCGGCTCGATGATCTCGATGGTGTAGACCGCGCGCGCCAGGTGGCTCAGCACCGCGGCCTGGTAGCCGGAGCCGGTGCCGATCTCGAGCACGCTGTCGCCCGGCTGGACCCGCAGCAGGTCGGTCATCAGCGCCACGATATACGGCTGCGAAATGGTCTGGCCATGGCCGATCGGCAATGGCCGGTTCTCGTAGGCGTGCGGCTTCTGCGGGTCCGGTACGAACTCATGGCGGGGCACCTGGCCCATCACGGCCATCACGCCCGGGGCGATGCCGTGGCTGCGGTTGGGCACGCCGGCGCCGGCGTCGATCGCGGCAATCTCGCTGACCATCTCCGCGCGCTGCTTCTGCCGTGCGTCGTCGGCGCGGCACAGCCCGGCCGATGCCATGGCGGCAACGGCGAGCGAGGCGAGAAGGACGATAGAGGGATGGCGGGCGGACGGCTGCACGATGGGACTCCCGGGGAGCCTACCGTCATCGTAGGTCATCGGCTGCGCAGGCGCCGGCAAGTGGCAAACGAGGCGCTTGCCGGCCCTCCCGGCCACGGGCTGGCTAGCCCGCGATCAGCTTGAGGCCGGCCGGCAGCGCCTCGCCGAATACCCGTCCCTCGTCGGCGGCGTCGAGTTCGACCACCTCGCGCACCATCGCGATCCAGCCCGGCGGCGCGCTGGCGGCTTCCAGCCGGCGCACCACGTCCGCGCGCAGCGCGTCGGGCAGGTCGCGGGTGCGGTCGCCGGTCATGCGTGCGATCTGCACCGCGGCGAACGCGGCCGGCTCGACCTTTTTCCAGTCGAGCGCCAGGATGGCGTCCAGCCACTGGCCAGCGGTATCGGCCGGCACCACGCTGTGCGCGCTGCCGTAGAACGGCATGCGCGCGCCGATCCGGCCCACCGCCCACCAGCCCTGGTTGTTCTCGGACGGCTTGCGCAGCCGGGTCAGCAGCCAGCCGGCCAGCTCGGTCTTGGCGTCGACGGGCAGGCGCTCGAGCGAGCCGGCCAGCCGCACCATGTCGGCATAGCCGCCCCGGGCGGGCCCGGCCGGTTTCTTGAAGTGCGCGCTGCCTGGTGGCTGCAGGTAGAAGGCCATGTCTTCCAGCAGGCGCAGCTGCGCGCTTTCGTCCAGCCCGCCGGCGGCGCGCCGCCACAGCGTCCACCATTCCGACCAGTTCTGGCTTTCGTTGACGTACTGGATGCCCTGGTCGTACTGCGACCACAGCTGCGTGACGCGCCATTCGTCGAGCGGATAGCCGAAGCCGGGGCGCACGCAATAGCCCGCCAGGTTCAGCCACAGGCGCTCATGGTCGGCGGTGCGGCGGCGGCGCCTGGCGCGCTCCCACAAGGCGCCGAACAGCTCGCGCAGCAATGCGCTGTCCCACTGCTCGCGCGCGCCCAGGATCTGCTCCAGCTGCGCGCGCAGGCGCTTGACTTCCTTCGGCCCGACCTCCTGCGAACGCGCGCCGAAGGTGCGGTCGATCAGTTCCAAAGCCTGCGGCAGCGATGGGTGGGCCGTTGGCGCCGCGGGTGCCGCGGCGGCATCGTTGCCGCGCAGCTGGAACTCCAGGCGCCAGCGCTGCGCGGCATCGCCGGTATTGATGCAGTGGACTTCGAGCGTGCCGACCTCGGTCAGCGACGTGGTGATCTGCACCGGCGTTTCGCGCGGGCCGCCGGCGCCGCGTGTCGGCACCACGGTGGCGATCGGCGGCAGGCGCACGAAGTCGCCGCCGGACAGGTCGGTCAGCGCGCCGGGCTGGTAGGGCGTCTCGGCCACCGATGACACCAGGTGGAACTGCACCGGGTGCCCCAGCCGCAAGGCGAAAGTGCGGTCGCTGAGGTGGATCTCGTGGCCTTCCTCGGTGCCGCGCGGCAGCAGGCAGATGCCTTGCTGGCCGGCGGCGCCATCGTCGAGCACCAGGAAATAGCTGCGCGCCGAGCCGCCGCCGATGCGCGGCGCCTGGCCGGCGCGCGCGCGCGCATACGCGACCGCGCCGCGGGCCACGGCAATGTCGGGGTCGGCGTTGTGCAGCACCTGCAGCGGCGTGCCGCGCCAGCCGCCCAGCGTGTCGGCGATGCGCTCCGCCAGCGCCTGCGCGCGGAACACGCCGCCGTTGAGCAGCAGCGTGTCCGGCACCGGCAGGGCATCGTCCGGCGCGTCCTCCATGCCGAGCGCGGCGCGGGCCTGCGCCGCATGCTGGCCGAGGAAGGCGGCGACGTGGCGGGTCACGGCGGGATCGGCGGCATAGGGCAGGCCGAACTCGACGATGGCGCCGCGCGCGCGCCGCGGCCGTTCGCTGGCCGGCACGTTGGGGAAGAAGCCGTCGACCACCAGCCGCTCGACTTCCTGCCGCGTCAACTGCACCGAGCGCGCGCCGCCGACCAGCCGGGAGCCCGCGCCCAGCAGCGTCACGTTGACGGCATCGGGCGCGTCCGCGCCCAGCAGTTGTTCCTTGGCGGCGCGGCAGCGCGCCACCAGCTGCGACAGGCTCGCGGCCGACAGGCGCGGCTGCGCCGGCGCGCCTTCGCCCAGGCGCGCTTCGACCTGGTGCGCCAGCCCCAGGTCCATGTTGTCGCCGCCGAGCATCAGGTGGTTGCCCACCCCGATGCGTGTCAGCTGCGTCTGCCCGTCCTGCATTGCCACGCGGATCAGCGTAAGGTCGGTGGTGCCGCCGCCGACGTCGCAGATCAGCACCAGCCGGGTTTGCGCAAGGTCCTGCTCCAGCGTCTGGCGATGGTGGAACAGCCAGTCGTAGAGCGCGGCCTGCGGCTCTTCCAGCAGGCGCAACGCGGGCAGGCCCGCCAGGCGCGCGGCTTCGAGCGTCAGCGCGCGCGCGCCCTCGTCGAACGACGCCGGCACGGTCAGCACCACGTCCTGCTGTTCGAGCGGCGCGTCGGGGAAGCGGTGGTTCCAGGCGGCGCAGACATAGCCGAGATAGCTCGCGCTGGCGACCACCGGTGAAATCTTGTCGAGATCCTCCTCGCCGCCCCAGGGCAGGATCGGCGCGGTGCGGTCGACCGAGGCATGCGACAGCCAGCTCTTGGCGCTGGCCACCAGCCGGCCCGGCACCTGCGCGCCCAGCGTCGCCGCGAGGCGGCCGAACACGGTGCGGCGCGCGGCCGCGCTGGCGGCCGATTGCCAGGGCAGCTGCAGGTCATCGCCGTTGAGCTCGCCCGGCGCCGCGTGGTAGCGCACCGACGGCAGCAGGGGGCGGGCCGCGACCTCGCCCGGCGCGACCAGCTGGTCGATGTCGAGCACGCGGATATCGTCGGAGCCGGCCCGGGCGTAGGCCACCACCGTGTTGCTGGTGCCGAGGTCGATGCCGACGATGTATTGCTTCATCGACTGCTTCATCGCCGCTGCCGCGGCTTCAGGCATCGGCGTTGCCGCGCACGTCGAATTGCACCTTCCAGCGTTCGCCGCTGGCGCGCGGCACGGCCTCGAGTTCGAGCGTGCCGGCCTCGGTCACGCGCGCATGCAGCCTCACCGGCACCACTTCGCCGGCGGTGCGGCCTTCGGCGGGCAGGGTCGCCTGGATCTCTTCCAGCTCCTGCAGTTCCTCCGGCCCCCAGAAGTCGAGCAGGGTGCCGACCTGGTCCTGGCGCCGCACCGACGAGCCGAAGAAGCGGAAGTGCACCGGCTCACCGACCACCAGGCCGAATTCCTGCGGCGGCAGCTCGGCCTCGGTGCCTTCTTCCATGCCGAACGGGGCCACGCACAGCGCCTGGATCGGCGGTTCGAAGCCCGGCACCGCGGGCATCGACGATTCCACCGCGACGTAGTAGGCGCGCGCGGTGCCGCCGCGGATGCGCACGCCCTTGCCGCGCCGCACGTAGCCGTAATAGGCCGCGCCGCGCGCCACCGCCAGGTCCAGCTCGGCGCCGTCGAGCAGGCGCGCCGGCGCCGCGCCCTCGGCAGCGAGCCAGCCGTTGAGCGTCTGCAGGATGCGCTCGACCAGCAGGCCCGACTTGAACACGCCACCGTTGAACAGCACGGCGGTGGGGCGCAGGAAGCTGGCACCTTCCGGCTGCGTGGCCTGCAGGCCTTCGATCTCGGCCAGCGCGCCCGCTTGCCGGCCCAGGAACGCGGCCAGGTGGCGCGTGATGGCCGCATCCTGCGCGTAGGGCAGGCCCAGCTGCGTCAGGCCGGCGCGGGCCCGGGTGACCGGGCGCGCCGCGGCGTCGACTTGCGGGAAGAACCCTTCGAGAATGGTCTGGGTCAGTTCGGCGCGGGTCAGCTCGGTGCGGATCGAGCCGCCGATCAGCTTCGAACCGCGGCTGGGCACGACCAGCGGCACGGCATCGGTGGCCGGGTCGGTCAGCAGCGTTTCCTTGGCCGCGCGGCAGGCGTAGGTCAGCGCGCGCAGCTGCCACGGATCGGCCTGCGTGCCCTGCGCCGCCAGCTTGCGCGCCACCACGTGGGCCAGCGCCAGGTCCATGTTGTCGCCGCCCAGCAGGATGTGGTCGCCGACCGCGATGCGATGCAACTCAAGGTTGCCGTCGCGCTCGATCACGGCGATCAGCGACAGGTCGGTGGTGCCGCCGCCGACATCGACCACCAGGATGATGTCGCCCACCCTGACCTGCTTGCGCCACTGGCCGGCGCTTTTCTGGATCCAGCTGTAGAGCGCGGCCTGCGGCTCCTCGAGCAGGGTCATGCGGGCATAGCCGGCCGCCGCGGCGGCTTCGGCGGTCAGTTCGCGCGCGGCAGGGTCGAACGATGCCGGGATCGTCACGGTGACGTCCTGCTCGCCGAACGGTGCGTCGGGATGGGCCTGGTCCCACGCTTCGCGCAGATGCGTCAGGTAGCGCACTGAGGCCTCCAGCGGCGATACGCGCGGCACCTCCGGCGGCGCGTCGGCCGGCAGGATCGCCGCGCGGCGGTCCACGCCGGGATGGCACAGCCAGCTCTTGGCGCTGGACACCAGCCGGATCGGCGTGCCCGCGCCGCGGCTGCGCGCCATCTCGCCGACCGCGAAGTCGCGCGCGGCGCTCCACGGCAGGTTCAGGTCGCCCGGGGCCAGTTCGCTTTCGTGCGGCAGGTACAGGAACGAGGGCAGCAGGTCGAGGTCCTCGACCGCGCCGGGCGCGGTCAGCTGCGCGATCGGCAGCACGCGCTGGCTGGTGTTCTCGCCATCGCTGGCAGCCAGGTCGACGTAGGAGACCGCGCTGTGGGTCGTGCCCAGGTCGATGCCGATGGCGTAGCGGGCCTCGCTCATAGCTCCACCTCGGCGGGGGCGATCACGCTGGCGTCGTGGCGCTCGGCCAGGCGCGGCAGGCGCACTTCCTCGACCTTCCAGCCGCGATGGCTGATGGCGCCATGGAACGGCGCGCTGCCGACCACGTTGCCGGTCAGGCGGATCGCGCTGGCATCGAAGCCGTCGGCCAGCGTCACGCGGCTGCCCTCGGCCTCTTCGCGCACCGGGCGGATGGTGAAATGCTCGCGCAGCACCGCGCGGCAGCCATCGTGCACCAGGCGCGCGGCGGCGCCGATCTCGGCGTCGGCATAGCGCGCGATGTCTTCCTCGACGAAGTCGACGAAGCGGGCGTCGCGCTGCAGCAGTCCGAGCAATTGCAGCGCGGCCACCGGGCTGGCTTCCTTCAGCGCGGGGGCGGGCTCGGCAACCGGCGCCGGGGCGGGTGCCGTCACCGGGGCCGGGGCGGCCTGCGCGGCGGGCTCGCCTGCGCGCAGGCGCTTGATGCCGGCGGCCAGCTCGCGGTTGCCAAGGATCGCGAAGAAGGTGCCCATGGCAAGCGAGAGCCTGCCAAAGAAAGAGAGGTTCGGGTCAGGCATGGATAACACTCCTCTGTGCGCGGATGCGAAGGACCGCTCAGGCGTCGCGCAGATAGGTGATCAACTGGTCCGCGCGGCTGGGATGCCGCAGCTTCTTCATCGCCTTGCTTTCGATCTGGCGGATGCGCTCGCGCGTAACGTCGAACTGCTTGCCGACTTCTTCCAGCGTGTAGTCGGTCGACATGTCGATGCCGAAGCGCATGCGCAGCACCTTGGCCTCGCGCGGCGAGAGTTCGTCGAGCATCTCGCGCACCACCGCGCGCAGGCCGGCCTGCAGCGCGGCATCGGCGGGCGTGGCGGTGTCCGAGTCGGCGATCATGTCGCCCAGGCTGGTGTCGCCGTCCTCGCCCACCGGGGTCTCCATCGACACCGGCTCCTTGGCGATCTTCATGATCGAGCGCACCTTGTCCTCGGTCATGTCGAGGCGCTCGGCCAGCACCGCCGGATCGGGTTCCTTGCCGGTCTGCTGCATGATCTCCCGCGACAGGCGGTTGAGCTTGTTGATCTGCTCGATCATGTGCACCGGCACGCGGATGGTGCGGGCCTGGTCGGCGATGGCGCGCGTGACCGCCTGGCGCACCCACCAGGTGGCGTAGGTGGAGAATTTCCAGCCGCGGCGGTATTCGAACTTGTCGACCGCCTTCATCAGGCCGATGTTGCCTTCCTGGATCAGGTCCAGGAACTGCATGCCGCGGTTGGTGTATTTCTTCGCGATCGAGATCACCAGGCGCAGGTTGGCCTGCGTCATCTCGTGCTTGGCCTGGCGCATCTGGCGCTCGGCCGCCAGCATCTTGCGGTTGACCGACTTCAGCTCGGCCAGCGACAGCGCCGCGCGGGACTGGATGTCGATCAGCTTCTGCTGGTGCGCTTCCAGGTCCGGCAGCGCACGCGCGACCGCGGCGCTGTAGGGGCGACCTTCGGCGGCCAGGCCCTGGCCCCAGGCCAGGTTGGTCTCGTTGCCGGGGAAGCGCGCGATGACATCCTCGCGCTCCATGCCGCAGCGCTCGACCAGCAGCTGCACCACCTGGCGCTCGATCGCGCGCACCTCGTCGACCATGCCCTGGACGTTGGCGCACAGGCGCTCGATGGTGCGGGCGGTAAAGCGGATGGTGCGCAGCTCTTCGCGCACCGCGTCGCGCGCGGCGGCAAAGGCCGGGGCGGCGGCGCGGCCGGCTTCGCTTTCGGCGCGCATGCGCTCGAACTGCTCGGCGACGCGCGCAAAGCGCTTCATGCATTCGTCGCGCAGGCGGGCCAGGTCGGCTTCGGCGCTTTGCTGGCCGCTGCTGCCTTCATCGGCGCTGTCGTCGTCGTCTTCGTCGGACTCGTCGGTGCTGTCGAGGCTGCTGTCGTCGGCGTCATCCGCGGCGGCGGCGGCCGGCTCGGCGATGGTCTCGTCGCTGAGACCGTCGACCACGTCGTCGATGCCGATCTCGTTGGCGGCGACCTTGGCCGACAGCTCGAGGATGGTGGCGACGGTGAACGGGCACGCCGAGATCGCGTGGACCATGTTGTTCAGGCCTTCCTCGATGCGCTTGGCGATCTCGACTTCCTGCTTGCGCGTCAGCAGCGTGGCCGAGCTCATTTCGCGCATGTACATGCGCACCGGGTCGGTGGTGCGGCCGAACTCGGAGTCGACCGTGGCCAGCGCGACCTCGGCTTCCTCTTCGGCCTGCTCGTCGGAGGCCACCACCGGGCCGTCGCTGAGCAGCAGGGTCTCGGCATCCGGGGTCTGCTCGTAGATCTTCACGCCCATCTCGGCGAAGGTGCCGACGATGCTTTCCATCGCGGCCGTATCCGTGAAGTTCTCGGGCAGGTGGTCGCTGATGTCCGCGTGGGTCAGGTAGCCGCGCTGCCTGCCCAGCTGGATCAGCGCGCGCAGCTGCTGGCTGCGCGCGGCGGCTTCGGCCGTCGGATCAGTGTGTGCCGCGGCCGGGCTGGCCTGGCCGTTGTCCTTGACTGCTGCTGCTCGTGTTTTGGCTGCCGTTCGTTGTGCGCCACTTGTCATTGACTGCTGTTTCCTTCGTGCATCGCGTGTCGACGGCAGTGCGCACGAGGGCGCGTGATTCCAACCTGCTGTCAAGGCTCGCGTGGGGTTCGGCGGGGGCGGGGCGGATAACCGTTGGCCGCGGCCGTTTGAATAGGGGCCGCATATTCTACAGCCATTGCTGCGTCGCAGCAGGTTCCGGGCCCGGAATGCGTGGCGGCTAGTCTGCCGGAATGCGTGGTATTTGCAACAGGATGCGCTGAAAAGCGCGGCAGACGCCGCTGCCATGGCGGAAATTGCAAGGGCGCGCCAGTCCGGCCGCTGCGCTACGGCCGTTCAAGTGCCGCCTCAGGCATAGTCCAGCGGCAGCGCGGTGGTGTACTTGATCTGCTCCATCGCGAAGCTGGAGCTGACGTCGGCCAGCTCGGCGCCCTGGATCAGCTTCTTGTAGACGCGGTCGTAGGCAGCGATATCGGGCACCACCACGCGCAGCAGGTAGTCGGTGTCGCCCGCCATGCGGTAGAACTCGGTCACTTCCGGGATCGACGACACCAGTCCGTGGAACTGCTTGAGCCATTTCACGTTGTGCTGGCTGGTGCGGACGGAGACGAACACGGTCACGCCGGCATTGAGCTTGGCGGCGTCGAGCAGCGCCACGCGCTTGCGGATCAGGCCGGCTTCCTCCAGCTTCTGGATGCGGCGCCAGCACGGGGTCGAGCTCAGGCCGACCCGCTCGCCGATTTCCGCCACCGGCAAGGTGGCGTCTTCCTGCAGCAGGGCGAGGATCTGTTTGTCGTAGCGGTCCATGGTGCGTGGCGGTCAGTTGGAGAGGGAGCGCCCGCACCAGGCGCGCAGCGGGTCGGTCAGGCGTCGGCGGGCACCAGCAGGTTCACGCCGGTTGCAATATGGTCGCGGCTGACCCCGTAGAGATGCAGGGAAACCGCGATCTCGTCGCTGGCGTTGCCGAGCGCGTGGATATGCTGCAGGCCGCCCGGCACGCTGAAGGTATCGCCGGCGCTGCGCGTGACGGTGCTGGCATGGCGCGCGTGCCGGCTGGCGGGATCCCACCGGTAGTGCTGCTCGGTCAGCGTGCCGCGCAGCACGCGGTAGGCGCACCAGGTGCGGTGGCCATGCACCGGGCTGGCCTGGCCCGGGCGCCAGACCAGCACCATGGCCGAGAAGCGCTCCAGCGGATCGCCGTAGACCAGGTGCCGGGTATAGGTGTCGGCGGCGCCAAGCAAGGCACCCGGCGGCAACGCCGCCAGCAGCGTTTCGGTGTCGGGCAGATGCTGCGCGATGTGGCTGGCAACCAGGCGCGCGCTGTTGCTGAAGATGTCGGCGAGGTCGAGCGCCAGCCGGTCGAGCGGGGCGCCGGCCTGGCGGGCGGCGGCAAGAGGAGAGGCAATAACGGGTGAGGCGGTCGTCATGGCGGGCTTCGTCGGCTTGTTCTTGTCTATTCATGATATGGACCGGCGGTAGCACAGGCATGCGATTTGTCCTTCCAGGCAGGCTGGAATTGTAATGCCATTCCGATATAACGACATTTATTGGAATTTTTTTCTATCTGACCGTCGTTGGTGCGGGAGCGCACGCTACGGGATGCGGTCGTGGCCCCGGGCTAGCCGCCCTCGTCCTTGGGCCAGAACGTGATCAGGATATTGGACGGCGCCACGCCGTTGCTGTCGCGCGGCAGCGGGTCCGAGCGCTGCACCGCGCGCAGCACCGCGTTGTCCCAGCCGGCATTGCCGCTGGATTTGGCGAGCCGCGTCGACAGCAGCGAGCCATCGGGCGCCATGTGCACGGCGACCACCGCCGCCGGATTGCCGGCGACATCGTCGTTGAAGATGATGTTGGGCTTGACCCGCTGGCGCACGCGCTCGGCATAGCCCGACGACGGCCTGGCCGACGATCCGGAACCGGCCCCGGTGTTGGCCGTGGCCCCGGCGCCGCCCGCCTGCGCGCGCAGGCGCGCCAGTTCGGCCTGGCGCTCGGCATTGCTGGCCTGGCGCTGCGCTTCCGTGGCCTTGCGTTGCGCCTCCTTGCGCGCCGCTTCGGCGCGGGCCTGGGTTTCGCGCTGCCGCTGCTGCTCGGCCTCGCGCTGGGCCTCGCGCTCGGCCTGCCTGGCCTTGCGCTGCTTTTCCTGCAGCGAGATATCGGCGTCTTCCTCCTCGACGGGCTGCGGGGTCGGCGCCGGCCTGATCACGGGCTCGGGCACGGTGGCCTCGGGCACGGGCTCCCACAGTTCCGCGGCGACCCCGGTCGGCACGGCATTGCGCCAGCGCACGCCGTAGTACAGCAGGGCCCCCAGCAGCAGGTGCATGAGCAGGGCCAGCAGGAAGCAAGTCAGCGTGCGCCGCTCGCGCACGGGCTGGTAGGGGGAGGCGGCGGTCTGCATGGTCCTTGGATGCGGCGGAAACCAGGCCATTTCATTCTATGAGGCGCAACCGCATCAACCAAGCGCAGGACGGCACAGGCGGCGCCTGCCGCTGTCTCGCCAAAGGCACGGCAAGGCCGCGTCGGGTCTCAGCCCCTGGTGAAGATCTCGAGGAAGTGCTTGCTGGGATCCTCGAAATAGATGCGCCGGCCACCGTCATCGGTATTGACCTCGCCGGGGCGGCGCCGGTACGGGTCGGCCCAGTAGGTGAGCCGGTGCGCGCGGACCCGCGCAAAACCGTGGTCGAACTCGGCGTCGCTGACCAGGAAGGCATAGTGCTGCATGGCGATCTCGCCCTGCGCGTCCATGAAGTCGAGCGTCACGCCGTTGTCCAGCGCCACGCCGAGGAAGGGCCCGAACGGCTCGGCCGGCGGGCGGCCCAGGACCTCGCACAGGAAGTCCGCCGAGACCTGCTTGTCGTGAGAGAAGACGATGGTGTGGTTGAGCTGGATGGCCATGTCGCAATCTCCGCGATGGAAACAACCCCGGCCTCCAGCGTACAAGGATTTTGCGCGCGGTGCCCGGCGCTCCGGTCAGGCGTTGTCCAGCTTCCTCAGCGCCGCGCCGACTTCGCCATGGAAGGCGCGCAGCGCCTCCAGCTCGAGATTCGCGGGCTGCAGCGCGGGCCACAGCAGGGCCACCATGCCCGCGGCGGTCTTGTCGATATCGACCTCGCGCTCGCGCGCGATGGCGTCCCACAGGATATGCTCCATCGGCCCCAGGATGGCGGAACGCAACAGGCTCAGCGGCAGGTCGGCGCGAATCTCGCCATGTTGTCGGCCGCGCGCCAGCAGCTCCATCAGCGGCGCCGTATAGCGGCGCTGCAGCGGCACGAACTCCTGCCCCAGCTCCGGCCCCTTGGCCCGTCCTTCCGACAGCACCAGCGCGCACAGCCCGGTGCCCTGGATCAGGAACAGGCGCAGGTGCGTCTTCACGTAGAACGCCAGCTGGTCCCTGGTGCTCTGCTCGCGCGGCATGCCGCGCTCGACCGCGTCGATGATTTCGTCGTACCAGTCCTCGATGACCCGCACGCACAGCTTGCGCTTGCTCTGGAAGTACGTGAACACCGTGGCCTCGGACACGCCCAGGCGCTGGGCAATCTCGGTGGTGGTGGTCTTGTCGTAGCCCAGTTCGGCGAACACCTCTCGGCTGACGCGCAGGATGTCGCGGATGCGTTGTTCCGCCCTGGCGCCGGACGGTATCCGGCGGGTGGCGGCGTTGTCTTCCATGGTGTCGGTATCCCCGGCAGGCGAAAGCGCGAATGATAGGCCGTACCCGGTGCAGGGCGCGGAACTGCGGCTGCGCGGACCAGGCGGTCGCGGCGCAATGCCGTCACATCGTACTCCATTTCCGCGCGAAGTTGAGTAAGCCTCAAATTAATGTTGAATTTTCCGGCCGGCCCGTATACCTTTCCGTCATTCCGATGTGACGAGACCGGAAGTCGATCGGCTATCCGGCAGCACTGACAGCAGCTTCACGGGGTTAACCCTGACTGGGTGAATCACCCCGGCGATATTCGTGACCTTGAGTTTCGCTCAACTCAAGTCGAAACCGAGCGCTTTGGAGACAACAATGAAGATGCAGGGAGAGCCGCTTCCCACCATCCTGCCGATCGGCGGGCTATCGCACGTCCGTGGCGACACCAGCATTGCGCTGTCCGAGCAGACCGTGCCGGCGCTGCTGGCGCAGACCGTGGCAGCGTTCCCGGAACGCGAGGCCGTGGTTTTTCGCGAGCAGGGCGTACGCTGGAACTGGCGCGAGTTTGCCGAAGCCATCGATGCGCTGGCAGCCGGGCTGCACGCGCTTGGCCTGGCCAGGGGCGATCGCGTCGGCATCTGGGCGCCGAACCGCGTGGAGTGGCTGGTGACCCAGTTCGCCACCGCCCGGCTGGGCCTGGTGCTGGTCAACATCAATCCGGCGTACCGGCTGGCGGAGCTGGAGTACGCGCTGAACAAGGTCGGCGTCAAGGCCATCGTTGCCGCCGAGGCTTTCAAGACCTCGCGCTACCTCGAGATGCTGCAGGCGCTGGCGCCGGAGCTGGCCACGAGCGCGCCGGGCGCGCTGCAGGCCGCGCGGCTGCCGTCGCTGCGCTGGGTGATCCGCATGGGCGAGGGCGAGACCCCGGGCATGATCCGCTATGCCGAGGTGCTGGCGCGCGGCGCCAGCGTGGCGCGCGCGGAGCTCGACCGCATCACGGCGCAGCTCGACCGCCATGACCCGATCAACGTGCAGTTCACCAGCGGCACCACCGGCGCGCCCAAGGGCGCCACGCTCACGCATCGCAATATCGTCAACAACGCGCGCTTTATCGCCATGGCGATGCGCTTCTCCGAGCAGGACAAGCTGTGCATCCCGGTGCCGTTCTACCACTGCTTCGGCATGGTGCTGTCGGTGCTGGCGTGTGTGTCGACCGGCGCGGCGATGGTGTTCCCGGGCGAGGCCTTCGAGCCCGAGGCCACCATGCGCGCGGTCAGCGAAGAGCGCTGCACCGCGCTGCACGGCGTGCCGACCATGTTTATCGCGCAGCTCGACCATCCGCGTTTCGCCGACTACGACTTCTCCTCGCTGCGCACCGGCATCATGGCCGGCTCGCCGTGCCCGATCGAGACCATGAAGCGGGTGGTGGCGCAGATGCACATGTCCGAGGTGACCATCGCCTATGGCATGACCGAGACCAGTCCGGTGTCGTTCCAGAGCAGCACCACCGATCCGCTCGACAAGCGCACCACTACGGTGGGCCGGGTCCAGCCGCACCTGGAGGTCAAGATCGTCGATGCCAGCGGCGCCACCGTGCCGGTGGGCGAGAAAGGCGAGCTGTGCACGCGCGGCTATTCGGTGATGCTGGGCTACTGGGACGACCAGGCCCGCACCGCCGAAGCCATCCGCGACGGCTGGATGCACACCGGCGACCTCGCCACCATTGACGAAGAGGGCTACTGCAATATCGTCGGCCGCGTCAAGGACATGCTGATCCGCGGCGGGGAGAACATCTACCCGCGCGAGATCGAGGAATTCCTGTTCCGCCATCCCAAGGTCCAGGCGGTGCAGGTGTTCGGCGTGCCCGATGCCAAGTATGGCGAGGAGGTGTGCGCGTGGATCGTGCTGAAGCCGGGCGAGAGTGCCACCGAAGACGAGATCCGCGCGTTCTGCCGCGATCAGATCGCGCACTACAAGATTCCGCGCTACATCCGCTTTGTCGACGAGATGCCCCTGACCGTGACCGGCAAGGTGCAGAAGTTCGTGATGCGCGACCAGATGGTGCGTGAACTGAACCTCGATGAATCCCGGACGGCCTGAGTGCCAGGTCCGAGAGATTAACCCTGTACAACCGATAACCGACTGCCCGAGGCCCCTATGGCGGTAATTGAAACCAAGCTGAACGCCCGCTCCGAGTCGTTCAGGACCAATGCGCAGGCAATGCAGGACCTGGTTGCCGACCTGCAGGAAAAGATCGCGAAGCTCGCCGAAGGCGGCGGCGCGGCCGCGCGCGACAAGCACCTGGCGCGCGGCAAGCTGCTGCCGCGCGAGCGCGTGCAGCAGCTGCTCGACCCCGGCACGCCGTTCCTGGAGCTGTCGCAGCTGGCCGCGTACGACATGTACGACGATGCCGCGCCCGGCGCCGGCATCATCACCGGCATCGGCCG
>NZ_QKZN01000011.1:0-148915 GCF_003254285.1 Cupriavidus phytorum
GCAGTAATGCGTTAAGCTAACCAGTACTAATTGCCCGTAAGGCTTGATCCTATAACCAGTGTGTTTCACCTGGTGTGTGTGATCGTGTCTGTGCCAGATACGCACAACCCCAACTACATCCCGATTCGTGACGCTGTCCCAACCCGACAGCGCCACAACCCCTCATGCCTGGTGACCATAGCGAGCTGGAACCACCCCTTCCCATCCCGAACAGGACCGTGAAACAGCTCCGCGCCGATGATAGTGCGGATTCCCGTGTGAAAGTAGGTCATCGCCAGGCTCTTATACTGCAAAACCCCTCGACAGCGTGTGCTGCGAGGGGTTTTGTCTTTGGCGCGGCGAATTAGGCCGCGCTCGCGCTTCCTTGCTAGACTTCCCGACGCCGAACCGTGGCACTGAGGATGGCGCCCGCCAGGCAGATTCCGCCCAGCAATGCCGAGGCAGGCGTGACACCGTATGTTGCCGACGCGCTTGCAGCGACCGGCAACAGCATCAGCACGGCCACGTTATTGACGCTTTCCGACGCCGCCAACACCTTTCCCTTGTTTGCACCGGCCCGCTGCGCGAGGATGGCGGTGCTGGCAGGTGCCGCGATACCCAGCGCCGCTCCCCACGCCAGCAAGCATCCCAGCGCTACCGGCAGCCCGATCGCGGCCGTCAGGAATAATGTCATGGCGCAGGCGACCACCACGGTAGCGAGAACGAGGGTGTCTTCTTCGCGCAGGTAACGCCGGCAATGTCCTGCCAGCGTATTGCCGATTCCCAGCCCCAGACCGAATACTGAAACTGCAATGCCGACGGCTCCCACCTCGAGCCCATATCGCATCCGCAGCGCTTCTCCCGCAAAGACGTAGCCCGCCACTGCGCTGCCATTCCATGCACCTTTTGCAAGCAGAAGGCGGAAGATGCCGGCGCTTGCCTTCTCGATGGACGACTCCTTGGTCTTGCGGGCGCGTGGCAGATCGCGCGGAATCACCCACCAGCCTAATCCGAAGGCCGCAAGGCAGCTTCCGGCGATCAACAGAAACGGCGCGCGCCATCCCCAGGCCTCCGCCAGCAAACCAGCCGCGGCGGGCCCAGCTGCGATCCCGGCGGTCATGCCAAGCATGACGCCACCCATGGCGCCGGCTTGTTTCGCAGGTGGAATCCGATCGGCGATCAGGGCGAAGACAGTCGGAATCGTCGCGGCCGCTGCCAGGCCGCCCAGAATGCGCAGGGCCATGGCGGCCTGCAGTGTTGGCACTAGCGTCAGCGCAAGGCTATCCACAGCGAACAGCAGCATGGCAGCGAGCAGCACCTTGCGGCGTCCGGCGCGATCCGAGAGCCAGCCCATCAACGGCGCGGCCGCGGCGTAGGACAAGGCGTAGGCCGAAACCAGTCCCGACGCATGCGCCGGAGACGTGTTGAAGGCCGAGGCGAGCGGGGCCAGCATCGGTGCGAGCATAAACTCCGCGGCCCCGACCATGCAGACGGCAAGGGCCAGGACTGGCAGAAGGAACGGCGATGGCATGCGGAAACTCCCGGTGGGATGACGTAGAGCCGAAGCGCGCGTCGAGACGGCAATGCGACGGCATCGATGGCTAAAACCAGCTAAATCAGGGAATTGAGCCGCGCCGCGGAGTCGGGCGCAGACAGAAGCGGTGCGCGGGGGCACCAGTCAGGCGAGATGGGCGGACCAGGAAGGTCCGCCCGCAAGATGGAAGATTCTAACGTATTGCCGGGAAAGGAGCGTGGGCTTAGTCGGCCTCCACCTTCATCGACTTCAGCAGCGGCTGCCACTTGTCGCTTTCCGCCTTCAGCAGCGTCCGCAGCCCGTCCGGCGTCTGCTTGTCGACCGGAACGATTTCCGCGCCTAGCCCGTCCAGCTTCCTGATCACGGCCGGGTCCTTCAGCCCTTTCTGCAACGCCCTGGTCAGGCGTTCGACGGCGGCCGGCGGTGTGCCCCTGGGCGCGTAGATGCCGTGCCATACCTTGACGTCAAAGCCTTTCAGCCCGCCTTCCTGCAGAGTCGGGGCCTGCGGCAGCGCCTTGATCCGTGCCGGCGTGGTAACGCCGAACAGGCGCACGCGATCGGCCTGGATATGGGGCAGCGTGGCCGTGGTCTGGTCGCACAGCAGGTCGACCTGGCCGCCCAGCAGCGCGGTAAGCGCGGGACCCGCGCCCTGGTAGGGAATGGCGTTCAGCTTGACGTGCACCGATTGTTCGAACAGCAGCCCGCACAGCTGGGACACGGCGCCCAGGCCGGCATTGGCCAGCGACACCTTGTCCTTGTTCTGCGTCACGTACTGAATCAGTTCCGGCACCGACTTCGCCGGCAGGTCCTTGCGGCCCATCAGCGTCATCGGCACGTCCGCTACCTGGCCGACGTAGTCAAAGTCCTTCAGCGGCGCATACGACAGCTTCTTGTACAGCGCCGGCGCCGTCGCCATGCCGTTATGGTGGATCAGCAGCGTATAGCCGTCGGCCTGCGCGCGCGCGACGAAGGCGGCCGCCACGGTGCCGCCGGCACCGGTGCGGTTTTCCACCACGATGCTCTGGCCAAGGTCTTGCGACATCGCTTGCGCCAGCGTGCGCGCGACGACATCGGTCGGGCCGCCGGCGGAGTAGGGCACGACCAGGGTGATCGGCTTGGCCGGATAGGCGTCGGCCGCTGCCGAGCCCGAGGCGCCTGCCATCGCGGAAGCCGTTACCAACATGCCCGCCAGCCATCGCGGCCCGGCGAGCCGATACTTCGCATCCTTCATCGCTGTCTCCAGATAGGTGCCGCGCCATGGGTCCGGGGCGGCTTGTCAGGGTTGCGCGGCTAGCATGGCGGCAAGCCGCGGCGACAGCAATCTGGTTCTCGTGAAGGATGCCTAATGCATGGTGAAAGATCAGCCTGGCGAAAGATCAGGCCACTTCGGCCACGCGCACCTCCACCAGCAGTTTTTTCAGCTCCGGCACGCACGAGCCGCAGTTGCCGCCGGCTTTGACGCAGGCTGTGATCTCGGCGGGCGTCTTCAGGTCGTGCTTGCGCACGGCATCGCAGATGGTGTTGCGCCCGACGCCGAAGCAGGAGCACACCGTCGGGCCGGTGTCGGCGCCTTTCTCCATCGGCTGTCCGAGCAGCAGCCCGATGCGGTCGGCGTCTTCCAGCCGCTCGCGACCGAACAGGCCGGCAAGCCAGGCGCGCGACGGCAGCTCGGGGCGCGTCGACACATAGACGCAGGCCTCGAGCCGGTCGTCGACGACGTGGCCCGCGTGGTACACGCCGGCGGCGCGGTCCTCGTATTCCAGCCAGTCCGCGTCCGGATCGGTCACGCCGAGCAGCGCGCGGGCCCAGGCGGTGCGGTCGGAGACGGTGTCGCGGCCGGCGAATTCATAGCGCTGGAACTGGCGGCCCTGCACGCGCGTCCAGTAGGTCAGCGCTTCGGCCGGCAGCGCGCGGCGGCTCAGCATGAAGCCATGCCAGTGCACGCCGAACGGCTCGACCCGCACCGGCGTGTGCTTGAACTCGGGCTCGCCGGAAACGGGATCGACCACCGGATTGACCAGCGCGCCGACGCGCGCATCGGAGCTGAACTGCCCGTTCCAGTGGATCGGCACGAACACGCTGCCGCGCGGAATGCCGCCGCCGTGGCGCACGCGCGCGACCATCGCGCCCCAGCGCGTGCTGACGCGCGCGAGCTTGCCCTCGCCCACGCCGCACAGTAGCGCGTCCTGCGGGTGCATGTCGACAAAGGGCTCGGGCAGGTGGTCGGCCAGCTTGGCCGACTTGCCGGTGCGCGTCATGGTGTGCCACTGGTCGCGCACGCGGCCGGTGTTCAGGATCAGCGGGAAGTCGTCGTCGGGCGCATGGGCCGGCGCGCGCGGCGGCGTGGCGACAAAGCGGGCGCGGCCATCGGCGTGCGCGTAGCGGCCATCGCCGAACAAGCGCCGCGCATCTTGCGCGCCCTGCGCCGGCACGGGCCACTGCACCGGTTCCAGCGCGTCATAGCGCACCGGGTCCAGGCCGGCCAGTCCGCCGATATCGAACGCGCGCGGCGCGTCGTCGTTGCGCCATGCACTGAGGCGCGCGTGTTCGTCGAAGATCTGATGCGGGCCGGCAAAGTCGAAGCCGCTGAAGCCCATGCGGCGTGCCACTTCGCACAGGATGTCCCAGTCGGCGCGCGCTTCGCCCGGCGCCGGAAGGAAGGCGCGCTGGCGCGAAATGCGCCGCTCCGAGTTGGTCACGGTGCCGTCCTTCTCGCCCCAGCCCAGCGCGGGCAGCAGCACATGCGCGGCGGCGTTGGTGTCGGTGCGTTCGATGATGTCGCTGCTGACCACCAGTTCGCACGTGGCCAGCGCGCGGCGCACCTGGTCGGCGTCGGGCAGGCTCACCACCGGGTTGGTGGCGATCACCCAGACCGCCTTGACGCGGCCGGCCTCGATGGCCTCGAACAGCTCCACTGCCTTGAGGCCAGGGCGGTCGGCGATCGCGGGCGATTGCCAGAAGTCCTGCACGACCTCGCGATGCAGCGGGTTGGCCAGTTCCATGTGGGCGGCCAGCATGTTGGCCAGGCCGCCGACCTCGCGCCCGCCCATCGCGTTGGGCTGGCCGGTCAACGAGAACGGGCCCATGCCCGGCTGGCCGATACGGCCGGTGAGCAGGTGGCAGTTGATGATGCTGTTGACCTTGTCGGTGCCGGCCGACGATTGGTTGACGCCCTGCGAGAAGGCCGTCACGGTCTTTCCGGTCTGCGCGAACAATGCGTAGAAGTCCAGCACGTCCTGCAGGTTCAGCTTGCAGGCGCGGGCCACGGCAGCCGGATCGGCGCAGGCGGCGTCAGCGGCCTGCAGGGCCTCATCCAGCCCCGCGGTGCTGGCGGCGACGAAGGCGGTGTTGGCATGTCCTTCACGCGCCAGGTAACTCAGCAGCCCGTTGAACAGCCACACGTCGGTGCCCGGCCGGATCGCCAGGTGCAGGTCGGCGAGTTCGCAGGTGGCGGTGCGGCGCGGGTCGATCGCTACGATCTTCATCTCGGGGCGCGCTTCCTTGGCCCGGGACAGGCGCTGAAACAGGATCGGGTGGCACCACGCGGTGTTGGAGCCCACCAGCACCACCAGGTCAGCCAGTTCCAGGTCTTCGTAGTTGCCCGGCACCAGGTCTTCGCCGAAGGCGCGCTTGTGGCCGGCGACGGCCGACGACATGCACAGGCGCGAGTTGGTGTCGATATTGGCGCTGCCGATAAAGCCCTTCATCAGCTTGTTGGCAACGTAGTAGTCTTCGGTCAGCAACTGGCCCGAGACGTAGAGCGCGACCGAATCCGGTCCATGGCGGCGGATGATGTCGGTGAAGCCCTGTGCCACGGTGTCGAGCGCGTGGTCCCACGATACCTGCCGCAACTGGCCGTCGGCGTCGCGCAGCTTGGGATGGAGCAGGCGGCCTTCCAGGTCGACCGTTTCGCCCAGCGCCGAGCCTTTGACGCAGAGCCGGCCCTGGTTGGACGGATGCTGCGCGTCGCCCGCGATCTCGACCTGGCCGTCGGCGCGCACCGAGGCACGCACGCCGCAGCCGACGCCGCAGTACGGGCACGTGGTGGCGGTGGTAGTGGTCAGGGTTGCGGATACAACCGGGATGTCGGACAGGTTCACGCGTTCTCCGTGCGGGGCGTTATATGCTTGGGTGACGCTAGGCAGCCAGCGCTTCGCACTGCGCCTTGCCGAACAGCAGGCGCTGGCGCAGCGCCGCCACCGGTGTGCGTTGCTGGATCAGCTCGAAATACCAGGCACCGTCCTGCACGTCGCCGTACAGCACCGCGCCGACCAGGCGCCCGTCCTGCAGCACCAGGCGCTTGTAGACGCCGCGGCGTGCGTCGCGCAGCACCAGGTCTTCGCTGCCTTCGCCGCCGATGAAGTCGCCGGCGGAGTACAGGTCGACGCCCGTGACTTTCAGCTTGGTGGCGGTGGCCTGCTGCACGTAGCGGCGATGGCCGGCACCGGCCAGGTGCGCGGCGCACACGCGCGCCTGGTCCCAGATCGGCGCGACCAGCCCGAAGGTGGCCTGGCGATGCTGCACGCACTCGCCCACGGCGTAGATGCGCGGGTCGTAGGTCTGCAGCGTGTCGTCGACGACGATGGCGCGCTCGCAGTGCAGGCCGGCGCCGGCGGCCAGTTCGATATTGGGGCGCACGCCGGCGGTCATCACCACCAGGTCGGCGGGGATCTCGCTGCCGTCCTTGAAGCGCACGCCGGTGACGCGTTCGCTGCCGAGGATCTCGGCGGTGTGCGCGCTCAGCAGGAAGCGCAGGCCCTTGCGTTCCAGCGCGCCCTTGAGCAGCGTGGCGGCGGGCTTGTCGAGCTGGCGCTCCATCAGGCAGTCGGCCAGGTGCACCACGGTCACGTCCATGCCCTGGCGCAGCAGGCCGTTGGCCGCCTCCAGCCCCAGCAGGCCACCGCCGATCACCACCGCGTGGCGATGGTTGCGCGCGGCCTGCAGCATGGTCTCGACGTCCTGGATGTCGCGGAACGCGATCACGCCGTCGAGCTGGTGGCCCGGCACCGGAATGATGAACGGCTTCGAGCCGGTGGCCAGCAGCAGGCGGTCATAGCGCACCTCGCGTCCCGAGGCGGAACGCACCACGCGGCGCGGCCGGTCGATCGAGACCACGGGATCGCCGGCGAGCAGCTCGATGCCGTTCTCTTCGTACCACTCGCGCGTGTTCAGCATGATGTCCGCCACCGTCTTCTCGCCGGCCAGCACGGGCGACAGCAGGATGCGGTTGTAGTTGCCGTGCGGCTCGGCGCCGAACACCGTGATGTCGTACAGGTCCGGCGCCAGGCGCAGCAGTTCCTCGACGGTGCGCATGCCGGCCATGCCGTTGCCGACGACGACCAGGCGCGGCCGGGCTTGGGGGTTGGCGGAAGGCGTCATGCCGGCATCTCCGTTGGCAGGGCAGGTGGGCAGGGGCAGCATCGATCGGGGGCAGGAAGGCAGAGTCAGGCGGCGAGTTCTTCCTCGGCCTCCCGCACTTCCACGCCGGCGGCGATCCACACCTTGCCGTCATAGACGCGCGCGGCGTACGCGTTGACCGACTGCTCGGGCGCCTCGAGGCATTCGCCGGTGCGCAGGTCGAAGTGGTGCTTGTAGATCGGCGAGGCCACCACCAGCCGTTCGCCGAGGTTGCCGACCAGCCCGCGCGACAGCACCGCGGCCTGCGCGTTGGGATCGAAGTTGTCGATGGCGTAGACCTCGTCGCCGCGGCCGATGCGGAAGACCGCGACCTGGCGGTCGTCGACCAGCGCGCACACACCAGTATTGGGCACGATATCGCGTACGGTGCAGACGGCGGTCCAGGTTTCGGGATGGTGGGGATGGCTCATCACGTTCTCCTTGTTTGCGGGCACGGTCAGGCGGCTTTCGCGGGCATGGACACCACGGGAATGTGGCTCAGCCGGGAGCGTTGCAAGTTCCGTTCCTCCGGCGTGGCCGGACGGATCTGGCCGCGCTCCTCGATGAAGATCAGGTTGTCGTCGCGGCGGTCGCTGTTGACGAAGTGGCGGAAGCGCTTGCGCGTCTCGGGATCGGTCACGGCCTTCTTCCACTCGTCTTCATAGGTGTCGACCACGTGCTGCATCTCGGCTTCCAGCTCGGCGGCGATGCCCAGCTTGTCGTCGAGCACCACGGCCTTGAGGTAGTCCAGGCCGCCTTCGAGGTTGTCGCGCCAGACGCTGGTGCGCTGGAGGCGGTCGGCGGTGCGCACGTAGAACATCAGGAAGCGGTCGATGTAGCGCACCAGCGTGTCGTGGTCGAGGTCGCTCGCCAGCAGTTCGGCATGGCGCGGCTTCATGCCGCCGTTGCCGCAGACGTACAGGTTCCAGCCCTTGTCGGTGGCGATCACGCCGACGTCCTTGCCCTGCGCCTCGGCGCATTCGCGGGTGCAGCCGGACACGCCGAACTTGATCTTGTGCGGCGCGCGTAGGCCCTTGTAGCGGTTTTCCAGTTCGATCGCGAGGCCGACCGAATCGCCCACGCCATAGCGGCACCAGGTCGAGCCCACGCACGACTTCACCGTGCGCAGCGCCTTGCCGTAGGCATGCCCCGATTCAAAGCCCGCCGCGATCAGTTCTTCCCAGATATAGGGCAGTTCCTCGGCACGCGCACCGAACAGGTCTACGCGCTGGCCGCCGGTGATCTTGGTGTAGAGACCGTACTTCTTCGCGACCTGGCCCACCGCGATCAGGCCTTCTGGCGTGACCTCGCCACCCGGCATGCGCGGCACCACCGAGTAGGTGCCGTCCTTCTGGATGTTGGCCAGGTAGTAGTCGTTCGAGTCCTGCAGGCTGGCGTGCTCTTCCTTCAGCACGAACTCGTTCCAGCACGAGGCCAGGATGCTGCCCACGGTGGGCTTGCAGATGTCGCAACCCATGCCGCTGCCGTGCGCTTCCAGCAGCGCGTCGAAGGTCTTGAACTTGCCTACGCGCACCAGGTGGTAGAGCTCCTGGCGCGAGAACGGAAAGTGCTCGCAAAGGTGGTTGTTGACTGCCATCCCTTGCTTCTTCATCTCGGCCTTCATGATCTGCGTCACCAGCGGCACGCAGCCGCCGCAGGCGGTGCCGGCCTTGGTGCAGCTCTTGAGCGCGCCGATGCTGGTCGAGCCGTCGCAGACGGCCGCGCAGATCTCGCCCTTCGAGACGTTGTTGCACGAGCAGATCTGCGCGGTGTCGGGCAGCGCGTCGGCACCCAGCGCCGGCTTGGCCTTGCCGCTGCTGTCCGGGAGGATCAGGAATTCGGGCGACTCGGGCAGCTCGATCCTGTTCAGCATCATCTGCAGCAGCGTGCCGTACTCGCTGGCATCGCCGATCAGCACGCCACCCAGCAGGTACTTGCCGCAGTCGGACACCACCAGCTTCTTGTAGACCTCCTTGCGGTCGTCGCTGAACTGGTAGATGCGCGCGCCCGGCACGGTGCCGTGCGGGTCGCCGATGCTGGCGACGTCCACGCCCATCAGCTTGAGCTTGGTGCTCATGTCGGCGCCGCCGAACTCGGCCGCCTCGCCGCGCAGATGGCGCGCGGCCACGCGCGCCATGTCGTAGCCGGGGGCCACCAGGCCGTAGATCTTGCCGTCCCACAGCGCGCATTCGCCGATCGCGTAGATGTCCGGGTCGGAGGTGCGGCAGTGGTTGTCGACCGCGATGCCGCCGCGCGCCCCGACCTCGAGGCCGCAGGCGCGCGCCAGTTCGTCGCGCGGGCGGATGCCGGCCGAGAACACGATCATGTCGGTGTCGAGATGGGTGCCGTCGGCGAACACCATGCGATGGGTGCCGTCCTCGCCGTCGACGATCTCGACGGTGTTCTTGCCGGTATGCGCGGTCACGCCCAGGCCCGCGATCTTTTGGCGCAGCATGCGGCCGCCGCCTTCGTCCACCTGCACCGCCATCAGCCGCGGCGCGAACTCGACCACGTGCGTGTCGAGGCCCATGTCGCGCAGCGCCTTGGCGCATTCCAGCCCGAGCAGGCCGCCGCCGACCACCACGCCGCTCTTAGAGCGCGTGCCGCATTCCTGCATCGCCTCGAGGTCTTCGATGGTGCGATAGACAAAGCAGTCCTTGCGCTCCTTGCCCGGCACCGGCGGCACGAACGGATAGGAGCCGGTGGCGAGGACCAGCTTGTCATAGGACAGGGTTTCGCCGGTCGAGACCTTGACCGTGCGCGCGGCGCGGTCGATCTCGATGGCGCGCGCGTTCAGGCGCAGCAGCATGTTGTCGTGCTGCTCGAAGAAGCCCGCCGGCACCAGCGACAGGTCTTCGGCCGACTTGCCGGCGAAGAACTCGGACAGGTGCACGCGATCGTAGGCGGGACGCGGTTCTTCGCACAGCACGGTCACTTCCAGGTTTTCCGCACCGGCTTCCGCCAGCGATTCCAGGAACTTGTGACCTACCATGCCGTGGCCGACGATGATCAGTTTCATGATGCTTTCCTTGTCCGGTAGTCAGTCTTTGCTGCTTGTGATGCTTGTCGTGCTGTGGGGCGAATGGAATTCAGCTGGCCAGCGCGCTGTCGTACAGCGCCTGCTCGCGCGCCTTGTGCTCGGCGCTGAAGCGGATGGCGATGGCGCACAGCGCGGCAATGGTGGCCAGCACGCCCAGCACCGTCAGGGTCTGCTGCACGTTGCCCAGGCCCTTGAGCAGGAAGCCCGCGGCCACCGCGCCGACGTTGCCGCCCGCGCCGATGATCCCGGCCACGCCGCCCAGCGCCTTGCGGTCGATGAAGGGCACCAGCGCGTAGGTGGCGCCGCAGGCCATGTGGGTGAACAGGCCGAACAGCAGCATCGCCACCACCGCCATGGCCACGTTGCCGGCCTGCGCGAACCACAGCAGGCCCAGGCCTTCGCCCAGGATCAGCGCGAACAGCAGCGTGGCGCGTGCATCCAGGCCGCGCCGGCGCGCCGCCTTGTCCGACAACCAGCCGCCCAGCGCGCGGGCGAACAGCGCCAGCAAGCCAAAGCTCGCGGCGGCCATGCCGGCGGCCTTCAGGCTCAGGCCGAAGCGGTCGACGTAGTACATCGCGGCGATGTTGTGAATGAAGATCTCGACGCCGAAGCAGGCACCGTAGGTGATGAACAGCAGCCACACGCGGTAGTTGGCGCTGGCGGCGCGGAAGCTGGCCCAGCCACCGCCACCCTTGCCGCCGTCCTTGCCGCTGATCTCGATGCCGCGCGCGCGCAGGTCCGAGTAGTTGCCTTCCGGGCAGTCCTGGGTGAAGCGGTAATAGACCACCGCCATCACCAGCATCAGCACGCCCGGCACCAGCAGCGCGATGCGCCAGCCGAAGGCGTGGTCCGCGCCCATCATCAGCACCGCGGCCAGCACCAGCGGCATCAGCGCCTGCGCGGCGCCGCCGCCGGCATTGCCCCAGCCGGCCGAGGTCGCGTTGGCGGTGCCGACCACGTTGGGTGCGAACATCACCGAGGTGTGGTACTGCGTGATCACGAAGCTGGCGCCGACCGCGCCGATCAGCAGCCGGAACACCAGGAAGGTTTCGTAGTTCTGCGCCAGCGCCACGCCCAGCACCGGCAGCGCGCCCAGCGCCAGCAGCCCGGTATAGGTCTTGCGCGGGCCGAAGCGATCGCACATCGGGCCGATCACCAGGCGCACCAGGATCGTCACCGCCACCGCGGCGATATTGATGTTGGCGATCTGGCCGGCGCTCAACCCGAACTCGCCCTTGAGTAGCGGCATCAGCGGCGCGCAGGCAAACCACGCGAAGAAACACACGAAGAACGCCATCCAGGTCAGGTGGAAGGCGCGCATCTGCGGAGTGCTCAAGCTCAGCAGCTCGATGCGGGTGGCTTTGCCGGTCATCGTCACTTGCTCCAAAAACAAATGGCGTCCCGCAAACCGGCGTGAAGCCGGTTCAGGGGACGCCGTTGTCCTGACAGCCGCTACATGGGATAGGGGCTGTGTATGTGGGGGCGGGCCGGTCGCCGTTGACGGGCCCGGACCCGATTACGCAAGGGGTGTGCCAGCCCGTTATGTGACGGGCAATGGTGGTTAAAGGCGGGGCGACGGGAGCGCAAGCGGGGGGCATGCGCTGTGGTGGGGCGGGTTGGGGGCGCGCGGCACGCTCATGGTGCAGTGCGGTGGACTGCGCTGGTGCGGTGCGGCACCGGCGGCACGGAAGGCCGTGGTGTCAGCTGCCGGCGGGCTTTCGCACCGGGATGATCTGCATGTCACGCGGCGACACCTCGGCACCGTCCTCGTCGATCAGTGCGGCGCGCACCAGCTTGCCATTCGCGCGCGAGCGGATCTCGACCGGGCCGCCGTCGGGCGCCATGTGGCAGTCGCCCCATTGCATCAGGCCGACCAGCACCGGCAGCAGCTCGACCGCGGCGCGGGTGGGCCGGTACTCGAAGCGCTCGCGTTCGCCTGGCTCGCGGTAGCCGACCTTGTGCAGCAGGCCGGCATCGGTCAGCGTCTTGAGCCGCGCCGACAGCACCGCCGGCGAGCATTCCAGCCGGCGCAGGAAGTCGTCGAAGCGCGTCACGCCGTGGAAAACGTCGCGCAGGATCAGGATCGTCCACTTTTCGCCGATCAGCGACAGCGTGGAGGCGATCGAGCAATGGCGGAGATCGGACGCAGTAGTGGTCATGATGCCGTGAAGCATAGCATGCTGACTTCATTTGCAAAAGTCAGGTTATCTCCTATACTCTGGCTACAAATTGTGAAGCTAGAGGTGGCAGCATGGATAACCAGGCCTTGATGCGCGGCGGCGTGACGGAAAGCTGGACCGCGGGACGGGGCACGCAGGTAATGCTGCGCCGCACCCGGGTGCAGGACGGCGCGGCGCTGCGCGCAATGGTGGATGCGCTGTCGCGGGAGAGCCGCTACTTCCGCTTCCTGACCGGCGGGCGCGTGGTGGACGAAATCGTCGCCGGCCTGGCCGCGCCCGGGGACGGTGGCGTGGCGCTGGTGGTGGTCGCGCCCGGTGAAGACGGCAGCCAGGCCATCGTCGCCAGCGCCGAATATGTCGTGTCCGGCCAGATTGCCGAATTCGCGGTGGTGGTGGCCGACGCCTGGCAGGGGCAGGGTCTGGGCCGGCGCCTGATCGCCAGGCTGTGCGAGCTGGCGCGCGCGGCCGGACTGCACGGCCTGCGCGGAGACGTGCTCAGCGAGAACCGGCGCATGCTGGCGATCCTGCAAGGGCTGGGCTTTGCCAGCCGCCGCAATCCGCAGGACAGCTTCCTGCATGAAGTTTCGCTGGCGCTGGCCCAGCCGGCGCGCAGCGCGCAACGGTTGCCGGCGGACTGGTTCAGCGCGCGCTGAGCTGCCGCAAGCCTTTGGCCTCAGGCTGCGCGCTTGCCGCGCGCGGTGATGGTGCAGCCGACCGAGGCCGTGATGATGCTGGCGATCGCCAGCCACTGCACCGTGCTCAGCTGCTCATGCAGGAACACCAGCCCGGCGAGCGCGCCCATGGCCGGCTCCATGCTCAGCAGGATGCCGAAGGTGCGCCGGTGCAGGCGCTTGAGCGCGACCATCTCGAGCGAATAGGGAATCGCGCTCGACAGGATGCCGACCGCCAGCCCGAATAGCAGCAGCGTCGGACTGAACATGGCGGTGCCCGCGTGCGCCAGGCCGAACGGCAGCACCACCAGCGCCGCCATGGTCAGCCCCAGCGAGGTCGCCTGCCCGCCGTGGGCGTTGCCCGCCATCTGCCCGAACACGATATACAGCGCCCAGCCCACGCCCGCGGCCAGCGCATAACCGATGCCGACCGGATCCAGCGTGCCGGCGGCATCGCCCACCGGCAGCAACAGCAGCAGCCCGGTCACGGCAAAGGCAATCCACAGGAAATCGATTGCGCGCCGCGACGACAGCACCGCCACCGCCAGCGGCCCGGTGAACTCGATCGCGATCGCCAGGCCCAGCGGAATGGTCCGCAGCGACATGTAGAACAGCAGGTTGGTGGCGCCCAGCGCCGCGCCGTACAACGCGATCGCGCGCGCGTTGGCGCGAGTCAGCGGCATGCGCCACGGTCGCCAGACGCACAGCAGGATCAGCGCGGAAAAGCTCACCCGCAGCGCCGTGGTGCCCTGCGCGCCCAGCGCCGAGAACAGGCTCTTGGCAAACGAGGTGCCGATGCACAGCGAGGCCATCGAGCCGGTCAGGGCCAGTACGGCGATCAGGGTCGAGTGACGGTGGGCGGTGGCGTGCTGCAAGGTCGGGTCCTGTATCGAAGTGGGTGCCGGTGCGAATGCTGCCGCATCATGCGGCAAGCGCGGCGCGGGCGCCATATACAGGTGCGCGCGGGCGGCTCAGTACAGTTGCGCCGCCTGCGGCCGCGGTGAGGGCCGGGCTGCGCCTCAGTGCTGGTGCGCCGCGGCCTTGCGCCGCTTGCCGGGCTTGCCGGCGCAATCCGGGCAGCGCCCCAGCAGCGTCAGTTCGTGGTGCTCCACCACGAAGCCGGACGGCGTGATCTCTTCCAGATGGCCGGGACATCCTTCCAGCGGGAACACGCGGTCGCACGTCAGGCACTGGAAATAGTGGCGATGGGTCACCGCGCCCGGTTCCTCCGCCAGTTCATACCGGTCGGCCTGGCCGGGCAATTCCACCGCGTGCACCTGCGCATCGTCGAGCAGGGCACGGAGATTGCGATAGACCGTGGCCAGGCCCAGGGACGGTACCTGGCGCTGGGCCGCGGCCAGGATCTCGGCCGGGCTCAGCGGCCGGCCGGCTTCGCGCAGCGCGTCGATCACGGCGCCGCGTTGACGGGTCATGCGTTCCATGCCTAAAATCTTAGTGAGAATCTATTATCATTAATGAGTCGCCGCGGTTCCGCGGCGACTCGTTTTTTTGGGGTGTTCCTTATGCTGCTTGCGCAGCCCAGCCGTGTCCGGCATCCGGTGCCGCTTTCCTTCTTGCGCGTGGTATGCCGGCCGGTGCCGGCGCGGCGGCCACTGGCCGCGCTGATGCTGGCGATGTCCGGCCTGGCCGACGCGGCGGAACCCGCGCAGGCCTCCGATATTACGCTGCCAACCGTTTCGGTGACCGGTACGGCCACCGCATCATACAACCCGCCCGACGCCTCGGGCGCGACCCGCACCGACACGCCGCTGCGCGAGATTCCGCAGTCGGTGCGCGTAGTGCCGCGTGCCATGCTCGACGACCTCGGCGCGACCCGCTTCGACCAGACCTTCGACTACGTCAGCGGCGTCGCGCGCCAGAACAACTTCGGCGGGCTGTGGGACAACTTTGCCATGCGCGGCTTCACCGGCAACGAGAACACCGGCGCCGGCTATCTGGTCAATGGCTTCGCCGCCAACCGCGGCTATACCGCGCCGATGGACGCGGCCACCATCGACCGCGTCGAGGTGCTCAAGGGCCCGACCTCATCGCTGTACGGCAGCAGCGAGCCCGGCGGCACCTTCAACGTGGTCACGCGCCAGCCGCAGTTCCGGCCCGCGCAGCGCTACGGCTTCGAGCTGGGCACGCGCGACGGCTACCGCGCCACCGTCGACGTCACCGGCCCGCTGGGCGAAGACATCGCCGGCCGGCTGATCGCGGTGGCCGACCACCAGGGCAGCACCCGCGACTTCGTCCACAGCCAGCGCTACCTGGTTGCGCCGTCGATCACGTGGATGCTCGGTAACGACACCGTTTTGCAGTACGCGGCGGAATTCCAGCGCTACACCACGCCGATGGACCGCGGCGTGGTCGCCGTCAACGGCCAGCTGGGCCGCATTCCGCGCTCGCGCTTCCTGGGCGAGCCCGGCGACGGCAGCCTGCGCCTGGACAGCCAGTCGCACCAGCTCAGCGTGGAGCACCAGTTCTCGCCGCAGTGGCAGGGCAGGCTCGGCCTGTCGTACCGCGGCGGCGCGCTGGCGGGACATTCGAGCGAGTCGACCGCGCTCGCCGCGGATGGCCGCACGCTCTGGCGCCAGCACCGCTATCGCGACTTCCAGTCCGACGATGTCTCGCTGCAGGCCAGTGTGACCGGCAAGTTCAATACCGGCCCGGTCGGGCATGAACTGCTGCTGGGCGTCGACGCCTACCGCTTCGGCAACACCATGGCGATCCTGCGCAGGAACCCCAGCGCCGCGGCACCCTATGCGATCGACATCTACGACCCGGTCTATGGCCAGCCGGCGCCGCCGCTGGCCTGGAACATGGACACCTACGAGCGCCAGCACAATGTCGGCGCTTACGCGCAGGACCAGCTGAGCCTGGGCGAGCGCTGGCGCGTGCTGGCCGGCGTGCGCTTCGACAGCTTCAGCCAGTCGCTGGACGACCATCTGCGCGGCACCCGCACCACGCAGCACCACAACGCGGTGTCGCCGCGCGTGGGTGTGAGCTACCTGGCCAGCAACAACCTGTCGCTGTTCGCCAATGCCAGCCAGTCGTTCCGCCCCAATGCCGGCACCGACGCCGCCGGCCAGCCGTTCGATCCAGAGCGCGGCCGCGCGCTGGAAGCCGGCGTCAAGTTCGACAGCGACGACCGCCGCACCGGCGCCACGCTGGCCGTGTTCGAGATCCGCAAGCGCAATGTGCTGGCCGCCGACCCGGCCGATCCGTCGTTCTATCTCGCCGCCGGCGAGGCGCGCAGCCGCGGCGTCGAGCTCGACGTGGCCGGGCAGCTCGGCACGCACTGGCGCGTCTCGGGCAGCTTCGCGCTGACCGATGCCGAGATCACGCAGGACACCCGCCTGGCCCCCGGCACCCCGTTGTCCAACGTGCCGCGCACCAGCGCCAGCCTGCTGGCGATGTATGAAGACGCGGCGCCGGTGGGGCAGCGCTATGGCGCCGGCGCCGGCGTGCGCTATGTCGGACGGCGTCCGGGCGACGTGCAGGACAGCTTCTCCTTGCCCGCCTACGTGCTGGTCGACCTGCACGGCTACTGGCAATACAGCCGGCACGTGCGCGTGTCGCTCAACGTCGGCAACCTGTTCGACAAGACCTATTACGCCAGCTCGTTCAACAGCCTGTGGGTCGCGCCGGGCGCGGGCCGCAGCGTGCGGCTGGGCGTGCAGCTGAGCTACTGAGCAGGGAACGATGATGCCGTCATCCTTGGCGCGGACTGCCCCGACCCACCGGCTGCTGTCCATCGATGCGCTGCGCGGGCTGGTGATCCTGATCATGCTGCTGGACCATGTGCGCGACATGTTCTTCCTGCACGTGCCGGTCGCCGATCCGATGGATGTCGCCGCCACCGCGCCGGCGCTGTTCTTTTCGCGGCTGCTGGCCCACCTGTGCGCGCCGGTGTTCATCGCGCTGGCGGGCGTGTCGGCCTGGCTCTACGGCAACGCCGGGCACGACCGGCGCGAGGTCAGCGGCTTCCTGCTCAGGCGTGGCTTGTTCCTGGTGTTGCTGGAGCTGACCCTGGTGGGCTTTGCCTGGACCTGGCGCCTGCCACCGCAGGTGATCTACCTGCAGGTGATCTGGGCCATCGGCCTGAGCATGATGGCGCTGGCGGCGCTGGTATGGCTGCCGCGCGCGGCGCTGGTCGCAACAGGCGTGGCACTGGTGGCGGGGCACAACCTGCTGGATCCGCTGCACTTTGCGGGTGACAGTGCCTGGCACGTGCCCTGGGCGATCCTGCACGACCGCACCTGGATCGAGTTGGCCGATGGCCTGCGCGTGCGTACCTCATACCCGGTGCTGCCGTGGATCGGCGTGATCGCGCTGGGCTATGCGACAGGACCGTGGTTTGCCGCGGCCATGCCTGCCCGCGCGCGCCAGCTGAGGCTGGCCGCCTGCGGCCTGGCGGGGCTGGCCGGGTTTGCTTGGCTGCGCGCGCTCAACGGCTACGGCCAGGAACAGAAATGGATGCCCGGCGCGGATGCCCTGCATACCGCGATGAGTTTCCTCAACGTGACCAAGTACCCGCCGTCGCTGCTGTTCCTGCTGCTGACGCTGGGCACGGGGTGCCTGCTGCTGCTGTGGCTGGAGCGCGTGCAGGACGGCCGGCCGGCGCGTTGCCTCGCCGTGTTCGGCGCGGTGCCGATGTTCTTCTACCTGCTGCACCTATATGTGCTGCAGGGCCTGTACCAGCTTTGCGTCTACTGCTGGGGCCTGAACCAGGGCCGTGTCTTCGGCCTGGACCATGTCTGGCAGCTGTGGCTGGCGGCAGCGGTGCTGGCGCTGCTGCTGTGGCCGGCGGTGCGCTGGTTCGCGGCGCTGAAGGCGACGCGGCGGGACTGGCGCTGGCTGAAGTACTTGTGACCCGCGCCCCCGGCCGCCGCGCCCGGCCTCAGCGCGGTACGGTCGCGACAGGGGCTGGCTGGACCGCCGCCGGAGCCGGTGCCGGCGCCTGCTGTTGCGCCACGGGTTGCGGCTGCGCGACGGGTTGTTGCTGTGCACCGGGCTGTTGCTGTGCGACAGCTTGCGGCTGTGCGACGGCTTGAGGCTGCGCAACGGCCTGCGGTTGCCCAACAGCCTGAGGCTGTGCGACGGCCTGGGGCCGCGCCGCCTGCGGCTGCGTCGCCGCCTGCGCCGCGGCCTGCGCCGCGGCTTGCGGTCGGGCCGCGGGCGCCGCATTGGTCCCGCCGCTTGCGACCGGAGCGGCCTCGGTCACTTCACGCCAGCCGCCGCCCAGCGCCTTGTACAGCGACACCCGGCTGGTCAGCCCGGCCAGCTTGTAGGTGATCAGAGCCTGCTGCGCGGTGTAGAGCTGGCGCTGCGCGTCGAACACGCCAAAGTAGTCGTCCACGCCGTTCTTGAAGCGCATCTCCGACAGCCGCCGGGTTTCGCTGCCTTCGCGCACCAGCGCTTCCTGCGCCTGCACCTGGCGCTCGTAGGTGGCGCGGGCCGCCATGCTGTCGGCCACTTCGCGGAACGCGGTCTGGATGGTCTTCTCGTAGTTGGCGATGTTGATGTCCTTGCGCACGTTGGCCGCGTCGAGGCCGGCGCGGTTGCGGCCGGCATCGAAGATCGGCACCGTCAGCTGCGGCGCGAAGACCCACGCCATGCCGCCCGAGAACAGCCCGGCCAGGCTGCTGCTGGCCACGCCCAGCGCGCCGGTCAGCGAGATGCGCGGGAAGAACGCCGCGCGCGCCGCGCCGATATTGGCGTTGGCGGCCTTGAGCCGGTGTTCGGCGTCGAGGATGTCGGGACGGCGCACCAGCACGCTGGAGGGCAGGCCTTCGGGGAACTCGCGCATCAGCATGCGCGCGTCGAGCGGATCCGGCGCGGGAGCATTCGGATTCGCCGGCGCGGTACCGGCATCGAGCACCGACTTGGGCAGCGGCCCGCCGATCAGCAGCGCCAGCGCGTTCTCGTCCTGCGCGACCTGCCGGGTGTATTGCTCCACGCCCACCTGCGCGGTCTGCACCTGGGTTTGCGCGCGATGCTGGTCCAGCTGCGCCATCGCGCCCACCTGGTGGCCGCGCCGGACCATTTCCGCCGCGTCCTGCTGGGTCTTGAGCGTGTCCTGCGACAGCTGCAACAGCGCGCGGTCGGCGCGCAGCGTCAGGTAGGCGCTGGCCACTTCGGCCACCAGGCTGATCTGCGCGCTGCGGCGCGCCTCTTCGGTGGCCATGTATTCCTCCAGCGCGGCATGCTTGAGGCTGCGCACGCGGCCGAAGAAGTCCAGCTCGAACGCGGTCAGGCCGATGCCGGCGTTGTAGGTGGTGATCTGCGGCGACTGTCCTGCCGCGCGCAGCCGCTGCGGCAGCCGCTGTGACACCACGCCGGCACTGCCTTCCACGGTGGGGAACTGCGCCGCGCGCTGGATCTGGTACAGCGCGCGCGCTTCGTCGATGGCCAGCGTGGCCATGCGCAGGTCGCGGTTGTTGGCCAGCGCCAGCTCGATCAGCTGGCGCAGCTGCGGGTCGACGAAGACATCGCGCCAGCCCAGGTCGGCGGCGGAGGGGCCGGGGCGTTGCGCTGGCTGGCCCGGCTGCGCGGTGCCGTTGGCCGGTTTGGCCTGCGAGGTGCGGTAGGCCGCGCCGTCGGGCCACGCCGACGGGACCGGGGCTTCGGGGCGCTGGTATTGCGGCTCCAGCGTGCACGCGGCAAGCGCCAGTACCAGCGCGCCGGGCAGCAGCAGGCGTGGTGGCAGGGGGGCATGGCGGCGGGGGCGGGGCAGGCTTCGCATGGATGGTTCCGGAGAGAGAAAGACTGGGAGCAGCAGGAGGTCAGCCCATCAGCGCACGGCGCATGAAGCGCGAGATCGCCAGCTTGGGCTGCCCCTGTCGGGCAATGTTGTGGGCGGGATCGGTGAACAGCAGCCGGATCAGCGCATGGCGCGCGGCCATGCTGGTATGCAGTGCGATCCCAAGCAGCTGGCCGTCGCGGCGTACCACGCGGCACGGGATCCAGCCGGTCTGCGCCAGCCACAGCGCGCCTTCCATGCCGGGGCGGAAGGCCGGCGCCAGCGGCGTGATCACGGCCACGCCGTTGCAGGACAAATCCTTGGTGGCGACGCGGTATTCGCGCCCGTCGACGCGCAGCAGCGCGGCGGCATGGTGCGGAAAACGCTCTTCCTTGCGCGGCCGCGGCAATTCCACGCACACCAGCAGCGAGGCCAGGTACAGCATCAGCGCGACGCCGGTCCAGATCGTGTTGAAGGCCAGGCCCTGCGCATCGGGGTCGACCACCAGCGCGCGGCCGAGGCCCAGCGCGGAGAACCCCAGCAGGCCGGCGTACAGCGCGGCGAACTTGCCGTGGATCACCAGCTTGGAGCGGTCCAGCCCCTTGTTGGTGACCTTGAACGGCCGTCCGAACGGCTTGAACATCGCGCTGACCAGCGACGCGGTTACCGCCAGCGCCGCGACGATCTGCGTCACCTCGGTAAAGATCGGCAGCGCGCGCTGCCCGGTGATCCAGATGCTGTACGCCCAGTACGCTACCAGCGCGGGCAGGCCGTAAGCGAGGAACTGCAGCGGCTCGCCGTACAGCGTGGAGACGCCGAAGTACCAGTACAGCAAGGGCCCCGCCAGCAGCATCAGCGTGAACGGGCGCGACAGCCAGTGCAGCAGCCCGTGCACATAGTGCAGGCGCTGCATGAAGCTGTAGCCGCGCCCGCGCAGCGGTCCGTCGGCGGTCAGCGCCACCTGGATCGTGCCCAGCCCCCAGCGGCTGCGCTGGCTGATGTACTCGGGCAGGCCCTCGGCCGACAGGCCCACGCTCAGGCGCTCGTTGAGCCAGCGCGTGATATAGCCGTGCGGCAGCAGCCGGTAGGTCAGGTGGATGTCCTCGGTCACGGTGCCGGTGGGGAAGCCGCCGATCAGCTCGATCAGGTCGCGCCGCACCACGAACGAGGTGCCGATGCAGAACGCCGCGCCCCACGCGTCCTTGGCCGGCTGCATCACGTCGAAGAAGGCGCGCTGCTCGTCGACCCAGCATTCGGTGGCGCGCAGGTTGTACTGGATCGGATCGGCGTTGTAGTAGAACTGGGGCGTCTGCACCACGCCCACGCACGGGTCGCCGAACAGGCCCACGGTGCGCAGCAGGATGTTGCGATGGGGCGCGAAGTCGGCGTCCAGCACCAGGATGTAGGGCGCGCCGCCGGCCGCGGCGCTGTGGCGCAGGCCGTTGTTGAGGTTGCCCGCCTTGGCGTGGGCGTTATCGGGACGCGTCACGTAGTTGGCGCCGACGCGCTCGCAGAACTCGCGCAGCCAGTCGCGGCGGGTGTCGTCGAGCACCCAGACGCGGAAGTCCGGATAGTCGATCGCCAGCGCCGAGACGATGGTCTTCTCCAGGATCTCCAGGCCTTCGTTGTAGGTGGCGATGAAGATGTCCACCGGCGGCACCCGCTGCGCGCGGCGCAGCGCGGCTTCGCCCGCGTCGGCATCGGGCGTGTGGTTGCTGGTGCGGGACAGCACCACGATCGACAGCAGCGTGTAGGCCAGCGTCATGCATTCGAAGATGAAGAACACATGGGCCCATACGCTGGCGAAGGTCATCTGCCAGTCGGGCAGGGTTTCGCGCACGCGCCAGGTCAGGTACACGACCAGCAGCAGCGCGGTGACGCCGCCGAACAGGATGCGGTCCGCCGGCCGCTCGTGCCGGCACAGCAGCGACAGCAGCACCGTGGCCAGCAGCACGCCGCCGTTGATGACCAGCAGCGTCTGGTTTTCCAGGAAGAGGGCGAACATCGTCAGTCCTTGTCGGGGGTGGCACTGGCGGTGCCGGCGGCAGCAATCGCCGGCGGCGGACAGGAGGGCTCCAGGCAGCCGCCCGGGCGGAACGGGTTCCAGCGCGCGGCGGCCAGCACCGCCCAGGCGGTGGCGCCCAGATGCGGCAGGTGGAAGTAGTGGAAGTCCTCGGTGGTGGAGGTGGGACCGATCGACAGCCCGGTGCTGACGCGCGCCTGCGGCGTGGCATAGAGCATCCCGGACGGCGCGCGCTGCGCGCGCAGCAGCGGCCACAGCGGCGCGGCCTGCTGCGCTTGTCCGGCGGCCTGCAGCACAAGCGCGGCTTGCCCGGTGCCTTCGGTCCAGATGCCGTCGGGGTTGCCCTTGAAGCCGTAGCCGGCGCTGGACCGGTGTTTGGCCTCGACCCAGGCCAGGTTGCGGCGCCAGTCCTGCGGCGGGTCGGGGAAGGCGATCAGCGGCCACAGCACCGCGTCCAGCGCCGACGGGCCGGCATTGGGCGAGCGCCCGTCGTCGTGCGTGCCGATGATGAAGCGGCCCTCGCGCGGTTGCCACATGGCGCTGACAAAGCCGCGCGAGCGCGCCGCGCCGTCGCGCCAGCGCGGATCGTTGCGCAGGCTGGCGAGCCAGCTGAAGGCTGCATAGGTGTCGACGTTGTGCTCGGTCGATTTCCAGCCCTGGCGGATCTGCTTGGGCTCATGGCCGAAGAAGCCGCCGATGTAGCCGGCCGGCGCGGCCGGATCCGGCACGGTGGCATGCACCCAGCCCATCAGTGCCGCGGCGCCGTCGAGATAGCGCGCATCGCGCGTGGCGTCATGCACCGCCAGCAGCAGCAGCGCGGCCCAGGCCACGTTGCCGGTGGCGGTGCCGGCCTGGTAGGCGTCTTCGAACCAGCGTTTGCTGGGTTCGTCCCACCAGCCCGGCAGCGGCGCCGGGCCTGCCGGCAGCGGCCCCGCGCGATAGGCGTTGCGCAGGCGCGCGTCGCGGAAGTGGCGGTCCTGGCGCGTGGCCTGCAGCACCGCATCGGCAATGCGGCGCGCTTCCGCGGGCCGCTTGCACGCCACCAGCGCAATGCCGGCCAGCGCGTTGTCGTAGACGAAGGCGGCATTGCGCAGCGCCGGCGACAGCGGTTCGCCGCCGGGCGCGGGCTCGTAGCTGGCCAGGAACAGCGGGCCATTGCCGCCGGCGCGGACGACCTGGTCGGACAGCGCCTTGCAGCCGTCGGACAGCAGCGCCTGCTGCGCGGGGTCCGCGGCGCGGGCCGCGGCCGGCGCCAGCACCAGCAGGGCGGGAAGCAGCGCGCCGGCGATCATGCGGGGCAGGCGCGCGGTCGGGATCGGCAATCGCATCCGGCTCTCCTTGGCGCGGGCGCTTACAGCGAGGCCCGCAACTGGCCGAGCCAGCTCTGGTTCAGCGTGACGCGGGCCCAGCGGCCCATGCCGCAGTGCCCGGACTGCGCCGGCGCCGCCGCTGCCGCCGTGCCCGCGGTAGCGGGCGCGGCCGCGCTGCCCGACGCCGCGCCGGCCTTGGCCGGCAGGTTGCCCAGCGGGCGGTCGAGCTTGGCGATGACGTAGATCTCGTTCTTCTCGATCGGAGGGAACGGCACGAAGTAGCGCGCCTGGTCGCCGTCCGGCGCGCGCGGCAGCACCTCGGCCACCGAGGCCGGCAGCGCCGTGGCCACGCCGTCGACCTGCACGTTCAGGCGCGCACCGGGCAGCAGGTTGTCGCTGAGGCTGCGCGGGAAGACCGCCACCACGCGCGTCTGCGCGCAATTGCTGGCGCGCGCCAGCGTGGCGCCGGCGGCGACGCGCATGCCGGGCTGCGCGATCAGGTCTTCGATGGTGCCGGGCTCGGGCGAGCGGATCTCAAGGTTGGAGAGGCGGTCGATGCGTTCCTGCTCGGTCGCGATCATTGCGTCGACCGACTTGCCGTAGGCTTCCAGCTGCTCCAGCTCCGCCGTCAGCTGTGCCGCTTCCGCGCCCAGCACCTGGCGGCGCTGCGCCAGCGTGGCGCTGGGGCCGTCGGTGGACGATGCATAGACTTTGTTGCGCGACGCCTGGCTTTCGCCGATGGCATTGTCGAGCTCGGCCTTGGCCGCGGCCTTGGCGTTGGACAGCATCGACAGCTGGTAGCGCGAGGCATTGGTATAGGCTTCGCTGACCGCGCCGGCCCACTGCATGCTCTGGTTGCGGTTGACCACTTCCTGCTGCTGGTCTTCCTGCGCCTTGGCCGAAGCCAGCCGCGCTTCCAGTGCGCGCACACGCGCGGCGTGCTCGCGTTGCGCGGCGCTGTTGTAGCGCTGCAGGTCCTGGTCGGTGGCAGCCATCAGCCGTCGGTTGCTTTCCAGCCGCGCCTTGGCCGAGTCATAGCGCTGCTGGTTGTCGAGCTTCTTGCCGGTCAGGTCGACCAGCAGCGAACGGTCGATGTTGGGGTTCTGCACCACCATCAGCGCCTGGTTGGCCGTGAACGGCTGGCCCGCGGCCACCATCTGCTTCATCACCACGCCCTCCACCGGCGAGGTCACCAGGCTGACGGGGCTGTTCACCACCGCGCGTTCCGACGAGCGCGTAAACACATTTGGAAACATGATCGTCAGCACGGCCCAGATGATGAACAGCACCACGCCGTAGCCCGCCATGCGCGGCACGATATGCCACAGCGGCACGGCGACCGGCTGCGGGCGCTGCACCAGCCCGTCGCCCTGGGGTTGGCGCAGCGGGGCAGGGGTCAGCGAGTGGGGGCGCGGCGGTGGGTTGTTGCGCTGGTCGGCCATGGTGTTGTTCTCCGGCAAGCAAAGTCAAAAAGCATCCCCGCCGGCATCCGGCGCATGGATGCCGGGCGAGCGTATCCGTCAGGCAAGCGTGTGGCGTCGCGCAAGGGCTGTCGCGCGTGGCCCGGCTTGCAAGTCCCCAATTCAGTTTGTTGTCTGCAGCACGCGCGATGTGGCTGGGCCGTATCGGCGCACCTTGCAATCGGACCGACATACCGCATGCAGCGGCGTGCAGCCCGTAGAGTTGCCCGGCTTCATCCAGGCAGAGTTGAACAATGGCCAGTGGATTGGCCAAGACTTGGCGGCCCGCTGAAGCAAAGATTCACGCACTCAGGCCGCCGCGGGTGAGTTAAGGCTAGTCAGTTGCCCCTTCGCTTGCTGTAAGAATGTGTAAGAGGAGGCTGTAGCACTGCTTAACACGGGCGTGGAAAAAAGCCCGCAGAAGGGTCCGCGCAGCGTCTCTATTCGTCGCTGCCGAGCGGCGGCGCGATATGCTCCAGCGGGCGACGTTCGGCATCGATGCCGAAGCGCAATGCCAGCAGCCCGGCCACGATCACCAGCGCGGCGCCGAAGCCGTAGCCCGCCGCCACCGCTTCGCGGCTGCCGCTCTCGATCAACGCGCCCAGCAGCAGCGGCGCGACAAAGCCGCCGGTGCCGGTGCCCACGGCGTAGAACACCGAGATCGCCAGCGCGCGCATTTCCAGCGGGAACACCTCGCTCGCGGTCAGGTAGGCGGAACTGGCCGCGGCGGAGGCGAGGAAGAACACGGCGGACCAGCACAGCGCCTGCGTGCGCGCGTCGAGCCAGCCCTGCACGAAGGCCCAGCCGGTCAGCGCGAGGCCGATGCCGGACAGCACGTAGGTGGCGGCGATCATGCGGCGGCGCCCGACGCGGTCGAACAGCGGGCCCAGCAGCAGCGGCCCCAGCGCGTTGCCGAGCGCGAACGGAAAGATGTACAGCGCCACGCGCGCTTCCGGCACGCCGTAGAAGCGCGACAGCACCAGCGCATAGGTGAAGAAGATGGCGTTGTAGAAGAAGGCCTGCGCCACCATCAGCGCCAGCGTGATCAGGCTGCGCTGGCGAAAGCGCCGCAGCAGCAGGCGCATGACCTCGCCCACGCCCGGGGCTGCGCGGCGGCGCATCGCCACCGCCGCGCAATCGGGCGACACCGGCGGCAGCGGCCCATGGCTGGCGCGCACTTCGGCCTCGATCGCGGCGATGATGCGTTCGGCCTCGTCCAGCCGCCCGTGCGTGGCAAGCCAGCGCGGGCTCTCCGGCACATGCCGGCGCACCAGCACGATCGCCACCGCCAGCACCGCGCCGAGCGCGAAGCAGGCGCGCCAGCCCCAAACCGGGCCGAATACGCGCGCATCCAGCAGCACCAGGCTGAGCCCGGCGCCCAGCGCCGCGCCCAGCCAGAAACTGCCGTTGATCGCCAGGTTCACGCGTCCCCTGACGCGCGCGGGGATCAGTTCGTCGATGGCGGAATTGATGGCGGCATATTCGCCGCCGATGCCCAGGCCGGTGCAGAAGCGGCAGGCCGCAAAGAAGGCGAAGTCGGGCGCGAACGCGGTCGCCAGCGTGGCCACCATGTAGACCGCGAGCGTGGCCAGGAACAGGCGCTTGCGGCCGAGCCGGTCGGCCATGCGCCCGAACACCAGCGCGCCCAGCACCGCGCCGGCGATGTAGAGCGAGCCCGACCAGCCCACCTCGGTCGCGCTCAGCCCCAGCGTATCGGGCCGCTCCAGCACCGCGCCGACCGAGCCGACCAGCGTGACCTCCAGGCCATCGAGCACCCACGCGACGCCCAGCGCGATCGCCACGCGCCAGTGCCAGCGCGACCACGGCAGGCGGTCGAGCCGCCCGGGAATGTCGGTGCGGAAGCTGGTGTCGGCAGGCGGGCTGGCGAAGGCGGTATCGGTTGGCATTGCCAACCAGTATAGGAAACGAGGGCAGCGCCGCTTAGCGGTACAGCACGGTCGGCAGCCAGAGGCCGATTTCGGGGAAGACGTAGAGCAGCACCAGCGCAATCAGCTGGATGCCCATGAACGGCAGCATGCCGAGGAAGATCTGGTTCAGCGTGACATGGGGCGGCGCCACGCCCTTCAGGTAGAACGCGGCCATTGCCACCGGCGGCGACAGGAACGCGGTCTGCAGGTTCAGCGCCACCAGCAGCCCGAAGAACAGCGGATCGATGCCGAAGTTGTCCAGCAGCGGGATAAAGATCGGCATGAAGATGATGATGATCTCGGTCCACTCCAGCGGCCAGCCCAGCAGGAAGATGATCAGCTGCGCCAGGATCATGAACTGCACCGGCGACAGGTTCATCGACAGCACCCACTGTTCGACCAGTGCCTGCCCGCCCAGCAGCGCGAACGCGGCCGAGAAGATCGACGAGCCCACGAACAGCCAGCACACCATGGCGCTGGTCTTGGCGGTCAGCAGCACCGATTCCTTGAGCACGCGGAAGTTCAGCTGACGGTAGGCGGCGGCCAGCAGCGCGCCGCCCAGCGAGCCGACCGCGGCGGCCTCGGTGGGCGTGGCCAGCCCGAACACGATCGAGCCCAGCACTGCCAGGATCAGCAGCGCCAGCGGGAAGAACGACGTCAGCAGCATCTTGAAGATTTCGACCCGCGCAAAGCTGAAGCGCCAGTAGAAGTACACCAGCAGCAGGCCCACCACCGCGAGCGTGATCCAGAACCAGCGCGGGGCCGCGACGGTTGCGGCGGCAGGTGCGGATGGCGCCCGGGCGTCGGCTTCGGTGGCGGACGGCGTCGCGGACGTGGCCGGTGCGGCGGGCGTGGCCGGTGCCGCGGCGGCCGGCGCCGCCGGTTCTTCCGCTGGCGGCGCCGCCAGGTCGTCCACCGCCGCGCTGCTTTCCTCGGCGCCGCCCAGCGACAATGGGGCCTCGATCGCGATGCTCGCGGCCGGCGCGGTGACCGCGCTATAGATGGTACCCATCACCAGCGCCGTCGCCAGCGCCGGCAGCAGCACGATGCCGAGCTGGCGCGCGAACACGGCACTCGGCACCTCGGCGTTGCGCGGACCCTTGAGCGCGCGCATCAGGCCCGCGCCCAGCGCCGGCAGGGCATGGGTGGCACCACGCGCTTCCAGCGTGCGCGCCACCGGCGGCAGCGGCACCACGCGTTCGGCTTCCGGCAGCGGGGGCGCCAGCGCGGGCTTGAGCTTGGCCAGCAGCACGATGTAGAGCACATAGAGCCCGGTCAGCATCAGCCCGGGGAAGAAGGCACCGGCATAGAGCTGCACCACCGAGACGCCCGCGGTGGCGCCGTAAACGATCAGCAGCACGGACGGCGGGATCAGGATGCCCAGGCAGCCGCCGGCGGTCACGGCGCCGGCCGACATCGAGGTGCTGTATCCCGCGCGCAGCATGGCGGGGAAGGCCAGCAGGCCCATCAGCGTGACCACCGCGCCGACGATGCCGGTGGCAGTGGCGAAGATCGCGCAGGTCACCAGCGTGGCCACTGCGAGCGAGCCCGGGATCCATGCCAGCGCCAGGTGCAGGCTGCGGAACAGCTTCTCGATCAGGTTCGAGCGCTCGACCAGGTAGCCCATGAACACGAACAGCGGGATCGAGATCAGGACATCGTTGGTCATCACCGCATAGGCCCGCTGCACCATCAGGTCCAGCGTCTGCTGCACCGCGATCTCGGGATTGGCGTTGCGGTAAGCCAGCCAGGAAAACAGCACGCCCATGCCCATCAGCGTGAACGCGGTGGGAAAACCCAGCATGATCGCCACCACGATCAGCGCCAGCATCAGCAGGCCCAGGTGTCCGCTGGTCCAGTCCCCCGGAGCCGGCATGAACCAGGCTACGGCAGCGACGATCAGCACCATCAGCGACACGCCAAACCACAGTTCCTTCCTCATCGGCCGGCTCCCGGCGGGTTGTCGCGCGGTGGCGGGGCTGCGGCCACGTCGGCCAGTTCCGCCGTGGGCGTGCCCTGCACCATCTCCTTGAGCTTGTCGACGTCGACCTCTTCGACATCGCCTTCGCGCAGCGGCCAGTTACCGCTGCGCAGGCACATGATGCAGCGGATGGTCTCGGCCACGCCCTGCAGCAGCAGCAGCGCGCCGGCCACCGGGATCACCGCCTTGAACGGATAGATCGGCGGGCCGTCGGCGGCGATGGAGGAGTGTTCGTTCTGCGCCAGCGAGACTTCGAAGAAGTCGATGCCGGCCCAGGCCAGCGCGATCACGCCGGGGAAGAAGAAGGCAAGGTACAGCACCAGGTCGATGCCGGCCTGCATCCGCGGCGACAGGAAGCCGTAGAGGATATCGCCGCGCACGTGGCCGCGCTTGGCCAGCGTGTAGGCGCCCGCCAGCATGAACAGCGTGCCGTACAGCATGTTGCTGGCGTCAAACACCCAGGCGTGCGGCGCGCCCAGCGCATAGCGCGAGAACACCTCGTAGCTGATCATCAGCGTGAGCGCGATGATCAGCCACGAGGCGGCCTGGCCGACGAAGGTGCTGAGCCAGTCGATGCGCAGCAGCAGGCGTTGCACGGCGGGCGTCCCGGGGGCTCACCCGCGCTTGGAGAAGTAATGGCTGCTGGCCAGCCGGTAGTCGACGTTGGTATCGTTCTGCCAGCGCGTGGAGCGCTGCGCGAAGGCCTTCATCGAATCATTGACCTTCTTGAACATAGGGTTCTCTTTTTCCTTGCGCGCGACGATCTCGTCCCAGATCTTCAGCTGCGCCTGCAGCACCGAGTTGGGCGTGGCGTAGAACTTCACGCCCTGCTGCTGCAGCGCCTGGTAGTCCTTGGAATAGCGGTCGATCGCCTTCATCGACATGTCGGCCGAGGCCGCGTCCACCGCGTTGGCGATCAGCGCCTTGAGCTTGGCCGGCAATGCGTCGTAGCGCTTCTTGTTGAACAGGATCTCGAACTGCTCCGAGCACTGGTGGAAGCTGCGCAGCATGCAGATCTTGGACACGTCCTGGAAGCCCAGCGCGCGGTCGGAACTGGCGTTGTTGAACTCGGCCGCGTCGAGCAGGCCGCGGTCCAGCGCCGGCACGATCTCGGCGCCCGGCAGCGCGTTCACCGCGGCGCCCAGGCCGGTGAAGATATCGATCGACAACCCGACGGTGCGGAACTTCAGCCCCTTGAAGTCTTCCGGCTTGGTGATGGGCTTCTTGAACCAGCCCAGCGGCTGGGTCGGCATCGGCCCGTACAGGAACGACACCACGTCCAGGTTCAGGCTGCGGTAGATCTCCTGCTGCAGTTCCTTGCCGCCGCCGTACTTGTGCCAGGCCAGCAGCATGTTCGGGTCCATGCCCCAGGCCGGGCCCGAGCCCCACAGCGCCAGCGCCGAGTTCTTGCCGTACCAGTACGCGATCACGCCATGGCCGCCGTCGAGCGTGCCCTTGCTGACCGCGTCGATCAGGTCGAACGCCTTGACCACCGCGCCTGCGGGCAGCAGCTCGATCTTGAGGTCGCCGCCCGACATATCGTTCACCTTGGTGACGAAGTCGCCGGCGAACTCGTGGAAAATATCCTTGGTCGGCCAGGTGCTCTGCCAGCGCATCGTGACCGGCCCCTGCGCCTTGACGATGGCCGGGAAGCCCATCGCCGCCGCCCCCGCGGCAGCGCCGGCGGCGCCGCCCAGGAAGCCGCGCCGGGACACGCTGCTGCCCTGGCCGCTATCCTGACCGCTGCTCCGCCCCTCTGATTTCCTCGCCCTGGATGCCATGACCGTCTCCCTCTGATGAGTGTGGGACTACCCGCGAGCGTGCCGGCCATGGGGACCGAGGCCACTCGCCACTGACGCGAACACCGGAAAAGTCGGGAAAAACTGGAGCATGCGGGGCCAGCGGACGCGCGGCAGGCCTGCCGACGGGCAGGGGTGCCGGGCAGGTGGCCCGTGATTCCCTTCATGGTAGGAAAGGCACAGGCAACCACAATCTAGGGATTACCCGCGCGGTGTGCGCCGGCGCACTTCGGGGCCGCGGACGAGCCGCGTGCCGCCGGCTCAGGCGCGCGCGATGCCGACCGTGAAGCTGGCTTCGAGCAACCCCGCCGTGTCGGGGGCCTCGCGCACCGCCATCAGGTTGGGGCGCGCACCCGCGATCGGGTCCTGCACGGTGGCGCGTGCCGGCACGCCGTGCGCACGGTAGGCCGGATGGCTGCCCAGGACCTGGCGGTTGAGCGCGTCGCTGAAATACAGCTGGCTGGTCAGCGCCTCGGCGCGCCCGAGCAGCACCTTGAAGTGGATATGGATGGCGCGCGGCGCGTACCAGCCGGGATAAATGGAGGTGAAGGTGGCGACGCCGTCGCTGTCGGCCGGCTGGACCCCGCGCAGGAAGCGCGCCTGCCGGTCGGTGCGGACTTCACTGCGGCCTTCGCCGCTGTAACGGCCCTGCGCGTCGCAGTGCCAGATGCTGACCAGGGCACCCGGCACCGGCGCGCAGCCGCGTCCGGCGTCGACCACCCGGATGCGCAGCCGCAAGGACTGGCCGGGGCTGCCGTCGCGGATGTCGGCGCGCACCAGGGCGTCGTCCAGGTAGAACGGGCCTTCGGTGGCGGCCGGGGTCAGCAGGCAGGCGGCGGGTGTTGCCGCCGCGGCCGTGCCCGGCGCGATGCCGGCGGCTGCCAGCAGGCCCAGGTCGCGCAGGAAGCGGCGGCGCGCCGCGTCGGGATCTTCGGGGACGCCGGCATCAGGCGCGGGGCCCGTGGTCATGGTGGCCTCCGTGGCGTTGCGAGTGGGCCGGACGGCGCTTGCCGGAGGCAGCCAGGGCCGCGGCCTCAGCGTCCCATGGCCTTGAGCATGGAATAGCCGTGACTGGTGATGCGCGGTGCCTGGCGGCGGCCGTGCAGCACTTCGAGATGAACGAATCGCTTGTCGACCAGGGCCTTGAGGTCGATGGGATCGATCTGGCGGGAATCGGTGGAATCGAGGGAATCGGGGCCATCGCTCAGCAACAGCAGCGTGGCAAGTTCATGCGGGCTCAGCACGTTCGTCTCCTTGGCTAGAGGGGGGCGTTTGCTGGGAGTCTGCGCGGCGACATCGCGCCGGCGGGAGGCGTAATACGATCGTCGGGACCACGCGGCCACATGTGCTGCACATGTTGCGCTGCAATGCGCAGCGCTGCCGGTGTCTCGCAATCCATTGGTTTGACGGAAGGCTCCGCGCGCGGTTCCGCGCTGCCGCCGGCCGTTACATGTGACCCACTGTCGCAGCGCCGTCATTCCCATACTAGCCGGCCCACGTGACAAGGCGATGGCCATGCCGGCATCGTGGGCAAAGGGAGCGGCAGCCATCCGCTCCCGGTCATGCCTGTCGCCGTTACTGGCCCTGGCGCGCGCGCCAGGCTTCGTACAGGTCGACGCCCTGGTCGCGCGCCGGCACGTAGGCCAGCTTCATCTCGCGCTGCTCGAGCGGACGGGCCAGCTCGACGTAGCCGCGCTCGGCGGACAGGTCGTAAGGGGCGCCGTCCTCGTTGGAATACGCGTAGTAGACCGCCTCGACCCCGGCCAGGTACATCGCGGTCAGGCACATCGGGCAGGGATAGCCGCTGGCGTACACGGTGCAGCCGCTCAGGTCGGGCTTGCCAAGCGCGCGGCTGGCGGCGCGCACCGCCTGCATCTCGGCATGCGCGCTGGGGTCGCAGGTGGCATCGACCTCGTTGACCGCGCGGGCCAGCACCGTGCCGTCCCTGACCACCACGGCGCCAAAGGGCCAGGTACTGCGCTCGCGCACGTTTTCCATGGCGAGGCGGATGGAATCCAGCAGATAGGCTTCGGTTGTCGACACGCGTTGTCTCCGTTCAGGCCTGGCCCGCGCAGGCGGACATGATGCGGGCCTCGCGACTATAGGACAGCGTGCGCGGGCACGGTGGCGCGGGTTGTTATAGAGCGTATTCGGGCGCCCGCGGGCTATTGCGCTTGGCACTGGCGCGCATTCGAATCCTTAACTTCGCGTGGCGCGGGCGACGTGCCAGAATGCGGCCGATGTCTTGCTGAAGGATTCCACATGCTGGCGGCGCGCCTGTTCGTTTCCCTGTCCCTGTTCATTGTCATGCTGACGTCCATCCCCGCCGCCGCGAGCGCAACCCCCGAGCAACAACTGCGCGAAGCCGCAGCGCGCGGCAACGCCGCACAGGTCAGCGCGCTGCTGGCCCAGGGCGCCAGCATCGACGCGCGCGATGCGCAGGGACGCACCGCGCTGCTGCTCGCCACGCAACACAACCGCGTGCAGGCGGCGCGGGTGCTGATCGATGCCGGCGCCGACGTGAACGCGCAGGACGCGATCCACGACAGTCCCTACCTGTATGCCGGCGCGCGCGGCCTCAACGAGATCCTGCGCCTGACGCTGGCGCACGGCGCCGACCTGCGCAGCACCAACCGCTACGGCGGCACCGCGCTGATCCCCGCGGCCGAGCGCGGCCATGTCGAGACCGTGCGCATGCTGATCGCGGCCGGCGTGGCGGTGGACCATGTGAACCGGCTCAAGTGGACCGCCTTGCTCGAGGCCATCATCCTCGGCAACGGCGGCGCCGCCCATACCGAGATCGTGCGCCTGCTGGTCAAGGCCGGGGCCAACGTGAACCTGGCCGACGGCGACGGGGTCACGCCGCTGCAGCATGCGCGCCAGCGCGGCTATACGCAAATCGAGCGCCTTCTGCGCGACGCCGGCGCACGTTGAGGCCGCTGCGCCCTGTGACCTGCGTACCATCGGTTGCGACCCGTTCGAGGGGGATCGCCGTAACCGTCCCTCATATATACTGTCAGTGTGCATACAAAATGGTGAAGGCGATGGCTTCGAGAGCAAAGCGCAGTGCAACGACGGACAGCGGCAGCCTGGCTACTGCGGCGCCGGAACCGGATCCGGCCAAGGAACTGCTCTGGGCACGTCCCGGGTTCCTGGTGCGGCGGCTGCACCAGATCCACGTGGCGATGTTCTTCGAGGAGTGCAAGGCGCCCAATATCACGCCGGTGCAGTACGCCATCCTGACCGTGTTGTCGGTGCTGCCGGGACTGGACCAGACCTCGCTGGGGCAGGAAGTTGGCCTTGACCGCACCACGACCATGGACGTGGTGCGCCGGCTCGAAGAGCGCGGCCTGGTCGAGCGCCGCGAGAATCCGGCGGACCGGCGCACGCGCCACGCCCACCTGACGCGCGAAGGCAAGAGCGTGGTCACGTCGCTGCGTGCCGACATGGCGCGCGCGCAGGAGCGCATGCTCGCGCCGCTGAAGCCGGCGCAGCGGGAGGTATTCATGGAGTTGCTGGCGACACTGGTGGAGGCCAACAACCAGTACAGCCGCACCGTGTTGCGGAGCATGTAAGCAAGTATGGCGGGCGCAAGGCCCGCCGTTTTCCATTGGAGCGGTGGCTCAGACCGGATAGACCAGGTCGTTCGCGATGATGGTGGTGTCGTACACCACCTGGCGCTCGCGCAGCAGCAGCCGGCCGCCCTGCCGGCGGAAGCGGTCATGGTAGGTGCCGGCGAGGTGGATCGTGGTGGGGCCTTCGACCAGCGTCTGCAACAGCATGAAGTTGGCCTGCGCCACGATATCGCCGTCGGCGGTCTCATCGCTGACGCGCGTGTTGGTCACCAGATGCAGGTTGTAGCGCGGGGCAAACATCTGCGTATTGGCGATCGCCGCGGCGCGGTCGCGCATCATGCCGATGCCTTCCGCGTACACCAGCCCGACCGGCAAGTTGCGTTCGGCGTTCTCGCGCGCGGTGATGCGGTAGAGCGCGTCGTCGGTGAAGAAGCCCGGCCAGCGTTCGACCATGCCGGCGTCCAGCGCCGCGCAATAGTCGGCGTGGAAGGCATCGATCTCCAGCCGCAGTTCGATCGCGCGCGCGGTGCCGAGGGTGCTCTCGCGATAGAGGGAGTAGTTCATCGGTTTCATATGCTGTTTGATTCCCGTCGGGCCGCGTTCAGAATCCCATCACGCCGCGATAATACTGATACATCGCGCGGATAGCGGATTCGGAGATCAGGGAGCTGGAGGTGCCGATCTGCTGCGCGTCCAGCTTGAGCACGTTGAGGTCGCTGCTGGAGCGGCGCACGCCTTCCTGCACGAACTTCATCGCCTCGTTGTCTTCCAGCCCGAGGAAGCCGGCGGGGCCCATCAGGTTGCCCTGGCGCAGCCGGTGCTGCGTCATTTCGTCGGTATCGTCCTCGTAGCCGAACATGGTCCACAGCATCAGCATGCTGTCGGGGCCATTGGGCACGATCTGGCGCACGCCCAGCGTGTTCATCTCGCGCTGCACGATCAGGTTCGGCCAGATCGTCTGCATCGTCACCGACCACGGCGAGTCGAACTCGCGCACGTACTCCAGGAAGCGCTCGTCCTCCAGCCGCATGCCTTCGTGGTACGAGCGCATCTCCTTCTTGTTCTCGTCGCTGACGGCCGCGTACTTGTCCTCCTTCTTGGCCGATGCCATGGTGCCGTGGCGGCCGTGCACGGGGTCGGCGATCATCGCCGACTCGTTGCCCGCCACCAGCAGGCCGAACACTACCAGGAAGGAGTGCAGCAGCGTGGCGTGGTAAGGGTCCTTCAGGTTCTCGTGGTACATCTTCCAGTTGCACGGCAGTTCGTTCTTGTAATAGCCGAGCACCTTGAGCGGCTTGCCGTTGAAGACCACGTCGAAATCCTTCAGGATCTCCGGCGTCATGTAGTCTTCCAGGCTTTCCATGTCAGCTGCGTAGGAGGCAAAGATCACGCCGTTGCGCGTTGCCACGTGCAGCTTCACCAGCCCATGGTCTTCGTTGCGGAAGTCCCTGGGCATGCCCCCGGCGCGGTTGACGCCGCGCTTGAACGGAACGCCCTGCAGGTTGCCCTTGAGGTCATAGGACCACTGGTGGTAAGGGCAGACGAATTCCTTGGTGTTGCCCTGGCTGTGCCGGCAGAACTCCGCGCCGCGGTGCGCGCACCGGTTCTCGAAGACATGGATCGAGCCGTCCTCGGCGCGCGACACGACCACCGGCGTCGCGCCGACATACGAGCGCTTGAAGTCGCCGGCGTTCGGGATCTCGGCTTCGAGCGCGACATAGTTCCATGAGCGGCCGCGGAAGATCTTCTGCAGCTCCAGGTCATGGACGGCCTGGCTGGTGTAGACCCAGTCCGGGATGTAGTGCAGTCCGTCCTCGGGCCAGCGGCATTCATCCAGTCCCGGGTTCTTCTTGCCCAGCGTGTGCTGGATCACCGCTTGTGTCTGGTACATGTGGGAGTCCTCTCAGAGTGTGATGGAGCTGTCTGCTTCCGCCTGCCGTTCGCGGACGACCTGCCGCAGCGGCAATGTGTCGTCGCACAGGCGTGCCAGGTGCGCCGAGACGTCGTGTCCGACCAGTGCGCGCAGCTGACGCAGGTCGCCGCCGGCATTCACGGCAATGGCATGGCGCAGGCGGCCGTGGCGGGTGCCGAGCAGCATGAACTTCGGGGCGGCGGCATCGTGGGCAGCGAAGCCGCGCCAGGCATAGCGGATTTCCGGATGCGCGGCGCCGAGCATCTGCACGTTGCATCCGAACTGGTCGGTCCAGAACCACGGTAGCGCCGCAGGCTCCGCCGCCACGCCCAGCATCGCCGCCGCCGCGATGCGCGCCTGTTCATTGGCGCTTTGCCAGGACTCGAGCCGCATCTCGGCGCCGAACAGCGGCTGGTACTGGCTGCAGCAGTCGCCAGCGGCATAGATCGACGGCGCGCTGGTGCGGCACTGTTCGTCGACCTGGATGCCGCCATTCTGCGGATGCAGCGCCAGGCCAGCGCCGGCGGCGAGCGCCACTTCCGGAGTCAGGCCAATCGCGACCACCACCAGCGCAGCGGGCAGCGCGGAGCCGTCGTCGAACCGCATTTGCACGCCATTGCCCTGGACCTCGCAGTGAGCGATGCCGCAGCCAAGACGCAGGGTCACGCCTTGCGCCCGCACCCGATCCGCCAGCCATGCGCCAAGCTCCGGCGGCAGCGCGCGACCCAGCAGGCGGTCCGCGCTCTCGACCAGCGTGACCTTCAGGCCCATGCTGGCGGCCGTCGAAGCGGTCTCCAGGCCAAGGAAGCCACCGCCGATCACCACCAGTTCGCCTGCGCGCTGCATGGCGTCGCGCAGGCGCGCGGCGTCGTCCAGCGAGCGCAGGTAATGCACATGGAGCGTGCCGGGCGGCAGCGCGGGCAGCGCGCGGGCATTGCCGCCGGTGGCGAGCAGGCAGGCGCCATAGCCGATGGTGCTGCCGTCGGCCAGGTGGGCGACTTGCCGCGCGGCATCAAGCGCGGTGACGCAGGTGCCTAACCGCAGCTCGATGCCCTGGTCGGCATAGAAGCTGGAGGGGTGCACGCTGATCTTGCCGTCCTGTCCGGCGTCGGCAAGCACGGACTTGGACAGCGGCGGGCGCTCGTATGGCGCGTGCCGTTCGCCGCCTGCCATGACGATGCGGCCGCCATGGCCAAGGCCGCGCAGGGCGGCGGCGGCCATGGCCCCGGCCTGGCCGGCGCCGACGATCAGGATGGGCGTGTGCTGTGTCATGACCGGCGCCCTTACAGCTCGACCCACACCCGGCTGTCTTCGATCTTGACCGGGTAGGTGCGGATATCGCTGGTGGCGGGCGCGCACATCGCCTTGCCGGTGCGGATGTCGAAGCGGGCCTGATGCAGCGGGCACTCGATGCAGCCGTCTTCCAGGTAGCCGTCCGACAGCAGCGCGTACTGGTGCGTGCAGACGTTGTCGGTGACAAAGAACGCGTCATCGCTGCGATAGACGGCAAGCTGGCGATCGCCCAGCGTCAGCGGCATCACCTCGTCGTTCTGCAGCGTGTCGGCCGCATCGATGTGAATCCATGCCATGGTCATCTCCGTGAATCTAATTTATCAGCATACTGAACATATAAGATCAGTGTACTGATGTTTGGGGCGCGAAATATTCTCGTTAACCCGGGGTATGAGCGGTCCCTGGCGTTACCGCGGCACTGTGCTGCAGCGTCGGACGTGCCTGCCGCGCCAGGATCTCGCCCATGATGCCGCGGCGGAATGTCAACACACAGACCACGAAGATCAGCCCTGTCACCATGCTCACCGACTCGCCCAACGTATCGAACCAGCCGATGCCGGTGATTCCCGCCAGCGCGTTGCCCGCATCCCCCAGCTTGTTCTCCAGCGCGACGATGACCAGCGCGCCAACCAGCGGGCCAGACAGGGTGCCCATGCCGCCGACCAGGGTCATCAGGATCACGGAGCCCGACATCATCCAGTGGACATCGGTCAGCGTGGCGAAGCCCAGCACCAGCGTCTTGAGCGCCCCCGCCAGCCCCGCCAGCGCCGACGACAGCACGAACGCCAGCAGCTTGAAGCGGTCCGCGTCATAACCCAGCGAGACCGCGCGCGGCTCGTTCTCCTTGATCGCCCGCAGGATCTGCCCGAAGGGCGAGTCGACGATGCGCATGATCCCGAGGAAGGCAGCCACGGTGATCGCCAGCACGACGTAGTACATGGTGTGGTCGGACGCCAGAGGCAGCACGCCGAACAGCTCGCCGCGCGGCACCGCCTGCATGCCGTCCTCGCCGCCGGTGACCGGTGCCTGCAGGCAGAAGAAGTAGAACATCTGCGCCAGCGCCAGCGTGATCATGGCGAAGTAGATGCCCTGGCGGCGGATCGCCAGCGCGCCGAACGCCAGCCCCAGCAGGGCGCCGAAGGCGGTGCCGCCCAGCAGCGCCAGTTCCGGCGTGAGCTGCAGCGCCTTCATCGCATAGCCGCAGGCGTAGGCGGCGCCGCCGAAGAACGCGGCATGGCCGAACGACACCAGCCCGGTATAGCCCAGCAGCAGGTTGAAGGCGCAGGCGAACAGCGCGAAGCACAGCAGCTTCATCACCAGCACCGGGTAGGCGCCCAGCCAGGGCGCGAGCAGCAGCGCTGCCAGCAGCAGTCCGTACGCGAGCCGCGGCCGCGTTGCGTAAGTGGGGCTTGCCATCATTTCTCCTTTCCAAACAAACCGGCCGGCCGCACCAGCAGCACGCAGACCATGGCGACGAAGACAACGGTCGCGGAAGCTTCGGGGTAGTAGACCTTGGTCATGCCTTCGAACACACCCAGCCCCAGGCCGGTAAAGATCGAGCCGAGGATCGAGCCCATGCCGCCGATCACCACCACGGCGAACACCGTGATGATCAGGTTCTGCCCCATCAGCGGCGACACCTGCATCACCGGCGCGGCCAGCACGCCGGCGAGCGCCGCCAGGCCCACGCCGAAGGCATAGGTCAGCGTCACCAGCAACGGCACGTTGACGCCGAAGGCTTCGACCATGCGCGGATTCTCGGTGCCGGCGCGCAGGTAGGCGCCGAGCCGCGTCTTCTCGATCATGAACCAGGTGGCGAAGCACACCGTCAGCGAAGCCACCACGACCCAGGCACGGTAGTTGGGCAGCACCATGAAGCCCAGCTGGCTGACACCGGTCAGGGCATCCGGCGTGGGGTAGGGCAGGCCGGAGACGCCGTAGACCGAGCGCAGCAAGCCCTCGATCAGCAGGCAGATGCCGAGCGTCAGCAGCAGGCCATACAGATGGTCGAAGCGGTACAGGTGGCGCAGCATGGTGCGCTCCAGCAACACGCCCAGCGCGCCGGCCGCGAGCGGCGCCAGCAGCAGCATCACCCAGTAGTTGATGCCGAGGTAGTTCAGTCCCATCCAGGCCAACACAGCGCCGAGCATGAACAACGCGCCATGCGCGAAGTTGATGACATTGAGCAGGCCGAAGATCACTGCCAGCCCCAGGCTCAGGATCGCGTAGAACGATCCATTGACCAGCCCTAGCAGCAGCTGGCTCAGCAGCGCGGGCAGGGGCACTCCAAACAATTCCATGACAAGGTCTCCTTACACGCCCAGCAGGGCATTGAGCGCGGGCATCTTCCGTTCCAGTTGGCCGGCATTGAAGGCCTCGACGATGCGGCCGTGCTCCATCACGAAGAAGCGGTCCGCCAGAGGCGCCGCGAAGCGGAAGTTCTGTTCCACCATGACGATGGTGTAGCCGCGCCGGCGCAGCGTGGCGATCATCTTCGCCAGCTTCTGCACGATCACCGGCGCCAGCCCTTCCGAGATCTCGTCGAGCAGCAGTACGCTGGCGCCGGTGCGCAGGATGCGCGCCACCGCCAGCATCTGCTGCTCGCCGCCCGACATGCGCGTGCCCGGGCTCTTGCGCCGCTCATGCAGGTTGGGGAACATCTCGTAGATCTCTGCCACGGACATGGGCTCGCGCAGCCCCGTCGCGCCCGACGCCGCCTCGAAGGCAGGCGGCAGCATCAGGTTCTCTTCGCACGACAGGCTGGCAAAAATCGCGCGCTCCTCGGGGCAGTAACCAAGCCCCAGCGGCGCAATGCGGTGCGTCTTCATGCCGATGGTTTCCCGGCCGAATACGCGCACTGACCCCTTGCGCATGCCGGCCAGGCCCATGATGGCGCGCAGCGTGGTGGTGCGTCCCGCGCCGTTGCGGCCCAGCAGGGTGACCACTTCGCCCGGCTGGACCGCCAGGTCGACGCCGTGCAGGATGTGCGATTCGCCATACCAGGCATGCAGGCCCCGCAGTTCCAGGGCCGGGGTGGCGGTTGCGGTCATGCGGCCTCCTGCTGGTCTTCCGTGGTTCCCATATAGGCTTCCTTCACCTGCGGATTGCGCGAGATCTCGTCATACGTGCCCTCGGCCAGCACGGCGCCGCGCTGCAGCACCGTGATGCGATCGACGATCGACGACACCACGCTCATGTTGTGCTCCACCATCAGCACCGTCCGTCCCGCCGACACGCGCTTGATCAGCGCGGTCACGGTCTCGACGTCCTCGTGGCCCATGCCCTGCGTTGGCTCGTCCAGCAGCATCAACTCGGGATCGGTGGCGAGCGTGGTGGCCAGCTCCAGCGCGCGCTTGCGGCCATAGGCCAGTTCGGCCGTGCCCAGGTGCGCGAAGCCGGCCAGGCCCACGTCGTCCAGCAGTTCCATGGCGCGCGCATCCAGCTGCGACAGCGCACGCCTGCCGCGCCAGAAGTGCCACGACGTGCCCAGTCTGCGCTGCAGCGCGATGCGCACGTTCTCGAGCACGGTCAGTTGAGGGAACACCGCCGAAATCTGGAACGAGCGGATCACGCCCATGCGGGCGATCTGCGCCGGGCGCAGCGCGGTGATATCGGTGCCATTGAAATGGATGGAGCCGGACGAAGGCGCGTGGAACTTGGTCAGCAGGTTGAAGCAGGTGGTCTTGCCGGCGCCGTTTGGGCCGATCAGCGCGTGGATCGAGCCTCGCCGCACCGACAGGCTGACATCGCTGACGGCGGTAAAGCCCTTGAACGCCTTGGTCAGCCCCTGCGTGCGCAGGATTACGTCTTGCTCGGGCATGGGCGCGCTCACTTCTTGACCAGCGCGCATTCGCTGGCGGAGAGCGGACGGAAGGCCTCGTCGCCGGGGATCGTGCCGATGTACTTGACCAGGTCCCACGGGCCTTTCGATTCCGCCGGCGTCTTGGCCTGGGCCAGGTACATGTCGTGCACCATGCGGCCGTCGATCCGGACCTTGCCATTGCGCACGAAGGCATCGTTGACCGGCAGCGCACGCATCTTGTCCGCCACCGCCGGGCCTTCGACAGTCCTGGCGGCTTCCACGGCCTTCAGGTAGTGCAGCACGCCAGAGTAGACACCGATCTGCCCGTGCGTGGGATATGCCTTGTGGCGCTTGTAGTAGCGCTCGACGAAGTCCTTCGACTTCGCGTCGAGATCGAGCCGGAACGGATCGACATAGGTCAGGCCCTGCGCGGCGGGCAGGCCCAGGCTCTTGATATCGGTGATGAAGGTGGACGGCGTGATGACCGTCTGGCCCGCCTTGATCAGGCCGAACTCGCCGGCGGCCTTGACGCCGTTGATCATGTCGTTGCCGGCATTGGCCAGCACCACCACCTTGGCCTTGGACGCCGACGCAGCGACCACCGGACTGCTGAAGTCGCTGGCATTGAGCGGATGGCGCGTGCTGCCCACGTTCTTGCCGCCGCCGGCATCGACGGCCTTGCGGAAGTCGGCTTCCAGCGACTGGCCAAAGGCATAGTCCACGGTGATGTAGTACCAGCTGTTGCGGCCCTGGTCGATCAGGCGGCGGACCAGCGGATACGACACGGAGTAGGTGTCCCAGGCCCAATGGAACCCCGTGGGCGAACAGTTCTGGTTGGTCAGCGCCATGGCGCCGCCGGTGGAGACGATGTCGATCTTCTGCTTCTGGCGCGCCACTTCCTGCACCGCCAGCGCGGTCGATGAGTTGGGGAAGTCGATCACCATGTCGACGCCGTCGGTATCGAACCAGCGGCGCGCCAGCGACGAAGCGATATCGGCCTTGTTCTGGTGATCGGCGGACAGCACCGTCACGGGCTTGCCCAGCGCCTTGCCGCCGAATTCTTCGACTGCCATCTGGGCGGCGACGACCGAGCCCTTGCCGGACAGGTCGGCATAGGAGCCGGACATATCGGTGATGACGCCGATCTTCACGCCGCCGGCGTCGGCCAGGGCGGGCGTGGCCTGCGCCAGGCCGAGCAGGGCGGATGACGCGGCAAGGGTGCGGAGGATGCGAGAGGTGGACATGGGAGCTCCAGGTTGTCTGCGCGAAGGTACGGAAGTTGGCGATGGCTGCATTTGACCGACGCGGGCGCCATCGCAGCGCTCGCGCCGAAAATAAATCAGTATGCTGACGATATCTCGGGAAAAAGGGCGGAGCTCTCCGCCCTGTCAATGCGATGGTGGCGGTGCTCAGGTGGACAGGTCGCGCCCGCGCGTTTCCGGCACGAACACCATGCCGATGACGAAGGCGAGTCCGGCGATGACCACTGGGTACCAAAGGCCGAAGTACACATCGCCGCTGGACACGTTCATCGCCGTAACCACGAACGACAGCATGCCGCCCACCCAGCCCGCACCAAGGTGGAAGGGCAGCGACAGCGAGGTGTAGCGCACCCTGGCTGGGAACAGCTCGACCATGAAGGCCGCCATCGGCCCATAGACCATGGCCAGGAACAGGATCGGTACCAGCAGCAGCATGAACACCATCGGCGTATTCATCCGGGCGGGATCGGCGCGCTCCGGCCAGCCAGCCTCGATCAGTGCGCCTTTGATGGCGGCGCGGTCGAAGCCCTGCAGCGTGCGCTCGCCGATCCGCACTTCCGCCTGCGCCGGGTCGCTGGCCGGCGCGAAGGTGTAGCCCACGCCCAGGTCGGTCAGGTAGCCGCGGATCTTGTCGCAGGCCGACACCGGCTCGCCGAACAGGCGTGCCTTGCAGTCGCCGGCGGTCACCTGCACCGTGCCCTGCCGCTGGAACTGCTCCAGCGCCGGATTGGCGTAGTGGGTCAGTCCCTTGAACACCGGCTGGGTGCACAGCGCAGCCAGCAGGCACGCCGCCATCATGATGTACTTGCGGCCGATGCGGTCCGACAGCCAGCCGAAGAACAGGTAGCACGGCGTAGCCACCACCAGTGCGATCGCGATCAGCTTGTGTACGGTCTCGATGGGCACGTGCAGGGTCTTGTTGAGGAAGAACATGCTGTAGAAGTGGCCGGTGCCGAAGATCGCGCCGAGCCCGGCCGCCACGACGAACAGCAGCAGCACCGACTTCAGGTTCTTCCACTCGGTGAAGCTCTCCCGGATAGGGGACTTCGAGGTTGCATTGCCTGCCTTCATGCGCGCGAACACCGGCGATTCATGCAGCTTGCCGCGGATGTAGACCGAGATCACTAGCATCACCAGCGACACGATAAACGGGATGCGCCAGCCCCACGCGCGAAACTCTGCTTCGGTCAGGAAGGTCTTGAGCAGGTAGACCACGAACAGCGAGGACAGCAGCCCCAGCGTGGCGGTGGTCTGCAGCGAGCTGGTGTAGAGGCCGCGCTTGCTTGTCGGCGAGTGCTCGGCAACATACGTGACCGCGCCACCCACTTCGCCGCCCAGCGCCAGGCCTTGCAGCAGGCGCAGCAAGACCAGCAGCACCGTGGCGGTGATGCCGATCTGCTCGTATGTCGGCAGCACGCCGACACCCACCGTGGCCACGCCCATCAGCAGGATGGTGACCAGGAAGGTGTACTTGCGGCCGATCCGGTCGCCCAGACGCCCGAACAGCAGGGCGCCCACGGGGCGGATCAGGAAGCCCGCGCCGAAGGTGGCCAGGCTCGCCAGGAAGGCGGCCGTTTCGTTGCCCGGCGGAAAGAACAGTGCGCCGAAGTACACCGCCAGCGCCGCGTAGATATAAAAGTCATACCACTCCATCAGGGCGCCGAAGGATGAGGCAAGGATGACCTTGCGTTCTTCGGCGGTCATGCCGGAGGCTCGCGCGCTCGTCTCGGCGCTCGTCTCGGCGCGCGTCTTGGCGCGGGTCAGGCTGATCGTCATGGCGGGGGCTCCTTTTGGTCAGGCCGTTTGTCTCTATTGTTTGTTTGCTTCCCGGTGGTGCCGGCGCCGCTGGTGCGGGTCAATCATGACCCGGTACTGTGCGGCGCCGCTTCCTGCCGGTGCATCAGTCAGTATGCTGATTAGATATGCAGTATGCTGAGCAAAATGCGGGCCAGTGCCGGCGCCGCCTGATGTCTTGCGCAGGCGCCGGAAAGCCCGATTTAAATAGTCATTTCATATTGTCAGCATACTGATCATCGGGAATCAGTGTACTGAGCGCCCCCGTCCATCGTTATAGGTGTTAACCCTTCGCGCGGCGTCTGGACTTTTGAAAATCCGCTGACTAGAATCCGAAACTAATCAGTGTACTGAGCAATTGAAGAGGTAACGCGCTTGCACATGCGGCACAAGCTCGCGGCACAAGCTCGGCACGCAGCGATTCCACCCATCAGGAGCCCCCACAAGCATGACCTACATGAAAAAGATCGCCCTGGAAGAGCATTTCATGACCCCCGGCTTCCAGGCATATTCCAAAGGGTTCACGCAGCATATCGATCCGGCGGCGTTCGCCGAGCTTGGTCGCCGCCTTGCCGATTTCGACGAAGAGCGCCTGGCCGAGATGGACCGGTGCGGTATCGACATCACCGTGCTGTCGCAAACCGGACCCGGCGTGCAGGGCGAAGCCGATCCGGAACTGGCGCTGACCCGGGCGCGCGAGAGCAATGACTTTCTGGCGACGCAGATTGCCCGCCATCCGACACGCTATGCCGGCTTCGCCGCGCTGCCGATGCAGGACCCCGCGCAAGCGGCGGCCGAACTGGAGCGCGCCGTGCTGCAACTCGGCTTCAAGGGCTCGCTGGTGAACGGCCATACGCACGGGCGCTACTACGACGATCCCGCCTATGACGCATTCTGGGACTGCATGCAGGCGCTGGACGTGCCGATGTACCTGCATCCGACCGATGCCTTCGTGTCGCCGCAAGTGCTGGCCGGTCATCCGGAACTGGCGGGGGCCGCGTGGGGGTGGGGCGTAGAAACCGCGTCGCACGCGCTGCGCCTGCTGTTCAGCGGCGTGTTCGACAGGTTCCCGCGCCTGAAGCTGATCCTCGGCCATATGGGCGAGGGCCTGCCTTACCAGCGCTGGCGCTTCGACAGCCGCTTCGCGGTCTATTCACACGGCGTCAGGCTGGAGCGGGCCCCGTCCGAATATATCGGCAGCAATATCGTCATCACCACCTCGGGCGTGTGCTCGCACGGCGCGCTGACGGGCGCCATCGCCGAACTGGGGTCGGAGGCGGTGATGTTCTCGGTCGACTATCCCTATGAATCCACCGAAGTGGCTGCGCGGTTCATCGACAGCGCGCCGCTCGACGACGCCACGCGCGCGCTGGTCTGCCATGGCAACGCGCAACGCCTGCTCAAGCTCTGATCGCACAACCTGGAACCCCCATGCAAAAAGTCTTTCGTATCGGCCAGATCGTCCCCAGCTCGAACACGACGATGGAAACCGAAATCCCGGCCATGCTGATGGCGCGCCAGCAGATCCGCCCGGAACGCTTCACCTTCCATTCCAGCCGCATGCGGATGAAGAAGGTGGTCAAGGAAGAGCTGGCGGCAATGGATGCCGAGTCCGACCGCTGCGCGGTGGAGCTGAGCGATGCCCGTGTCGACGTGCTCGGCTATGCCTGCCTGGTCGCGATCATGGCGATGGGCCATGGCTACCACCGGCAATCCGAGCAGCGACTGAAGGCACACACCACGGCCAATGGCGGCGACGCGCCCGTCATCACCAGTGCCGGCGCGCTGGTGGATGCGCTGAAGGTGATGGGCGCGAAGCGCATTGCGGTGGTCGCGCCCTACATGAAGCCGCTGACCGAACTGGTCGTGGACTACATCCGCAACGAGGGTTATGAAGTCGTGGACTATCGCGCGCTGGAAATCCCCGACAACCTGGAAGTCGGCCGGCACGATCCCGCGCGGCTGCCGGGCATCGTCGCGCAGATGAACACGCGCGATGCCGACGTGATCGTGCTGTCTGCCTGCGTGCAGATGCCGTCGCTGCCGGCCGTGGCGAAGGTCGAGGCGATGACCGGCAAGCCGGTGCTGACCGCCGCTATTGCCACTACCTATGCGATGCTCCGGGCGCTGGACCTCGAGCCGGTCGTGCCAGGCGCGGGCGCACTGCTGTCCGGCGCGTACTGAGGAGCGGCCGTGAGTACATTCCAATATGGAGGCCACGTCCACGTCAATGGCATCCGCCAGCATTACCTGCGCTACGGCGGCAGTGAGGGCGAGCGTGCCGGGCGCGACGCGGTCGTTATCGTGCCGGGCATCACCAGCCCTGCCATCACCTGGGGTTTCGTCGGCGAGCAGTTCGGCACGCGCTTCGATACCTACATCCTCGACGTGCGCGGCCGCGGGCTGTCGTCGGCGGAGCCTGAGCTCGACTACGGCCTCGATGCGCAGGCGCGCGACGTCGTCGCCTTTGCCGAAGCGCTGGGCCTGCCGCGCTACAGCGTGGTCGGCCATTCGATGGGCGCGCGGATCGGCCTGCGAGCCGCGGCGGGAAGGCCGCACGGGCTGGCGCGGCTGGTGATGGTCGACCCGCCTGTCTCGGGCCCCGGGCGTCGCCCATATCCGGCGCAACTGCCGTGGTACGTCGATTCGATCCGGCTGTCCCGGGAAGGCACCGACCTGGAAGGCATGCGCCGCTTCTGCCCGACCTGGACCGACGCGCAACTGCGCCTGCGCGCCGAATGGCTGCACACCTGCAACGAAGACGCGGTGGTGCGCAGCTTCGAGGACTTCCACCGTGACGACATCCATGCCGACATGCCGGGGGTGGGGGTGCCCACGCTGTTGATCACCGCAGGGCGCGGCGACGTGGTGCGGCCCGAAGACGTCGCGGAGATCCGCACGCTGCTGCCCGGCGTGCTGGTCAGCCACGTGGCCAATGCCGGCCACATGATCCCGTGGGACGACGAAGCTGGCTTTTACGCGGCGCTGGGGGATTTCCTCGGCGCGCCGCTGGCGCAATCAGCGAACAAGGAGCCGACATGCCGGTAAGCGACCACCAGATGATCGAGGCCTGGCGCAAGGTGCTGCGACTGTCCCGGCTGGAGCCGGGACAGACCGTCACCATCCTGACCAGCGCCGCCACCCACCCGCAGACGCTGTCCACGGCGCTTACCGCCACGCAGTCGATGGGCGCCATCGTCAACCGGCTTGACCTGCCGCCGGTCAACGGCGAAAAGGCGCTGAGCCGCGATGCGCTCGCCTACCTCGGCACCACGCCGCTGACCGGCAACCCGGCCGCCATCGCCGCGCTGAAGGCGAGCGACCTGGTGCTGGACCTGATGACGCTGCTGTTCTCGCCCGAGCAGCACGAGATCCTGCTGGGCGGCACCAAAATCCTGCTGGCCGTCGAGCCGCCCGAGGTGCTGGCGCGCATGGTGCCCTGCGAGGCCGATCGCGAACGCGTGAAGGCAGCCTCGCAGCGGCTGGCAAGCGCGAAAGAGATGCACGTCGTCTCGCCCGCCGGCACCGACCTGCGCTGCCCGCTGGGTGAATTCCCTGCCATCAGCGAGTACGGCTTTGTCGACGAGCCCGGGCGCTGGGACCACTGGCCCAGCGGCTTCGCGCTCACCTGGCCGAACGAAGGCGCCGCCCACGGCACCATCGTGCTGGACCAGGGCGACATCCTGCTGCCGCAGAAGACCTACGTCACCGAGCCGATCCGGCTGACGGTCGAGGCCGGCTTTGCTACGCGCATCGAAGGCGGGCTCCATGCCGAGCTGCTGAGCGAGTACATGGCGTCGTTCAACGACCCCGAAGCGTATGCGATCTCGCATATCGGCTGGGGTCTGCAGCCGCGCGCGCACTGGTCGACGCTCGGCCTGTACGACCGCGAGGCCACCATCGGCATGGATGCGCGCGCGTTCGAGGGCAACTTCCTGTTCTCGCTCGGGCCGAACAACGAGGCCGGCGGCCATCGCACCACGGCCTGCCATATCGATATCCCCGTGCGCCGCTGCACCGTGCGCCTGGACGGCGTCGATGTAGTGACCGCGGGCAAGGTGACCGACGGCTTCCGCTACCCGGAGGACAAGTCGTGATGCACAAGGAAATCGGCGCGTACCAGCGCCAGGGCTTTGGCAATACGCTGGAGCTGGCCGGACCCTTCGGGCTGCTGATTGTGGACTTCGTCAACGGCTTTGCCGATCCGGCCGTCTTCGGCGGCGGCAATATCCGCGACGCCATCGCCAGTACCGTGCCGCTGCTCGCGGTGGCGCGGCGCGAAGGCTGGCCGGTCGCGCACAGCCGCATCGTCTATGCCGACGATGGCGCCGACCACAACGTCTTCTCGATGAAGGTGCCGAACATGCTGACGCTGAAGGAGCATGCCTTCAACAGCGCCATCGTGGCGGAACTGGCGCCGCAGCCAGGCGAACTGGTGGTGCGCAAGACGGTGCCGTCGGCGTTCTTCGGCACGTCGCTGGCGGCGTGGCTGACCCAGCGCGGTGTGCGCACGCTGCTGGTGGCCGGCGCCGTGACCAGCGGGTGCGTGCGCGCCAGCGTGGTCGATGCGATGCAGTACGGCTTCCGCCCGCTGGTGCTGTCCGACTGCGTGGGCGACCGCGCGCTGGGTCCGCATGAGGCCAACCTGTTCGACATGGCGCAGAAGTATGCAACCGTCGCGACGCGGACAGACGGGCTGGCAGCCATTGGCGTGCGGGAATAGGCGCCTGAAGGGCCGGCATGCGGTAAAGCCGCAATTGACAGGCACTCCGGCATTTCCATAGGATTTTGGTCAGTATGCTGAATAAACCACGCTTATCATCGGAACGGACAGGGCCATGACATCGTCGATGGAACCGGATCACCCGGATAGCGCGCGCGGCCAGGGCGTCGGCGCCCGCGTGGCGCGCAAGGAGGACGCGCGGCACCTTCACGGCAAGGGCCGCTTCGTCGCGGACATCGCCATGCCGGACTTGCAGGAAGTGGCGTTCCTGCGCAGCCCGGTCGCGCACGCGCGGCTGCTGTCGGTGACCAAGCCGTCCAGTCACGCCGCCGCGGTGATCGTGCGCGAAGACATGACGGCGGCCAGCGACATCGTCGCCGACTCCGCCTTCCCGTCCTACCAGCCTTCGGCGCAGCCTCCGCTGGCCAGCGGCAAGGTGCGCTTCGTCGGCGAGCCGGTGGCGATGGCGTTCGCACCTACGCGCGCCGAGGCCGAAGACATTGCCGAGCAGGTTGCCGTGTCGTTCGACGAACTGCCCGCGCTGGCCGACGTGACCCAGGCGCGCCAGCTTGCCGGCGAGGTGCGCGTGCACGAGCACTGGCGCGACAACACCTTCCTGACGCTGACCGCCGACAAGAACTTCGAGGCGCGCCAGCGCGAGGCCACGGTGGTGGTGCGCCGCCAGATCGACCTCGCGCGCCAGTGCATGGTGCCGATGGAAGGCAAGGCGGTGCTGGCCTACTGGGACCACCAGTTCGACCAGCTGGTGGTCTACAGCGCGACGCAGGTGCCGCACATGATCCGCACGATCCTGGCGCACTGCCTGGGGCTGGAACAGGAGCGCGTGCGGGTGATCTCGCCCGACGTGGGCGGCGCCTTCGGCTACAAGTGCGTGCTGCAGCAGGAAGAGCTGTGCGTCGCGTGGCTGGCGCTGACGTACAAGCGCCCGTTCCGCTTTATCGAGGACCGGCGCGAGCACCTGACCGCCGGCGCGAACTCGCGCGAGCATCACTACGACCTGACCGCGTACGCCGATGCGCGCGGCCGCCTGCTGGCCCTCGATGCAAAGCTCGTGATCGATGGCGGCGCCTATTCGGTGTGGCCGTTCACCATCGGGCTGGAACCGGGGCAGGCGATCGGCAACCTGCCGGGGCCGTACGCCTTCGACGGCTACCGCTGCGAAACCACTTGCGTGGCGACGAACAAGCCTGGCTTCGTACCCTATCGCGGCGTGGCGCGCACTGGCGTCTGCTTTGCGATGGAGCTGATGATCGACGCCATCGCCCGCGAAGTGGGACGCGAGCCGTGGGAGGTGCGCTGCGAAAACTTGGTGCCGCCCGAAGCCATGCCTTATGTCAACGTCACCAACAAGCATTTCGATGGCGGCGATTACCCGGCCAGCGTACGCAAGGCCATGGAGATGATCGGCCTGCCCGCGATCCGCGCGCGCCAGCAGGCGGGGCCGCAGGGCAGCACCTATGTCGGCGTGGGTTTCGGCACCTACACCGAGCAATCGGCGCACGGCACCTCGGTGTTCGCCGCGTGGGGCACGCCGGTGATCCCGGGTTTCGATTCGGCGACGGTGCGCATCACGCCGGACGGCGGGCTGGAGGTGCGCGTGGGCGTGCATTCGCACGGGCAGGGCATGGAGACCACCTTCGCGCAGATCGCCAACGAGATCCTTGGCATCGATATCGCGCGGATCAAGGTGGTGCACGGCGATACCGGCCTGACGCCATTCTCGACGGGCACATATGCGTCGCGCTCGCTGGTGATGTCGGGCGGTGCGGTGTCGCGCGCATGCAAGGCGCTGCTGCCCCGCCTGCTGAAGATCGGCGCGCACATGCTGGGCCAGCCGCAGGACGCCGTGGTGTTCCGCGATGGCGCCGTCGCGGCCGGGGACGCGGGCACGGCCGATATCGCGCGCATCGCCAACGCCTGGTACATCAACCCGCACCTGTTGCCGCCGGACGTCGACGCGCAGGGGCTGGAAGTGACGATGGGCTTCAAGCCCGCCGTCGATACCGGCAGCTTCACCTATGCCACGCACGCCGTGGCGGTGGAAGTCGATATCGATTCGGGCCACGTCGAGATCCTCGACTACGTCGTGGTGGAGGACTGCGGCACCATGATCAACCCGATGGTGGTGGAAGGGCAGACCTACGGCGGCGTGGCGCAGGGCATCGGCACCGCGATGTTCGAAGCCATGCACTACGACGGCAACGGCCAGCCGCTGGCGTCGACGCTGGCCGACTACATGCTGCCGGGGCCGACCGAGATCCCGTCGATCCGCATCCATCATTTCGAGACGCCGTCACCGCATACGGAGTTCGGCGCCAAGGGCATGGGCGAGGGCGGGGCGATCGCGCCGCCGGCGGCAATCTTCAATGCCGTCAACGACGCGTTGCGCGATTTTGGCGTCGAGCTGAAGGAGACGCCGCTGACGCCGCGCAAGATCCTGGAAGCGCTGGAAGCGGCCGCGGCCGATGCGCATAACCGGAAGGCAGCCTGACCGATGAAAGCCGTTGCATTCTCCTACCAAGCTCCCGGCTCGCTGCCGGAAGCGCTGTCGCGCCTCGGCGCGGGCACCGATGTATCCAAGGCCATGGGCGGCGGGCAATCGCTCGGGCCCATGCTGAACCTGCGCCTGACCCGCCCCGATACGGTGGTCGACGTGTCGGCGCTGCGCGAATTGCGCGACGTGGCCGCAACCGCTGACGGCATCCGCATCGGCGCCTGCGTGACCCACGCGCAGATCGAGGACGGCGTGTTCGAGCCGCTGCGCGGCACCATGCTGCAGGCCGTTGCCGGCGGCATCGCCTATCGGGCGATCCGCAACCGCGGCACCGTAGGCGGCAGCCTCGCACATGCGGACCCCGCGGCCGACTGGGTCGTGGCCATGACCGCGCTGGGCGCGCACATCGAGATCGCGTCCGCCGCCGGCACGCGCGAAGTGCCGATGGAGTCGTTCATGCTCGGCGCCTACACCACCGTGCTGGCCGACGGCGAGCTGATCGCCGCGGTGCGGGTGCCGCCGAAAACGGCGCACAGCCGCTGGGGCTACCAGAAGCTCTGCCGCAAGACCGGCGAATTCGCCGAGGCCAGCTGCGCCGCGTACTTCGACGCCAGCCGCCGCTTCGCCCGCATCGTGCTCGGTGCGCTGGATGGGCCGCCGATGGTGCTGCCCGGCCTGACGCGCGCCGTCGCGGCGCAGGGCGCGGCCGCGCTGACGGCCGATGCCGTCGCCGAGGCGGTCGCCCAGGCCGCGCCGGGCAAGGACGCCATCGACCGCAAGCTGTACCGAACCGTCGTGATGCGCTGCGTCACGCAACTGCTGAACTGAGGAGCGCCGTGCAGACTATCGAATTCACCGTCAACGGCCGCCGGGTGTCCGGCGCGTGCGCGGACCGGACGCACCTGGGCGACTACCTGCGCGACACGCATCGCCTGACCGGCACCCACCTGGGCTGCGAGCACGGCGTGTGCGGCGCCTGCACCGTGCTGGTCGACGACAAGCCGGTGCGCTCGTGCATCACCTTTGCCGCCGCCTGTCAGGGCGCCGACATCGTCACGGTGGAGGGCTACGAGGACGACGCGGTCATGGCCGATCTGCGCGCCGCCTTCAACCGGCACCACGCCCTGCAATGCGGCTACTGCACGCCCGGGATGCTGGCCACCGCACGCGATATCGTGCTGCGCCTGCCCGATGCCGACGAAGCCACCATCCGCCATGAACTGTCAGGCAACCTGTGCCGCTGCACCGGCTATATGGGCATCGTCGCCGCGATCCGTTCGGTGCTGGACGCGCGCCGCGCGGCCGCCGGCGTGATCGCGCGGCATGCCGGCGCGGCCGCCGCACCGCTGCCGTTCGCGGGCTTCACTGTCGCGGACGAGGCGCTCGGCACGCAGCCGCACCTGGCTGCGGCGGGCAGCGCCGAGCCCGAGCGCTCGGCCGACCGCAAGGGCTGGTCGCGCATCGAAGGCGGCTTCACCGTGCCCTATGCGCTGGACGAGGTATGGGCCTTCATGGCGGACCTGCCGGCCGTGGCGGGCTGCCTGCCCGGCGCGGTGCTGACGGAAGTGGCCGGCGAGAAGGTCAAGGGCCATATCGCCATCAAGTTCGGCCCCATGTCGGCTAGGTTTGAAGGCGCCGCGCGCCTGCAGCGCGATGACGCGAACAAGCGCGGCGTGCTGAAGGGCGCGGGACAGGACTCGCTCAGCAATTCCAAGGCCTCGGGCGATATCGCCTACCAGCTCAGAGCCTTGTCGGCCGGCGAGACCGAAGTCGCGGTCGACCTGCAATATTCGCTGCAAGGTCCGCTCGCACAGTTCTCGCGCTCGGGGCTGGTGCGCGACTTCGTGCGGCGGATGATCGCCGACTTCGGCAGGTCGGTAGCGCGCAGGATGGATCCGACGCTGAGCGAAGCCGAACGCAACCAGGTCGCGCGGCTGAATCCGGTGGCGATGTTCTTCGGCGTGCTGTGGGAGCGCGTGCGGCGCCTGTTCGGCGCGCGCTGAACCACACTGGCCGGGACGGCGGGGAGCGCGGCCTCCTTGCCCGCCTTAGCCCGGATGCACTACAACCAGTAGTGCGGTGGCCGTGGTCTTGCCACCATTGGAGATCGCATGTGCGACATCGACCGCATAGCGCGCGGTCTCGCCGTGCCGCAGCTTCTTTTCGTCGGCGCCCGCGCGCACCGTCATCGATCCGCTCAGCACCGACAGGTGTTCCTGGGTGCCGGCCTCATGCGGCTCGGAGGCCAGCACGCCGCCGGCCTGGATCGTCAGCTCATACCACTCGAAGCGCCCGGCCAGGTCGATCGGGCCCAGGATGCGCAGGTCGCAGCGCGTGTCGGGGCTCTTCAGCGACGGGATCGCGTGCGGCTGGACCACGGTGATGCCGCCGCCCGCACGCTCCGCGGCGCCGCCGGCGAGGAAGTCGGTCAGGCTCACGCCGAGCGCATTGGCCAGCCGCCACAGCACCGCCACGGTCGGGTTGGCCAGGTTGCGTTCGATCTGCGACAGCATCGACTTGGATACGCCGGCGCGGCGCGACAGTTCGTCGAGCGACAGCCGCTGCTGCTGGCGCAGCGCCTGCAGCGCCATGCCGACAGCGGGCGGCCCGTCGGCCGGGGGGGTCTGGACCAGGGCTTGCGTCATGGAATGATGTTCGTTATATTGCGCAAAATGTTCGATATACAGAACTTGTTCGATTTATCGACCGGATCGTAGCACATCCGCCGGCACACCCGTCGACCCTTCTACCAGACCAAGGAGCCAAGCCATGCCGAATGCCCAGGCGTTCTATGCGTCCATCCGCGACGAGCTGCAGTCCATCCGCGACGCCGGGCTGTACAAGAACGAGCGCGTGATCGCCACGCCGCAGGGCGCGCGCGTGCGCACCAGCGACGGCCGCGAGGTCATCAACCTGTGCGCCAACAACTATCTGGGCCTGTCGTCGCATCCGCGCGTGATCGAGGCCGCCCACGAGGCGCTGCGCACGCACGGCTTCGGCCTCAGCTCGGTGCGCTTCATCTGCGGCACGCAGGACCTGCACAAGACGCTCGAGGCGCGGCTGTCGGCCTTCCTGGGCACCGAGGACACCATCCTCTACGGCTCGGCCTTCGACGCCAATGGCGGCCTGTTCGAAACGCTGCTGGGGGCGGAGGACGCGGTCATCAGCGATGCGCTCAACCACGCCTCGATCATCGACGGCATCCGCCTGTCCAAGGCGCGGCGCTACCGCTACCAGCACAACGACATGGAAGACCTGCGCGCGCAGCTGGAACAGGCCCGCGCCGACGGCGCGCGCTACACGCTGGTGTTCTCCGACGGCGTGTTCTCGATGGACGGCACCGTGGCGCGCCTGGACCAGATGCGCGCGCTGTGCGACGAGTACGGTGCGCTGCTGGGCATCGACGAATGCCATGCCACCGGCTTCATGGGTCAGCGCGGCCGCGGCACGCACGAGGCGCGCGGCGTGTTCGGCAAGATCGACATCATCACCGGCACGCTGGGCAAGGCGCTGGGCGGCGCGTCCGGCGGCTTCACCAGTGCGCGCAAGGAAGTGGTGGCGCTGCTGCGCCAGCGCTCGCGGCCGTATCTGTTCTCGAACACGGTGGCGCCGGCCATCGTGGGCGCGTCGATCGCGGTGCTCGATATCCTTGAAGGCAGCACCGAGCTGCGCGACCGGCTCGAGCGCAACACCAGGTTCTTCCGCGCCGGGCTGGACCAGCTGGGCTACGACGTCAAGGCCGGCGACCACCCCATCATCCCGATCATGGTCTACGACGCCGACAAGGCGCAGCAGCTGGCGCAGCGGCTGCTGGAGCTGGGCGTGTACGTGGTGGGCTTCTTCTACCCGGTGGTGCCCAAGGGCCAGGCCCGCATCCGCGTGCAGATGAGCGCGCTGCATGACGAGGCCACGCTGCAGGCGGCGCTGGACGCCTTCGGCCAGGCCGGCCGCGAACTGGGGCTGATCCGATGACCGACGGCACTCCCAGGATCCTGATCGTCGGCGCCAACGGCCAGATCGGCTCCGAGCTGGCACTGGCGCTGGCCGAGCGCTACGGCCGCGGCAGCGTCATTACCTCCGACGTGGTGCCGACCGGCCGCCACGTGCACATCACGCACGAGATGCTCAACGCCACCGACCGCGGCGAACTCGCCACCGTGGTCGAGCGCCATGGCATCACGCAGGTCTACCTGCTGGCGGCGGCGCTGTCGGCCACCGGCGAAAAGGCGCCGCAGTGGGCCTGGAACCTGAACATGACGAGCCTGCTCAACGTGCTGGAACTGGCGCGGCAGACCGGGCTGGAGCGCGTGTTCTGGCCCAGCTCGATCGCGGCGTTCGGCCCGACCACGCCATCGGTGGATACGCCGCAGAAGACCGTGATGGAGCCGACCACCGTCTATGGGATCTCCAAGCAGGCGGGCGAGGGCTGGTGCCGCTGGTACCACGCCAACCACGGCGTCGATGTGCGCAGCGTGCGCTATCCGGGGCTGATCTCGCACAAGACGCCGCCTGGCGGCGGCACCACCGACTATGCGGTCGATATCTTCCATGCTGCCGTGAAGGGCGAGCCCTACACGTGCTTCCTGAAGGAAGACGAGGCCCTGCCGATGATGTACATGCCCGACGCGCTGCGCGCGACCATCGAACTGATGGAGGCACCTGCGGAACGGCTGGGCGAACGCGGCAGCTACAACATCGCCGGCACCACCTTCACGCCCGCGCAGATCGCCGCGGCGATCCGCAAGCATGTGCCGGACTTCGAGATCCGCTACGAACCCGACTACCGCCAGGCGATCGCGCAAGGCTGGCCGGATTCGATCGACGATTCGGTGGCGCGCGCGGACTGGGGGTGGAAGGCGCAGTACGGCCTGGAGGAAATGGTCGCGGACATGCTGGCCAACCTGAGGGCGACGCTGGCTGCCTGAGCGCTATGGCACGGCGGCGTCGATCGCGATCCGCACGCCTTCGCTGCCGACTGCCAGCGGACCGCTGCGCCCGACCAGGTCGCCCGACTGCGGCATGGCATTGCCGCTTGCTGAAACGCGCGCCTCCACCACCACCTGCGTGTGCGCCGACAGCTTGCGGTCGGGCCGCATCGCCATCGCATCGTCCAGCGTGAACGTCAGCGGCAGGTCGCGCGCCAGCCGGCGCACCACGGCCAGCGGCATGCGCGAGCCGTCGGCGGGCAGGGCGTAGACGAACAGGGTGTCGCCCGGCTGCGGCGTGCGCCCGGCCCTTTCGCTAAGGGTGACCATGCCGGTGATCTTCGCCGGCTGCGCGGCGGAATCGCCGCGCGCCGCGACAAGGTTTGCGGCCACGCGCGCCGCGGTCTGCGAATCCGGGGGCAGCAGCCGGTGCAGGTGTTCCCAGTAGCCGATCGCCGCCTGTTTGTCGCCGCGCTCCACCGCCGCGCTGGCCGCCAGCGCCAGGGCCTTGGGGTCATCCGGGTCCAGCGCCAGCGCCCGGCCGATCTCCGCCATTGGCAGGCCTTGCAGTGAGCCATGGTTGAGACTGGCCAGCACATCGGCGTAATCGGCGCGCAGCGATGCCACCTCTGGCGCCAGCTCGACGGCGCGGGCGTAGGCCGCCGCAGCGTCGGCATGCCGCTCCAGCACGCTGTAGGAGCGCGCCAGCATGGCCCAGCCTTCGGGATCGGCCGGCGCTTCGCGCAGCCGCTGCGCCAGCTGGTTGACCATGCCTTCGACCTGCGCGCCGCTGAGCTGGTGCTGGCTGCCGCCAACGTCCGGCATGTCGCCGGCGCGCCAGAGCGCGACGGGGTTGCCCAGGTGCAGGTAGAGCAGGATGGCGGCGCTCGGCAACGCCGCCAGCAATGCCGCGGCGAGCAGGGGGGAAGTGCTGGCGCGGTGCGTGCCGGTGGCGGTGTCCGCGGCTTCATCCAGCAGCCGGCGGCCGAGTTCGTCGCGGGCTTCGGCATGCCGGGTCGCGCTCAGCGTGCCGGTGCGCAGGTCGGCGTCGAGCTCGCGCAACTGGTCGCGGTACAGGTCGACCAGCAGCATGCGCTCCGGCGTGCCAGGGTCAGGAGTGGCGAGGCGGCGCAGCAGCGGCCACAACAGCCCGGCCATGGCGGCGGCGATCAGCGCGGCGGCGAGCAGCCAGAAGGTCGTCATGGTTGTCGGGGGCTGGCAGGATCGGCGGCGTCGTTGAGCAGGCTTTCAAGGTGGCGCCGGGCGCTGTCGTCGAGTGCAGCGCCCGTGCCGCGGTGACGCGCGCGGGCCCGCACGATCGCCCATGCGACGCCGGCAACCAGCAGCAGCGGGCCAAACCACAACAGCCACGTCAGCGGCCGCAGCGGCGGCTTGTACAGCACGAAGTCGCCATAGCGCTGCGCCAGGTAGTCCTTGACCGCCTGGTCGCTGGCGCCGCCGCGCAGCTGCTCGCGGATCTGGCGGCGCAGGTCGACGGCCAGGTCGGCGTTGGAGTCGGCCAGCGTCTGGTTCTGGCACACCAGGCAGCGCAGTTCATTGGACAGCGCATGCACGCGCGCATCGAGCTCGGCCTCGGTCGGCGCGGCAGCCGCCAGCACTGGCAGCCAGCATAGCCACAGGGCAAGCGCAGCGCGAAGCCTATGCATGGCGACCTCCCTGGCGCTGCAGGCGCTCGATCAGCGGGATCAGCTTCTGCTCCAGCACCTCGCGCGTGACGGGGCCGACCTGGCGGTAGCGCACCACGCCGTGCTGGTCGATGACAAAGGTCTCGGGCACGCCATAGACGCCGTAGTCGATCCCCACGCGCCCGTCGGCGTCGACCAGCGATGCGGTGTAGGGGTCGCCGAGCCGCTGCAGCCAGTCGCGCGCGGCGCCGGCCTCGTCCTTGTAATTCAGGCCGTACAGTGGCACCGGCGCGCGCGCGGCGAAGTCGACCAGTACCGGATGTTCGGTGCGGCAGGCCGCGCACCACGAGGCCCACACATTCAGCAGCCACACCTTGCCGCGCATGTCGGCGGACGCCAGCGTGCGGCCTTCCGGTTCCAGCAGCGGCAGCGTGAAGGCGGGCGCGGCCTTGCCTACCAGCGGCGAGGGCAGTTCGCGCGGATCGTGGCGCAGGCCCGCGGCCAGCGCGACAGCGAGCGCGAGGAAGGCGGCGAGCGGCAGCAGGAAACGCGTCATGCCGGCGTCTCCTCGCGCGTGGAAGCCAGTGCGGGCGCGGCAGGGGCACTCGTCGGCGCGGGAGCGGCTTCGGCCGCGGCGCGGCGGCGCAGCCGGTAGCGCTTGTCGCACGCGGCCAGCAGGCCGCCCAGCGCCATCAGCACGCAGCCCGCCCAGATCCAGTCGACGAAGGGCTTGACGTGGATGCGCACGGCCCAGGCGCTGCCGTCGGCGCCGTTGGACACGTTCTCGCCCAGCGCCACGTACAGGTCGCGCGTCAGGCCGCTGTCGATCGCGGCCTCGGTGGTCGGCATGTCCTGGCTGCGGTAGATGCGGCGCTCGGGATGGAGCACCGCCACGCGCTTGCCGTCGCGCGAGGCGGTCAGCGTGCCGCGCAGCGCGTCGTAATTGGGACCGGCGGCCTGCCTCACGCCGGCGAAGCGGAAGTCGTAGCCGCCGACACTGACGGTATCGCCCGCGCGCATCGGCAGTTCGCGCAGGCTTTCCTGTCCGGTGACCACCGTCACGCCCGCGATGAAGATGCCGACGCCGGCGTGCGCCAGCAGCATGCCCCAGTAGCTGGGCGCGAGCTGGCGCAGCGCGCTGAACCTGCGCCCCTGCTCATGGCGCAGCCTGCCCGCCAGGCTCGCCACCGCGCTCAGCACGCACCATGCCGCCAGCAGCAGCCCCAGCCCGGTCATGGCGGAGGTGTTGCGCAGCACCAGCAGCAGTCCCAGGCCGATGGCCACGCTGGCGATGCCGGCCCAGCGCAGCCGCCGCGCCATGTCGGGCAGGCTGCCATGGCGCCAGCGCGCCAGCGGCGCCGCGCCCATCAGCAGCACCGCGGGAGCCATCAGCGGCACGAACACCTGCTCGAAGTAGGCAGGCCCGACCGAGATCTTGCCCAGCCCCAGCACATCGACCAGCAGCGGGTAGAGCGTGCCGAGCAGCACCGTTGCCGCCGCCACCGCCAGCAGCACGTTGTTGGCCAGCAGCAGCGACTCGCGCGAGACCGCGGCAAACTCGACCCGCCGCGACACGTACGACAAGCGCGGCGCGCGCCATGCGTACAGCGCCAGCGCAATGCCGGTGACCAGGCCCAGCAGGGCCAGGATGAAGATGCCGCGCCTGGGATCGACCGCGAACGCATGCACCGAGGTCAGCACGCCGGAGCGGACCAGGAAGGTGCCGAGCAGGCTCAGCGAGAACGTGAAGATCGCCAGCAGCACGGTCCAAGCGCGAAACGCCCCGCGCTTCTCCGTGACCGCCAGCGAATGCATCAGCGCGGTCCCCGCCAGCCACGGCATGAACGAGGCGTTCTCGACCGGATCCCAGAACCACCAGCCGCCCCAGCCCAGTTCGTAATACGCCCAGGCGCTGCCGAGCATGATGCCCAGCGTCAGGAAGGCCCACGCCACCGTGGTCCACGGCCGCGACCAGCGCGCCCAGGCGGCGTCGACGCGCCCGGCCAGCAGTGCCGCCACGGCGAAGGCGAAGGTCACCGAGAAGCCGACATAGCCCATGTAGAGCAGCGGGGGGTGGAAGACCATGCCGGGGTCCTGCAGCAACGGATTGAGGTCGCGCCCCGCCATCGCCGGCGGCAGCAGCCGCACGAAGGGGTTGGAGGCAAACAGCAGGAACAGCACGAAACCAGCGCTGATCGCTCCCATCACGCCCAGCACGCGCGCCACCGTGGCCAGCGGCAGCTGGCGGCTGTAGCGCGCCACCGCCAGCGACCACAGCGCCAGCATCAGCGTCCACAGCAGCATCGAACCTTCATGCCCGCCCCATACCGCCGCAATGCGGTAGGCAAGCGGCAGCGCGCTGTTGGAATTGGCGGCGACATAGCGCACGCTGAAGTCGTTGGCGACGAAGCCCCATGCCAGCGCCGCGAACGACAATGCCACCAGCGCGCATTGCACGCGCGCAGCCGGCCGCGCCACCGCCATCCACGCCAGCCTGCCGCGCGCCACGCCCGCCAGCGGCACTGCCGCCTGCACCAGCGCTACCAGCAGCGCGACGATCAGCGCGAAGTGCCCCAGTTCGGCGATCATTGGCGCGCTCCCTGCGCGGGGGCCCCGGCCATGCGGCGGTTCACCTGTTCAGCCTGCTTGAGCGCGTCGGCGGCTTCGGGCGGCATGTAGTTCTCGTCGTGCTTGGCCAGCACCTCGCTGGCAATGAATGTGCCGTCGGCTTCCAGCTTGCCGCGCGCGACCACGCCCTTGCCCTCGCGGAACAGGTCGGGCAGCAGGCCGCGGTAGAGCACCGGCACCTGCCGCGCGGTGTCGGTGACGACGAAGCGCACGGTCATGCCGTCGCCCTCGCGCCGGATCGAGCCGGGCTCGACCAGTCCGCCAAGCCGGAAGCTGCGCGCCACCGGCGCTTCCTGCGCCGCCACCTGGCTCGGGCTGAAGAAGAACACCAGGTTGGAGCGGAAGGCATTAAGTACCAGCGCCAGCGCGATGCCGCCGCAGGCCAGGGCCGCGGCGAGCATGCCGAAGCGGCGCTGGCGCGGCGTCATCGGCGCGTGCCGGCCTGTTTCGCACCGGCGCGGCAGCGGCGCGCCAGCAGCGCCAGTTCCAGCGCCAGCAGCAGCGCGCTCATGCCGAACGCGCCGGCGATGAAGATGCCATGGCCTCCATAGGGGAGCAGCGACGACAGGGTCACGATGTCTCTCCGGTGGGCGGCACCTCGCCGCGTTCGCGCAGGATGCAGCGCACCCGCACCAGCGCCACGGCGATGGTGTACATCCAGCATGCCAGCGTCATCAGCAGCATGCCGGCCAGCATCGTGGCCGCCATCGACGGCGCCGCCGTCAGGCTGACCGAAGCGCCCTGGTGCAGCGTGTTCCACCACTGCACCGAGAAGTAGATCACCGGGATATTGGCCACGCCCACCAGCGCCAGCACCGCGCAGGCACGCTCGGCGCGGCGCGGCTCGTCGATGGCGGATTCCAGCGCGATAAAGCCGAGGTACAGGAACAGCAGGATCAGCTCGGAGGTCAGCCGCGCATCCCAGACCCACCAAGTGCCCCACGTCGGCTGGCCCCACAGCGCACCGGTCCAGAGCGCCAGCGCCGTGAACAGCGCGCCGGTGGGCGCCAGTGCCGAGGCCATCATCGACGACAGCCGCGTGCGCAGCACCAGCGCCAGCGCGCAGTAGCAGGCCATGACCAGGTAGATGAACATCGACATCCATGCCGCCGGCACGTGGATGAAGATGATGCGGTAGACCTCGCCCTGCTGCGCATCGGTGGGCGCCACGGCAAAGCCGACATACAGGCCGGCGAGGGCAAGCACCGCCGCCGCGGCGAAAAACCACGGTGCCATGCGCCCGGCCAGCGGATAGAACCGCACCGGCGCCGCGTATGCCATCCAGGCAAAGCGCGCCCGGGGCGCTCCGGCGGTATGCAGCGAGGGCAGCGGCTGGCTCATGCCGGCGTCTCCATGGCGATGCGTAGCCCCGCGGCGGCGGCCAGCGGGCACAGGAACAGCGACAACGCCAGGCACGCGCCCAGCAACGAGAACTGCGGCACCACGTCGAGCCCGGCGTCGGCCGCCGCCGCGGCACTGGCGCCGAACACCAGCACCGGCACGCACAGCGGCAGCACCAGGATGCACAGCAGCACCGCGCCGCCGCGCACGCCCAGCGTCAGCGCCGCGCCCACGGCGCCGATCAGGGAGAGCGTCGGCGTGCCGACCAGCAGCGAGGCCGACAGCAGCAGCGAGGCACCCCACGGCAGCCCGTACTGCTGCGCCAGCAACGGTGTCAGCAGCAACAGCGGCAGCCCGCTGGTCAGCCAGTGCGCCGCGATCTTGGCCAGCACCAGCAGCGCCAGCGGATGCGGTGACAGCAGCAACTGGTCGAGGCTGCCATCCGCGTGCTCCTGCGCGAACAGCCGCGACAGCGACAGCATCGACGCCAGCAGCGCCGTGACCCACAGGATCCCGGGCGCCAGCGCGCGCAACTGCTGCGGCTCGGGACCGATCGCCAGCGGGAACAGGCTCGCGGCGATGACAAAGAACACCACGCTGCCGAGCAGGCTGCCACGCCGGCGCCAGGACAGCGACACGTCGTGCGCGACGATGGCGGCCAGGGTGCGGGTCATGTCGCCGCCTCCAGCCGCAGCACCGCGCCGCCGTTGCGCAGCAACTGGTGGGTGGCGATCACCGCCATGCCGCCCGCTGCCAGGTGCGCGTCGAGCTGTGCGTCGAAGCGCGCGCAGGCGTCGGCATCCAGCGCCGCCACCGGTTCGTCGAGCAGCCACAGCGCGCGCCGCGCCAGCGACAGGCGTGCCAGCGCCACGCGCCGCCGCTGCCCTTGCGACAGCGCGCGCACCGGCGTGTGCGCGAGACGCTCCAGTGCCTGCGCGGCCAGTGCATTCGCGACCGCGCCGGCCGCGTCGCTGCCGGCCATGCGTGCGGCAAAGCGCAGGTTTTCAGTCGGGCTCAAATCCGGGTCGATGCCATTGGCATGGCCGACATAGGCCAGCGCCTGCAGGTAGGCAGGATCGCCGGCGCGCAGTGGCCGGCCGTGCCAGTGCAGCGTGCCTTCGTCCGGCACGGCGAGGCCGCACAGCACGCGCAGCAGGCTGGTCTTGCCGCTACCGTTGGCCCCCAGTACCTGCAGCAGGCAGCCCGGCGACAGCGCCAGGTCGATGCCGCGCAGCACCGGGCGGGCGGCGCGCGACAGGCCGAGCCCTTCAACGCTCAGCGCGGGCGCGTGATCTGGCCGGGCGGCGGGTAGCAGCACGCGTCATTTCTCCTCGGCCTTGGATACGTCCGGAAGATGATGGGCGATGCCCTTGTGGCAGTCGATGCAGGTCTTCTCCTTGTTGGCCAGGTAGGTCGAATGCATGGCCTGCGCGCGCGGGCTCTGCCGGGTGAAGTCCATCGACTGGTAATCGTGGCAGTTGCGGCATTCCAGCGAATCGTTGGCCTTGAAGCGGGCCCACTCGTGCTGCGCCAGCGTCAGCCGGTGCGCCTGGAATTTCTCGCGCGTGTCGACGGTGCCGAAGATCTTGGCCCAGACTTCCTTGGACGCCTGCATCTTGCGCGCCATCTTGTCGGTCCAGTTGTGCGGCACGTGGCAGTCCGAGCATTTGGCGCGCACGCCGCTGCGGTTGGTGAAGTGGATGGTGCCCTGCAGCTCCTGGTAGACGTTGTCGCGCATCTCGTGGCAGCCGGTGCAGAATTGCTCGGTGTTGGTCAGTTCCAGCGCGGTGTTGAACGCGCCCCAGAACACCACGCCGGCAATAAAGCCGCCCAGTGTCAGGAAGCCCAGGCTGAAGTAGGCGCTGGGCCGGTTGATGGTCCGCCAGTAGCGCTTGAGCAGGTCGAGCATGGCGCGCATCCGCAATGAGGTTGAGGTCGGGGCCGGGCGCTGCTATCTGGTCGCGCCCTTATTTGGCCGCTCCCTTGGTGTCGGCCGCTCCTTTGGCGCCGGGCTTGCGCTTGAGCATCTGCTCGACATCGATGAAGGTATTGCCCACCAGCGGCTTGGCGTCCGCCTGCGGCACGTGGCACTGCGTGCAGAAATAGCGGCGCGGCGACACCTCGGCCAGCACGTTGTTGTCGCGGTCCATGTAGTGCGTGATGCTGACCGGGATCGCCTGGGTCTCTTCGGTGCGGGTGCGCGCGTGGCAGAACATGCAGCGGTTGAAGTCCTTGTCGACCTGGTAGCCGTCGATCTTGTGCGGGATCGTCGGCGGCTGCATGGTGTAGTTGCGGTTGCGGCGGATGTCCTTGTTCTCGGTCGGGTATATGATCGGGGCCTTGGTCTCGTTGCCGATGGGCGTGCTGCCGCGCATGGCATCGACCAGGCCTTGCTGCTGCTGAGCACGCGCCGGCAGCGGCAATGCCGCCAGCACCGCCAGCAGCAGCGTGAGCACGGCCAGCAGTGGCGCCCAGGATCGACTCGGTTTCATGGCGTCTCCTGTTGTATCGGCCGCGCTAGATCTTGACGATCTTGACCGCGCACTTCTTGAAGTCGGTCTGCAGCGAGATCGGGCAGGTGGCGTCGAGCGTGACCTTGTTGATCAGCTGGCTGGCGTCGAACCACGGCACGAACACCAGCCCGCGCGGCGGCGCATCGCGCCCGCGGGTCTCAAGGCGCGAGCGCATGCTCCCGCGCCGCGACACCACCTCCACTTCCACGCCGCGGCGCAGTCCCATGGCCCTGGCATCTTCCGGATGCATGAACACCACGGCGTTGGGGAAGGCGCGATACAGCTCGGGCACGCGGCGCGTCATCGAGCCGGAATGCCAGTGCTCCAGCACGCGGCCCGTGACCAGCCAGTACGGGTACTCCTTGTCGGGCGATTCGGCCGGCGGCTCGTAGGGCAGGGCGAAGATCACCGCCTTGCCGTCGGGGTTGCCGTAGAACTGGTAGCCGGTGCCGGCCTTCACGTAGGGATCGCTGCCTTCGCGGTAGCGCCAGCGGGTTTCCTTGCCGTTGACCACCGGCCAGCGCAGGCCGCGCGCCTCATGGTAGGCGTCGAACGGCGCCAGGTCGTGGCCATGGCCGCGGCCGAAGGTGGCGTATTCCTCGAACAGCCCCTTCTGCACGTAGAAGCCGAAGGCCTTGGCCTCGGCGTTGTGGTACTCGGTGCTGACTTCCTTGAGCGGGAACTTGTCGACCTGCCCGTTGCGGTAGAGCACGTCGAACAGGGTCTTGCCGCGGTATTCCGGCTTCTTCGCGATCAGGTCGGCGGGCCAGACGTCCTCGACCTTGAAGCGCTTGGAAAACTCCATCAGCTGCCACAGGTCGGAGCGCGCCTCGCCCGGCGCATCGACCAGCTGGTGCCAGAACTGCGTGCGGCGCTCGGCATTGCCGTAGGCGCCTTCCTTCTCGACCCACATCGCGCTCGGCAGGATCAGGTCGGCCGCCAGCGCGGTGACGGTGGGGTAGGCGTCAGACACCACGATGAAGTTGGCGGGATTGCGGTAGCCCGGCAAGCCCTCTTCCATCAGGTTGGCCGCCGCCTGCATGTTGTTGTTGACCTGCACCCAGTACGCATTGAGCTTGCCGTCCTTGAGCATGCGGTTCTGCAGCACGGCGTGGTAGCCCGGCTTGTCGGGAATGGTGCCCGCCGGCAGCTTCCAGATGCGCTCGGCTTCTTCGCGGTGCTTGGGATTGGTCACCACCATGTCCGCCGGCAGCCGGTGCGAGAAGGTGCCGACCTCACGCGCGGTGCCGCAGGCGGACGGCTGCCCGGTCAGCGAAAACGGGCTGTTGCCCGGCGTGGCGATCTTGCCGGTCAGCAGGTGCAGGTTGTAGATCATGTTGTTGGCCCAGCTGCCGCGCGTATGCTGGTTGAAGCCCATGGTCCACAGCGACATCACCTTGATGTTGGGATCGGCATAGAGCTCGGCCAGCTGGTCGAGCTTGTCCTTGGGCACGCCCGACAGCTTGCTGACGGTATCGGCATCGTACTTGGCCACGAAGCGCGCGAAGTCGTCGAACGTGATCGGGCGCGAGGCGCCGGGATCGGCCGCGTTCTTGGCCGCCTTCTGCAGCGGATGCTCGGGACGCAGCCCATAGCCGATGTTGGTCACGCCTTCCTTGAACACCGTGTGCTTGTTGACGAAGTCCTTGTTGACCTTGTTGTTCTTGATGATGTAGTGGGCGATGTAGTTCATCATCGCCAGGTCGGTCTGCGGCTTGAAGATGACCGGGATGTCGGCCAGGTCGAACGAGCGGTGGGTGAAGGTCGACAGCACCGCCACGCGGGTCTTGGGATGGCTCAGGCGCCGGTCGGTGATGCGGGTCCACAGGATGGGATGCATCTCTGCCATGTTCGAGCCCCACAGCACGAAGGCGTCGGCGGCCTCGAAGTCGTCATAGCAGCCCATCGGCTCGTCCATGCCGAAGGTGCGCATGAAGCCCTGCACGGCCGATGCCATGCAGTGGCGTGCATTGGGGTCGATGTTGTTGGAGCGGAATCCGGCCTTGTACAGCTTGGACGCGGCATAGCCTTCCCACACGGTCCACTGGCCCGAGCCGAACATGCCCACCGCGGTCGGGCCTTTCTCTTTCAGCACGCGCTTGAACTGGCGCTCCATCTCGTCGAAGGCGCGCTCCCACGTGACCGGCGCGAATTCGCCGTTCTTGTCGTACTGGCCGTTCTTCATGCGCAGCAGCGGCCTGGTCAGCCGGTCCTGGCCATACATGATCTTCGACAGGAAGTAGCCCTTGACGCAGTTCAACCCCTTGTTGACCTCGGCCTGCGGGTCGCCGTTGGTGGCAACCACCTTGTTGTCCTTGACCGCCACCGTGACGCCGCAGCCGGTGCCGCAGAAGCGGCACGGCGCCTTGGACCACTTCAGCTTTGTCACCTCGCTGTCCGTGACAAAGTTGGCGGCACCGGCCGGCAGCGCGACGCCGGCCACGGATGCCGTTGCGGCGACGGCGGTCTGCTTGATGAAATCGCGGCGGGAGAGGGTCATATGCCTGCCTCCTCGTTCATTGCGGGGTTCACGACCTCGTGCATGGCGTCGGCGTCTTCGTTGTGCTGGTAGACCAGTGCGGCCGACAGCACGCCGTCGAGCTGGTGCAGGAAGGTGAGGTGCGCGGCGATGGCGCGCGAGGTGGGCGCTTCGAGGGTGACCACCAGCTTGCCGCTGTCGCTGACGGCATGGACCTCGGCGCCGGCCATCGCGTCGATGGCCGCGCGCACCTGCGGCAGGCTGGCGGGAAGGGCATGGACCACGATGCCGGCGATATGCCATTCTGCGCCCGCCGGCAGCGGCTGGATGGGGATGGCACTTCTTGCAGCGGGCATGCGCAAGCTCCGGTTCGATGCCGTTTCAGTCTGTGCTGCAGCTTCTTTTTATCAATCCAATGCCCCGGTGGCGCAGCTTGCGCAACACCGGCCTGCACGGTCCGCCTAGTGGGAGGGCGGTCCGCTGATCAGCTGGGTCATCCAGACAATGAACCCATAGCCCGCAACGATGATGACGGACAGCACCGGCACCATGACGGCGGTCAGGAAAAGGAAACTGCGCAGTTCTTCTTGCTTGCGTTGCGGATCGTGGTGGTCACCGGATTCCATGGCAGTTGACGTCCTCGGCAAAAATAGGAGCCGGTGCGGCCCGATTCGTTACACCATTAAAGGAAGCACATGCGAAGGTGTCAAGACGGCACTCGCGACGCGGCAGCCAGCGCTGGCACCAGATGCGGCATGGGCCGCAACGCTGGCTGCGCGATCCCCCGATTGCGGTAGCTGCGCCAGGCGCAGTCCGCGGAATATGTCATCTAGTGATAGGTCACCACGACCAGGTAGGCTGGCGCCGAACTGCGCTTGCCGGCGAGCGCCGGTTGCACTTCAAGCTCGGCCGCGCCGATGCGCGTCGGTCCTGCCGGATGGTGCGGTGCCACCGCGAAGGGCGTCGAGACCATGTGGCCCGCTGGCTGCTGGCAACTGGCCTGTACCTGGCCAGCGGCCGCGCGGAAGCCGCATGAGGGGTTGGTGATCGCACCCAGGAACGTAATGGTGCCGGTTTTCGCAACAGCGCTGCTGCTCGCCGCGCTCGCCAGCAGCGCGGCTGCGGCGAGCCGGCCGACCAGGGCGGCGGCCTTCCTGCTCCGTTCAAGCGACATATCTGAACCTCACGATAAGTTAGTGCGGCCCGCGCGGGCCGCCATTGTCATCGCTAGCGTGCAGGCCCACCAATGCGGGTGTGGGCTGCATTCAGCATAGTGGCCGGTTCAGATCATATTTGGCATTTAAGACAGTCCGGTGGACATTGACGGCATGGATCCGGCAACCATGGCCACGTGGCTACACCGCGCCGCGCAGGATCAGCCGCGAGCGCGCAAAGCCGGCATGGGTCTGCAGCGCCTGCATCAGCTGTTCGGACGGCGCGCGGTCCAGGTCGGTGACCACATAGCCGGTGTGGCCGCGCGTCTGCAGATGCTGGCCGGTGATATTCACACCTTCCTGCGCCAGCAGCGTGTTCAGCGCCGCCAGCGCGCCGGGCGCGTTGCCGTGCACGTTGAGCAGCCGTGCCGGCGCATGCAGCGGGCCGGGGTCGACTTCGGGGAAGTTGACCGCGCCGATGGTGCCGCCGGTGGCGAGGAAGTGCGCGAGCTTGGCCGCGACCTCGGTGCCGATGTTCTCCTGCGCTTCCTCGGTGCTGCCGCCGACGTGCGGGGTCAGCAGCACGTTGGGCAGGTTCTGCAGTTCGCTGGTGAAGGGATCCTGGTTGGTCTTGGGCTCTTCGGGGAACACGTCGATGGCCGCGCCGCCCAGCCGCTTCTCGCGCAGCGCCGCGGCCAGCGCGGCGATGTCGACCACGCTGCCGCGCGAGGCATTGATCAGGATTGCGCCGGGCTTGAAGGCGGCGAGGATGTTGGCATCGATCATGTTGCGCGTGCGCGGCGTGGCGGGCACGTGCAGCGTCACCACCTCGGCCTGCGACACCGCTTCTTCGAGCGAGCCCGCGGCGCGGGCCGAACCGTGCGAGAGCCGCGCGAGCACGTCGTAGTAGACCACGCGCATGCCCATCGATTCGGCCAGCACGCCCACCTGCGAGCCGATATTGCCGTAGCCGATGATGGCGATGGTCTTGCCACGCGTCTCGAACGCGCCGGCTGCGCCCTTGGCCCATTTGCCGGCATGCGCGAGCGTGTTCTTCTCGGGGATCCGGCGCAGCAGCATCACCGCTTCGGCAACCACCAGCTCGGCCACCGAACGGGTGTTGGAAAAGGGCGCGTTGAACACCGGGATGCCGGCGGCGGTGGCGGCGTCGAGGTCGACCTGCGAGGTGCCGATACAGAAGCAGCCGATCGAGAGCAGCCCGGGCGCGCTGCGGATATCGTCCGCGCGCAGGTGGGTGGCAGAGCGGATGCCGATCACGTCATGATCGGCCAGCACCTGGCGCAGTTCCGCACCGGCCAGCGCGCCGGTGCGGCGCTCGACCTGCAGGCCGGCTTCGGCCAGACGGGCGTTGGCGCTCTGGTGGATGTTCTCGAGCAGGATGGCTGTGGTCACGTTGGTCTTCCGCATGGAGGGTTGGCGGGCATTGCCGCATCGCCTCCATTCTGCGCGCAAAACGGTGCCGGGGCCGGGGAGCCCCTGCTGCCGGCATTGGCACCGGCGGCGGGATCCGCTTCAACTTCAGCTTCAGCGTCAGCGCGCGCGGCGTGCGTCGCCGCCGAGCGGGTCGACGATGATCATGGTCTGGCGCAGCACGCCGGCGTTGTCGAAGTAGCAGCTGAAGTGCGCCGTCTGCAAGCCGTCCTTGTACATGCGCCAGGACCAGGCTTCGCGCTGCATCAGCGGGTAATACTGCACCGGCTCGCGTGGCAGGCCGAAGTGCTGCTGCACGTCCTGCTTGGTCCAGACCCCGACCCGGGCGCGATAGATCTCGGCTTCGGTCAGCATCTGGCGGTAGCGGATCAGCCTGCCCGCGGCGTCGAAATCGGCGGCGTAGACCTCATGGCCGAAAGGTTGCCGCGACCACAGCCAGCGGCTGGTGCCGTCGGCCAGGCGGTGGGTCTCGGTGGGAGGTCCGAAAGTCTGGCGCACGGCACTTTCTGGGCTGCCGATCATCTGCTGGCCGGTCTGCTCCGGCTGCAGCGTGGCACAGGCGCCGAGCAGGGCGGCGGCTATGCAGAAGAGGACGAGGTGACGGCGGGGCAGGGACCGGGGTGGCATGGCGCGCTCCTGCAAGAGGGAATGTCCGCAGCCGCCATTGTCCGGCTGCCGGCCCGCCCGGCGCAACCGATCGGGATGCCGGAACGCCGGCGCCGCCCCCACGCCGGGCTTAGCAGCGGCCCTTCTTGGCCTGGCCCGGCGGGCAGAACGACTCGTTGCCGTACGCGTCGACGCGGCAGTTGCCTTTCTTGGCCTGCCCCGGCGGGCAGCCCTGCGGGCCGCCGCCGTAGGTGTCATAAGGGGCGACCACGCAGCCGCCGAGCAGCGCGCTGCACGCAACCAGAAGGGCCAGGACGGATTTCATTGCATTCTCCTTGTTGTGGGGGATTCCATTTGCGACAGGAGAATAGATTGTGCCCGCGCCGTTGTCTGTAAGGAATCGTGAAGACGGCGGCGCTACATCCGGAACACCACACCCAGCCAGACACTGCGCGGCGCCCCCGGCGCCACAAACAGCGCGCTGGCGGCGTCGCCCGGGGCCACGTGCGGCCGCACCAGGCTGCCGCCGGGAAAGACGTCGTTGGCGATCTGTCCATAGGTCTCGTAGCGCCGGTCCAGCAGGTTGGCCACGCGCGCGTAGATCTCGAAGCGCTTGCTGACCTGATACGCCGCACGCAGGTTGATGGTGGCATAGCCGGGCGTGCTTAAGTCGGCGGCCTGCGGCGCTGCGCCCGGCTGCGGGTCGCTGCGCAGGCCGTCCTCGTTGCCGCTGGAGACCGAGCCCGACACCGCCACCAGGTCGGCGCCCAGCACCAGCCCGGGCAGCGCCTGCCAGTCCGCGCCCAGCTTGAGCGTATGGCGCGGCAGGCCGGCCATGCGCATGCCCGGGCGGATGTCGATGGTGCGTTCGCCGGCGGCCAGCGCGCCGGCGGACTGGTAGGTGGCCTGCAGGTAGCTGTAGGCCAGCCGCAGCGTGACCGGGCCGAGGCGGTGGCGGGCGCTGAGGTCGAGCCCCTGGTTGCGGGTGCGGTCGAAGTTGGCGAAGTAGCCGAGCTGGGTGTTCGGCGCGCGCACGAACAGGATGTCGTCGTGGTTGTCGATGCGATAGAGCGATGCCGTGACCTCGGTGTGCGGGCGCGGGTGCCAGCGCACGCCGGCCTCGAACGCATGCGACACCACCTGCTTCAGGTAGGGATCGGCCTGCAGGCCCGCCGGCAGCCGGCAGGGCCGCTCCGGGTCGGCGCAGCCGAGTTCGAGCACGGTCGGCACGCGGTTGTTCTGCGCATAGCCGCCGAACACCGTGACGCCGCCGCCCAGCTTCTGCGCCAGCCCCAGCGCCGGGTTCAGGCGGCGGTAGGTGAAGCTTTCGCGCGGCTGCTCGCTGCCGTCGCTGTTGCGCAGCGTATTGCTGACGCTGACGTGGTTCCAGCGCGCCGACGCGGTCAGGAAGGTGGTGGGCGTCAGCGACCAGGTATCGGACAGGTACAGGCCAAGCGTGCGCGCGTTGCCGCTGACGCCGGAGAACAGCGCGTTGGCCGCGGCGGGATCGGCGACCACGCCGCGGTCGTCGGTGAAGCTGCCGGGCTGTGCGTATTGCGAATAGGTCAGGCGGCTGCGGTCGAGCGTCAGGCCGGCATTGAGCACGTGATGCTCGCTCTCCCGCGCCAGGCTCAGCGCCATGCCCACGGTCTGCTGCCGCATATGGCTGGTGTTGAGCACCGCCGGGTGCAGCGCCGCGCCTTGGGCGCGGGTCATGCCGCAGTCGTCGCCGCGCGGGCTGCCGTCGGCGTCGAAGCCGTCCTCGCAGTCTTCGGCGTAGGCCTCGTAGTCCGGGTTGACGTCGCCGTTGGCGGTGTCGCGGCGGCTGTTGCGCACATAGGCCAGCGCCGCGGCGCTGGTCTTGTCGTCGAACCAGTGGCGGCCGTTGAGCGCGGCCTGCGTGACCAGGTTGCGGGTCTGGTCGGGATAGGTGTAGACCGCGCGCCGGTTGGACTGGTACAGCTCGGGCAGGGTACCGCCGTCAGCCGCGCGATAGCTCGGCACCAGCCCGTTGCCGGTCAGCGTGCTGCGCCCGTGCAGCACCGAGACATCCCAGCTGCTGCTGGCGCCGGCGTAGCCCGCCTTGGCAAAGACATTGCCGAGCCGGCCCTCGGAATGGTCACGCCAGCCGTGCTCCTGGAACAGCGTGCCGGCGGCGAACGCATGCCAGCCGCTGTCGCTGCGCACGCCGCCGGACAGGTCGGCGCGCTTGCGGGCATGGCTGCCGTAGGACAGGTCGGCGCTGAAGCCGGGCGAGTCCAGCCCGGAACGCGTGGTCATCGCGAGCGCGCCGCCGAGGGTGTTGAGGCCATAGGCGGGATTGGCGCTGGACACCAGCGACGCGCTTGCCAGCGCCGCCTCCGGAATCATGTCCCAGCTGACCACGTCGCCGAAGGGCTCGTTGACGCGGATGCCGTCCAGGTACACCGACAGCCCCTGCGGCACGCCGGGGATCGATGAGGCGCGGAAGCCGCGGTAGGTGATGTCGGTCTGGAACGGGCTGCCCTGGATGTCGTTGACGTTGACGCCGGCGAGATGGCGGTTCAGGTAGTCGGCCAGGTTGCCGGCGCGCGCGCCGCCGAGCTCGCTGCCGCGCACGCTCTGCACGGTGTAGGGCACCAGGTCGCTGGCCACGCCGATGCCGGGCAGCGGCGCGGCGGCCACCACCAGCACTTCGGGCAGCAGCGTACTGTCCTGGTTTGGCGCAACAGTGTCCTGTTGCGCCACAGCGGCACGCTGGCACAGCAGCGTGACCAGTGCGGACAGCACCGCGGCGTGGCGCCACGGGCGTGCCGCGACGGCGCGCGGAAGTCGGGATGGCCGCTGGCCTGGCGGTGCAGGGCGCGGGATGGCTGGCATGGTCGTCTCCTCGGGATAGCGGCGCATGCCTGCATCGGGCCGCGCCTGTCGGCAGGGCTTCAGCAGTTTTCGTACCGGGCAGCAGCGTGGGCCTGCGCCCTGTCACAAAACAGGACAGTGGGGCGTTGCCGCCAGCGGACCAGTGTTCCATCACGGCACAGTGCTGCGCGGCTGCCGGCCGACACCCCGCAGCACGCGTCGCTGCGAGGCGGCCGCCGGCAGCCGTGCAGCGCTGGCCCGGCAAGGCGCGCGGGGATGCGGCATGCCATGCTGCATCGCACATGGTATCGGCCTTGCTCTGTCACACCGCATCCCAACCCGGTCCGGTGCCTTGCCATGTTCCGTTGCCTTGCCTGCCTGCTGTCGATGTGCCTCGGCTTGTTGCCGGCGGGCTTCGCGCGGGCCGAGGGCGCAGCCGCCTATCCGTCGCGTCCGGTCACGCTGGTGGTGCCGTGGCCGGCGGGCGGCGCCACCGATATCTCGATGCGCATCCTGGCCGAGCTGGCGGGGCGTGAGCTGGGACAGCCGATCGTGGTGGAGAACCGCCCCGGCGCCGGCGGCACGCTGGTGGGCGGGCTGCTTGCCGCCGCACGGCCGGATGGCTACACCATCGGCCAGCTGCCGCTGACGGTGTACCGGTTCCCGCACCAGCAGAAGACCGCGTGGCAGCCGCTGCGCGACATCCAGCCGGTGCTGATGATCTCGGGCTATACCTTCGGCATCGTGGTGCCCGCCGACAGCCCGTGGCGCTCGCTGCGCGAGTTGATCGCCTGGGGCCGCGCGCATCCGGGCCAGCTGACCGTGGGCTCGACCGGCATCGGCACCACCGCGCACCTGGCGATGGAGGACGTGCTCGGCCGCAGCGGCGTGCGCTACCTGCACGTGCCGTACCACGGCACCGCCGACCAGATGCTGGCGGTGGCCAACGGCTCGCTGATGGCGGGCGTCAATTCCACCGGCTTCGCGCCCTTCGTCGAGGCTGGCAAGCTGCGCCTGCTGGCGGTGTTCAGCGCGCAGCGTTCGGCGCGCTGGCCCGAAGTGCCGACCGTGGCCGAGCTGGGCTTCGCCGACGCGGTCCACAACTCGCCCTACGGCATCGGCGTGCCGCGCGGCACCGATGCGGCCATCGTCAGGCGCCTGCACGACGCGTTCCGCGCCGCCATGCAGCAGCCGCGCCATCTTGCCGAGCTGGCCCGCTACGACCAGGAGCTGACCTACCTTGGCACCGCGCAATACGAAGCCTTCCTGCGCCAGGCCTGGGACACCGAACGCAGCTTTGCCCAGCGTGCGGGCACGGCACGGGCGAAGGAGCAGTTATGAACGCGCTGCCGATGCAGGAAGCGCCGGCGCTTGCTTGCGACGCGGTGCGCAAGGCGTTCGGCGGGCGCGTCGCGCTCGACGGGGTCTCACTGTGCGTGCGGCGCGGCGAGTTCGTGGCGCTGCTGGGGCCCAACGGCGCGGGCAAGACCACGCTGTTCCAGATCCTCAGCGGCCTGTTCGTCGCCGATGCCGGGCAGGTCACGGTGATGGGCTGCGACATGCGGCGCGACCCGGTGCGCGCGCTGGCGCAACTCGGCATCGTGTTCCAGCAGCCCGCCATCGACCTGGACCTGTCGGTGCTGGCCAACCTGCGCTTCCATGCCGACCTGCACGGCCTGCCGCGGCGCGAGGCGGCGCAGCGGAGCGCGCGCCTGCTGCAGGCCTTCGGCCTGGCGCCGCGCGCGCAAGCGCCGGTGCGCGAGCTGTCGGGCGGCAGCCGGCGCAAGGTCGAGCTGGCGCGCGCGCTGCTGCACGAGCCGGCCATGCTGCTGCTCGACGAGCCGACGGTGGGGCTGGACCCGGCCTCGCGCGTGCAGCTGCTGGCGGAGACCCGGCGGCTGGCGCGACACGCCGGCGCCGGCGTGCTGTGGGCCACCCACCTGGTGCAGGAGGTGGAACAGGCCGACCGCGTGATCGTGCTCGATCGCGGCGCGGTTCGCTTCGACGGCACCCCGGCCGCGCTGCTGGGCGTCACCGCGGCCGCGACGCTGGAAGCCGCATTTCTTGCCATGACGCCGTCGGTCATCCGCGCGGCGCAAACGGAGCTCGCTGCATGAAGCCGATGCCATCCCCCGCCTGGCTCGCCGGCGCCTGGCTGCTGGCCACCGCGCTGCTGGTTGCCGCCGGCCTGGCCGAAGGCGCGCAGGATGGCGCCGCGCGCGCCGCCACCGGCCAGGTCTTTGTCTCCAGCGAAAAGGACGACGCGCTGACCGCCTACGCTGCCGGAAGCGGGCAGCAGCTGGCGTCGTGGCGCCAGTGCCGGCGGCCGCGCCACCTGCAGCTGTCGCCGGACCGCGCGCGGCTGTACGTGGCCTGCAGCGACGACCACCGCGTCGACGTGGTCGACGTCGCCACGCGCAAGACCGTGGCGTCGCTGCCGGTCGGCGACGACCCGGAGCTGTTCGACCTGAGCCAGGATGGCCGCACGCTCTACGTGTCGAATGAAGAGGATGCGCTGCTGTCGGCCTACGACACCGGTTCCGGCAAGCGCGTGTTCGCGGTCGGGGTGGGCGAGGAACCGGAGGGCGTCAGGGTCAGCGCGGACGGACGGCAGGTGTACGTGGCCTCCGAGGTCGCCAACCTCGTGCATGTGGTCGACGTCGCTACGCGCAAGGTGGTGCGCAATATCCGCGTCGGCAACCGGCCGCGCCGGCTGCTGCTGGTGCGCGGCGGCAAGGAGCTGTGGGTCTCGAATGAGCTGTCGGCCAGCGTCAGCGTGATCCGCACCGATACGCTGGAGGTGGTCCAGACCATCGCCTTCGCGCCGCGCGGCATGCGCGCCGAGGACGTGACCCCGGTCGGGATGGCGGCGCGCAGCGATGGCAGCCACGCCTATATCGGGCTGGGCCGTGCCAACCATGTCGCGGTGGTGGAGGTGGCGTCGCGCCGTGTGCAGGACTACGTGCTGGTGGGGCGGCGCGCCTGGGGGCTGGCGCTGAGCCGCGACAACGCGCGGCTCTACGTCGCCAACGGGCTGTCCGACGATGTCAGCGTGGTCGACACCGCCAGCCGCAAGGCGGTGGCCACGCTCAAGGCGGGCCGCGTGCCGCATTCGGTGGCGATCGATGATTGAGCGCGCGCTGGCGGTGCTGGCCTTTACGCTTGCGGCGGTGCTGGCGTCGCCACTGCATGCCGCCGAGGTGCGCGTGGCGGTAGTGTCGCTGGCCGACGATGCCCGCCATGCGCCGCGGCGGCTGGCGCAGCGCTATCCCGACCAGCCGCAGGGCAGCGCGCTCGACGCCGCCCGGGTGGCGGCGGCGGAAGCGCGCTTTGCGCTGGAGGCCGCGGGCCAGTCGCTCCGGGTCGAGGCGCAGCAGGCCCGCACCGAAGCCGAGGTGGCCACGCTGGTCGCGGCGCTGGCGCGCCAGGGCACGCGCTTTATCCTGCTGGACCTGCCGCCGGCTTCGGTCCGTGCCGCCGCGGGCGCGGTCCGGCCGGGCGAGGCGCTGCTGTTCAATGTCTCGGCCGACGACGATGCGCTGCGCGGCGCCGGCTGCGCGCCGGTGTTGCTGCATACGCTGCCGAGCCTGCGCATGCGTGCCGACGCGCTGATGCAGTACCTGGCCGCGCGCAAGTGGCGCCGCGCGCTGCTGCTGAGCGGCCCCACGGCGGCCGACGCCGCGCAGCGCGACGCGCTGGTGGGCGCGGCGCGGCGCTTCGGCATCGCCTGGAGCGCGCAGCGCGCGTTCCGGCTGTCCAACGATCCACGCGAGCGCAACCAGGCCAATGTCAGGCTGCTGACCGGCGGCGCGGACTACGACGTGGTGGTGGTGGCCGACACCGACGGCGAGTTCGCGCGCGGCCTGCCCTATGCCACGCAGCTGCCGCGCCCGGTGGTGGGCGCCAGCGGCCTGGGCGCGCAGGCCTGGCACTGGGCCTGGGAGCGCAACGGCGGGCCGCAGCTCAACCGGCGCTTCGCCCGCGCCGCGGGCCGGCCGATGACCGGCTACGACTGGGCCGCCTGGATCGCGGTCAAGGCCATTGCCGAGAGCGTGGTGCGGCAGCCCGCGGGCTTTGCCGCGCAGGCGCAGGCGCTGGCCGCGGGGCAGGTGGTGGTGGACGGCTTCAAGGGCCCGCCGCTGTCGTTCCGGCGCTGGGACCGCCAGCTGCGCCAGCCGCTGATGCTGGCGCACCCCGACGGCGTGATCGGCACCGCGCCGGTCGAAGGCGTGCTGCATCCGAAGAACAACCTCGACACCCTGGGCGCCGACGAAGCCGATACGGCGTGCCGCGCCCCGACCTGACACCATGACCATGCCCGCGACCCTGTCCCCGTCGATGCGCCATCGCTGGCGCGCGCTGCACGCGGTCTGCGGCCGCGAGCTGCGCAAGTACCTGCGCCAGCCCGGGCGGCTGCTGTCGTCGCTGGTGCGCCCGCTGCTGTGGCTGCTGGTGTTCGCCGCGGGCTTCCAGAACGCGCTCGGCGTCGCGATCGCGCCGCCGTACGACAGCTACATCGAATACCAGGTCTATGTCGCGCCCGGGCTGCTGGGCATGATCGCGCTGTTCAACGGCATGCAGTCGTCGCTGGCGATGGTGTACGACCGCGAGATGGGGGTGATGCGGCTGCTGCTGACCGCGCCGCTGCCGCGCGGCTGGCTGCTGGGCTGCAAGCTGGCGGCGGGCACGCTGCTGTCGCTGCTGCAGATGGCCGTGTTCCTGCTGGTGGCGGCGGGCTTCGGCATCCGCTTCGCGCCGCTGCACCTGCTGGCCGGCCTGGGCGCGATGACGTTGGCGGCGCTGATGCTGGGCGCGCTCGGCCTGCTGCTGTCGGTTTATGTGCGCCAGCTGGAGAATTTTGCCGGCACCATGAATTTCGTCATCTTCCCGATGTTCTTCATCAGCTCGGCGCTGTATCCGCTGTGGCGCCTGCAGGAGTCGGGCGCCGAGGCGGTGTACCAGCTGGCGCGGCTGAACCCGTTCACGCATGCGGTCGAGGCGATCCGCTTTGCGCTGTACGGGCAGCTGGCGCCGCAAAGCCTGGCCATCGTCGCGGCCAGCGCGGTGGTTTTTTTCGCGCTGGCGCTGCGCGGCTACGACCCGCAGCGCGGCCTGGCGCGCCGCGGGGCGCCGGCATGACCGGCCGCCGGCAGGGCATGGCGCTGCTGGCGCTGGCATGGCTGGGGCTGGCCGGCGCCACGGTGTCAGCCGCGCCCGGCACCGGTGCCGCGATCATGCACAGCGATCCGATGCAGTCGCCGCAATGGGCCTGGATCCACAAGGAACTGCTGCAGCAGGGCCCGGTGGTGTTCGACAGCCGCGTGCGCGTCACCGGGCCCGCCTTTGCCGAAGACCCCATGCGCGTGCCGATCGCCTTCGACGCGTCGGCGCTGGGCGAGGTCGAGCGCATCGTGGTGGCGGTGGACCGCAACCCGATCCGCCCGGTGCTGGCGTTCGAACCGCTGCGGGTGCGGCCGTCGCTGTCGTTCCGCTTCAAGCTGGAGCAGGCGTCGCCGGTGCGGGTGGCGGCGCGCACGCGCGACGGCACCTGGCATGTCGGCAGCACGTGGGTCGATGCCGGCGGCGGTGGCTGCACTGTGCCCGGGGCTACCCGCCGCGACGGCAGCTGGAGCCGCACGCTCAACCGGGTCGAGGCGCGCGTGTTCCCGGCCCTGGGCGATGCCGGCGCACGCGTGCGGCTGCGTGTAATGCACCCGATGGACACCGGCCTGGTCGCCGGCATCCCGGCGTTCCATCTCGAGACGCTGGTGCTGGCCGACGCGGCGCGGCAGCCGCTGTTGCGGCTGACCTTGCATGAGCCCGTGGCCGAGAACCCGATCTTCTCGTTCGACCTGCGCGAGGCGGTGGTGCCGGGCCTGACCGTGGCCGGCCACGACAACAACGGCAACCGCATCGCGGCGCGGGTGTCGCCATGAAGCGCGTATTGCCGTCGCTGCTGCTGTGGCTGGCCACTGCCGCGGTCCTGGCCGCCCCCGCGCAGCCGCCCGACTACCGCCTGGCGCCGCGCGAGATCGCCGCCGGCGTGTGGCTGCTGGAAGGCGCCAATGCCGACTTCGCGCCGGCCAATGGCTGCAACATCATCAATACCGCCTTCATCGACACCGGCGACGGCGTGGTGGTGATCAACACCGGCCCCTCGCGCGAGTACGGCGAGCAGCAGCGCCGCGCCATCGCCGCGCTGACCGGCGCGCCGGTACGGCTGGTGCTGAACCTGAACCTGCATCCCGACTACTTCTTCGGCAACCAGGCTTATGCCGACGTGGGCGGCAGCGCGCTGCCCGCCACTATCGACGGCGCGCGCCGCGAGGGCGCGGCCTATGCCGACAACCTCTACCGCCTGTGCGGCGACTGGATGCGCGGCACCGAACCCGCGCCGCCGGTGCATGCGCTGGAGGCCGGGCCACGCACGATCGGCCGCCGCACGCTGGAACTGATCCGCCTGCAAGGCCATACCGACGCGGACCTGGTGCTGCTGGACCGGGATGCCGGCATCGTCTTTGCCGGCGGGCTGGTATTCCGCGAGCGCATCCCGACCACGCCGCACGCGCACATCGGGCGCTGGCTCGACAGCCTGGCACGGCTGCAGGCGCTGATGGAGCAGAGCGGGGCGCGCCTGCTGGTGCCCAGCCACGGGCCCGCGCTGGGCGGCACGGAAGCTATCGCGCAGACGCGCGCCTACCTGCAATGGCTCGACACGCGACTGCGCGAGGCGGCGGCGCAGGGACGCGACCTGGCCGAGGTCATGGCCATGCCGGTGCCCGAGCCCTATGCGCGCTGGGGCGCGCTGCCCGCCGAGTATCTGCGCAACGTGATCCATCTCTACCCGGCGCACGAGGAAGCCGCGCTGGCGCGGTGAAGGCACCGATTCTGGCTGTTCAATTCTGGCGCAGCTGCAACGCAGTGTTGCACGCTGGCGCGGGCCGCAACCGTGCGGCGGGCCTGCAGGGCGCGTGATCGGGCCCCGGTCCACTGGCATGGGATTTGCCATTTGCGTGCTGGTGTGTGGCGCAGTGGCGCACCAGCGAAATCGAAAACAAGAGAGGAGATGGCAATGAGGACGATACGAGTTGGACTGGCGGTCGTGGCAATCGCGGCCGCCGCGGCGAGCGTAGCCGCGCAGGCGGCGGTCAGCGACGCCATGATCGAGAACGATGCGAAGTCCCCTGGCGACGTGCTGTCGTGGGGCATGGGCCCGCAGGGCCAGCGCTATTCCACGCTGGCGCGCATCAATACCAAGAACGTGGGCCGGCTGGTGCCGGCGTGGTCGTTCTCGTTCGGCGGCGAAAAGCAGCGCGGGCAGGAATCGCAGCCGCTGATCCACGACGGCAAGATGTTCGTCACCGCTTCGTATTCGCGTATCTACGCGCTCGACGCCAAGACCGGGCGCAAGCTGTGGAAGTACGAGCACCGCCTGCCCGAAGGCATCATGCCGTGCTGCGACGTGGTCAACCGCGGCGCGGCGCTGTACGACAACCTGGTGATCTTCGGCACGCTCGACGCGCAGCTGGTAGCGCTGGACCAGAACAGCGGCAAGGTGGTGTGGAAGGAAAAGCTGGAGGACTACGCGGCCGGCTATTCGTACACGGCCGCGCCGCTGGTGGCCAAGGGCCTGGTGCTGACCGGCATCTCGGGCGGCGAATTCGGCGTGGTCGGCCGCGTCGACGCGCGCGATGCCAGGACCGGGCAGCTGGTGTGGTCGCGGCCGGTGGTCGAAGGCCACATGGGCTACAAGTACGACAAGGACGGCAACAAGACCGAGATCGGCATGACCGGCACCCAGAACGCCAGCTGGCCCGGCGAAACCTGGAAGACCGGCGGCGCGGCCACGTGGCTGGGCGGCACCTATGACCCGGCAACCGGCCTGGCTTACTTCGGCACCGGCAACCCCGGCCCGTGGAACAGCCATATCCGCAAGGGCGACAACCTCTACTCGGCCTCCACCGTGGCGCTCGATCCGGCCACCGGCAAGATCGTCTGGCACTACCAGAACACCCCGAACGACGGCTGGGACTTCGACGGCGTGAACGAGTTCGTCACCTTCGACCTGGACGGCAAGCGCATGGGCGGCAAGGCCGACCGCAACGGCTTCTTCTACGTCAACGATGCCAGCAGCGGCAAGCTGGTCAACGCCTTTCCCTTCGTCAGGAAGATCACCTGGGCCACCGGCATCGACCTGAAGAGCGGCCGCCCCAACTACGTCGCCGAGGGCCGCCCCGGCGACCCGGCCGCCGCCAACGGCGAGAAGAAGGGCAAGTCGGTGTTTGCGGCACCCGGCTTCCTCGGCGGCAAGAACCAGCAGCCGATGGCGTACAGCCCGCAGACGGGCCTGTTCTACGTGCCCGCCAACGAGTGGGGCATGGACATCTGGAACGAGCCCATCAGCTACAAGAAGGGCGCCGCCTTCCTGGGCGCGGGCTTCACCATCCAGCCGCTCAACGATGACTACATCGGCTCGCTGCGCGCGATCAATCCCAAGACCGGCAAGATCGTGTGGGAGGTCAAGAACGGCGCGCCGCTGTGGGGCGGCGCCATGACCACCGCGGGCGGGCTGGTGTTCTGGGGCACGCCGGAAGGCTACCTGAAGGCCGCCGACGCCAAGACCGGCAAGGAGCTGTGGCAGTTCCAGACCGGCAGCGGCGTGGTCGCGCCGCCGGTCACGTGGGAAGAGAACGGCGAGCAGTTCGTCGCGGTGGTCTCGGGCTGGGGCGGCGCGGTGCCGCTGTGGGGCGGCGAGGTCGCCAAGCGCGTGAATTTCCTGGAGCAGGGCGGCTCGGTGTGGGTGTTCAAGCTGCATAAGAGCTGAGCGAAACAACGGCGGCACGGCCCCGCGCGCGCGGGGCACGATCGCCACAGCATCGGATCGGGATACAGGTATGAAGAAAGAATGGATGGCGCTGGCGGCGGTTGGCGCGATGTTGCAGGGCGCGGCGCTGGCCGCCACGGCGGCGGAGATGCAGGCGCTGGCCGACAAGAGCGGCTGCTTTTCCTGCCATGGCATGCAGTCGAAGGTAGTCGGGCCAGGGTTTGCCGAGGTGGCGGCGCGCTACAAGGGCGACAGCCAGGCGGCCGCGTCGCTGGCGAAGAAGATCCGGGAGGGCGGAAAGGGGGCGTGGGGTCGGATCCCCATGCCGCCGCATGGAAATCTGGGAGAAGATGATGCGAAGAAGCTGGCGGAGTGGGTGCTTGGGGTTGGTTGAGCCAGGGAGGTGGGTCAGACTCTGGTCCGTCGCGAGCGTTGGTGGCCGGCGCAAGATTCGCCTGCGGCGGCGGCGCTAACTCGGGGCTGGCTGGTATTGCGGTTGATTGGGTTGTCGTGCTTGGCGGGCGTGGCTGTTTCGCCGGCGTAGCCGGCGACCTACTTCTTGGCCGAGCGCCAAGAAGTAGGCAAGAAACGCGTCGCCTGTGCGGCTGGCAATCAATTCCGCGGCGTTGGTGGTTCGGGCGGTGGTGATTTCCGTTTGGCGTGGGTGCCCGTTCGAACCTGCTAACGCTATGTGAGTCAGGGACAACGCCTCCGATCACCCACTTTTGAACGATCCCAACAGGGTGTAGGCCACCTGCTGCGGACGCTATTGGTGGGACGCCTTCGGCTGCGCTGCGCGCGCTCCCAATCTCAGGTCTTGTGCACTGGCACGGAGTGCGTCGCTGCGCTCGCACGCGCTATCGCTTGCGATGTCTCTGGCTTTTGTTGCCCGCTTGTTTTCTCCCCTCTCCCGCTTGCGGGAGAGGGGCGGGGGAGAGGGCCGGCGCATCCACGAAGTCAACCGCATCTATCCGCGCGGCCCAACCTTATCCCCCGGAATTCCGCGATGAACTCAACCTCAACGAGTTGGCATCACTGCGAAACACCATCGGATACTCGCGCGCTTGCGCCGCCGCCAGCCGCCCCTCGAGCACGATCTCGCGCAGCCGCCCATGCCCCGGCGCCTTGGCGCAGGCGGGGTCGGTCGCGGCGGCATCGCCGGTGACCAGGAAAGCCTGGCAGCGGCAGCCGCCCAGGTCCGCCTCGCTGTGCTCGCACGAGCGGCACGGTTGCGGCATCCACTGCGTGCCGCGAAAGCGGCGGAACGCGTCGCTGTGGTGCCAGATGTCGTGCAGGGTTTCCGTCCTGACGTCGGGCAGCACCAGGTCCGGCAGCATGCGCGCCGCGTGGCACGGCAGCGCGGTGCCGTCCGGCGCCACGCCGAGGAAGGTGGTGCCCCAGCCGTTCATGCATTTCTTGGGCCGCTCCTCGAAATAGTCCGGCACCACGAACAGGATCTGGCATTGCCGGCCGATGCGCGCGCGGTACTGCCGCACGACGGCCTCGGCCTCGCGCAGCTGTTCCTGCGTCGGCATCAGCGCCAGCCGGTTCTCCCAGGCCCAGCCGTAATACTGCGTGTTGGCCAGCTCCAGGTATTCGGCGCCGAGCTGCAAGGCCAGCTCGATGATGGTGCCGACATGCGGCAGGTTGTGCCGGTGCAGCACGCAGTTCATCACCATCGGATAGCCGTGCGCCTTGATCAGCCTCGCCACGCGCTGCTTCAGCTCGAACGTGCGCGTGCTCGACAGGAAGTCATTGAGTTCGCGCGTGGAGTCCTGGAACGACAGCTGGATATGGTCTAGGCCCGCCTCGCGCAGCGCCGCCAGGCGGGCGTCGGTCAGGCCCACGCCGGAGGTGATCAGGTTGGTGTAGAAGCCCAGGCCGCGCGCATGGCGCACCAGCGTCTCCAGGTCCTTGCGCAGCAGCGGCTCGCCGCCGGACAGGCCCAGCTGCACCGCGCCCAGCGCGCGCGCCTGGGTGAACACGTCGCACCACTGCGCGGTGTCCAGCTCCTCCGCATGGCGGGCATAGTCGACCGGATTGGAGCAGAACGCGCAGTGCAGCGGGCAGCGGTAGGTCAGCTCCGCCAGCAGCCACAGCGGCGGGCCGGGCGGCGCCGGCTCAGACCAGCCAGCCGCGTTCGGTGGCATGTTTGACAAAGGCGTGGACCTCCGGCGCGATGCCCTGCACGCCGAAAGCGGCCTGCAGGTCGTCGATCAGCATGTCGAGCGTATGGTTGCCGTCGCAGCGCTGCAGGATCGCGGCGGCGCTGTCGTTGAGCGTGACCATTCCTTCCGGGTACAGCAGCACCCAGCTTTGCTGCGAGTCCTCCCACTGCAGCCGGAAGGTGCGGTGCAGGGTCGGGGTGGCGAGGTCTTGCGTGCCGGCGGTCATGGGTGGGCCTGCTGGATGGCATCGAGCATCGACCACAGCACGTCGAGCTTGAACTGCAGGATGTCGAGGGCGCGCTGCTGTTGCGCGGCGCTGCGGAAATGGTCCAGCGTCACGCGCAGGCCGTGGTCGACGTCGCGCTGCGCCAGCGGGATGCGCGAGCGGAAATAGTCCAGTCCGCCAGCCTCGATCCACGGGTAATGCGTGGGCCAGCCGGCCAGCCGTTCCTGGTGGATCTTCGGCGCGAACATCTCGGTCAGCGACGAGCACACCGCCTCCTGCCACGGCGCGCGGCGCGCGAAGTTGACATAGGCGTCGACGGCGAAGCGCACCCCGGGCAGCACCTGCCGGTGATCCAGCAGCGCGTCGCGTTCCAGGCCGACGGCCTGGCCCAGCCGCAGCCAGGCCTCGATGCCGCCGGGCTCGGTGTCGGTGCCGTCATGGTCGAGGATGCGCACCACCCACTCGCGCCGCGTGGCGCGGTCGGGGCAGTTGGACAGGATCGCGGCATCCTTGAGCGGGATGCTGGCCTGGTAGTAGAAGCGGTTGGCCACCCAGGTGCGGATCTGCGCGGGCGTGCATTGGCCTGCCGCCATGCGCTGGTTGAACGGATGGTGGATGTGGTAGCCGCTTTCGCGGGCGCGCAGGCGCGCCTCGAATTCGGCTGGGCTCCAGGCAACGGTGGCTGTCATAGCGCGATTTCCATGCCGTCGTAGGCGAGCTCGATGCCGTGCCGGGCCAGCTCGGCACGCTCGGGCGAGTCTTCCGCCAGCACCGGATTGGTGTTGTTGATGTGGATGAGGATCTTGCGTTTGGCGGGCAGGCGGTCCAGCACCTCTATCATTCCGCCCGGCCCGGACAGGGCCAGGTGGCCCATGTCAGCGGCGCTGCGCGTGGAGTAGCCCAGCGCCTGCATTTCGTCGTCGCGCCAGAAGGTGCCGTCGACCAGCACCACGTCGGCGCGGCGCAGCTGCGCGAAGACGTGGTCGTCGACCTGGCCCAGCCCGGGCGCATAGAAGGCGCTGCGGCCGCTGCGGCGGTCTTCGATGCGCAGGCCGATGTTGTCGCCGGGCTGAGGCGCGTGCCGCCTGGGCGAGTAGGGCGGCGCCTTGCTTTGCAGCGGGACCGCGGTCAGCGCCACGCCATCGAGCGGCGGCACCGACAACGCGGTGCCGTCGCAGGGCAGCGCGTGGCACTGCAGCCCGCAGTAGTGCGACAGGATGCGCGTCAGCGGAAACGCCCCGGCCAGGTCGTCGAGCACGCTGGCAGTGGCATAGAGCGGCAGCGCGCGGCGGTGCTCGCGCAGCATCAGCAGGCCGGTGACGTGGTCGATCTGCGCATCCATCAGCAGCACCGCGGCGATCGCGGTGTCGCGCCCGGCGCGGGCGGGTTGCAGCGCGGGGGTCTGGCGCAGCTGCTGCAGGATGTCGGGCGAGGCATTGACCAGGATCGCTTCCGGGCCGTCGCCGCACAGCGCGATCGACGATTGCGTGCGTGGGATGGCGCGCACGGTGCCGCGGCGCACGCCGTCGCAGTTGCGGCAATTGCAGTTCCATTGCGGGAAGCCGCCGCCGGCGGCCGATCCCAGTACCCGGATGGTGGTCATGGCGTGACGCTCGTGGGGGGATGACGGCGGCCCCGCGCAGGCGCCATGCCGGCAACCACCGGCCGCGCCTGCCAGCGGCACGCCGCCGCCGGTCAGCGGTTGGCGATATACATGGTGATTTCAAAGCCGAGCCGCAGCTCGGTGTAGGCGGGCGTGGTCCAGGTCATGTCTGTCTCCTTTGGCATGGTTAGTGATTCGCGTCGCGGCATGGCAGCGTGTCTGCCGCAATGTCCGTGCCGCAATGCCCGGAAAGGCAACAACCATGCCCGACGCAACCTTGAATCACACCGTCTTCCACCTGCGCACGCCCGACGCGCAGCGCCTGCACGTGCGGCTGGTCGGCCCGGCGCACGGCGAGCCCTGGCTGGTCCTGCACGGCGGGCCGGGCAGCGGCTGCGCCGCGTCGATGGCCGCATGGTTCGACCCGCAGCGGCACCGCGTGGTGATGCCCGACCAGCGCGGCGCCGGCAGCTCGACCCCGGCCGGCGGCCTGCGCCGCAATAACGTCGGCGCGCTGCTGGCCGACCTGGAACAGCTGCGCGCGACCCTGGGCATCGCCCGCTGGGGCGTGGTCGGGGGATCGTGGGGCGCGGCGCTGGCGCTGGCCTATGCCGCGCGCTATCCGCATGCGGTCGCGGCGCTGGTGTTGCGCGGCGCCTTCCTGACCGGGCGCGACGACGTGCTGGGCCTGTTTGCGCCGCGCCCCGGCAGCGGCCTGCTGCGCCGCGTCGCGCCGGCGGGCGAGCGGCTGCCCGAGGCGCGCGCCCGGCTGCTGACGGTGTCTCGACTGTTGCAAAGTGGGACGACTGTTCAAAAACGGGACACCGCGACGGCGTGGCGCCGGCTCGAGCTTGAGCGGCTCGGCCTGCGCGGTGCTGCACAGGGACGCCGGCAGTCCGTGCGAGAGCGGCTGGCCACGGTACGCAAATACCGCATCCAGGCGCACTACCTGCGCCACCGCGCCGGGCTGGGCAAGCCCGCGTTGCTGCGCGCGGCGCGCGACATCGCCGCGCACGGCCTGCCGGTGACGCTGCTGCATGGCCGCGCCGACGCGGTCTGCCGGCCCGCCAATGCCATCCGGCTGCGGCAAGCCATGCCGGACGCGCGGCTGGCATGGGTCGACGCCGGGCACCTGGCGGACGGCGCCATGCGCGATGCGCTCGCGGACGCGATCCGCGCCAGCGCCTGGCAGCGCTGATGGCTACGCGTCGCGCCTTTCTCGGCACTACGCTGGCACTGGCGCTCGACCCCTGGCGGCCCGCCGCGGCGGCCGGCACGCGGGTCGTGCTGGACCCGCTGCGGCCCGGCGTCTACGTCGCCCGTGCCGTCAATGCCGAAGCCATGCGTGCCAACGCCGGCGCGGTGGTGCCTAGCCTGGTCCATGTCACGCGCGCGGGGGTGCTGGTGGTCGATCCCGGGCCGCAGGCGGCGTGGGGCAGGGCGCTGCTCGGCGCGATCCAGGCGCTGACGGCGCAGCCGGTGCGCTGGGTGGTCAACACCCACGCCCATCCGGAGCACGTGCTGGCCAACGCCGCCTTTGCCGGGCTGCGGCCGCGACCGCGGTTCCTGGCGTCAGCCGCCACCGCCGCGTTGATGCGGCAACGATGCGAGGATTGCCTGGCGCGCCTGACCGCGCAGCTCGGGCCCGCGGCCATGCGCGGCACCGAGATCGTGCTGCCGGAGCCGGCGCTGCAGGCCGGCGCCTGGCTGCAAACCGGCGATACGGCGTGGCAGGTCCAGGTGCATGCGCCGGCCCACAGCGCGTCGGACACGGTGCTGTACGCGCCGCAGTTGCGGCTGCTGTGCGCGGGAGGGCTGGCGTACCGGGATCGTGTGCCGGAGATGCAGGAGGCGTCGCTGCAGGGCTGGCGCCTGGCACTGCGGCAGCTGATCGCGTTGCCGGCGGACACCGTCGTCGCCACCGCGACCGGCACGCCCGCACAGACGCTGGTGCCGACGCTGGCGTATCTCGATGCGCTCGCCGACGGCATCGGCGCCGCGCTGGCCGCGGGCCGCGATGCGACCCAGGCGGCCGATGCCGTGGCGGCGGCGCCGTTCCGCCACTGGCGCCATTTCCCGACGCGCCATCCGCTGAACCTGCAGCGCGCCTGGCGCCAGCTGGAAGACGCGTGGTTGCAGGGCGCGCCGCCGGCCTGAAGCCGGCAGCATGCGCGTCCAGGCTCAGCCAGCCTGCTGCGGCAGCCCGCGCGCCTCCTCCATCTTGCGGTAGACGGTGTTGCGCGAGATCCCCAGCGCCTTGGCTGCCGCCGAGATATTGCCGTTGTGGGCCTTGACCGTGGCCACGATCGCCATGGCCTCGACCTCGGCCAGCCGCGTCGGCTGCATGCCCTGCGCCATCGCCACCGCCGGCGCGGCCGCGGGCGCCTCGCGCAGGTCGTCGAGGAAATCGTCGGGCAGGTGCTCCTCGGTGATCTCCGCTTCGCCTTCGGCCATCAGCCGCGCGGTGCGCAGCAGGTTGCCGAGCTGGCGGATATTGCCCGGCCAGTGGTAGCGGCGGAACAGCGCCATCACCGCGTCGCTGATGCGGGGCACTTCCGCGTCGCCGCTGCCGTGATCCTGGCGCAGCAGCTTGCCGGCGACCACGTCGAGGTCGCTGCGCTCGCGCAGCGCCGGCAGCCGCACCACCAGTCCGTTGAGGCGGTAGTACAGGTCTTCGCGGAACTGGCCGCTGGCGACCAGGTCGCGCAGGTTGCGGTTGGTGGCGCACACCACCGAGACGTCGATGTGGATCACCTTGCTGCTGCCCAGCGGCGATACCGCGCGCTCCTGCAGCGCGCGCAGCAGGCGGCCCTGCAGGTGCAGCGGCATGTCGCCGATCTCGTCGAGAAACAGCGTGCCGCCGTTGGCCAGCAGCATCTTGCCGATGCCGCCCTTCTTGCGCGCGCCGGTGAAGGCGCCTTCCTCGTAGCCAAACAGCTCAGACTCGATCAGGTTTTCCGGGATCGAGGCGCAGTTGACCGCGATGAAGGGCCCGGCGCGGCGCCCGCTGTCGGCATGGATGGCGCGCGCCATCAGCTCCTTGCCGGTGCCGGTCTCGCCCAGCACCATCACCGGGATGTCCTTGCCGATGACCTTGCGCAGCTTGCCGATCACGGTGCGGATCTGGGCGTCGCCGGTGTCCAGCTCATCCAGCCCCGGCGAGGGGGCGGGGCCCGCCGCCAGGCTGCGCGGCATGCCGCTGGTGCCGCCCGTGCCGGCCGGGCGCGCCTCGGTGCCGCCGGGCAGCGCCGCGGCCGGGGTTTTCCATTCCACGCGCGCGCTGACCTTGACGCCGCTGGGCAGGTGCAACGGGACGATGCCCGCATGCGCCGCGCGCGCCGCGTCGAACAACTGCGACATCGACAGCCCGAACAGCGACGAGAAGGTATGCGCCTGCAGCGCGCCGATGGACAGGCCCAGCTGGAACTGCCCGCTGCGGTTGGCCGACAGGAAGCGCCCGCCGGGCGTGAACGAGACGATGCCCTCCACCAGCGTGCCGAGGAACTCGGCGCGCGAATGGAAGCGGATGCACACCATGTCGCGGAAGGCGTTGCCGAACAGCTGGTTCTCGATCATCTGCGCCGACATCCGCACCAGCGCCATGGTGTGCTTGTGGAAGCCGCGCTGGTCGCCGGTCACGTCCAGCGCGCCCACGGTCTTGCCGTAAGGGTCCAGGATCGGCATGCACGAGCAGGTCAGGAACTGGTTGGCCTCCAGGTAATGATCGGCGCCGTGGACCAGCGTGGCGCGGTTCTCGGCCAGCGCCGTGCCGATGGCATTGGTGCCGCGGCGCGCCTCCGACCACTCCGAGCCCGGGCGCAGCGAGATCTTGTCGGCGCGGGCGAGAAAGTCGTCGTCGCCCATGGCGTGCAGGATCAGGCCGTCGGCGTCGGTCAGCACGATCATGCTCTGGGTGTCGACGATCTGGTCGTGCAGCGTCTCCATCACCGGCAGGGCATAGGTGAACAGCGACTGGCTGCGTTCGATGCGGGTCTTCAGCTCGCTCTGCAGCACCGGGCAGAAATCGGGCGATTCATAGGGGCGCAGGCCATAAGACTCCGAGCGCTGGTGGGCCTGGGCAATCAGCTCGGCACGCTCGTGCTGCCCGGCATCAGCGGGGGCGTCCGCGCGCGGATGCGGATCCGGCTGGATGGTCATGTCTCGGTCTCCTTGTGGAAAATCCGCCCGCGATCTATGCGCGGGTCGCCGTCGGCCGCGCCAGGCGCGGGCTCGACAGTGTTGCGTGGTGAAGCAAAACACTTGCCAGGGTGTGGCATTCCGGGACACCGCTGCGTTGCTCAGGCGGATTTTGCCCGCCCCACGCGGCGCTTCGCCGGTATTTTCGCCGCGCCGCCACGTTGGTATGGCTCTTGCGGAAACGGGGCAAACAAAAGCCGCCCCATCACTGTAGGAGACATCCATGAAAACGCAGCGCCGCCTGCTTGCCTTGCTCTCGCTTTGCGCGTCCCTGACCGCATTTTCCGCCGGCCCGGTGCTGGCCCATGGCGACGTCACGCCCCAGGCCGTCGACACCAAAGCGTTACCACAGCTGGGCGACGAATGGCGTCCGGACAATCCCTACCGCAGCGGCGATGCGCACAAAGAGGCGCTGCGCATCGGCTCGTCGGCGTACAACCAGAACTGCGCGCGCTGCCACGGGCTCGAGGCCGTGTCGGGCGGCATTGCCCCCGACCTGCGCAAGCTGGACGGCGACTGCGTTGCCCTGGCCGACGCCAAAAAGAAGCAGGCCTGCCAGAGCGAAATCTCGCAGTTCTACGCCACCACCGTGCGCAAGGGCCGCACCCGCGACGGCCGCGTCTACATGCCGCCGTTCGACGGCGTGCTGAGCCAGGAAGCGGTCTGGGCCATCAAGACCTACCTGGAATCGCGCCACGAATAAGCGCCGCGCCGACGCTATCGATGCCGCCGGTCCCCTTCGTCCAAATGGAGCAATGCCATGCCTGACAGCCCTGTCCGCGGCCCACGGCTTACCGTTTCCGTCCTGACCGCGCCGTCGGCGCGAATGCTGCGCTGGCTCGGCTGCATCCTGCTGGCTGCCGCCGCCTTGCTCGCCGTGTCGCCGGCGCATGCCGACCTGGCCCGGATCCGCCAGGCCGGCACGCTGAAGGTGGCGGTGTACAAGGGCCTGCCGCCGTTCTCGTCGCTGGCCGGCAGCCAGTATGCCGGCATCGACGTGGCGCTGGCGCAGGCGCTGGGCAAGGCGCTCGGCCTGTCGGTGGCGCTGCTGCCGTTCGATGCCGACGAGAACATGGCCGACGACCTGCGCGCGATGGTCTGGCGCGGCCATTACCTGGGCTACGGACCGGCCGACGTGATGCTGCACGTGCCGGTCGACCGCGCCTTCATGCGCGCCAACGACAAGGCGCTGATCGTCGCCCCCTACTACCGCGAGAGCTTCGTGCTGGTGCGGGACCGCGAACGCGTGCCGGACGTGCGCGGCCTGGAAGACCTGGCCGGCCAGCCCACCGGCGCGGCCGCGGGCTCGGCCGGGGCCAACGCGCTGTTGTCCGCCGGCGGCGGCGCGCTGCGCGACCGGGTCAGGATCTACCCCGAGCCCGCCCTGGCGCTGCACGCGCTGTTCTCCGGCGAGATCGCCGCGGCGCTGGTGACGCGCGCCCAGTATGAAAGCGCGCTCAAGGCCGGCGGCCACGCCGCCAGCCGCTATGCCGCCAGCGACATCAGCGCGCCGCTGCTGCCGCCGCGCGGCTGGGCCGTCGGCATGGCGGTCAAGGCCGGCGAGCGCGAGCTGGCCGAGGCGCTGCAGTCGGCGCTGGACACGCTGCGCGGCAACGGCGAGCTGGCGCGCATCTTCGGCGGCTACGGGGTGTCGATGCAGGCGCCGTGAAGCGGAGGTTGTAAAGAATGCATGCGATCCGGCATCGCGGGGCCGCCAGGCTAACGCCGGCCTGACGCACCCACGGCCGCCCGATGCCGCGCCGGTAGCGCCCTGGCGGCGCCGTGGCGCCGTGCCTGCCATCGGCACAGCACATGGCCGCGGGCAGGAACGGGAATTGCGGGGGCAGGGCAGTATCGTGACTGGGGATCGGGCGATGTCTTCCATTTCGTCGGTTCTGCTGTCCTCGCCCCGCGCGCTCTACGGGCTGCTGCGGGATACCGTCAACGCCTGGGTGGAAGACTACGCCCCCAGCATGGGCGCGGCGCTGGCCTACTACACGGTGTTCTCGATCGCGCCGCTGCTGCTGATCGTGATCTCGGTGGCGGGGGTGGTGTTCGGCCACGAGGCCGCGCGCGGCGAAGTGGTGGCGCAGCTGCAGGGGCTGCTCGGCCCGGAGGGCGCCAAGACCATCGAAGCGATGCTGCTGGCGGTCAGCAAGCCAGCGGCCAGCGCGCTGACCGCGGTGGTTGGCGTGGTGGTGCTGCTGGTCGGTGCGACCACGGTGTTCGCCGAGCTGCAGTCGGCGCTGGACCGGATCTGGGAGGTGCCGGAGCGGCGCAAGAGTTCCGGCCTGTTCTCGCTGCTGCGCGCGCGGCTGCTGTCGTTCGGCATGATCCTGGGCGTCGGCTTCCTGATGGTGGTGTCGCTGCTGCTGAGCGCGGCCATCTCCGCGCTCAACCGCCTGTGGGGGCCGCTGTTCGGGTCCGAGGAACTGATCGCCCATGTGCTCGACACCGTGGTCAGCCTGGTGCTGATCACGGTGGTGTTCGCCATGATTTACAAGATCATGCCGCGCGCCAAGGTGCGCTGGCCCGACGTGTGGCTGGGCGCGGCGGTGACGGCGCTGCTGTTCACGCTGGGCAAGTTCCTGATCGGCCTGTATATCGGCAAGAGCGGCGTCGCCAACGGCTACGGCGCGGCCGGCTCGCTGGTGGTGCTGCTGCTGTGGGTGTATTACTCCGCGCAGATCTTCCTGCTAGGCGCGGAGTTCACCTGGCAGTACGCGCGCCGCTACGGCTCGCGCCGGCACGAGGCCGCGGCCGAGCGCGAGCGTGAACTCGAAATCGAACGCGAACGCGAACGCGAGCGCGAGCGCGGCGGGTCCCAGTCTCAGCCGCCGCCCAGCGCTACCGCGAACAGCGCCGAGATCAATGGGCGCTCCTTGCGCACCGCGAGGCAGCACAGGGAATAGTCGATCGACAGCAGCGGCTCGTCCACCGGCACCACCTGCAGCCCGGGCAACGGGATGCATTCGATCTCGGTGACGAAGCTCAGCCCCATGCCGCTCGCCACCGCATGCAGGATGGCCTCGCGGCTGTTGATCTCCATCGCGCAGTGCAGTGCCACGCCATGCTGCGCGCACGCGCGCTCGACACGGTCGCGGGTCTTCGAGCCCGGCTCGCGCTGGATCACGGGTTCGCCGGCGAGGTCCCGCAGCGTGACCGCCGTGCGCCCGGCCAGCGCATGGCCCGCCGGCATTACCGCGACGATGCGTTCCCGGCGATAGGGCACGACATGCAATCCTGCCATCGGGTCGGGCTCGGCAAGGATGCCGGCGTCGATGTCGAAGTCCTGCAGGCCGCGCAGCACCGAGGCCTCCGAGCCGATGGTGACGGTCAGTTCCAGCGCCGCATGCGCGCTGCGGAAACTGCGCGCCAGCCCCAGCGCGATCGGCGGTGATACCGCACCGACCCGCACCAGCCCGGTCTTGAGCTTGTGCGCGCTGTGCAGGAACTGCATGGCCTCCTCTTCCTGCCCGAACAGCCCCTGCGTGATCGCATAGAGCCGCTCGCCGGTATCGGTCAGGCGCACGCTGCGCCCGCTGCGCAGGAACAGTTCCACGCCGAAGCGCGTCTCCAGCGCCTTGACCTGGTCGGTCACGGTGGGTTGCCCGATATGCAGGTAGTGCGCCGCGGCGGTGAAGCCGCCGGTGCGCGCCACCGCGTGGAAGCAGCGGATCGACTTGTAGTACTGGTGGAACATGGGATGGATGGGGGGCTGGCCGCCGCTGCGGCGGCGTGTCCGGCGAGTCTCCCACAGCCGCGCGCCGATGCGTACAGGGTTTCCCCGAGGCCGGCGCGGCGCCGCGGCGATCCATCGGTTTTGGCGCACCCCGGCGTCAAAGATGCGATTGGACCGGGGCTTTGGCGTCTCCCACACTTCTGGCAACCAGGCACGCGGTGCCGACCGCGGCCAACGCAACCCAGAGCCAGAACCGAGGAGACCCCATGACCCCTGTCTACCACAACCCCGTGTCGATCCATTGCGGTGTCGGCGCGCTCGACCGGTTGCCGGCGTTGCTGCACGGCCGGCGCGCCGTGGTGGTGACCTTCCCGGAAGCGCGCGCGCTGGGACTGGTGGCGCGGCTGGAAGCATTGCTGGGCGCGGACCTGGCCGGGCTGATCGAAGACGTGCAGCCCAACCCCGATGTCGCGCAGCTGTCCGGCCTGTACAACCGCTTCTGGGAACACGCCGACCGCTGCGACGCCATCGTCGCGGTCGGCGGCGGCAGCGCCATCGATACGGCCAAGGCGCTGATGGCCGGCACCCGCTCGGGCCGCTTCGACTCGCTGATCAGCCTGCTGGCGAGCGGCAAGTCGTTCACGCCGGCGCAGGCCAAGCCGCTGATCGCCGTGCCGACCACCGCCGGCACCGGCAGCGAAGTCACGCCGTGGGCCACCATCTGGGATGCGGCGAACCAGAAGAAATACTCGCTGCACCTGCCGCAGACCTGGCCCGAAGCGGCCATCGTCGATGCGCAACTGATGCTGTCGGTGCCGCGCGGCACCACCATTGCCACCGGCCTCGATGCGCTGTCGCACGCGCTCGAATCGATCTGGAACGTCAACGCCAACCCGGTCTCCGACACCTTCGCGGTATCGGCGGTCGAGGACATCTTCGACACGCTGCCGCAGTTGGCCGACCACCTGGATGACCTGGCCCTGCGCGAGCGCATGGCGCTGGCCGCACTCAAGGCCGGCCTGGCGTTCTCCAACACCAAGACCGCGCTGGCGCATTCGATCTCCTACGAAATGACGCTACGCCACGGCCTGCCGCACGGCATCGCCTGCTCGTTCACGCTGCCGCTGGTGCTGGAAAAGGCGTGGGCACGCCGCCCCGATCGCGACCGCACGCTGCAGCGGCTGTTCGGCCCGTCGCTGGACGGCGGGCAGCAGCGCCTGCGCGCCTTGCTGCAAGGGCTGGGCGTGAAGACCGAGTTTGCCGACTACGGCGTCAGCGACGCCGAGGCCGGCGCCATGATCGCGCGTGCGCTGGACGGCGCCCGCGGCAGGAACTTCATCGGCGCCGTACCGGCGTAGCGCTTCGCGACGGGCAGCGTTTACCCGCCCACATGAGCCCGGTAAACGGGCCGACAATACCAAAGGAGACAACCATGGAAACTGCCGATCGCATTCAGGCAGGGGCGTTCGTCGCCCCCGCCGAGCAATCGTTCCGGCGCGCACAGTGGCGCATGCTGCTGGCCGCCATGTTCTGCTATTTCTTCTTCTACACCGGGCGGCAGACCTTCGGCTTTGCCATTCCGGGCATCCAGGAAGAGTTTGGCCTGTCCAAGGCGGCGCTCGGCTGGGCCTCGACCTGCCTGCTGTGGTGTTACGCCATCGGCCAGGCCATCAACGGCAATCTCGGCGACAAGTTCGGCGGACGCCGGGTGATGACCGCCGGCGCGATCCTGTCGTGCGCGGCCAACTGGGTGGTGAGTTTCGCTGTGGGCTTCAAGAGCCTGGCGATCCCATGGGGCATCAACGGCTACTTCCAGGCATTGGGCTGGGCCCCTGGCAGCCGGCTGCTGTCGAACTGGTGGGGCGCCGGCGAGCGCGGCAAGGTCTACGGCTTCTATGTGTTCGCGGCCGGCTGCGCGTCGGTGCTGTCGTTCGTGACCTCGATCGTGGTGGTGAACATCCTGCACCTGGAATGGCGCTGGATCTTCCGCCTGCCGGTGCTGCTGATGCTGGTGGGCGGCATCACGTTCTACCTGATCGTGCGCGAGCGGCCGGAAGACCTCGGCTACAAGTCGCCCGATACCGGCGTGGCCAAGGGCGAGGATGACGACCCGCGCACAACGGCACGCACAACGGCCCACACAGCGCCTGAAATCGATGCCGAGGAAAGCTCGTGGTCGCGCTACAAGGCGGTGCTGCGCAATCCGCGCCTGATCATCGCGGGCCTGTCGATCGGCTTCCAGAACGCGGCGCGCTACGGCCTGATCGTCTGGGTGCCGGTGCACTTCCTGGGCAAGAACTGGAAGACCGCCGAAACGCTGATCGACCCGGCCTGGATTTCGGTGGCGCTGCCGGTGGGGATGGCGTTCGGGGCGCTGTCCAACGGCTGGATCTCGGACCGGTTGTTCGGCTCGAGCCGCAGCAAGGCCATCATGCTCTACATGGTGCTGGGCGCGATCGCCTCGATGGTGATGTACCAGCTGCCGACAGGCATGGGCGCCATCGTTGCGCTGTTCCTGGCTGGCTTCTTCGTCTATGGCCCGGCTTCGTCGTTCTGGGCGCTGTGTCCGGACCTGGTCGGCGCAAAGCGCGCGGGCACGGCCACCGGCATCCTCAACTTCTTCTCCTACCTGCTCGCCGGACTGGGCGAGCCGCTGATCGGCCGCATCCTGGACCAGTCCGGCAATACCTCGCTGGTGTTCCCGATCGTGGCAGCCAGCTGCATGATCAGCGCCGTGATCGCGGCGTTCATCCGCCGCTAACGCTAGCCGGGCGGGGCCGGCACCGCGCCGACCCGCCTGCGACGCCCGTATTGTCTTTCAACACACTGCTCAAAAACCCGCGAGGGTAAAACCATGACCGCATTGCATGCCATTTCCGATATCCGCCACGAGGCCCTGCGCATCGCCGGCGAGAAGATCTACCGCGAAGACGTGATCGAGGTGACCTACCCCTACACCGGCGAAGTCATCGCCACGGTGCCCAAGGCCACGCTCGACGACGTGCGGCGCGCCTACCGCATCGCGCGCGACTACCAGCCCACGCTGACGCGCTACGAGCGCTACAAGATCCTGATGCGCGCGGGCGAGATCATCGCCTCGCGGCTGGACGACATCTCGCGCACCATCACGCTGGAATCCGGCCTATGCCGCAAGGATTCGCTGTACGAAGTCGGCCGCGCCTCGGACGTGCTGCTGTTCGCCGCCAACCAGGCGCTGGTCGACGACGGCCAGGTGTTCTCGTGCGACCTGACCCACCACGGCAAGAGCCGCAAGGTCTATACCCTGCGCGAGCCGCTGCAGGGCGTGATCACCGCGATCACGCCGTTCAACCACCCGCTCAACCAGGTGATCCACAAGGTCGCGCCGGCGGTGGCCACCAACAACCGCATGGTGCTCAAGCCGAGCGAGAAGACACCGCTGGCGGCTTTCATGCTGGCCGATATCCTGTATGAGGCAGGGCTGCCGCCGCAGATGCTGTCGGTCATCACCGGCGATCCGCGCGAAATCGCCGACGAGATGCTGACGCACCCCGACGTCGACCTGGTTACCTTTACCGGGGGCGTGCCGATCGGCAAGTACATCGCCGCCAAGGCCACCTACAAGCGCCAGGTGCTGGAGCTGGGCGGCAACGATCCCATCATCGTGATGGAAGACGCCGACCTGGGGGAGGCCGCCACGTTGGCTGCCAGCGGCTCGTACAAGAACTCGGGGCAGCGCTGCACGGCGATCAAGCGCATGCTGGTGCATGAGGCGGTGGCTGACCGCTTTGTCGAGCTGCTGGTGGCGAAGACCGAGGCCGTCTGCTACGGCGACCCGCTGGACCCGAAGGTCGACATGGGCACGGTGATCGACGAGGCCGCGGCGATCCAGTTCGAGAAGGTGGTCAATGAAGCGATTGCCGCGGGCGCGACGCTGCGCTACGGCAATATCCGGCGCGGCGCGTTGTATTCCCCGACGGTGCTCGATCATGTCAATCCGGAGATGACGGTGGTGAAGCACGAAACCTTTGGTCCGGTGTCGCCGGTGATCCGTTTCAAGGACATCGACGATGCCATCCGCATTTCCAACGGCACTGCCTATGGCTTGTCGTCATCGGTCTGCACCAACCGGCTGGACTACATCACGCGGTTCGTGCGGGAGCTTAAGGTTGGTAGTGTTAATGTGCGGGAGGTGCCGGGGTATCGGCTCGAGCTGACGCCATTTGGCGGTATCAAGGACTCTGGCCTGGGCTACAAGGAGGGCGTGCTCGAGGCGATGAAGAGCTTCTGCAACACCAAGACCTACTCGCTGCCCTGGTAAGCAGCGCGCGCCGGCGGGGCAGTTCGTCCCTGCGCCGCCGGTACGTGGCACGCGCCTCTACTGTGTCTCCGGGTAGTCGGGGCCGCGGCGTACTCCAGCACTGTCGTCCCCGGATTCTGGCCGCCCCATGGCGGCTTTTTTTCTATTTCCCCGAAGAGCTCGGCGGCAAGCTCTACCTTGCCGGCGATGGCTCGATACGCGACAAGGACACCGGCTACTTCACCATCATGGGCCGCATCGACGACGTGCTGAACGTGTCGGGCCACCGCATGGGCACGATGGAGATCGAGTCGGCGCTGGTGGCCAACCCGCTGGTGGCCGAAGCCGCGGTGGTGGGCCGCCCGGACGACATGACCGGCGAAGCGATCTGCGCCTTCGTCGTGCTCAAGCGTTCGCGCCCGAGCGGCGACGAGGCCGTGAAGATCGCGACCGAACTGCGCAACTGGGTCGGCAAGGAGATCGGTCCGATCGCCAAGCCCAAGGACATCCGCTTTGGCGACAACCTGCCCAAGACGCGCTCGGGCAAGATCATGCGCCGCCTGCTGCGGTCGCTGGCCAGGGGCGAGGAGATTACGCAGGACACCTCGACGCTGGAGAACCCGGCCATCCTGGCGCAGCTTGGCCAGGCACGCTGAAGAGGCGGCGCGCAGCCCGCGCGCACTGTCAGCCTTCTCGCTGCTCGCGGCGTCACGGATTAAGCAGGCGTTCCGGTGCGTGCAGCGCGCCGGGTTGTTCGGCAGGCAGGAACGGAGGGTCCTCGGCGAGGGCACTGCGCTGGGCGCCGGGCATGCCTGCGGGCGCCGCGCACAGTAGCGAGTTCATCTGGGAAAGCTCGCGCAGGATATCCAGGTGCAAGCCACTGGTCTCCACGCTTGCCGTGCGCCGCTGTGCCACACGCGCAATGTGGCGCGCGGTGAAGCGCTCGGCACGGGCCTGGAATCCGGCGGCACATTCGTGCAGCAAGGCCGGAGCGGTACGGTCGCCAGCGACGAACAGCGACAGCCGGGTACGCAGGTTGGCCACCAGCATGTCGCACAACGCAAGCAGTTCCGCGCTGCCCTCGTCCGAGAACCGGTAGTTGCGGCTCAGCTTGCGCTGGTCCAGGTCGGCCAGGATGCGCTCGACGATATCGCCGGCATATTCCAGGTTGATATTGACCAGCATGATTTCGTCCCAGCGCGCGGTATCGTCGTCGTCGAGGCTGTCGGTGTCGACGCCGGTCAGGTACATCTTGACGGACGAATAGAGGTCGTCGATACGGTCGTCCAGCGCGCGGCAGCGGGCGTTCATGGCGCGGTCGTTGCCCGCCACCGAGAGCTTCATGCCAACGAGCATTTCCTCGATCACGTCGCCGATGCGCACGACTTCGCGCGTGGCATTGCCCAGCGCGACGGACGGGTGCCGCAGGTCGCCCTGGCTCAGGTAGCGTGCGCCGCCGGGCGTTGCGTGCTCGTGCGCATCAGGCAGCCATCGGTTGCATAGCGACGCCACCGGCTTGACGAACCAGATCAGCGTTGCCGCCAGGGCCAGGTTGAAGGCCATGTGAAAGTCGATGGCCATGGTCGCGGCGCTGCTGCCCAGGCGGGCCAGCAGCCAAGGCATGGCGTCCAGCAACGGCAGGAATCCCAGTATCCCCACCACCCGGAACATCAGGTTGGCGAGCGATACCCGCCGTGCGGCCGGTGCAGCGCCCGAATTGGCGAGGCAGGCAATCAGGCCGCTGCCCAGGTTGGCGCCAAGCACCAGCGGCAAGGCGGTTGCCGGGCCGATGACGCCGCCCATGGCCAGCGTTGCGGTCAGCAGTACCGCGGCCAGGCTGGAGTATGCGAGCAGGGCCAGCAGGGCGCCGATCACCAGTGCCAGCAGGGCGTCGTTGCCAAGGGAAATGAAGATCGCGTGCACGATCTGAGCCTGCAGCAGCGGTGCGGCGTAGAGGCGGATCAGTTGCAAGGCCAGCGTGATCAGTCCCAGCCCCACCATGACTTCGCCAGCCTGTCCGCGCAGGCTGTCCTTGCCGGACAGACGCAGGGCAATGCCGATGACCAGCAGCAGCGGCGAGAGCCAGGAGATGTCGACCGACAGCAAGCGCGCCATCAGGCTGGTGCCGACGTCGGCACCCAGCACGATCGGCAGTGCCGCCGGCAACGACACCAGGCCTCCCGCCACAAAGGCGCTTGTCATCAAGGCCGTGGCGCTGCTGCTCTGGATCAGCGCGGTCACGCCCAGCCCGGCCAGGAAGCCGCGCGCCGGGCTGGCCGTGCCCGCGGCCAGCACTAGCCGCAAGCGCGGCCCCAAGACCTCCAGCATGCCGTGGCGCGTCACATGCGCGCCCCAGATCAGCAGTGCAACCCCGGACATCAGGGAAAGCAGGATTTGCATGGCGCCGCCCCCTGGTGGTGACCGTCCTGGCGGCGATCACCCTTTGCTGATGAAGCGTGCCGGCCTTGCCGGCACGCACCCGCTTCAGTCGGCGTGGTTCAGCGCCAGCCGCAGGATGTCGAAGTTGCGCAGGCGCTGGCCGGCCGGCACGCTGACCTTGCGGTTTAACAGCAGCGGCACCTTCTGCTCGGACAGGCCGCCGTGCGAGCGCAGCGGTGCATCGAGGCCGCTCAGGTCGTGGCGCGCCGGCGTGGTGCCCAGCACGGTCAGGCGCTCGCTGACCACCACCAGGTCGCCGATGCGGTCGGGCGGCAGTTCGAAGCGCTCGCTGGCGGCGCGCTTGTCCAGCACCAGTTCGATGCCGGGCAGTGCGGCGATGGCGTCATGCACGGCTCGCTGGTCGGTGCCGGCGGGCAGGTACACGGTCGCGTAGGAACCCAGTGCGCCGTGGTGGGCGACATAGGGATCGGTGATCGGCAGCAGCACGCGGGTGGCATCGGTGCCGAAGCGCTGGTCCAGCACCTGCTGCAGGAACAGGATGTTCGGCGTGCCCAGCGCGTCGGTCTTGGCGTTCATGCCGTGGTCGGCGGTGATGCCGATGACCGCGCCCAGCGCGTCGAGGCGCTGCAAGTAGCGGTTCATCATCGCGTAGAAGGCATTGGCGCCGGCCGTGCCGGGGGCGTGCTTGTGCTGGATGTAGTCGGTGGTGGACAGATACATCAGGTCCGGCCGCTCGGTTTCGAGCAGCGCCACGCCGGCGGCAAACACGAACTCGGACAGGTCCGCGCTGTAGACCGAGGGCAGTGGCATGCCGACCTTGCGCAGCACGTCGTCGATGCCGTTTTCTTCGATGGTGGCCTGGTCGGCTTTCTCCGCGGAAAAGCAGATGCCCTGCAGGCCGTGGCCCAGCAGTGCGCGCAGCTTGTCCTTGGCGGTGACCACCGCGACCTTTGCCCCCGCTTGTGCCGCGGCGGCCAGCACGGTGGGCGCGCGCAGGTAGCGGGCATCGTTCATCAGCACCTCGGCGCCGGCTTCGGTGTCGTAGAAGAAGTTGCCGCAGATGCCATGCACCGAAGGCGGCACGCCGGTCACGATCGACAGGTTGTTGGGGTTGGTGAACGACGGCACCACGCAGTCGCCCGTCAGCACGGTGCCGCGCCGGGCCAGGCTGGCGAAGAACGGCGCGGCGCCGGCCTGCACCGCGAGGTTGATGTATTCCTGTTCGCAGCCGTCGATGCAGACGATGACGGTGGGACGGGCGGGAAACTGGTAGGTGTGGCCGTTGGCCTGGATCTGGGTGCTCATGGGGTCTCTTTGGGCGGAATTGGGGAAAGGATTTGCCTGAGACCGATGCTAAGTTAGGCGATAAACTCTCACAATCGAGTTTATTTTCCAGATCCTGTCAGGAAATCTCACAATGCCGCACAAGCTGCCCCCGCTCAACGCCCTGCGCATCTTCGAGGTGGCCGCCCGCGCCGGCAGCTATTCGGCCGCGGCGCGCGAGCTGCACCTGACCCACGGCGCGGTCAGCCGGCAGATCGAGATCCTGGAGCAATGGCTGGGGCAGCCGCTGTTTATCCGCCATGGCCAGCGCATGGTGCCGACCGTGCACGCGCAGGCGTTCGCGCGCGAGATCAGCACGGCGTTCGACCAGATCGGCGCCGCGTCCGAGCGCTATGGCCGCATCGCCACGCGCAAGGTGGTACGCGTGAACGCACCGGCCACCTTTGCCATGCGCTGGCTGATTCCACGGCTGGATGATTTCCGGCGCCTGCAGCCGGAGGTCGACGTGCGGGTCTCGACCGCGTTCAGCAACGAGGCGGGCTTCAACGGCACCTTCGACGTGGCGATACGGCGCACGCTGGAGCGCGGCGAGCAATATGAGTCGATGCCGGTCTTTGCCGAATACCAGACCGTGATCGCCAGCCCGGCGTTGCTGCGGCAAGTGCCGCTGCAAGGGGTGGAAGACCTCGTGGAGGCCGTGTTTCTCTATACGGAAACGCGGCCGGGCAGCTGGGAGTCATGGCTGCAGCAGGCCGGACATGCGTCGCTGCTGCCGGTGCGCACGCTGCGCTTCGACCATTTCTTTGTCACGCTGCAGGCGGTGGCGGACAGCCTGGGCTTTGCCATCGGCACTTTTCCCACGTTGGAGGCGGACCGCGCCGGCGGGCGCATCGCCACGCCGTTCGGCGCGATCCGCGCGCCGGGCAACACCTACCATGCGCTGGTGCCGCGTGATGCCGACAAGCCGCTGCACCTGCGCGCCTTCCTGGAATGGCTGCAGCAGCAGGGCGCGGCTGCGGGGGAAGAGTGAAACGGGGCGCGCCCGCGGGTTACGTGTGTCGCGATGAGGGGATGCGTGGCGCGTGGCCCGCGCGCTGCGGGCCCACGCCGGCCGGCGCTCAGGCGCCGTCGAGGAACATGCTGCGCTGGCCCAGGCGCGTGCCCAGCGCATCGGGAGCCAGGCTCATGCTGGCAGGGTCCACTGCCGACACCGTGCCGCCGGTCAGCGACGGATCGGCGGGCACCGGCGCCATGCCGGGCTGGGCTGGCGGCACGGGGGCTTGCGCATAGCTGCCCGCGGCGGCCGGGGCCGCCTGGCCCACTGGAGCCATCTGGGCTGACGGGGCCGCAGGCATCGCCTGCGCGGATTGCGCCGGCGGGGTGGACGGCATCGGCTGCATCGGCTGCGCCATCGGCATCGGCTGGCTCGGCTGCAGCGGCTGGGCCTGCTGCGCGAACAGCGGATAGGACGCGATCATCGCGCCAGCCATGACCAGGGATTTCGCCAGATGTTGCTTCATTCGTGTACCTCCTAGAAACGCCTACAGGCAAGGGAATGGCCACTGTAGCGCCGGGGCACCTGACATTCTGTTTGTTTTTGCAACGGTCGTTAACCAGTCTTGCCATCGCGGCCAAGGCAGGTTATTTGCGCACGCGGGTGGCAGTGCGTGGCGTCATCTTCTGGCAAGGCGCTTCAGCGCGGCCGGGTCCAGCAGTTCGATCTGGCGGTAGGCGCGGCGGATCAGCCCGGCGTCCTGCCACGCCTGCAGCGTCTTGGCGACGGTCTGGCGCGAGCGGCTGACCATGTCGCCCAGTTCTTCCGCGCTGATGCGCACCACGTGGTCGGTGCGGTCGGCCAGTTCCAGCAGGCGCGCCGCCATGCGCGCGTCGACCGGGGCCTGCGCCGCGCTTTGCGCATGGTCGAAGGCTACCCGCAGGCGTGCGCAGATCTGCTGCACGATCAGCTGCATGCCTTCCGGATGCGTCGCCAGGATGCGGTGGAAATCGCGCTGGCCGAGAACCAGCAGCTCGGTGTTGCCGACGGCAAAGGCGTCATGCGTGCGCGGCTTGCCGTCGAGCAGCGAGATCTCGCCGAACCAGCGCCCGCGCCCGATCACCGAGTACACCGACTCGCGCCCGCCGCTGCTGACCCGGCTCATGCGCACCCGCCCGGACACCACCATGCAGAAATACGTGGGCGGATCGCCGCGCGCGAAGATCATCGCACCGTCGCCAAAGCGCTGGCGGCGTGCGGCAAGCGCCACGGCATCCAGCACGCGCGGCGGCGCGTTGCGCAGCCAGCCGCTGGCCAGCACGCTGCGCGGCAGCGCGCGCACCGGTTCGTCCGTTTTCAACGCATGCTTCACCTTGGCCTTCACCTGACGCCCCACATCGCCCTCCTTGCCGGAGCCGAGATTGTCTAACACTTAACAGACTTTGGCGCGGGGCGCCCGGACAATGCAGCGGTCCAATGACTCACTCACATGCCCCCGGGAGGCCGCACATGGCGCAAGTCCAGCTCGTCGAAGCCGCAAACGAATCCGTAAAAGAGCGCGTCTCCGACGCCGAATGGCAGATGCGCGTCGACCTGGCGGCCGCGTACCGGCTGGTGGCCCACTTCGGCTGGGACGACCTGATCTTCACGCATATCTCGGCGCGCGTGCCGGATGCGCCGGACCAGTTCCTGATCAATCCGTACGGCATGATGTTCGACGAGATCACGGCCTCGAGCCTGGTCAAGGTGGACCACCACGGCGAGCCCGTGCTGGACACGCCGTATGACGTCAACCCGGCCGGCTTTATCATCCACAGCGCCGTGCACGAGGCGCGCCCCGAAGTCGGCTGCGTGATGCACACGCATACCGCGCACGGCGTCGCCGTGTCCGCGCAGCAGGACGGGCTGCTGCCGATCTCGCAGCAGGCGATGTTCGCGCTGACCGGGCTGGCCTATCACGACTACGAGGGCGTGGCGCTGCGCGAGGACGAGAAGGCGCGGCTGGTGGCCGACCTGGGCCGCTGCAAGCAGATGATCCTGCGCAACCACGGCCTGCTCACCTGCGGGCGCACGGTGGCGGATGCGTTCCTGACCATGTACACGCTGGAGTCGGCGTGCCGCATCCAGATCCTGGCGCAAAGCGGCGGCACCGCGCTGACGCGGGTGCCGGAGGCCGCCAGCGCCAACATGGGCCAGCAGGCGCGCCAGGCCACCAAGGGCAAGGGCTCCAACCTGGCCTGGCCCGGCCTGCTGCGCCGACTCGACCGCATCAACCCCGACTATCGCAACTGACCATGGCCATTCTCGTCCACCTGCCGTCGTTCATGGCGGTTCCCATCACCGCGCTGCTGCGCGAGGCGGCGCCCGACATCACCGTGTGGAACGGCCGCGAGGCCGCCGTCGCGGATGAGGTCGAGGCCATCATCGCGTGGGGCCTGAAGCCCGGCGTGGTGCCCGCCTATCCCAACCTGCGGCTGGTATGCGCCGCCACCGCCGGCGTCGACAAGCTGCTGGCCGCGCCCGACCTGCCCGCGCACATCCCGGTGACGCGCATCGTCGATCCCGGCCAGCAGGCCGGCATCGCCCGCTTCGTGCTGGCGATGGCGCTGCGCCATACCCGCGCGCTCGGCCGCTACGCCGAGCAGCAGCGCCGCGGCGAATGGAAGCGCCACGCGGGGCGCGATGCCGAGCAGTGCCGCGTGGGCGTGCTGGGGCTGGGCGAGATCGGCAGCGAGGTGGCGCGCATGTTCGTCGCCATCGGCTACCCGGTCAGCGGCTGGAGCCGCGCCGCCAAGCACCTGCCCGGCGTCACGGACTTCACCGGCGACGATGGCCTGGACGCCATGCTGGCGCAGAGCGATATCCTGGTCTGCACGCTGCCGCTGACGCCGCGCACCGAGGGGCTGCTTGACCGGCGCACCTTGTCGCGGCTGCCGCGGGGCGCCTACCTGATCAACGTCGGCCGGGGCGAGCATGTGGTCGAACCCGACCTGGTCGCGCTGATCGACGAAGGCCACCTCGCAGGCGCGGCGCTGGACGTGTTCGCCAAGGAACCCCCGGCAGCGGACGACCCGGTCTGGAACCATCCGCGCATCGAGGCCACGCCGCATATCGCGGCCGATCCGTCGTACCCGCTGGTGGCGCGGCAATGCCTCGACAACCTGCGGCGGGCGCGCGAGGGGCGCGCGCTGCTGAACCTGGTGGACCGGCAGGCCGGCTACTAGGTCGCGGTCACTAGGTCACGGTCACTAGGTCGCGGTCACTAGGTCACGGTCACTAGGTCACGGTCACTAGGTCACGGTCACGTCGGCGGTGCCTGCCGCCACTTCCAGCAAGCGCGTGCCGGCGGTGGCCGGCTGTGCCGGCGCGCTGCCGCCGGCGAGCGGCTTCATGGTGTGGAAGGTGCAGCTCAGCTTCTGCGGCGTCAGCGTGACCAGCGCATAGCCCTCGGCATTGGTGTCGGCATGGCGCAGCCACGGGTTGAAGGCGCGCAGCGTGGCATCGAAGGTATTGACGATGGTGCCGCCGACGTTGCTGTAGATCAGCTCGCGCAGCGCGGCAAAGGCCGCGTCGGTATCGACCACGGTGCGGAAGGAACTGAGCAGCGTGTTGCTCGACAACCCGGCCGTGACCAGGTCCACCATCACCGGTGCCGGGGCGGCGGCATCGTAGTCGTCCATCACCTGTCCGCCGAAGAATGCGTGGATATCGCCGCTCAGCGCCACCACGTTGCGGATGCCGTTGGTCTTCAGGAACGCCATCAGGTTCTTGCGTTCGGCGTTGAAGCCGTCCCACTGGTCGGCATTGAGGATAAAGCGTTCGAGCAGCGTCACCGCCGGCAGCCGCGCTTCGATCACCGGCTTGATGCTTGTGTCGAAGGCGGTGCTGTCGATGCCCGCCTGCACCAGCACGTTGCGCAGCGCGGTATAGGCCAGGTTGACATAGGTGCCGGCAGTGCGCGCCGCGCGCAGGTCGTCGGCGAGCGCGTTGGCGATCGCGGTCTCGAGCGCAGCCAGTGCGTTGTTGGCCGCCACCAGGGCCCGCGCGATCAGCCGCGCCACCGCCAGCGGCACGTCGATCTGCATGCGCAGCAGCGACAGCTGGTTGCCCCACAGCTTCCAGGTGGTGGCGTCGGCGCCGATGCGGTCCTGCCACCAGGCGCGCTGGTTGTCGCCCAGCATCGACACCGGCGTCAGCGCGTTGCCGGCGGCCGCGATCTTCTGCGCCTCGGCCGCGGCCAGCGTTGCCGTCGGCACGAAATACAGGCTGCCGATCGAGCGGCCGACCGAGGCCTCGGGAATGATATGGTCGGCGCGGTACAGGCGCTCGTCGGTCATCAGCAGCGTGGCGAGGTTGCCGAAGGTGAAGGCGCGGTAGATCTGTATGTTCTGGAATGACGGGTTGTTCTGGTCCAGTGTCACGTCGGCCGGCATGAACTCGAACCAGGCCTGGCTGGCGGCGCGCCGGCGCGCGGTGCGCGGGGTCTGGTCGTCGGTGATGTTGTAGGTCTGGCGGTCCTGCCAGCAGTTGTCCGAGAACTCGTGGTCGTCCCAGATCGCAATCATCGGGAACGCAGCATGCAGCGCCTGCAGGCGCGCGTCGCTGCGGTAGCTGCGGTACAGGTAGCGGTAGTCGTCGAGCGTGGTGGCGTAGACGCTGCCATCCGGCAGCACGGTGCCGTTGGGCAGCTGCAGCACGGTGTGGCGGTCCTCGACGTTGCCAGTGCGCGAGCCGCCCGGCACGGCCTCGTAGATGTAGTCGCCGACATGGACGATAAAGTCCAGGTCCTGCTGCACCAGTTCTTCCATGCCGGCCCAGTGGTTGGCATTCCAGTCCTGGCAGCTGACAAAGGCGAAGCGCAGCTGTTCCAGCGGGGTGCCCGCCGCGGCCGCGGTGCGCGTGCGGCCGGTGGTGCTGGGGCGGTTGCCCAGCAGGAAGCGGTAGAAGTAGCGCGTGCCCGGACTCAGGCCGGTGACCTTGTTGCGGATGGTGTAGTCCCAGTCCGGCAGCGCCATCAGCGGCTGGTTGACCAGCAGCGTAGGCGGCGCGAAGTCCTGCTGGGTCGACACCTGCAGCCGCACCACCACCGGGCGCCTGCCGTTGCTGCCTTCCACGCGCGTCCACACGATCACGCTGTCGGGGCGCGGGTCGCCCGAGGCCACGCCGTGCACGAAGTTGAAGTTCTCGGGATTGCCGGCATCCGGTTCCGGCGCCGGATCGTCGTCGCCGCCGCCGCAGGCGCTGAGCCCGCCGGTGGCAACGGTAACGGTCAGGAAACTCCCCCACTTGAGAAACTGGCGGCGGTCCATGGCGCTCCTCCTTCTGTTGTTGCGGTCGTTCCATGCAGCGCGCAGCCGTGCCCGGATGCCGCTTGCGGCACCGGGTCTTCGTGGGGCGTGCTGTTTTTCTGAATCGATACTAGTGGCTGGGTAGGGCGCGCGCTGTCGGTGAAGCTCCGACATCGGTATAGGAAGAAGTCGACTGGCTGGCGGCGGCGCCGCCTCACGGCAGCGCCGCGTGCCAGCGGGGGCCGCGCACCGCGGCGAGCGCCAGGCCGAAGGCCAGCGCCACCATGGCGCTGCCCAGCCACGGTGTTTGCAGCAGCGCGCCGCGGTCCACCATCACGCCGCCCAGGCCCGCGCCCACCGCCACGCCCACGTGCATTGCGGCGACGTTGATGCCGATGCGCGCATCGGCGTCAGCGGGTGCCTGCCGCACCAGGAAGTTCTGCACGATCGGCGAGACCGACCAGCTGATCGCCCCCCAAACCATCAGCGCCGGCAGCAGCAGCCACGGCGAGATCGCGGCCAACGGCAGCACTGCCATCGATACGCAGAACGCCGCCGGGCAGGCCAGCAGCGCGCGGCCCGTGCCGATGCGGTCCGAACACCAGCCGCCCAGCCAGGCCCCGGTCACGCCGGCCACGCCGAAGGCGGCGTAGCACGCGGTCAGGGCGCGCGCATCGGCGCCAACATGGGCCTGCAAATAGGGGCTGAGATAGGCAAACAGCGTGAAATGGCCGCCGATCATCGCCACCGACACTAGCTGCGCGCACAGCCCGCGTGCATCAGCCAACGCCTGCCAGTACGCGCGCAGCGAGGCCGTGCGCTGCAACGGCGAGCGCGGCAGGCCGCGCCACAGCAGCACCGCCGGCAGCAACGCCAGCAGCGCGAGCGTACCGAACACCGCACGCCAGCCCGCCCACTGGTCCAGCACCATGCCGGCCGGCACGCCCAGCACCAGCGAGCCGCTGATGCCGACAAAGACCAGGCCGAGCGCGCGCCCGCGCGTGGCCGGTGTCGCCAGCGCGGTGGCCAGCATCACCGCCAGCTGGATCACCAGCGCGCAGCTGGCGGCCATCAGCACGCGCGCGCCGAACAGCACGGCGTAGCCGGGGCTGGCCGCGGCCACGCCGTTGCTGAGCGCGAATAGGCCGAGCGCTGCCAGCAGCAGCGTCTTGCGGTCGCCGCGCGTGAGCAGCGCGGCGGCCAGCAGGGCGGTGAGGGCAAAGACGGCGGAGAAAACGGTGGTGAGCTGTCCGGCGGTCGCCAGCGAGACGCCCAGGCCGGTGCTGAGCGAAGGCAGGATGCCGATGCAGATGTTCTCGGCGATGCCGGCGAGGAATACCGTTGCCGTCAGCAGATAGATGCGCCTGTCCACGATGGACTCCCGTCGGTTGGACGCCGCGGCATTGCAGAGCGGCAATGCGTAGCGGCCGTGGGTCGGCGGGTTTCGAGGCGGGGCTTCGGTTATCCCAGGAGCCGCCACCATACGACAGTCGCGGCGAACGGGCAAGAGGCCTTGCTCCACGCTGCCGCTTGCCGGAGAGGCGCCGGGTGGGAGGGCAGGCGGTGGCATACCGCAGGCATGGACTTTGTCGAGACTCCGGCCCTCTCCCCAACCCTCTCCCGCAAGCGGGAGAGGGAGTACACAAGCGGTCGTTTGAATCGATCGAGGCGATTAACGTTGCTGTGGGTTTGCTCCCCTCTCCCGCTTGCGGGAGAGGGGCCGGGGGAGAGGGCAGGCGCTTCCACAGCGCGCCGGCCTTTGCGCTTGCCCCCGACTTCAGTCGACGCTGATGTTGTTCGCCCGTATCACCTTGCCCCACACCCCCACATCCGCGCGCACCGTCTGCGCGAACTGTTCCGGGGTCTTTGGCGGCGCCATGCCCATGTTCAGCTGCAGGAAGCGCTCGCGCATGGCCGCGTCCGCCAGCAGCCGGTTCACCTCGGCATTGAGCCGCTGCACGATCGCGGCGCTGGTGCCGGCGGGCGCGAACAGGCCATACCAGCTGTCGGTGTCGAACGGAAAGCCCTGCTCGGTCATGGTCGGCACCTCGGGTGTGGCCGGGGCGCGGCGCGTGCCGCTGACCGCCAGCGCGCGCAGCTTGCCCGCGCGGATCAGCGGCAGCGACGACGAGGTATCGACGAACGCCGCCTTGATCACGCCGCCCTGCAGGTCGGCCAGGATTGGCGCCACGCCCTTGTACGGCACGTGGCGCAGCCGGATGCCGGTCTGCATGGCGAGCGCCGCCATGGTCAGGTGCCCGCCCGAGCCGATGCCCCACGAGCCGTAGTCGTACGCATCCGGGCGCTTGCGCACCTGCTCGACGAATTCCTTCAGCGTGCGCGCCGGGAAGTCCGGCGTCACCACCAGGAAATTGCCGCCGGCGCCGATCTGCGCCACCGGCTGCAGGTCGCGCAGGCCGTCATACGGCAGCCTGGACTGCAAGGTCTGGTTGATCACCACCGCGGCGGCGTAGGTGAACAGCAGCGTGTAGCCGTCGGGGCTGGCCTTGGCCACGGCATCGTTGCCGATGATGCCGTTCGCGCCCGGCTTGTTGTCGACCACGATGGTCTGGCCCAGCGCCTGGCCCAGCGATGCCGCCAGCGTGCGCGCGAACAGGTCGGTGCCGCCGCCCGGCGGCGCCGGCACCACCAGCCGGACCGGCCGCGCCGGCCAGCCGTTGCCGGCGTACAGCGGGCTGGCCGCGGCGCCCATGCCAAGTGCGATGAGGCCGCGCAGCAGCGTGCGCCGGCGTGGGTCCGTCAGTGGTGCGGCCGCAGCTGCAAGGGTGCTGAATGGCACGGCATGTTCCATGGTGTCTCCCGGTGCAGAAGGCTTGCTAGTGCAGGCCGAAGTTGTCCGCGGCCTCGCTCACCAGCGCGTCGGCGGCCGCCCCGTACAGGCTGCGCGAGACATAGCTGCGCACCTGCGTGGCGCGCTGGCGCAGCCACGCCGCCTTGAGCCGGCGCGCCTCGCGCACGCTCGGGGTTTGATCCGGTGCCAGCGCCAGCACGTCGATCACGTGCAAGGCCAGTTGCGTGTCGCCGCGCTCGGCCAGCGCCTGGGCGTGGCGCAGCAGCGCGCCGTGGTCGGCCACGGCGGCGGCGATCTCCGCTGCCGCCTGCTGCGGCGGCGCCGGGTGCAGCGTGGTCGCGTTGCGGTCCCACCAGCCGTTCTCCGAGCGGTAGATATCGCGCGCGATATAGCTGGGGTCGCCATACGTGGGCCGCATCCAGGGCTGGTCGAACAGCGCCGCGGGCGGCCGCAGCGCGGCCAGCATCTGGCGCTCGTTGCAGCCCGCGTTCATCAGCCGCACCACCTCGGCGCGCAGCCAGCGCAGGGCGCGCGCGGTTTCGCCCAGCACGCGCTGGCATTCGGCCTCGCCCTGCACGGTGGCGCCGAATTCGCGCACGACGGACAGCGGTTGCAGCGCCGCCAGGCGTTCGAGCGTATCGGCCCAGCGCACGGTGTCGCGCATGGTGCGGAACGGCGTGCCGATATTCGGGATCGAGTCGATCACCGCCGGGCCGCCGTAGAGCACGCGGCGGCCGGGCAGCCAGACCGCCACCGCGTCGTCGGTCTCGGACGGCGCCCACAGGATTTCGGCGCGGCGCTCGCCGTGGCCCAGCGTCACGCCGTCGGCAAAGGTTTCCGTGGGTGCCACCTGGGCCAGCTTGCCCGCCAGCGCGCCGGCCGGCTGGCGGAACTGGATCTCGGCCATGCGCTGCTGCATGCGTTGGGTCTCGCGGTAGCGCGCCTGGCGCGCCAGCACGTTGACGTGGGCCAGCACGCGCGGCGCGGGCTCGCCGCGCGCGGCGGCGTGGTCCAGCCATTGCTGCAGGCCGGCGTTGTAGCCCAGGTGGCCGTGGCTGTAGCAGATTGCCAGCACCGGCAGGCTGGTCTGCGTGCGCAGTGCCTCGATCATGCCCCGCGTGACGCGACCGCCGGGGCCGCTGTCGACCACCAGCAGGCCGTCGCCGATCTCGGCAACGAAGCTCTGGCCCTGCCCGTGCAGCAGCCATACCCCGTCGCCGGCGCTGTCGATCCCCGTGCCCGTGACCAGCGCCGACGGCCGGTCTTCGATGTCCTGCATGCTTGCCTCCCTGCGGTCCGGTTGTTGTCCAGCGCCACTGTCGGGCAAGAAGGCGCCGCGCAGGGATTGGGGAAAATCCCGCCGCGCCGCGGCGCACCGGCCGCAAAGCCAGCGCCGGCGCGGCGCGGCGGCGGTTCGGGAATTTCGGGTGTAAACCGCTGGTTAGCACCGAGCCGCTGCTGGCAGTTCCCGCGCGCCGCGCGCTGCGCTAACGCGCGCCAGGCGCGAGCTAGGCGGGGCGGCGCAGCGGGCTGTCGGGCAGGTGGGTCAGGTAGTGGACTTCGCGCCGCAGCTGCGTGGCAAATTGCGCGGCGACCGGCGTCATCGGCGAATCGGCGCGGTAGATCAGGCTGACGCGGTGGCTGGGCAGCCGGTCTTCGATCGGCAAGGGCACCAGCCCGGCGGCGGCGAGCTGGCCCGGCACCAGCTGGCGCGGCAGCATGCACAGCAGGTGGCGGTCCTGCAGCAGCGACTGGATCATGCCGATGGTGTCGCAGCGTACCGCCACGCGCGGCAGCGGCAGGTTGTGTTCGCGAAAGGCATCGAGGATGGCAGCCCCGGGGCCCTGCATGCGCTGGCCAGTCAGCACCCAGTCCGAGCCCACCAGCTCGTGCAGGCGGCGCGCATGCCGCAGCGGGTGCTCGCGGTGCGCAACCACCACCGAATCGTTGTTGTAGAGCGGCTCGCAGGTGAACTCGCGCTCGATGCCCTCGTCCGGCACCGGGCTCACCGCCATGTCCATCACGCCCGCGCGCAGGTCGTCCAGGTGCATCGGGTAGACGCCGCTGTCGATGCAGACCAGCACGTCCGGATGCTGGGCGCGGAAGCGCGTCAGCACCGCCGGCAGCAGCAGGTGCGCCGGGCCGCCGGTGGCGCCCACGCGCACCACGCCGTTGCGCGCGCCCAGCATTTGCCGCATCTCATCGCTGGCCTTGCGCGCCTCGGTGGCGATCAGGCGTGCGCGTCGCACGAAGGCCTCGCCATAGCGCGACAGCACCACGCCGCGGGTGGTGCGGGTCAGCAGCGGCACGTGCAGCTCTTCCTCGAGCTGGCGGATGCTCTTGGTGAGTGCCGGCGCCGACACGTCGCGGGCGCGCGCGCCGGCGCGGATGCTGCCGTGCTCGGCCACGGCGATGAAGTCCTGCAGTTGGTTCAGGCGCATGGAGAGTCCCGTTCAGGCGATGGCCAGGGCGCCCAGCATAGCCGCAATCCGCGGGCTTCGGGATAACCCGGGGTGCTAACCCACGGTTTGCACCGCAGCCGTTTTGGCATCTGCCGTGATGCGCGGTGCTACCGCATGATCGCTCCACATCGACGCCAACCGCCGGCCGCGCCGGCTTCTTCGGGGAGTGAAACCGCATGGCAATCCGGCAAGACCTGCCGCTGGCAGGCATACGCGTAGCGGAGTTCGGGCAGTTCATCGCGGCGCCGGGCGCGGCCATGATGCTGGCCGACCTGGGCGCGGACGTGGTCAAGGTGGAGGCGTTGCGCGGCGACAGTGCGCGGCGCTTCGACGGCACCAGCCCGCAAAGCCCGATGTTCCTGGCCTACAACCGCGGCAAGCGCGGCATCGCGCTGGACCTGCGCACGCCCGGCGGGCTGGATGCGGCGCGGCGGCTGGCACTGGCCAGCGACGTGGTGCTGCACAACACCCGCGCCGGCGTGATGGAAGCGCTGGGGCTGGACGCCGCCACGCTGCGCGCCGCGCGTCCCGGCCTGATCCACGCCTCGATCAGCGGCTTCGGCACGCGCGGGCCGTCGCGCACGCGCCCCGGGCTGGATATCGCCGCGCAGGCCGAGAGCGGCATGATGTCGGTCACCGGCGAGGCCGGCGGGCAGCCGCTCAAGGCCGGCTTCGCGCTGATCGACGCGGCCACCGCGCTGGCGGCCGGCAATGCCATCCTGGCGGCACTGTTCCGGCGCGAGCGCACCGGCGCCGGCGAGACCATCGAGACCTCGCTGCTGTCGGTAGGCGTGCAGCTGCAGGCCCAGCTGTGGGCCGAGTACCAGTGCTCCGGCGCGCTGCCGGTGCGCAGCGGCAACAGCCAGCCCAAGGCGGCGCCGGCGGCCGACGTGATCGCGGTGGCCGACGGGCATATCGTGCTGTCGGCCTATCTCGACGAACACTGGACGCGGTTGTGCGAAGCCATCGGCCAGCCGGCGCTGGCGCACGACCCGCGCTTTGCCAGCAACGCACTGCGGGTGCAGAACCGTGCGGCGCTGCTGTCGATCCTGCACGACGCCATGCGCCACCTGAGCGGCGATGCCGCACGCGCGCTGCTCGAACGCCACCAGGTGGTGGTGGGCGTGGTGCGCGACTACCACCAGGTCAGCGCCAGCGCCGATGTGCGCGCCAGCGGCATCATGCGGCCGGTCGACGACGGCGAGGGCGGGCGGCTGGAATTGCCCGGACTGCCTTTCACCATGGCAGGCCTGCCTGCCGGCGGCGTGCCCGCGGTGCCGCGGCTTGGCCAGCATACCGCCGAGGTGCTGACGGAACTGGGCTACGGCGCCGCGGAGATCGATGCCATGGCGCGTGCCGGACACATCGGCATGGAACACGTCGCGCAGGAGGCGGCATGAACGCGCCGCAGCCTGCCGTCCTGCTGCAGCGCCACGCCGGCTGGGCCGAACTGGTGCTGAACCGCCCCGCGCGCCGCAATGCCATCGACATGGCGCTGGCGCGCGCGCTCGGCGACGCGATCGAGACCCTGGCCGCCGACGACAGCGTGCGCGCGGTGGTGCTGCGCGGCGCCGACGGCGGCTTCTGTTCCGGCCTGGACCTGCAGGCGCTGCAGGCCGAACCCGGCGGGCTGGCGGCGTTCGCGCCGGTGTGGGAGCGCGTGCACCAGGGCCTGCGGCACAGCCGCAAGGCGTGGGTGGTGGCGCTCGAGCGCCATGCCATCAACGGCGGCGCGGCGCTGGCGCTGGCCGGCGACCTGCTGGTGTGCGGCGCCGGCGCCTTCCTGCAGATCGGCGAGATCCGCCTGGGCATGGCCGCGCCGCGCAATGCCGAGTGGCTGGCGCTGCGCCATGCGGAAGCCGTGGCCGCGCGCCTGTGCCTGCTGGGCGACCGCGTGCCCGCGCCCGAGCTGCTGCGCCTTGGCATCGCCACCGAGATGGTCGACGACACCCAGGTGCTGGACCGCGCGCGCGGGCTGGCCGCCACCATCGGCGGCTTTCCGGCGGAGGGCGTGGCGGCGATCAAGGGCGGCATGCGCGCGGCCTCGGTTGCGCGCGCCAGCAACGCTTGAAGGCAGACACCATGACCGATTCCCCTGACAACATAAACCACGACGACGAGGCCTCGCTGCAGGCCTTCCGCGGTGAGGTGCGCGAGTTCGTCGCGCGCGCGCTGCCGCATGCCGTGCGCGAGAAGGTCCGCCTCGGGCTGGAACTCAGCAAGCAGGAGCTGGTCGACTGGCAGCACCGGCTGGCCGAGCGCGGCTGGCTGGTGCCGCACTGGCCGGCGGCCTGGCAGGGCTGCGACTGGAGCGCCGAGCGCCGCGCCGTGTTCCAGGAGGAGCTGGTGCTGGCGCACGCGCCCGAGAGCGGCGGCATCACCCTCGAGATGATCGGGCCGATCCTGATCCGCTACGGCACGCCGGCGCAGCAGCAGTATTTCCTGCCGCGCATGCTGAACCAGGAGCACTGGTGGTGCCAGGGCTATTCCGAGCCCAACGCCGGCTCGGACCTGGCGTCGCTGAAGACGCGCGCGGTGCGCAAGACCCGGCCCGACGGCAGCGAGGTCTACGTGGTCAGCGGCAGCAAGATCTGGACCTCGTACGCGCAGTACGCCGACTGGATCTTCTGCCTGGTGCGCACCGATACCGCGGCGCGCGCGCAGCAGGGCATCAGCTTCCTGCTGATCGACATGCGCAGCCCCGGCGTCAGCGTGCGGCCGCTGGTCGGCATCCACGGCTGGCACCTGTTCAACCAGGTGTTCTTCGACGAGGTGGAAGTGCCGGTGGCAAACCGCGTCGGCGACGAGAACGCCGGCTGGTCCATCGCCAAGTCGCTGCTCGAGCACGAGCGGCTGAACCTGGCGCGCGTGGCCGAGAACCGCCGCCGCCTGGCCAAGGTGCGCGCCATCGGCGCGGAGCTGGAAGAGGGCGGCCAGCCGCTGCTGCAGCGCCCGTGGTTCGCGCGCCGGCTGCGCGCGCTGGAGGTGCGGCTCGAGGCGCTGGCGGCGACCGTGCTGCGCTTTCGCCGGCAGGCGCGCGCGGGGCAGGCGCTGGGGCCCGAGACCGGCATGCTCAAGCTGCTGGGCAGCCGGCTGATCCAGGACATCGAGAACCTGGCGGTCGACGCGCTCGGCCCGGACACGCTGGCCTATGACCGTGCCGCGCATTTCGAGCCGGCGCTGCCGCCACCGGGCCAGTCCGCCTACGCCGCGGCAGCCTCGGCGCGCCGCTTTGTCACGCGCGGCTACACCATCGCCGGCGGCTCCAGCGAGATCCAGCACGAGCTGCTGGCCAAGCAGGTGCTGGGCCTGTAGCGCGGCCACGGCGGCTGCTACTTCTGCATAAGGACACCAACAGATGAGCGATGCAACGGACGATCGCCGCATGCTGCGCGACAGCGTGCGGCGCTATCTCGAACGCGGCTACGGCTTCGAGCAGCGCCGCGCCGCGCTGGCCGGGCCCGAGGGCTTCTCGCGCACGCACTGGCGGGCGTTTGCCGAGATGGGCTGGCTGGCGCTGGGTTTGCCGGAAGCCTGCGGCGGCCTGGGCGACGCCACCGACCAGGCGCTGCTGGCGCAAGAACTGGGCCGCGCCCAGCCGGCCGAGCCGTGGCTGGCCAATGCCGCGCTGTGCGCGCCGCTGCTGGCGGCCTGCGGCGATCCCGCGCACATGGCCGCCGCGGCGGCGATGGCCGAAGGCGGCGCGATGCTGGCGCTGGCCGCCTGGGAAACGCAGGGGCGCTACGACGCCTTCGATATCAGCACCACCGCGCACGCCCACGCCCCCGGGCAATGGACGCTGGACGGCCGCAAGACGCTGGTGCTGGGCGGCGGCAGCGCCAGCCTGCTGCTGGTGCTGGCGCGCACCGGCGGCCAGCGCCGCGAGCGCCATGGCCTGACCCTGTTCGCGGTGCCGGCGGATACGCGCGGCGTCAGCGTCGAGGCGCTGCCGACCTACGACGGCCGCCAGACCGCCAGCGTGACGCTGCGCCGCGCCGTGGTGCCGGACAGCGCGCGCATCGGCCTGCTTGACGGTGCCTGGCCGCTGGTGGAGGCCGCCATCGACCGCGCCACCGTGATGGCCTGCGCCGAGGCCGTCGGTACCATGTCGCGCGCCTTCGACCTGACCCGCGACTACCTGGCGACGCGCGAGCAGTTCGGCCGGCCGCTGATCGCGAGCCAGGTGATCCGGCACCGGCTGGTGGACCTCTATGTCAGCGTCGAGCAGGCGCGCGCCATCACCGAGGCCGCGGCCGACGCGCTGCAGGGCGATGCGGTGGCGCGCATGCGCGCGGTCTCGCACGCCAAGGCCTTTGTCTCGGAGGCCGGGCGCGCGCTGGGCGAGGACGCGGTGCAGCTGCACGGCGCCGTCGGCATGACCGACGAGGTCGAAGTCGGCCATTGCTACAAGCGCCTGGCGGCGCACGCCAACCTGTTCGGCGATGCCGACTGGCACTACGAGCGGCTGGCGGCACTCGATCACGCGGCGCAGGCGCAGGCCTGAGCCGGTTCAGCGCGGGCGCCCGGGACAGCCGGCGCGCCCGCTGACGACACGCCGGCAACGTACCGGCATGCGCGGCCAATGCGCCGCAACGGAGACAGCAATATGAACAGCCAGCACACTGGCGCCCGCAAGGCGCGCGCCACGCGCGCGGCCCTGGGCGCGGCGCTGATCCTGGCGGGCGCCGCCAGCGCGCACGCCGAGGCCACCTACCCCAGCAAGCCGATCCGCATGGTGCTGCCGTCGGGCGCGGGCACCGTGACCGACCAGACCGCGCGGCTGGTGGCCGAGCGCCTGAGCGCGGGGCTGAAGCAGCCGGTGGTGGTCGACAACCGCCCCGGCGCCAACGGCATCATCGCCAGCGAGACCGTGGCGCGCGCAGCGCCCGACGGCTACACGCTGCTGTTCACCTATGCCGCGACCATGACGGTGAACCCGTGGACCACGCCGTCGCTGCCGTACGACCCGGTCAGGGATTTCACGCCGATCGCACGGCCCAGCCAGCCCGGCGGCAACCTGCTGGCGGTCAGCGCCGAGGTGCCGGTGCGCAACCTGCAGGAACTGATTGCCTATGCCAAAGGCAGCAAGACGGAACTGGCCTATTGCTCATGGGGCGTCGGCTCCGGCGGCCACCTGGCGATGGAATACCTGAAGGCCAGGGCCGGCATCCACTTGCGCCACATCCCGTACAAGACCGCGACCCAGTGCAGCAACGACCTGGCCGCGGGCCACGTCACCATCGGCATTACCGATGCCATCTCTTCGGTGCCGCACCTGAAGTCCGGCCGCATCCGCGGCATCGCGGTGTCCGGCCCGGAGCGCCTGCTGACCGCGCCCGAGGTGCCGACCATGTCGCAGCAGGGCGTGCCGTTCCAGCAGGCCAGCTGGGTCGCTATCTTCGGGCCGAAGGGCCTGCCCGCGCCGATCGTCGAGCGGCTCAACGCCGAGGTCAACCGCATCCTGCAGACCCCGGCCGACCGCGCCAAATTCGCCGCGATGAACCTGCAGCCGGCCGCGCCGTCGAGCCCGGCCGACCTCGGCAAGCTGCTCAGCGCCGACCTGGCGGCATGGGGCGAGGTGGTGAAGGTAGCGGGGCTGCAGGCGAAGTAGGGCAGACACACAACAACGAGGACGGGAGACAGAGAGCGTGAAGGCAACACAGTGGATGGCGATGGGCGTGGCCCTGGCCGCGGGCAATGCCGCGGCCGGCACCATGCAGTTGTTCGGCGTGGTCGATGCGTCGATCGAATACGCCAAGGGCTCGGACAGCGTGGTGCGCATGCGCGAAGGCCAGCAGGCCGCGTCGCGCTGGGGCATCCGCGGCATCGAAGACCTCGGCGGCGGGCTCAAGGCCAACTTCCTGGTCGAGTCGGGATTCAATATCGACACCGGCACGGAATTCTTCGGCAACAACCGGCTGTTCGGGCGGCAGGCCTACCTGGGCCTGTCAGGCGGCTGGGGCGAGGTCCGGCTGGGGCGGCAGTACACGCCGTCGTTCTATGCGCTGCTGCGGCTGGACCCGTTCCTGCTGAATGGCGCGGTGTCGCCGTTCAACCTGCTCAGCGCGACCGCATCGCAAGGCACCGGACATGTGGCTTACGGCGCGCGCTTCGACAACGCGGTGCAGTACTTCTCGCCCAAGTGGGGCGGCTTTGGCTTCGGCGCGGCGGTGGCGCCGGGCGAGGTGCCGGGGTCGGCGCGCTCCGGCCTTAACTTCGGCATGAACGCGACCTGGGAGGCGGGCAACGCCTATGCGTTCTACAGCTACCAGGGGATGTATTCGGGCGCCAACGTGCCGGTGGAGCCGACGCTGACGTCGAACCATTTCGTCGGCGGCTCGTACCGCTTCAAGCCGGTGGAGATCGGCCTGCTGTTCAGCGCGGCCAGCAGCGACCGGCCCGAGACCCGCTCGGCGCGCCACTACGGCGTGACCTTCAGCTGGTCCGTGACCCAGCGCGACACCTTCAAGGCCGCCGCGCTCAAGCGCCAGATCCTCGGCGGCGGCCAGCGGCCGCTGGCCGTCACGCTGGGCTGGGACCACGACCTGAGCAAGCGCACCACGGCCTACGTGCGCGCGGTGCTGGTGCACAACAGCGCCGGCGGCAGTGTCAGCAACAACAGCATCGTGATCGATCCGGGGAGTGGGGATGATGCGAAGTCGGTGAGCGTGGGGTTGCGGCACCGGTTTTGAATGTCAGACACCGGAGAGCCGCAGCGACATCATTGCCTCGAGCTCTCCAACTCACGCTTGTGTACTCCCTCTCCCGCTTGCGGGAGAGGGTCGGGGTGAGGGCGAGAGCATCGACGAAGTGAAGGCTATCGCTATTGCCAGCGCCTGCCCTCACCCCCGGCCCCTCTCCCGCACGCGGGAGAGGGGAGCACACCCGCAGCTTTGCCGACGGTATCGGCATAACCCTGCTCACTTCAACTGCTGCGCAAACTCCTCCAGCTGCGTAATGCACGTCCCCCAGCCCTCATAAAACCCCATCTCCTCATGCTGCTTGCGCGTAGCCTCGTCGGGATGCATCACGCGCGCCACGTAGCGGGTGCCGTCGCCCTCGTCGGCCATGGTGATGACCGCGGTCATCGACAGCCACGGCGTGCCGGGCCGATAGCCGGCGACCAGCGCCGAGGTCGAGACGATCTTCTCCATCGGCACGATCTCGAGGAAGCAGCCGGGGTTGTCGCTGGTGCCGCCATCGGGGCCTTGCATGAAGGTATGGAAGGCGCCGCCGGGGCGCATGTCGAAGGCGCGGACTTCGGTGGTCCAGGGCTTGGGGCACCACCATTGCTTGAGCAGCTGCGGATCGCTCCAGGCGCGCCAGACCTTGGCGCGCGGGGCCTTGAGCAGGCGCGAGATGACCAGGTCATGGCTTTCCGGGCCGGCGGCGTTTTCATTCGTCATGGGACTGTTCCTCTTGATCAGGTGCTTCGACAAAGGCCGCCAGGCGGTCGGTACGGGCCTCCCACAGGGCGCGCTGGTCGGCCAGCCATTGCTGTGCGTCGGACAGCGGTTGCGGCACCAGCTCGCAGGTGCGCACGCGCCCCGTCTTGCGCGAGCGGATCAGGCCGCTGCGCTCCAGCACCTGCAGGTGCTTCATGAACGAGGGCAGCGCCATCGCGAACGGTGCTGCCAGCGCCGAGACCGTTTCCGGCCCGCGCCCGAGCGTGCTGACGATGGCGCGGCGGGTCGGGTCCGCCAGCGCGTAGAACACGCCGGACAGCGGGGAAAGATCGACAGCCTGGGACACGTCTGCAAACTCGGCACAATGGTTAGCCATGCGGCTAAGTATAAGGAGCCGGCCGAAACTTGCAAGCCCCAAATGCAAGGTGCCCCGGACCAGCCGGGGCGCCTTTCAGTCAGCGCAGTGCGTGCGCGCCTATTGCTGGCGGACATAGGCCGCCAGGGCCTTCACTTCCTCGGGCTTCAGGCCGGCGAACGGCGGCATCGGCACCGCCCCCCACTTGCCGCTGCTGCCGCCGCGGATGCTGGCTTCCAGCCTGGCCTGGGCCTGCGGGTCGCCCTTGTAGCGCACCGCAACCTCGTGATAGGCCGGGCCGACGATCTTCTGCGTCACGCCGTGGCAGCTCAGGCAGGCGTTCTTCGCCAGCAGGCCCTGCACGTCCACTGCCGTGGCAGTTGCCGCCGGCGTGGCCTCCGCAGCGGCCGGCTTGCCGGCTTTGTGCGCGATCGCCACGATCTCCGGGTCCTTGATTTTCGCGGAGCCGTAGGCCACCGCGAGGTAGGCGCCGAGCTGCTCGACCTCGGCGTCGTCGATCGGCGCGCCGTAGGCCTGCTGCATCTTCTTCATCTCGGCGGTCCACTGCGCCAGCGTCAGCCCGGGCGGCTGGTACGAGACGTAGTCGGCGGAATGGCACATCGCGCATTTCTGCGTGGCGATGCCGTAGCCGGGGAGTTTTGCCGGCTTGAGTTTGACGTTCTCCGCCGGCAGCTTGATGTCCTGCGGCGCGGCGCCGGCATGGCCGGCACCGAGCAGGGCGAGCGCCAGCAGCGCGGGGGCGATGGTTGCTTTCATGGCGCGTTCCTCAGGCGATGGTGACCGGCGTGGCTTCGATGACATTGCGGCGATAGCCGGCGGGGTTCCAGTTGGCCTTGGCCGGCTGGGTTTCGCCGTTGTTGCTGGTGGCGCGCACCATCAGCACCGCCGGGCCCTTGCGCGCGAACTTCACCGGCAAGTGCCAGGCGCGGAACGAGAACCGGCCCAGGTCTTCGCCCAGCTTCGCGGCCTGCCAGTTCTGCCCGCCGTCGACCGAAACCTCGACCGTGCGGATGCCGGAGCCGCCGTCGAAGGCAATGCCCTTCAGCTCGACGGAGCGGCCGGCCGGCAGCCTGCCGCCGCTTTCGACGCTGGTGATGAAGCTGCGCACGGCCAGCGTCGAGATCGGCCGTGTCCTGGCCGCCGGCGTGCCGGGGGCCACGCACTGGCAATCGTTGTCCGGCACGCGGTAGCCCTTGGTCATGAAGAACGCATCATGACCCTCGAACGGGCGGTCGAGCACCTCGATCTCGTGCAGGTGCTTGATCCAGTAGGTGCCGAAATAACCCGGCACCACCAGCTTGAGCGGGTAGCCGTTGAGCAGCGGCAGGTCTTCGCCGTTCATGCCCCACGCCAGCAGCGGTTCGCCGTTCATCGCGTGGGCGATATCGAGCGACTTGCGGAAGTCCGGCGTGCCCGGCAGCACCGGCGCGTCCATGCCGTTGAAGGTCACCACTTTGGCGCCGGCCTTGACGCCCGCGTGCTCCAGCACCTTGCGCAGCGGCACGCCGGTCCAGCGCGCATTGCCCATCGCGCCGTTGGCCAGCTGCGCGCCGAACACGCGCGGCTCGGAAAAGCCGCGGCTGTTGCCCGAGCACTGGTTGACCGCGACCACGTGCACCGGCTCCGCCAGCCGCTTCAGTTCATCGAGCGACAGCTGCAGCGGCTTGCCGACGTGGCCGCCGACGCTGAGGCGGTAGGTGGCCAGATCCACCGACAGCGGCAGGTTGGCCAGGTGGTAGCGCACGAAGAAGGCGTCGTTGGCGGTGATCGGCCCCTCGTTGAAGGCGGAGAAGGGCGTCTCCAGGTGCGGCGGCCGGGTGCTGACGCGCACCAGTGGGCGCTTGCCGGGATAGCGCACCAGCGGACGCGGGCCGTCGGCCAGCGTCACGCCATCGGTGGCGCGCGCGGCCTGCGCGGCTAGCGTGCCCAGCGGCGAAGCGCCCAGCGCCAGCAGGCCTGCGCCCTGCACCAAACGGCGCCGCCTGGATAGCGGCCGGTCGTGGTCGGCAGATTGCGCCGGACGGTTCTTGTCTCGCATGGGTCGTCTCCTTTGGGGGCATGTTGTGGCGCGCAAGGCGCTGTGGCGGGTACTTTGACGCCGCCTCATCAACTTGTGAAACGGGTTTTGCTGCTAGCCGTTATCGATTTATTCGATATAGGGGAAGACCACGGCTGCCTCGCCGACAAAACCGCTTGCATCGCAAATTGGGTTTCCCTACACTTACAAAAACGTTTTTGTTAGCGGAAATCGATAATATCTGCGGCGAATTGCGCACAGACGCAGCCAGTGGCCGAAGCGCCACCGGCACAACGCCCGACACACCAAACGAGGAGCAAAGCAATGTCCCACCCCGCCCCCGCGCCGGTGGATGAACGGCTGCCATGGCGGCGCCTGTTCGTCTTCGGCCTTCAGCACGTACTGGTCATGGCCGCGTCGCCGATCGCGTCGGTCTTCCTGATGAGCAAGGCGCTCAACTTCCCGCCCGCGCTGGCGGTGCAGCTGCTCAGCGCCACCTTTGTGATCTGCGGCCTGGGCACGCTGCTGCAGTCGCTGGGCAAGCGCGGCATCGGTGCGCGGCTGCCGTTCGTGATGCTGCCCGGCGGCGCGCCGATCGTGCTGTTTATCCTGATCGCGCAGCAGACCGACGTGCAGACCGCGGCCGGCGCGGTGATCCTGACCGGGGTCTTCTACTTCCTGGTGCTGCCGGTGTTCCGCCGCTGCCTGCGGTATTTCCCGCCGGTGGTGGTGGGCACCATGCTGCTGCTGGTGGCGATCAACCTGGCGCAGGTCTCGGGCAAGCTGGTCGCCGGCCATCCGGCCGCGGGCAGCGCGGTGGATCCGCTCAACCTGCTGCTGGCCTTCGCCACCATCGCCTGCACCGTGGCGGCATCGCGCTGGCTCAGCGGCATGCTGGCGCAGCTGGCGATCCTGCTCGGGCTGCTGGGCGGGGCGCTGGTGGCGGGGCTGGCCGGCGCGTTCCACTTGGGCCAGGTGTCGATGTCGCCGCTGCTGGCGTTGCCGACGCCGTTCCCGTTCGGCTGGCCCACCTTCGACGTGGTGGCCGCGATCCCGCTGATGGTGTTCGCCGTGATCTCGATGGTGGAGGCCACCGGCCAGACCCTGGCGATCAGCGATGCCGTGGGCCGGCCGGTGGACCAGCAGCGCGACGTGCCGCGCACCATCCGCGCCGACGCGCTGACCTCGCTGCTGGGCGGGATGTTCGGCACCTCGCTGATCATCACCAGCGGCGAGAACATCGGCATCGTGCGGGCCACCGGCGTGCGCTCGCGCTTTGTCACGGCGATGTCGGGCGCGATCCTGGTCGCGTTCGGGCTGCTGGTGCCGGTGTCCTCGCTGATCAGCGCGATCCCCGAGGCCGTGGTCGGCGGCACCGGGCTGGTGGTGTTCTGCATCGTCGGCACCATGGGCATCGACATGCTGCGCAAGGTAGACCTGCGCGACCACGCCAACATGTACGTGGTGGCGGTGGCGCTGGCCGTGGGCCTGCTGCCGATCCTGGTGCCGGGCATCTATGGCGGCCTGCCGGCCAACCTGCGCATCCTGGTGGGCAATGGCGTGGCGATGGGCGCCATCACCGCGGCGCTGCTCAACTTCCTGTTTTTCCATACGGGTCTGCGCACCGCGACGGCTGACACGGGCGCGATCGCGCGCGACGATGCCGCCGCCACGCACTGACCCCGCTTCCTGCATTGCAATGACCGAACCTTATGCCTCGACGCCGGCCTGGCCCGGCGACCTCAACCCGGCGCTGGCGCCGGACAGCTTCCAGCGCCCGCGCATCCTGCTGCCCGAATGGACCCTGCTGCGCCAGGGCGCGGTACGCGGCCACGCGGTGGTGGTGGAGGGCGGCCGCTTCACCGCGGTCGGCCCCGCCGAAGACGTCGCCGCGCGCTACCCGCAACTGGAGACCCTGCCGCTGCCGCGCATGCTGCTGATGCCGGGCATGATCGACACCCATCACCACCTGACCCAGTCGTTCGGCAAGTCGCTGGTGTTCGGCGAGCCGTCGGAGATCTTCCGGCGTGTGTGGGTGCCGCTGGAGGGCAGCCTGAAGGCGGAGCACCTGTACCTGTCGTCCAAGCTGGCGGCGCTGGAAGCGCTGCGCGGCGGCTTTACCACCGTGGTCGATGCCGGCACGCGCAGCGAGGCCGGGCTGGACGCGGTCGCGCGCGCGGTCAGCGATGCCGGCGTGCGCTGCGTGCTGGGGCTGATCTGCAACGACAAGCCCGGCGCCGAAACGCTCGACGCCGCGCCCATCCTGCGCCGCGCCGCCGCACACCTGGACCGCTACGCCGGCGATGCGCTGGTGGCGCCGTCGCTGGCGATCTCGATCCCGGAGGTGGCCTCGGACGCGATGCTGCATCACGTCTACCAGCTGTGCGCCGAGTCCGGCCGTATCTTCCAGACCCATGCCAACGAGCACCTGGTGGCGGTGGAGCGCTCGCTCAACGGGTGCGGGCGCCGGCCGATCGAGCATCTGGCCGCGATCGGCGCGCTCGGCCCGGCGGCCTTGCTCGCGCACGCCACGCTGGTGACGCCGCAGGAGATCCGGCTGCTGGCCGACAGCGGCGCCGCCGTCGCCTACAACCCCGTCGCCAGCGCCTGGAAGGGCAACGCGGTGGCGCCGGCCGAGACCATGGCCACCTTCGGCGTGCGCCTGGGCCTGGGCACTGACGGCACCCGCAGCGACGGCTTCCGCCTGCTCGACTATGCCGAGGCCGCGCAGCGCTTCGCCTTCGGCATCGGCGTGGGCGATTCGTCTTGCGGCGCGGGCTGGCGCTGGGTCGACATGGCCACGCACGACGCGGCCGATGTGGCCGGGCTGGGCGCGCTCACCGGCGAGATCGCTGCCGGCAAGCGCGCCGACTTCCTGCTGGTCGACCTGGACGTGCCAGAGTTGACGCCGTCGTGGGACCTGACCTGGGAGCTGGTGCGCCTGGCCAACCGCGACCAGATCCGCGCGGTCTTTGTCGACGGCAGCCTGCGCCTGTGGCAGGGCTGGCCCACCGACTGGGACGCGCGCGCGCTGATGCGCGACATCCATGCCATGGCCGAGCACACCGTCGCCGGCGCGCCGATCCGCAAGCTGCATGACGCCGCCGACGTGCATCGCGCCCGCCATGCCGGCACGGAGGCGGCATGAGCATGGACATGACCCTGTTCAGCGTCGGCGTGGCCGTGTTTACCGGCGCGCTGATCCAGGGCGCCACCGGCATGGGCTTCGCGCTGATCGTGGTGCCGGTGCTGGCGCTGGCCGCACCGGCGATGCTGCCGGGCGCGCTGCTGCTGGCGATGCTGCCGCTCAACGCCTACGTGGCCTGGCGCGAGCGCCACGCCATCGACATGCGCGGGGCCGGCTGGATCAGCGCCGGACGCGTGGCCGGCACCTTCGGCGGCCTGTGGGTGCTGGTGGCGATGCCGATGGCGTGGCTAAACGCGCTGGTCGGCGGCAGCACCATTGCCGCGGCGGTGGTGTCGTTGCTGGCGCCGGCGTTTACGCCGGGGCGGTTGACCTTTGCTTCTACCGGCCTGATCACTGGCGTGACGGAGACGGCCACTGGCGTCGGCGGGCCGCCGCTGGCGCTGGCGTACCAGCACGCGCCGGTGGCGACCTTGCGCGCCACGGTGGCGCTGTGCTTCCTGGTGGGCGAGGTGATCTCGCTGGTGGTGCTGGCGTTGAGCGGCAAGCTTGGCATGGAGCAGGTGTTCTATGCCGCGGGGTTGCTGCCGGTGCTGGGCGTCGGCATGGTCGCCAGCCATCTGGTGCATCGGCGGATTAATCAAAGGATGTTGAGGGTGGGGGTGTTGGGGTTTGCGTTGGTGTCAGGGGTGGTGGTGTTGGTTAGGGGTTAAGGGGTTGGGGGTGTTGAATGCGGTGTCGTGCTTGGCGGGCGCTGCTGTTTCGCCGGCGTAGCCGGCGACCTCCTTTCTGTCCGAGCGACAGAAAGGAGGCAAAGAGCGCGTCGCCTGGGCGGCTGGCCATGGCGGCGTTGGCGGTTCTAACGGTGGTGACTTGCGGTGAGGCGGTTGGCGGTTCCACCCTGCTGACGCTACCAGGAAGTGCCTGGCGTTCGAGGTCGGATGGACGAACCCGACTTTAGGTCGGTGGCCGCCTGCTAAGCACGTTATTGGTGGGACGCCTTCGGCTGCGCTGCGCGCGCTCCCTATCTCAGGTCTTTTGCTCTGGCACGGAGTGCTTCGCTACGCTCGCACGCGCTGTCGCTGGAGATCCCTCTGGATCTTATTGCCCGCTTGTTTGCTCCCCTCTCCCGCGTGCGGGAGAGGGGCGGGGGAGAGGGCCGGCGCATCTACGAAGTCCGGCACATCGCTTCCCGAGAGTCCGTCAAGCCTCCGGCATCGACGACGCTCTCACCACCAGTTCGGGCTTGGGTCCGGTGATGACCGTGCGGCTGCGCTCGCCCGACAGGTGCGCGAACAGCAGTTCCACCGCCAGCGACGCGACCCGCTCCAGGTGCAGGTTGACCGCGGTCAGCGGCGGCTGCGCGCTGCGCGCGCGGATGCCGTCGTAGCGCGTCACCACCAGCACATCGTCGGGCACGCGCCTGCCCAGCCCTTGCAAGTGCGCCATGGCCCCGACCGCGAAGGCATCGACCGGCGCGCACAGCGCATCCAGCCCCGGCATCATCGCCAGCAGCTGCGCGCAGGCCTCGGCGCCCGCCGCTTCGCCGTGTTCCTCCGCCGCCTTGACGACATGGCAGGGCAGCCCCAGCGCCTGCGTGAACTCGCGGTAGGCGCGTTCCGTTTCCACATATGACTGCCGCGGCGCCGCGCCGATCATCAGGCCGATCTGTCGCCGCCCGTGGCCGTGCAGGTGCGCCAGCAGCAGCCGCGCGGTCTCGGCCGATTGCAGGTCGACGCAGGGCACCGGGGTCTCGGTCAGCGGCTCGCGCCCGATCGAGACGATGCTGACGCCGCGTTCGCGCAGCCGCGCGATATGCGGGTCGCCGGCGATCGGCTCGATCACGATGGCACCGTCGATATCGAGCGTATCGAGCAGCCCGCCCGCGCCTTCCAGCGGCGGCACCAGCACCACGCCCAGCCCGCGGCCCATCGCCGCCTCGGCCGCGATCGCAGCCACCTCCATCATGAAGCCCAGCCGCGAAGTGCCGCCCGCCACCGCGAACGGCATCGACGACAGCAGCGCGATGCAGTTGGCGCGTCCCGACTGCAGCCGCTGCGCCCGCACGCTGGGCCGGTAGCCCAGCTCCGCCGCGATGCGCTTGACCCGAGCGCGCGTGGCCGGGTCCAGCACGCCGCGATCGTTAAGCGCGTGCGAGACCGTGGTCAGCGACACGCCGGCGGCGCGGGCGACGTCGTGGATGGTGAGGCGGCGGGGGCGGTCGGGCGTGGAATCGGTCATGCCGGGTTTGAGCTGGGAATCAGGCGGAGCATACATCAGCGGTGATGGGCAGGTCAGCGGCGCGCGCCCTGCCTGGCCGGCGCCGACGACAATTCCTTCCAGTGCTCGCGCGTGAAGGCGTAAAGCGTCTCCAGCGCCGGCGACAGCGAGCGCGCGGCCATGCGCGCGATGCCGTAGCGGCCGCAGCGGCGCGGGTCGGGGGGCATCGGCACTTCCGCCATCACGCCCGCGGCGCGTTCCTGCCGCGTGATCGACAGCACGCCGAACAGCAGCGTATCGGTGGCCAGTGTCACGCTGCGCAGCATGTCGAGGTTGTCGCAGTGCAGGGTGAAGAGCTTGTCGGGCGCGGCCCCGGGCCCCCATAGCTCGGCCAGCTGGCGGCTGACGATGGTGCTGAGCGTGGTGGTCGCCACCGGGTAGGCCCGGATCGCCTCGATATCGATGCGGCGCTTGCGCAGGATCGGATGGCCGGCGCGGCACACCAGGCCGGCTGGCAACTCGCCCAGAGGTTCAATGTCGACATCGTCGGCGGCGCGCAGTACATAAGCGTCGCCGACGATGGCGTCGATGGTCTCGCGCCGCAGCGCGTCGAGCAGCGCGCTGGTGGCGCCGGTTTCGGTGCGGACCTTGATGCGCGGGTGCGCCTGCGCCATGTGGATCAGGAACGGCGTCAGCAGCAGCGCGGCAGGCGCGGGCGCCACGCCGATCGTCAGCGAGCCTTCCTCGCCCCCGCGCAGCAGCTCCAGGTCGCGGCGCAGCTGGCGTTCTTCCAGCCGCATGCGGCGGGCGCGGTCGGCCACCAGTTCGCCGAACACCGTCAGGCGCGCGCGCCGCGCGCCGCGGTCGAACAGCGGCGCCTTCAGCTCGTGCTCCAGCGCGCGGATGCTGCGGCTCAGCGCCGGCTGGGTCAGGTGCACGGCGCGTGCAGCCTCGGAGAAGGTGCCGTGTTCGACGATGGCGAGCAGGTGCAGAAGTTTCTGTGTGTCCATGCGGAATCCCATGCGTGTTAGTTATGGGAGCGGTTCGATATTTGCATTTGAATCATATATCGGCGCTCCCTATGATGACCGGAACACAAGAGCGGCCCGGTGACAGCGCACACGGCGCCCGCCATCCACCGTCCATCGGAAACCGGAGACATCATGCTCAAGCTGTTTATCGGCCTCGGCCTGCCATATATCGGCGTCATCGGGCTGCTGCCCTGGGTGGCGACCGTCGAGCGCTTCGTGCTCGGCGTGCCCTTTATCTACGCCTGGATCTTTGCCTGGTTCGTCCTGACGTCGGGCTGCATGCTGGCGTGCTGGCTGCTGTACGACCGCCACGCCGCCGACGCGGCGCATGAAGCGTGAGGGAGAACAGCCATGACCACAGCGGTATTCCTTGGCTTTATCGTCTTCTCGCTCTATCTCGCCATCCGCTCCGGGAAGGGCCACGGTGCGCAGAGCGTGCATGACTTCTTCGTCGCCTCGCGGCAGTTCGGCGCTTACCTGGTGTTTTTCCTGGCGGCCGGCGAGATCTACAGCATCGGCACCATGGTGGGCTTTCCCGGCGGCATCTATGCCAAGGGCCCGACGTATGGCGTCTGGTTCCTCGGGTACATCCTGCTGGCTTACCCGCTCGGCTATTTCCTCGGGCCGAAGATCTGGCAAGCCGGCGCGCGCTACAACGCGATCACGCTGCCTGACCTGTTCAAGGGCCACTACGGCAGCCGCGCGCTCGAGCTGATCGTCGCCGGATCTTCCATCTTTTTCCTGCTGCCATGGGGCCAGCTGCAGTTCACCGGTCTGGTGGCGGCGCTCAAGGGGCTGGGCTGGGAGTTCGATCCCGTATACCTGGTGCTGATCTCGGCGGCGCTGGCCTTCACCTATATCGCCATCTCCGGCGTGCGTGCGTCGGCCTACATCGCCATCCTGAAAGACATCCTGATGGTGGTGGCGATCGTCGCCACCGGCGTTGCGGTCGGCTGGAAGGCCGGCGTGGGCGATGTCTTCCATGCCGCCAGCCTGCAGGTCAGCAACCAGATGAACGACACGCAGCTGCGTTTCTCGATGAGCACCATGCTGTTCCAGGCGCTGGGCTTCTACGTGATGCCGTTCGCGGTGCAGAACTTCTTCACCGCCAAGAGCGCCAACACCATCCGCCGCACGCAGGTGGCGATGCCGCTGTACATGCTGATGTACCCGTTCCTGGTGCTGGCGTCGTACTACGCGATCAGCCAGAACCTGCAGCTGGCCTCGCCCAATGAAGCCTTCTTCGCGGCGGCGGTGCGCTTGCTGCCGGACTGGCTGCTCGGGCTGGTGACCGCGGGCGCCGCGCTGTCGGGGCTGCTGGTGCTGGCCGGCATCTGCCTGGCGATCGGTCCGATCGTCACGCGCAACCTGCTGCCGGGCATGCCCGAGCAGCGGCAGAAGCAGGGCGCCAAGGTGGTGATCGTGGTGTACCTGGTGCTGTCGATCGCGATGACGCTGGCCACGCCCAACCTGATGCTGACGCTGATCAACACCACCTACTACGGCGTGACGCAGTTCTTCCCCGGCGTCATCGTGATCCTGTTCTCGCTGAAGGTGCGGCCGATGGCGATCGCGCTCGGGATCCTTAGCGGGCAGGGGCTGGCGATTGCGCTGTACGCGCAGCAGGCCGATTTCGGCGGCATCAACCTCGGCCTGGTCAGCCTTGCGGTCAATTTGCTGGTGACCGTGGTGGCGAACTACACGCCGCGCCTGGCGCGCGTGCAGCCGGCCTGATCCTTACGACTCATGCAACCAGTGATGACCCACAACGACACGGCGCGCACGCAGGTATTCGTCGCGCGCAAGATCCTCACGATGGAAGCGGCGCAGCCGGAAGCAACCCATGTCGCGGTACGCGACGGGCAGATCCTTGCGGTCGGCGGCGCGGCGGAGATGACGCCATGGCCCGACGCGGTGGTGGTCGACACTTTCCGCGACAAGGTACTGATGCCCGGCATGGTCGAAGGCCACTGCCACCTGATGGAAGGCGCGATGTGGGACGCGGTCTATGTCGGCTACTTCGACCGCCGCGATCCCGATGGCAGGCTTTGGCGTGGGCTGCGTACGCTGGACGAAGTCATCGAACGCCTCGCCGATGCCGCCGGCAGTCTGCAAGACCCCGACACGCCGCTGCTGGCGTGGGGTTTCGATCCCATCTACTTCGGCACCGCGCGGCTGTCGGTGCGCGAGCTGGATCGCATATCGGCGACGCGGCCGGTGGTGGTGATGCATGCCAGCGTGCACCTGATGAATGTCAATTCGGCGATGCTGGCATTGGCCGGCATCGATGAAGACACCGACATCGACGGCGTGCACAAGGACGCGGGCGGCAAGCCCACCGGCGAGCTGCAGGAATTCGCGGCGATGTTCCCGGTGCAGCGCGTAATCGGGCGCGGCCTGTCTCTGGCTGCGGCGGAGGACGCGGAGGCGGTGCGCCGCTTCGGGCGCGTGGCGCAACTGGCTGGCGTGACCACGGCGACGGACCTGGTCAATGACCTCTCGGCTAAAGGCCTCGAAACGCTGCATGCGGTGACGTCGGATGACGGCTTCCCGCTGCGCATCGTGCCTGCGTTCGCACCGCAGCGCGACGCGCGGGGCGGGCCGGCACGCGTTCAGCAGGCCGCCGCCGCCGGCTCCGACAAGCTCCACTTCGGCCCGGTCAAGTTCATCGTCGACGGCTCGATCCAGGGCTTTACCGCGAGGCTGCGCGCACCCGGCTACGCCGGCGGCCAGCCCAACGGCTTGTGGCTGATCCCGCCCGAGCAACTGCTCGACGCGCTCGCGCCTTTCCACCTGGCCGGTCTGCCGCTGCACATCCATACCAACGGTGACGAAGCCACCGAGGTCGTGCTCGACACCTTGGAAGCGCTGCTGGCGCGCCATCCGCGCGCCGACCATCGCCACACCTTGCAGCACTGCCAGCTTGCCGATGCGGCGCAGCTGGCGCGGGCGAAGCGCCTCGGGGTGTGCATCAACTTCTTCGCCAACCACCTGTACTACTGGGGCGATGCCCATGCCACGCAGACCGTGGGCCCGGAGCGCGCTGCGCGCATGAACCCTGCGGGCACCGCGCGGCGCCTCGGCATTCCGTTCGCGATCCATTCCGATGCGCCGATCACGCCTTTGAACCCGCTCTTCACCGCCTGGTGCGCGGTGCAGCGCCATAGCGCCTCGGGCCGCGACATGGGCGAGGCCGAGCGATTGACGGTGGCGGACGCACTCCATGCGGTCACGATGGGCGCGGCCTACACGCTCGGGCTCGACCATCGCATCGGCAGCATCGCGCCCGGGAAGCTGGCCGACTTTGCCGTGCTGGAGGACGATCCCGTCACCGTGGATCCGGCGCAACTCAAGGGTGTGCGCGTGTGGGGCACGGTGCTGGGCGGCCGCGTGTTCCAGGCACCTGCGCGATGAACGCCCGGCCTCCGATCCCGATGGTCGTCGTCGGCGGCTACCTGGGCGCAGGCAAGACCACGCTGCTGAACCGGTTGCTGGCCAATGCGCAAGGGCTGCGCATTGCCGTGCTGGTGAACGACTTTGGCGAGATCAATATCGACGCCGCGCTGATCCGAACACGCAGCGACGATGTAATCCAACTGGAGAATGGTTGCGTGTGCTGTTCCATCGGCGGCCGGCTGGCTGAGGCCATGCTGGCAATCGCCGACCGCGACGTGCGGCCCGACCTGCTGGTGATCGAGGCCAGCGGTGTGTCGGACCCGCAGCGCATCGCACAGATCGGCCTGCTCGATCCGGCGTTCCGGCTCAACGCGGTGCTGGTGGCGGTGGATGCCGCCACCGTGCATGACAGCCTGCGCGACCCGCTGGTCGGCGAGATGGTGCGGCAGCAGATCGCGGGCGCGTCGGTGGTGGCGCTGACCAAGACCGACCTGTGCGCTGCCGGCAGTGCAGCGGCAACGCTCGGGACCATCGGTACGCTTGCGCCGCGCGCCACGGTGCTGGAAGCCTGCGATGGCGACCTGCCTTTGTCAGTCTTTATCGACGCAGCCATGACGACGCCGGCTAGCACCGGCGTGCTGCAGGCGCACGCTGGCTGGCCCCGGCCCGCGCCACATGCGGGCATCCGCAGCTTCGCCTACCAGACCGGCCGCAGCTTCGACAAGGCGCGGCTACGCCAGGCGCTGTTGAGTCTGCCTGTGCGGCTGCTGCGCGCGAAGGGCCTGGTCAGGCTGGCGGCCGATCCGCGGCTGCACGAGGTACACGTGGTCGGGGGCAGGATGCGGATGCGGTCCATGCCGCACGGCGAAGCTGGCGAATTCGGTGGATTCGGCGAATTCAGCGACTCCGCGCTGGTCTTTATCGGCGCCTTCGATGCCGCGGGAGCGGATGCCATTTCCTCCAGCATGGATTCTGCACTGGCCTGAGACAGAAGGGCTCAGGCATGGAACTCACACTATCCAAACGCCTCCGCATACAGAGCCACCAGCCAGTCGACGAACACGCGCACGCGCGGAGACAGCTGCCTGTGATGCGGATACAGTGCCGACACCGGCAGGTCCGGGCTGGGCCAATCGCTCAGGACCTCGACGAGTTGCCCCTCGCGCAAGGCGTCGTCGACGTGGAAGCGCGGCACCTGGATCAGCCCGCAGCCGCGCAGGGCGGCGGTGACATAGTTTTCGGCATCGTTGACGGACATCCACCCTCCCAGTGAAAAGGCCTCGAGTTGCCCATTGACGTGCAGCTCCAGCGGATAGCCGGCCGCGCCGCTACGCGAGAAGAATTTCACGACTTCGTGCCTGGAGAGCTGGTCGGGATGTTGCGGCGTGCCGAATGCTTTCAGGTAGGCCGGACTGGCGCACACTACCTGCGGCATGAGCGCCAGGCGCCGCGCCACCAGTGAAGAATCCCGCGGCGTGCCCGCGCGGACGACGCAATCGACGCCTTCCCTTACCAGATCCACCAGCCGGTCGCCGCCGGATACCACCAGATCGATGCGCGGATACCGCTCCCGGAATTCGTCGATTCGCGCCAGCACGATCTTCGTTGCGTGGGTCCCGTGCATGTCGACACGCAACACCCCGCGCGGATTCGCCGCCACGTGCTGCAGAGACGACTCGGCGTCGTCGAGTTCAGCCAGCAGGTGGACGCAGCGCTCGTAGAACGCCTGGCCGTCGAGGGTCGGCCTGACCTGCCGCGTCGTGCGTTCGAGCAGCCGGACCCCGAGCCGCGTCTCGAGCGCCTTGATGGCATGGGTGGCGGTGGCGCGCGGGATGTCGAGCGCGGCCGCGGCGTGGCTGAAACTGCCCAATTCGACGATGCGGGTGAACAGTTGCAGGGAATCGAAGCGGTCCACGGGATGTGACTATTGTTGAGGCTGGTTGAATTGATTTGGCGATTCTGCACCATTTATCTAATCGGCGCGAACAACCACAATTGGCTCCAACGGCATGTCGCCTTGTCCCTCCCGGAGCCTTCCCATGAACACCCTGACTACGAACCCCATCAAAGCGGCCATTGTCACCGGCGCATCGCGCGGCATAGGCAGGGCCGTGGCTTTGCGTCTCGCGGCCGACGGCTTTGCCGTTGCGGTCGGCTATGCCGGCCATGTGGCGCACGCCCGCGACACCGTCGCGGCGATCGAAGCGGCCGGCGGCCGGGCCATCGCGATCCAGGGCGATGTCGGAAGCCCCGATGATGTGGCCCGGCTTTTTGCCGAAACGAAGGCGGCATTCGGCGGCATCGACGTGGTCGCCAACTGCGCCGGCGTGATGCCGCTGGCACCGATCGCGCCCGGCAGCCTGGCCGACTTCGACAAGGTCATTGCGACCAACCTGCGCGGCACGTTCCTGGTGCTGGCGCAAGCGGCCGAAAACGTCGGCACGGGTGGGCGGATCATTGCGGTATCGACCAGCGTCATCGCCAAGTCATTCCCGTCCTATGGGCCGTACATTGCGTCCAAGGCCGGCGTGGAGGGGCTGGTCCGGGTACTGGCCAACGAGCTGCGCGGGCGCGGTATCACCGTCAATGCCGTGGCGCCGGGGCCGGTGGCCACCGAGCTCTTTCTCGATGGCAAGAGTGCGCAGCAGATCGACCAGATCGCGCGGCTCGCTCCGCTCGAACGGCTCGGGACGCCCGAGGATATCGGTCGCGTCGTATCGTTCCTTGCCGGCGAGGATGGTGGCTGGATCAACGGGCAGGTGCTGCGCGCAAACGGGGGATTCGCATAATCCGCCGCGCCGCACCCCTGCAATCCTCGTTGGCGCACGTCAGGTATGGAACTCGCCGGCGGGAGCGTCCGAAGCAGGCGGCCGCTCCCAGCCGCTGCGCTCGAATTCCGCGATCACCTGCGCGCCGAGCAACAGCAGCGTCGCCGCGATCTCCAGGCTCAGCAACACCACGATCGCCGTGGTGAGCGAGCCATAGACCCGCCCCACCTGCGACAGCGTGGTGAAGTACCACACCAGCGCATGGCGCGAGATCTCCCACAGCACCGCGGCAAGCACCGCGCCGCACAGCGCATGCCGCAAGGACAGCCGGCCGACCGGCATCACCATGTAGATCGACGTCAGCATCAGGATCTCGCCAAGGAAGCCGAGCAGGTAAAGGAGCGTGGTGGAAAGCCGGTCGAGCGACCAGTCATGGCCCAGCACTTCCACGTGCCGTTGGCCGATCGCGATCAGCCCCCCAGAGACCACTGTCACCAGCAGCAGCCCCAGGCTCAGCACCGCGATATAGCAGTAAGGCAGCACCGCCGAGATCAGGAAATGCCGGCGCCGGATCGCGACGCGATGGACGAAGATCACCGACATGGCGTTTTCCAGCACCGTGAACGCCAGCGAACTGAAGAACAGCATCGTGCCGAGCAAGACCCAGCCGACCGTGGCGCGGGTGCGCAGGAACGACGCCAGCTCCGGCACCAGCGCGCGGGACTGTCCGGGCACGACCCACTCGAGGTAGCGCGCCAGCGTCGACAGCAACAGCTGCGGGTCGATCACATGCGACAGCGCGATCACCATCAGGATCAGCAACGGCACGATCGACAGCAGCGCGTAGTAGGCCACCGCTCCGGCCAGCAACAGGCCCTGGTTGGCGCGGAACTGGACCAGCGTGCGCCACAGAAAGCGCCCCGGATGACGGAGCAGGTCGCGGACGCGGGCGTCGAGAAGCTGCATGGCGGGCACCGGAGAGTGCAGGTGCCGACATTATGCGTCGGCGGGCGGCCAAGTGCCGGCCCGCGGCGCCGCGACGCCCGCGCCGCCAACACCCAATGACGGCCGCGGCCGCCCTTGAGCGCCGCGGGCACGGGCGACATACCTATGGGTTATCCATGGGTTATCCCCCTAAGCCAGCGGCGCCCTCCGCTGGCACCTGCTGCGCCCCCGCCGCCCGCCGCAGGCAATCCAGCATCGCCGCCACCGCCGCGCGCGACTCGCCGTCCGCGCGCCAGTACATCGACACCGAGCCGAACCCGGCCAGCCGCAGCGGCACGATGCGCAGCGCGCCCAGCTCTTCCAGCCGGCGCGCGGTGCGGTGCGAGGCCAGCCCGACCATGTCGCTGTTGTTGAACAGGGTCAGGTTCAGCACGGTGGAATTGCTCTCCACGCAGTCCGCCGGCAGCGCGCGACCGGCGCTGGCGAGCGCGCCCTCCAGGGCATTGCGGATCGGCGTGCCGCGCGGCCATACCACCCAGCGGTGGCGGTACAGGTCGTCCCACGCCACCTTGCCGCCCTGCAGCAGTGGGTGCCGCGGCCGCGCGACGAAGTGGATGGGCTCCATATAGAGCGATTCGGTGCGCATCTGTGCATCCTGCAGCTCCGGCGCGGAGCGGCCCACCACGATATCCAGCTCGCTGCGCGCCAGCTGGGTCATGAGCCGGTCCATGGTGGTTTCCAGCAGCCGCACGCTGGCGCGGGGCATGCGCTGCATCAGCTGCAGCGCGGCCAGCGGCACGGTGTCGGCCGCCGATGCGCCCGAGGTGCCCACCACCACGATGCCGCTGCCGCCGTCGCGCATGGCCTGCAGGTCGTCGCGGGCGGTATCGAGCTGGGCCTCGATCCGGCGCGCGTGCTCGATCAGCGACTCGCCGTAGGGCGTGGGCCGCAGGCCGCGCGCCTGGCGCTCGAACAGTGGCAGGCCGATATCGTCCTCGAGGTCCTTCAGCCACTTGGAAAGCCCGGGCTGGGTGGTGTTCAGCATGGCGGCGGACTGGCTCATGTTGCCGGTCTCGGCCAGGCTCAGCAGCATCTGCAGGTTGCGCAGGCGCAGTCTCTGGGTCCAATCCATGGGGCGTGACCTATACGGTAAATCGTATCGATAAGATGAAAACTTCATTTCAGATCTTATAGGGCGGGGCGTATAACGACAACACAGACGGTGCGCAGTGATGCAGGCACCCGCCCAAAGCGCTCCCGAACGCCTTGTACAAAGTTATGGAGACAGCATGTCCGAGCACACCCCAGACCCGGCCCGCCAGGCCTACTACGAAGAAATCGGCCGCAGCCACATGACCCCGTTGTGGGAGTCGCTGCACGCCCTGGTGCCGCCGCAGCCGCGGCCGCAGATCGTTCCCGCCATCTGGAAGTACGCGCAGATCCGCCCGCTGGTGATGCAGGCCGGCGGCGTCATCAGCGCCGAGGAAGCGGTGCGCCGCGTGCTGGTGCTGGAGAACCCCGGCATCCCCGGCAAGTCCAGCATCACCTCCACGCTGTACGCCGGCCTGCAGCTGATCCTGCCGGGCGAGATCGCGCCCAGCCATCGCCATACGCAGTCGGCGCTGCGCTTTATCGTCGAAGGCAAGGGCGCGTGGACCGCCGTCAACGGCGAACGCACCACCATGCATCCCGGCGATTTCATCATCACGCCGTCGTGGACCTGGCATGACCATGGCAACCCGTCGGTCGAGGAGGGCGGCGAGCCGGTGGTGTGGCTGGATGGCCTCGACATCCCCATGGTGCAGCAGTTCGACGCCGGCTTTGCCGAGAACTACCCCGAATCGCAGCAGCCCGTGACCCGCGCCGAGGGCGACAGCTTTGCCCGCTTTGGCCACAACATGGTGCCGGTGCGGCATCGCGTGACCGATCCCACCTCGCCGGTGTTCAGCTACCCGTATGCGCGCTCGCGCGAGGCGCTGGACCAGCTCTACCGCAACGGCGAGCTCGATCCCTGGGACGGCGTCAAGCTGCGCTATGTCAACCCGGCCACCGGCGGCTGGCCGATGCCGACCATCGCCACCTTCATGCAGTACCTGCCGGCGGGGTTCCAGGGCAAGACCTACCGCAGCACCGACGCCACCGTGTACAGCGTGGTGGAAGGGCGCGGCACGGTGCGCATCGGCGATGCGCAGTTCCAGTTCGAGCCGCGCGATGTGTTCGTGGCGCCATCGTGGGCGCCGGTGCAGCTCGGCGCGCTGGAAGACGCCGTGCTGTTCAGCTATTCCGACCGGCCGGTGCTGTCCGCGCTGAACCTGCTGCGCGAAGCGCGCAGCTGAGCCGGCAACCCCGACCAAGCCGCTGCCCGGCGGAGCCATGCGGTACCGCCGGGCGGCGCTTACCTGACCCATCACTGGAAGCCTCACCATGTCCTACGTCTTCACGCCTCCCGCCACCGTTGCCATTCCCGTGGCCGGCAGCGACGACCAGTTCGCCGTGCGCCGCGTCTACTGCGTCGGCCGCAACTACGCCGCCCACGCCCGCGAAATGGGCTTCGACCCCGAGCGCGAGCCGCCGTTCTTCTTCTGCAAGCCGGCCGACGCCATCGTCCCGGTGCAGTCTGGCGTCACGCTCGAGCTGCCGTATCCCGCGCAGACGCAGAACTATCACTACGAGGCCGAGCTGGTCGCGGTGATCGGCAAGGGCGGCTCGGATATCCCCGTCGGGCAGGCGCTCGAACACGTGTGGGGCTACGCCGTCGGCCTCGACATGACCCGTCGCGACCTGCAGATGAAGATGCGCGAAATGGGCCGCCCGTGGGAAATCGGCAAGGCCTTCGACGCCTCGGCGCCGGTCGGCCCGATCCACCGCGCCAGCGCTATCGGCCACCCGCAGCAGGCCGGCATCTGGCTGACGGTCAATGGCGAAACGAAGCAGCGCAGCGATGTGTCGCACCTGATCTGGTCGGTGGCCGAGACCGTGGCCTGCCTGTCGCAGTTCTTCCGCCTGGAACCGGGCGACGTGATCTTCACCGGCACGCCCGAGGGCGTGGGCGCGGTCAAGGCCGGCGACACCATGGTCACCGGCGTCGACGGCCTGGGCGAACTGACTGTGCGCGTGGTCTGAAACAGGCAAGCCGAATCATGCAGCTCTACAGCTTCTTCAACAGCTCCACCTCGTACCGGGTGCGCGTCGCGCTGGCCCTCAAGGGTTTGCCGTACGACTACCTGGCCGTCAATATCCGCACCGGCCAGCATCGCCACGCCGAGTATGTCGATGGCATCAACCCGTCGGCTTCCGTGCCCGCGCTGGTCGATGGCGAGTTCACGCTGGGGCAGTCGTTCGCGATCATCGACTACCTGGACGCGCGCCATCCCGAGCCGTGCCTGCTGCCACAGGATCCGGAGCAGCGCGCGCGCGTGCTGGAGCTGTCGATGCTGGTCGGCTGCGACATCCACCCGGTCAACAACCTGCGCGTGCTGCGCTACCTGCAGGACACGCTGAAGGTTACGCCCGAGCAGAAGGATGCCTGGTACCGGCACTGGATCGACGAAGGCATGGCCGGCGTCGAACGGCTGCTGGCGCGCCACGGCCACGGCAAGTGGTGCTTCGGCAATGCACCCACGCTGGCCGATGTGGCGCTGGTGCCGCAGGTGGCCAACGCGCTGCGCATGGGCTGCGAGCTGAATCGCTACCAGCGCGCGATGGCCGTCTTTGCCCACGCCAGCACCCATCCCGCCTTCGCCCAGGCCGCGCCCGCGCGCCAGCCGGACTACATCGCCTGACGCCAGCGGCGCAGGCCAGGAGACAGCAATGAGCAGCACCCAAAACGAAACCCACAACACGACCGCCAAGGTCCTCATCATCGGCGGCGGCATCGGCGGCCTGGCCGCGGCACTGGCGCTGGCGCGCCAGGGCATCCGCATCGAACTGCTGGAGCAGGCCGAGCAGATCGGCGAGATCGGCGCCGGCATCCAGCTGGCCGCCAATGCCTTCGCCGCGCTCGATGCGCTGGGCGTGGGCGAGGCCGCGCGCGGCCGCACGGTCTTTACCGACTTCCTCAGCCTGCGCGATGCCATCGACACCAGCGTGATCGCGCAAGTCGATGTCGGCCAGGCGTATCGCAAGCGCTTCGGCAATCCCTATGGCGTGATCCATCGCGTCGATATCCACCTGTCCATCCTCGAGGCCGTGCAGGATCATCCGCTGATCACGATGCGCACCAGCACGCGCGTGGAACAGCTGCTGCAGGACCAGTACGGCGTGACCGTGATCGACCAGCATGGCGAGCACCATCGCGGCGATGCGGTGATCGGCTGCGACGGCGTCAAGTCCGCAATCCGCCAGGCGCTGATCGGCGACGAGCCACGCGTGACCGGGCACGTGGTCTACCGCGCCGTGGTCGACGTGGCCGACATGCCGCAGGACCTGCAGGTCAACGCGCCGGTGGTATGGGCCGGCCCGCACTGCCACCTGGTGCATTACCCGCTGCGCGGCGGCCAGCAGTACAACCTGGTGGTGACCTTCCACAGCCGCGAGCAGGAAACCTGGGGCGTGCGCGAGGGCAGCAAGGAAGAAGTGCTGTCGTACTTCGCGGGCATCCACCCGCTGCCGCACCAGATGCTGGACCGTCCGACCTCATGGAAGCGCTGGGCCACCGCCGACCGCGACCCGGTCGAGCGCTGGAGCTTCGGCCGCGCGACCTTGCTCGGCGATGCCGCGCACCCGATGACCCAGTACGTGGCGCAGGGCGCCTGCCAGGCGCTGGAGGATGCGGTCACGCTGGGCGCTGCGGTGCAGGCCGCCGATGGCGACTACGCCGCGGCCTTCAGGCTGTACGAGCAGGCCCGCATCCCGCGCACCGCGCGCGTGCTCTATGCCGCGCGCGACATGGGCCGCGTCTACCACGCGAAGGGGGTCGACCGGCTGGTGCGCAACAGCCTGTGGACCGGCCGCACCCAGGCGCAGATCTACGACGCGCTGCAATGGCTGCACGGCTGGCGCGCCGACAAGTGCCTGAGCGCCACGCCCTGGCTGTAAATCGCTGAACGCAGCGTTCTTTCCGCGCTGAAAACCCTTGCATCGAGCTGGCCGCCGACGAAGCCGCCAGCCCTCACTCGCCCTAATCCTGGCAACAAGGAGGAGACACCATGCCTGCCAGCCAACCGCTCAACGTCACCGCGTTCATCGACCGCCAGCCGCTGTCGGCGTTCCAGGTGACCATCGTCGTACTGTGCTTCCTGATCGTCGCAGTCGACGGCTTCGATACCGCCGCGATCGGCTTTATCGCGCCTGCCATCCGCGCCGAATGGCAGCTGACGCCGGCACAGCTGGCGCCGCTGTTCGGCGCCGGGCTGGGCGGCCTGATGGCCGGCGCCTTCCTGTTCGGCCCGCTGGCGGACCGGTTTGGCCGCAAGGGGGTGCTGGTGCTGTCGGTGTTGTGCTTCGGCGCCGCCAGCCTGGCGTCGGCGTGGTCGCCGGACCTGTGGACGCTGGTACTGCTGCGCTTTATCACCGGCCTCGGGCTGGGCGGGGCCATGCCTAACGCGATCACGCTGACCTCGGAGTTCTGCCCGGAGAAGCGGCGCTCGTTCCTGGTCACCACCATGTTCTGCGGCTTCACGCTGGGCTCGGCGCTGGGCGGACTGGCCTCGGCCGGGCTGATCGACGCCTTCGGCTGGCGCTCGGTGCTGGTCGCCGGCGGCGTGCTGCCGCTGGGGCTGGCGGTGGCGCTGGTGTGGCTGCTGCCGGAATCGGTGCGCTACCTGGTGATGACCGGCAAGTCGCGCGAGCGCATCGTCGCCACGCTGCGCAAGCTCGCGCCGCACGAAGACCTGCGCGGCGCCACCTTTGCCGTCGGCGAGCAGCGCGCCGCCAGCTCGCCGGTGCGGCACCTGTTCCGGCCAGCGCTGCTGCGCGGCACGCTGCTGTTCTGGCTGACGTTCTTCATGAGCCTGCTGGTGATCTACCTGCTGTCGAGCTGGCTGCCGACGCTGCTGCGCGGCACCGGCCATTCTTTACGCACCGCGGCGCTGGTGACGACCATGTTCCAGGTCGGCGGCACGGTCGGCGCGATCGCGCTGGGATGGCTGATGGACCGCTTCAACCCGCACCATGTGCTGGCCACCAGCTACGCGCTGGCGGCGCTGGGCATCGCCACGGTGGGCAGCGTTGCCGCCGAGCCGGTGGCCGCGGGCGTGGCGGTGTTTGTCGCGGGCTTCTGCATCTCGGGCTCGCAGGTGGGCGCCAATGCGCTGTCGGCCAGCTTCTATCCGACCGACTGCCGCGCCACCGGCGTCAGCTGGGCCAACGGCGTGGGCCGGATGGGCTCGGTGGTGGGCTCGGTCGGCGGCGCCACCATGCTGTCGATGGGCCTGGGCATGCCGGCGTTGTTCGCGTGGATCGGCGTGCCGGCACTGATTGCCGGGCTGTCGATGTTCTCGCTGGGCGTGGTCAGGCGGGAGCGGGCGCAAGCGCGCCTGGCGGTGTGAAGGCGGCGCCTGAGCCAACGCTCCCGCCGACATTCCCAAGGGTTATGGCTCTATTCCGAACAGAGGATTGTGGCCATGGCCGCAGGCCTGCAACATGGCGCCCGCGGCCTGCCCCGGCAGGCTGGCATCGGATCACAGAAGGCGGCGCACCGCGCGTGCAGCCGCCTCGACAGCCATGGAGACAGCATGCAGGCACAAGCGAAGTCGCGCGGGACGGGGTCCCGGCGCAGTCGGGCGTGGTGGACGGTGATGCCGCTGGTGGCATGGATGGCGGCGCCAGCAGGCCTGGCGATGGCGCAGGGCGCGGGCGAGCCTGCGGCGGTGGCCGAAAGCGAAGTGATGCAGGGTTTTCCGCCACCGCCGGACAAGCAGGTCAGTCGCGGCACCGGCCTGCGCCCGCCTTATATGCGCTGGGCCTTCCGGCACGCGCGCGAGATGTCGCCCACCGTGGGTATCCGCCATGCGAGCCAGCCGCTGGCGCTGCCAGGCCAGGCCGCGCCGGAGCTGGACACGGTCCGCTTTAGCGTCGGCGGCCAGACGGTGCAGGTGGCGGACTACCTTCGCGACACGCATACCGATGGCTTTATCGTGCTGCACCAGGGCCGGATCGTGTACGAGCGCTACCTTGCCGGCTTCCGCCCGCACCAGCCGCATATCTGGGCGTCGATGACCAAGTCGGTGACCGGGCTGCTGGCGGCGATGCTGGTCGAAGAGGGCAAGCTCGATCCCAACGCGCGGCTGGCGCAGTATGTGCCTGAGCTGGCCGGCAATCCCTTCGGCGAGGCTACGGTGCAGCAGAACCTGGACATGGAGGTGCCGGTCGGCTATCCGCAGGCACTGCCGCCCGATCTGGGGCTGTTCGGCGCGGTGGGCATCGTGCCGCGCAAGGCCGACGCGCCCGACACCATCTACGACTTCCTGAAGGTGGTGCACGCCACCGGCACCGCCGGCGCGGGCCCGGACGGCGGTGTCTGGTATTACCAGAACGGCTCGCCGGAAGCGGTGGCTTGGGCGCTGCGCCGCATTACCGGCAAGCGCTGGGCGGAACTGGTCAGCGAGCGGCTGTGGTCGCGCTTCGCCGATGACGACGCCTATACCCAGGTCGATCGCCAGGGCACCGAAATGGCCAGCGGGGGCATGAACTCGACGCTGCGCGATGCCGCCCGCTTCGCCGAGACCGTGCGCCGCGCCGCGGCCGGCGATGCCACGCTCGGCATTTCACCGAAGGCGGTGCGGATCGCGCTGCAGCCCGCCGGCAACCAGGCCCGCTTCGCGCGCGGCAATACCACTGCAGGGCGCGACGGCTACGGCTATCGCAACTACTGGTTCCAGCGCAACGACGGCGACGGCAGCATCGAGGCCAGCGGCCGCTTCGGCCAGAAGATCTACATCAATCCCGCCAGGGGACTGACTGTGGTGAAGTTCTCCGCCAGCCCCGACGGCGCCGCGCGCGCGACCAGCGCCGCCGCCGTGCGCAAGCGCGACGACCCGGCACGCGCGCTGGAATCGTCAGAGGCCATGGTGGCCGCGGCGCACGCCATCGTCGACGCGGCCGGCCGCTGAACCCCGCCCGGGTACGGCCAGGTCCTCCGGTCGCCCCGGTTCACCAGCAACGCTGGCCAGGCCGGCCGCCGTTCTCACGCCAGCGGCAGCTTCAGCACCTGCTCGGTGGTCAGGATATCGCCGAAGGCGTCGTCGAGCGCGGCCAGCGCGGCGCGGTGCAGTTCCTGGTGCGCGATGGTGCCGGCCGCGGTATCGAGGTCGCGCGTGGCGCAGGCGTCCGCCGCCACGATCACGCCGTAGCCCAGCGGCACCGCGTCGCGCGCCGCGCCGGTGACGCAGGCGTGGGTCATCAGGCCGGTGATGATCAGGGTCTTGATGCCGGCGGCCTTGAGGCGCTGGTCCAGGTCGGTGGTCGGGAAGGCGCTGACCGAGGTCTTCTGCACCACGGTGTGGTGCGGCGCCGGCTGCAGGTCGCCGTGGAATGCCACGGTGGCGCCGTGTTCGGCGAAGACCGGGCTGCCCGCCGGCGTGACATGCTGGATGTGGAACACGGGCATGCCGGCGGCATCCGCGTGGTCGACCAGCCGCCGCGCGTTGCCAAGGGCGGCCGGGCCGTCGGGAATCGGCAGCTTGCCGCTGAAATACTCGTTCTGGAAATCGATGACCAGCACGGCGGTGCTGGCGGCGTCGATGGCGGTCCGGGCCGGTGCGCCGGCGATGGTGCGTAGGGTCGGGTGTTGCATGATGGTCCTCGTCGACAGGGAAGTAGGTGGGCGGCGCCAGTGGCGGCCGCTGCGTTCGCCGCAGGCGCGGCATGGAGCGTAGTTTCCGGCGCCGTCGGCAGCGCCGGAAGTGGCCCGATGGACAACATCCGATAGAATCGGGCCAAACCACGGCAATGTGGCCATGCCATTTCAGCCATCAAGCCGCCCCAACAGGATCCCACCTCAGCGAGATTGCGATGCACACCGTCGCGGTGATTGCCTTCGAAGGCATCAGCCCCTTCCATTTGTCCGTGCCCTGCATTGTCTTTGGCGACGACCTCGACCGCCTCGGCGTGCCGCGCTACCGGCTGCTGATCTGCGGCGAGAAGCCGGGGTTGATTTCGACCATGTCAGGCTTCCGCATCGAGGTGGAACACGACCTGTCCGTGCTGGAGCAGGCCGATACCGTGATCATGCCGGCGTGGCGGGATCCGGGCGAGCGCGCGCCGCAAGCGCTGCTCGATGCGCTGCGGGCCGCCAGCGCGCGCGGCGCACGCATCGCCGGCCTGTGCCTGGGCACCTTCGTGGTGGCCGAGGCCGGCCTGCTGGACGGCCGCGCCGCGGCCACGCACTGGGCCTGGGCCGACGATTTCGCGCAGCGCTATCCGCGGGTGCGGCTCGACCGCGATTCGCTCTATATCGACGATGGCGCGATCCTGACCTCGGCCGGCACCGCCGCCGCGCTCGACTGCTGCCTGCACCTGGTGCGGCGCGACCATGGCGCCGAGGTGGCCAACCGGGTGGCGCGCCGCATGGTGGTGGCGCCGCACCGGCACGGCGGCCAGGCGCAATACATCGAGCACCCGCTGCCGCAGGCGGACGGCGCCGACCGGCTCAGCCTGACGCTGGACTGGGCCATCGCCCACCTGTCCGAGCCGCTGACGCTCGATACGCTGGCCGAGAAGGCCGGCATGAGCCGGCGCAATTTCACGCGGCGGTTCAAGGAAAAGACCGGCACCACCGTGACGCAGTGGCTGCTGAACCACCGCCTGACCGCGGCGCGGCGCCTGCTGGAGACCACCGACAAGGGCGTCGACCTGGTGGCCGGGCTGGTCGGCTTCGGCTCGGCCGTTTCGCTGCGCCAGCACTTCACCCAGGCGCTGGCGGTGTCGCCGTCGGCATACCGCAAGCAGTTCGGCACCGCGGTGCCGCGCCAGCGCGCCGGCTAGGCCGGCCGCCAGTTCACATGTCGCGGTGATGCCGGTGTCCGCCGAACAGCCGCGCGCCCAGCACCACGCCGATCCCGAGCGCCATCGCCAGCGCACGCACGGGGTTGGCGTGGACGAACGATTCGGTCCGCTCCAGGCCGGTTTCCCACTCGTTCTTGACGCGTCCTTTTACTTGCCGGGCAACCTCCGCGGACTTGGCCGCGAGTTCCGTCGCTGCGCTGCCCGACCTGGCGGCCAGTTGGACAAATTCCGCCTTGGCCTGCTCGAGGTTATCGCCGGACAACGTGGGCAGGCGATCGATCAGCCGGTCGAGCTCGCGCGCCAGGTCCTGCGATGCCGTCGATCGTGCCGACGTGTCCTTCCACGGCGCGCTGCTGCGCGTCTCCGAACCCGATACCGAAGACATGCGCGTCTCCTGCTGGCGCAGGCCCGATGTGCTGGTGGGCGTGCTTGTCGTTTCCGTCTGTTCCATGGTGCGCCTCCGCATTAAGTATCCATGGCGCACCGGGAGAAGCCGGCGCGCCACGGGAGGGCGGTGCACCTTTCGTGCCGGGCGATGGCTGTCGGCGTGACCGGCTCTGCGCCATGCCGGACATGGCGCCACCGCGGCGCATCGACGGCGCACCCGCATGCCGCATTACAAATTCAGGCAGATTTGCGCGCCGAGATTGCGCGGCGCCCCCGCCATCGCATCACGTCGCAGCGAACGGGATCGCCGGGGCGCACAAATCCGCGCCGCGCGGCTTGGCATGGCCGTTGCATCGTCAAGGGTGTCGTACTCTGCAAGCAGGAGGGCAACATGGCACATCAAATCCCACGGCCTGAGGAAGGGCCGAACGTACCTGAGGTGCCGCCGGCTGATCCTTCGCGCAAGAGCGAAGAGCAGCTTCCGCCCCGGCACGACGATGACCTCAGCAAGCCGCCCCGGCAGCCGGGACAGGAAGACCTGCGGCGGCGCTCGACCTGGTCGATGCAGCAATGGCAATAGCTTCCACGCAATAGCGTCTATGCTGGACCGGTGTGCGACACGCCCCATCGCGGGTGCGTGGAGCGCGCCACCCGGCGCGCATGTCGCCACACACGTACCTGAGGAGGCATGTCGATGCGTGTCATGGTGATCGTCAAAGCAACCAGCGACTCAGAAGCCGGCAAGATGCCCGGCACTGAACTGCTGGCAGCGATGGGCAACTTCAACGAAGAACTGGTCAAGGCCGGCATCATGCTGGCGGGCGAGGGCCTGCAGCCCAGCGCGAAGGGCAAGCGCGTACGGTTTTCGGGCAGCCAGCGCACCGTGACCGATGGGCCCTTTGAGCACCCGGAGGAACTCGTCGCCGGGTTCTGGCTGTGGCAGGTCAAGTCGATGGATGAGGCGGTGGAATGGGTCAAGCGCTGTCCCAATCCGATGGAAGGCGAATCCGACATCGAGATCCGGCCATTGTTCGAGCTCGAGGACTTTGGCGACGAGTTGACGCCAGAACTCCGGGAGCAGGAAGAGCGGCTGCGCGAGCAGGCTGCGCGCGCGGCCAGATCTCAGCAAGGCTAAGCCGGGCGTTACGCAGCGAGAGACGGCGGTTCACACGCTAGTGTGAACCGCCGTTTGTGCTGAATCGAGCGCGAAGCGAGCACGGCGTGCAGCTATCGCATTGGAACGATTCGCGCCGCGCGGGAACGAAACAGGACAGGCGTGTGAAGCGGTCATCGCCGCATGGCGAGAGCCGCGCCCGGCACGCGATCTTCCAGGAGGACTGACATGAACACCACGGCAAAGCTGGTTCCGTCAACCGAACTGGCCCGGCAGAATCCCGTCCACTTTCCCAATGAAAGCAAGGCGTACCGCGACGCGCGCAACGCCTTGCTGGCCGAGGAAATCGAATTGCGGCGGCACATCGAACGCGTGGCCGCACAGCGCCGCGCGTTGCCGCCCGGTGGCGAGGTGACGAAGCGCTATACGTTCCAGGGCGAACACGGGCCGGTAACGCTCGAAGACCTGTTCGGCGGCAAGGATACGCTGGTGGTCTACAGCTATATGTTCGGGCCGCAGCGGGAGCGGCCTTGTCCGATGTGCACGTCCATCATGGCCGGCTGGGACCACAAGGTAGCGGATATCGAGCAGCGCACCGCACTGGCAATGGTGGCGCGCTCGCCGATCGATCGACTGGTCGCGGCCAAGCAGGCGCGGGGATGGACGCAGCTGAAGGTGTATGCGGATGTGGACGGCGATTTCACGCGCGACTACGTGAGTGCGGAGGATGCGGACGTGCCGGGATATACCGTATTTTCGCGGCGCGATGGCAAGGTCCGGCATTTCTGGAGTAGCGAGATGTATGCGTTGACGTGCGATCCGGGGCAGGATCCGCGCGGGGCGCCGGACCTGGATGCGTTGTGGACGTTGCTGGATACGACGCCGGAGGGGAGGGGGGATTGGTATCCGGAGTTGGAGTATGGGAGGTAGGTCGATTGTGATTGTGGTGGGCGGTTGGCTGTGGTGCTTGACTGGCGTGGCTGTTTCGCCGGCGTAGCCGGCGACCTCCTTTCTGTCCGAGCGACAGAAAGGAGGCAAAGAGCGCGTCGCCTGGGCGGCTGGCCAAGGCGGTGTTAGTGGTTCGAACCGTGGTGACTTACGGTGAGGCGGTTGGTGGTTCGACCCTGCTGACGCTACCTGGAGGTGCCTGGCGTTCGAGGTCGGATGGACGAACCCGACTTTAGGTCGGTGGCCGCCTACTAAGCACGTTATTGGTGGGGACGCCTTCGGCTGCGCTGCGCGCACGCCCAATCTTAGGTTTGCTGCTCGGGCACGGAGTGCGTCGCTGCGCTCGCACGCGTTGTCGCTGGCGAGCCCTCTGGTTTCTATTGCCCGCTGGTTTGCTCTGTAGTGGTCAAGTTTTTTCAGACAGGTGTTTAGGTTGTCTGCTGCTTTAGCTTGTCCTCGTATTTCTGCGGCGACTCATAACCCAGCGTCGAGT